>JAVEYG010000028.1:0-60321 GCA_034003625.1 Prolixibacteraceae bacterium | reverse complement strand
ACCGTGCATTTGCTTTAAAGACAAGTGCTTTCTTTTCTTTTGTCTGTAGTTCTAAAAATTATTGATTTTAAACAACATATGGGCTTTAAAGGCTCATTTAATAGAAATTATTTACGTATGAAAAAAAGAGCAATTACCGGAATGCTGTTCTTTCTGATCAGCCTTTTCACGGGATGGGTTTCGGCCCGGGGCAATGCAAAGAGTGATAATGTAGTAAAAATGGGGGCAGCGCAGGTAAACATTACCCCCGATAAACCGGCCATGATGAGCGGTTATGCTGCCCGTGAAACCCCTTCGGTGGGCGTGCGCGACAGTTTATATGCTTCGGCCTTCTATTTTTCAGGCGATAAGGGAAAAAGCCTGCTGGTTACTGCCGACCTGATTGGTTTTTCGTTTGATTTAACGGAAGAAATACGGGGGCTTATCTCATCGAAAACGGGTATTCCTTCTTCCAATATCATGCTGGTTGCCGTGCATAACCACGGTGGCCCTTCCGTTGGCTACCATGGCCCGGAATCGGTGAGGGAATATACAGAAGTATTGAAAAACAAACTGGTGGATTTGGCTGTCAATGCTTCTAAAAATCCACAGCCTTTCCGGATGGGGCTTGGGAAAGGCCAATGTGCGCTGAATATTAACCGCCGCGCCGAATTTTCAAAAGGCGAAGTATGGCTGGGCCGTAACCAGGAAGGCCCCTGCGACCGGGAGCTGGCTGTGATAAAGTTTGAGACCCTCGACCAGAAACCTATTGCGGTTTTAATCAACTGGCCCTGTCACGGTACGGCAACAGGCGATTCCAATTACCTGATTACCGGCGACTGGCCGGGCGCTGCTGCCCGCTATGTGAAAAATCAGATGGACGAAAACCTTGTAGTTGGGGTTACTGCCGGCGCTTCGGGCGACATCAACCCGATTTACGGGCCAGGCAATGTGTTCCGCGAAGTAGATGCCATCGGGTATCATGTGGGCGATGAAGCCGCAAGGGTGTTGAACGAAACCGTGACTTATCCGGTTAAAACACTCCAGACCACGGAAGTGATGGTAACTTTTCCCGGAAAGAAAAATTCACCCAGCCATTTTCCCCAGCCGTCGTATGAAGCAGGGCCGGACACAAAAATCAGGTTGGCGGCAATGAAAATCGGCAACCTGGTATTGGCAGGCATTTCCGGTGAACTGTTTACAGAAATTGGCATGGAAATAAAGAAACAGTCTCCCTATTCAAATACCGTGATATTGACCCATTGCAATGGTTCGAGCGGGTACATCTGTTCCGATAGCGAATATCCGAAAGGCGGGTACGAGGTGAAAGTTACACGGCTAATGCCCGGCTCCGAAAAAAACCTGGTACAAAGCTACATCAACCTGATCCATTCTTTTGAAAATTAAGTTGTCAATAAAACGTAAACCATGAGAAAAACAGTTGTAAAATTGTATACATTCCTGATAATTACATTTTTACTGATCCCCGGACTGTCCGGTTCTGCAGAACGGGACCGGAAAGATAGCTCTGATTCCGGGAAGATTATCAGGATAATGGAAAAAGTGGCCGATTGGCAAATTGCCAACCAGCATACCGTGAAAAGCCACGATCTCCGCTGGACCAATGGCACTTTGTATATTGGCATGATGGAATGGGCAAAAATTGCCGAAAATGGTAAATACCGCCAATGGCTGATCGATATTGGCCGGAGGCATGGCTGGCAGCCACATCACCGGATGTACAATGCCGATGATGTCGCCGTTTGCCAGATGTACCTTGACATGTATCGCCTGGAAGGGGACAAACGGATGTTCGATCCGACCCAGGCCAGAACCGAATGGGTGATCAACCATCCTTCCATTGCCAATTTCAAACATGGCGGCGGGGATCTAACTACGGAGCGCTGGACCTGGTGCGATGCCTTGTTTATGGCGCCGCCGGTTTATGTGCAAATGTACAACCTCACCGGGGATGCCAAATACCTTGACTTTTTTGACCGGGAATTCCGCATGACGTACGACTTGCTTTACGATCAGGAAGAGCAGTTGTTTTTTAGGGACCACCGCTACTTTGACCAGAAAGAAAAAAATGGTGAGAAGATCTTTTGGGGTCGGGGAAACGGCTGGGTTTTGGGCGGTCTGGTGAAAATATTAAAAGAGTTGCCCGAACACGCTTACGTCAGGGATTTTTATAAAAAACTATTTGTGGAAATGTGCGAAAGGGTAGCCCGTTTGCAGGATGACGAAGGGTATTGGCATGCCAGCCTTCTTGATCCGGCTTCCTATCCCAACCCGGAAACGAGCAGTTCCGGTTTTTTCGTGTATGCTTTGGCGTACGGTATCAATTCCGGATTACTCGATAAAGAGCAGTTTCTACCTTTTGTGAAGAAAGGGTGGACCGCCCTTGAAAATGCGGTTTTCCCGGACGGGAAATTAGGATGGGTGCAACCTGTTGGCGTTGACCCGCAGGCTACCGGAAAAGACATGACCGAAGTATATGGAGTAGGCGCCTTTCTTCTGGCGGGTTCCGAGTTGTACCGATTGGAAGAAAATAAAGATACACACAAAAAATGAGCAACATGTACCGTAAAATTTCATTTCTTCTGATTTGTTGTATAAGTATGGTAACGTATTCTTCTTCACAGCCTCCCCGTCGTGTCGTCCTTTTTATGATTGATGGGTTACACTGGGAAGCGCCGCAAAAACTCGAAATGCCGGTTTTAAACAATCTGCGGAAGGAAGGAACTTTCATTCAAAAGTCGTACATGATCGTCCCCCACCATCCGACGATTGGCGATTATAGTAAATACAACAGTTGTTCGTTTCCCAATCCCATGCTTCATGCGGGTTCTGTTTTTGTCAAACCTGAAAATAAATACATTCAGGAGGTTTTTAGGGGCAGCCAAACCGCGTTTGTGGTCAATACGGCAGCTTACCGTTCGGTAGCGCGCGGTTTTACCACCCAAATTATGGACCCCTCGCTAAGCGATAAGCAGGTGGTTGAACAGGCCATGCAGATTTTAAAAAACCAGGATCCGGTGTTTATGCGCGTCCATCTGCAAACCCCCGGAGACATTGGAAGTTCGATTGCAGTGAGCACGCCCGGTAAACCGTATTTTAGGAACATCTTTGGCGAAGGGTCTCCCTACATTAAAGCAATAGAAGAAGCCGACGTGCTATTGGGTCAATTTGTTTCTTTTCTGAAGAAAGAAGGTTTATGGAACGAAACGGTATTGGTTGTAACCTCTGATCATGGGCAGGGACGGACGGGCTGGCATCCGCTATTTGATGAAGATAGCTGGGCTACGCCGCTTGTTTTCACGGGACCGGGAATAGCCAAAGGACGTGAACTCCCGTATTTTGAGCATACTAACCTGGCCCCGACCATTGCCTGGTTATTGGGCAAAGAAGCGCCAAACACAGACGATGGCTCGGGGGTGGCCGTCCACGAAATCATGGCTAATGTCAATGCCGGGAATTATCATCCTCAAATGTTCCTGAAGATATTGAATCAGCAATTGAAGGAATTTGCCGTGCTGAAATCGAAGATGTTGTTAGCTGCAGAAGATGACCCCTACTTGCTTTACCTACTTGCTGCTTTGGAAAATGAAGGCTTGACCCCGGAACCGTTTTATCACCAGGACCGGGTAACCGACTGGCACAAAGCCGGGGATTTCGGTCATTTGGTCGAGGCAAATGAAAAAATACTTGGCCAAATGCGGGAAAGCCTCAAATAAATGGAAACCGGAATTGATCCAGATTAAAAACGGATGACTTATGACAATTTTAAAAAATACGAAAAGAATATCCTGTTTATTTCTTTTAGGACTTATTATCAGTTGCACACCAACTCCGTTAGAAAGGACCGTCACGGTAAAGAACGGGTTGGATAAGGGAAGGCAGGATGAAACGGTTACCGTCCCCCTGGACGGATTAAAAATGGAAGGGGGCGGGCTTCGGGATTTACTGGTTCAGGATACAGAAACAGGGGAATATGCTTTTACCCAGCTTACCGACACGGATGGCGATGGGACTACGGATGCCCTGATTTTTAAAAGCCATGTACCTGCCCTTTCAGAAAAAAAATACCGGTTGGTTGCTGCTTCGCAAGTGGAGGTAAAACCCCATCCGACCATTACCACCTATTCCCGTTTTGTTCCCGAACGAATAGACGATTATACCTGGGAAAACGACCGTGTGGCTTTTCGCACTTACGGACCGGAAGCAAAAAGATTGTTTAAAGAAGGGAAACGCGGAGGGACACTCTCCAGCGGGATCGACTGCTGGCTGAAGCGGGTGGATTACCCCATAATCGACAAATGGTATAAACTGGATAAAGAAGGAAAATCCTATCACACCGATCATGGGGAAGGTCTCGATAATTACCATGTTGGGAGCAGTCGGGGCTGCGGTGGTATTGGAATCAGAAAAGATGAAACCCTGTATGTTTCAGATAATTTTATAAAGTACAACAGGCTGGAAACCGGTCCGTTGCGGACGAGCTTTGAACTTGATTATGCGCCCTGGAAAGCCGGGGAAATGTTGGTTAAGGAAAAGAAAAGGATTTCCCTTGACCTGGGCAACAACCTGTCGAAAATAGAGGTGTATTTTGAGCCTCCTTACCCGGAAGAAATTGTGGCGGGCCTCGCCATTCCCGAACAAGAGGACGGTCTTGTCAACGCAGACGAAGAAGCTGGCTGGTTTAGTTTCTGGGGCAAACATGAGGATTCAGAACTGGGGATCGGCATTGTGGCTGCACCGGAGTATCTGAACGGATATACCGGGTACCGGGTGGCAGAGAAAGAAAAAAGCCACTTGTTTGTCCATCTGAAACCAGTTGACGGGAAAATTATTTATTACACCGGATTTGGATGGAAGAAAAGCGGGCTGTTCGAAAATCAACAGCAATGGGATGAATACCTTGCCTGTTTCGCGGCTGGTGTAGCTTCGCCGCTCCAAGTGTCGGTTCAAAAATAAGAACAGGATGGATGACAGAGAATTACATGATTGGGTAAAAGGAGTAAGGCGATATTTTCATCAGCACCCGGAATTAAGTTTCTGTGAATACAATACCCAAAAGAAAATCAGGGAATTGCTGGACGGGCTGGGAATAGAAAACCACAATATTGCAGGAACAGGTGTGTGTGGGGCTATCCGCGGTGCAGGCCAGGGAAAGACCATTGTACTCAGGGCCGATATGGACGCATTGAAAATACAGGAAATTCTTACCGAAAACAACGAAGATTATTTGTCTGTGAACGAAGGGGCTATGCATGCCTGTGGTCACGACGGGCACATGGCTATTGTACTGGGTACAGCCAGGTTGCTTCAGAAAAACCGGAGCAACCTGAACGGAAATGTCCGGTTGATTTTTCAGCCTGCGGAAGAAACTCCTCCGGGAGGGGCAGTAAAAGTAATTGAAGAGGGCGGCCTCGATGGGGCCGATGCCATACTGGGGCTTCACTTGTTTACCAATTACAGTTCGGGGGAAATACTATTAAAAGAGGGGCTGATGATGGCCAGCCATTGCCGTTACGAATTACAAATTACCGGTAAGCCGGGGCACCATTTCAATCCGGATGCCACCATCGATCCAATCAGAATGGCCGCAGAATTTATTGAAAGGATACATCCGGTCCTTCGGGAGGCCTTGCCACCCACTGTCAGGTATGTTTTTGGCGTGGGGACTATACACGGCGGCAGCCAGTTTAATCAAACCCCTGAAAGTGTCGTATTATCAGGTAGTTATCGGATATTGGAACCCGAATATATGCCGGTTGTAGAGAAAACAATGCGTACATTGATGGATGAACTGGTAATTAAATACAAAAAAAGTATAAACAAAAATTTGCCCTTTTATACACTGGATATTATAAAAGGCTATCCTTCAGTAGAAAATAATCCTCTATTTACTAAAAGCGCAGCGAAAACTTTAAAAAAGCATTTCAATACAGTCCGGGAAAATGTAGCGCCGGTGTTGGGTTCAGAGGACTTTGCATATTACCTGCAAAAGAAACCAGGCACTTTTATTTTTCTCGGGGCAGGGAATAAAGAAAAGGGAATGGCCCATGAAAATCACTCCAATAAGTTCGACATTGACGAAGGCGCACTTGAAACCGGAGTAAAGCTGATGTACACCATAGCCACCGATTTTTTAAACCATTCTGAAAAATACATTCAGAACGTAAAATTTGATAAATCATAAAAACAGAATTTAAATGCCAGTATTATTCAAAAACCAAGGTCCGGCAAAAGACTTATTGCCGGGAGTAAAAGCAAGAATTGCCACTTTAGATAAATTGATGACATTAGTTTCGGAAATTAGTTTTGGCGTGTTGGATGAACCGCTTCCCCTCCATACCCATCCTTCCGAACAAATGACCTTTGTGTTGGAAGGGGAACTGAACGTGGTTATCGAAGGGGAGGAGACACAGCACCTGAAACCGGGCGACCTTTTTTATGTCCCTTCCAATGTACCGCATGCGATTCAAACACTTTCCGAAAAAGTACGCGTGCTGGAATGTTTCACCCCCTTAAGGGAAGATTTACTAAAAAAATAACATCAGGATGAAAAAGATAAAACAGCGGTTGAAAAAAGGGGAAACCCTTTTGGGGACATTTAACAACTTTGGAAATGCGCTTGTCAGCGAAATGATCGGCAATGCCGGATTTGATTTTATCATTATCGATTTGGAACACGGGGCCGGTAGCGAACAGGATGTGCTGGCACAGGTTCAGGCGTTGGGGCCGGGCCCTGCTGCGCCGTTTGTGCGGGTCGAAAGCCATGAACGGCAGCGGGTACACCATGTCCTAGATATGGGCACTGAAGGAATTATGTTTCCCCGGTTGAAAAATGTGGAAGAGGTACAAAAAGCGGTCCGCTCATTATGGTATCCTCCGGAAGGCGAACGGGGGGTCGCCAAAATGGTCAGGGCAAGTGGTTTTGGACAAAACTTCGACAGTTATTATGCCAACCAGAAAGAAAATATAACAGGGATTATTCAAATTGAAACAAAAGAAATACTGGAATGCTTAGACGAAGTGGCATCGACAGAAGGGGTTGATGTGCTTTTTGTGGGGCCGATGGACTTAACGATGGCGCTTGGTATTTTCGGGCAGTTCGACCACCCCGTGTTTGTTGAAGCTCTTGAAAAAACAGCCGCTGCAGCAAAAAAAGCAGGCAAAACCTGTGGCATCCTGTTGCCAACTCCGGAGAGGCTTCCTGCCTGGTATAAAATGGGATACCGTTTTTTTACAGGAGGGGGCGACCTGGGATTTATCAATTCCGGTGCCCGCAGCATGCTGAAAAGTATGAAAGACAATTTATTTCTGTAATACAGGGACTAAAACTGGCTAAGAGCTTCTGTAAAATAGTGTCGGAATAATTTACCTTTTGGGATCCCTCAATGGAAAAATTGCTGTTTCTTTTCATTCGGAACCATTTATTATGCAATTATTGAATTATTACAATAGAAACATGGATAAACCAATTAAATCGTTAAAGAAAGATCTGCTTAACGTAGAAATATTTGAGAACGGAAAAAGCATGGGGGTGGCGGCTGCCGATTTTGTGGCAAAAAACCTGCAACAGGCTATCCAGCAACGGGGGGTTGCAAACCTCATCCTGGCCACCGGGGCCTCACAGTTTCTGTTTATCGAAGCGTTGAAGAAAAAGGAAATAAGATGGGACAAAGTTACAGTTTTTCATCTTGATGAATACAAAGGGATTTCAGACCAACATCCGGCCAGTTTTAGAAAATATTTGAAAGAACGGATACTGGATATTGTAAAACCCGGGAAAGTTTACCTGATAAACGGCGATGCTGAAAACCTTGACCGGGAAATTGAAGCCTACGAAGAATTGCTGAAAACACATCCGATCGATGTGGCCTGTATTGGTATTGGCGAGAACGGACATATTGCATTTAATGATCCGCCGGTTGCCAACTTTAACGATCCCCGGTTAGTGAAAGTCGTTGAACTTGACCATGCCTGCCGGTTACAGCAACTCGGCGAGGGGTGGTTTCCAACGCTCGCCGATGTTCCGAAGGAGGCCGTTTCGCTTACCGTGACAGCTATAATGAATTGCAAAACCATTTGTTGTGTCGTTCCCGATAAACGAAAAGCGAAGGCCGTACACAACACGTTACATGCTGAAATATCAACCATGTGCCCGGCGACGATCCTGAGACGACATCCTGATGCCGTGTTGTTTATTGACATGCCGGCAGCTTCTGAAATTTTGTAAATAAATCAGGAGGCTGTATTACAGTTTCTATATAAAACGGAAATATTATAGTGGAGGCAAACAAAAAATATAAAAAGAGTAAAAAAAAGAAGCCATTTTTGGGGCCTATCCGCTGGTGGATGCTGGCGCTATTGGTTCTTGCTATGGTAGTTAGCTATATCGACCGCGGGAATTTCTCGATGGTTGCCCCGTTGCTTACCGATTTATTTGATCTCGATGCCCAAAAAAAAGGATATATATTCTCTGCTTTCCTGCTTGGGTACACCCTGATGCAAATCCCCTCAGGGAGGTTGGTTGATAAATATGGGATTAAATGGACTTATGCCATCGCTTATTTGATATGGGGATTGACAGCCGCATCGTTCAGCCTGGCAACTGCATTCTGGCACTTTTTAGTATTACGTATCTTTTTGGGAGTTACGGAATCAATCTCCGGGCCGGCAGGAAACGCTTATGTGGCGAAATATTTCAGGGAAGACGAACGCGGTTTGGTAAATGGGTTCCTGGTTTCCGGCAGCAAAATAGGGCCGGCAGTCGGGGCGATTTTAGCCGGATTTCTGATTGACAGTTATGGTTGGCGGATACTGTTTCTGCTCTGTGGGCTGATCCCGCTGACCTGGCTCATCCCCTGGCTGCTTTTGTATACCCGTCAGGAAAAAATGCAGCTTGCCCCACAGCAGTCTGAAGGGACAACGGTCAAAGCAGCACCGCCTAAAAAAATTACATTGGCTCAACTGTCGGGAAAAAGGAAAACTTGGGGGATATTTCTGGGGTATCTTTTTTACGGGTACGTGTGGTTTCTGTATATATCCTGGTTACCCAGTTACTTATATGAAGTATTGGGGTTTTCAATCAGGGAATCCGGTTGGTGGGCAGGTTTTTCCTACGGGTGCCTGACCTTGGTGGTTATATTATCCGGTTATGCCGCCGACAGGCTGATACACCGGGGATATTCACCTTCAAAAACAAGAAAAGGGTTTATTGTTGCCGGTTTTTTATTCGGAACGCTGATTTTATTTGTACCGTTTATACAATCACCCTTAATTGCGATGACAATGGTCGTCATTACAATCAGCGGAATGGGACTGGCCACTGCCAATACCTGGGCAATTACACAGACTGTTGCCCCTCCGGGAACGGTTGGCACATTGGCCGGCATCCAAAATTTCGGGGCAACGTTCGGGGGTTTTATTGCCCCTATGGTTACGGGCTATACAATTAAAATAACAGGTTCTTATGCGCCTGCTTTCGTGTTGGCAGGCCTTTGCATGTTTGCCGGTATTGCCTGTTATACTTTGCTGATAGGAAAAGTAGAACCGATGCGAATTGAAGATAAATGTAAATAAATGAGTACGATATGGAAATAATAGGTTTTATAGGATTGGGCACGATGGGCAAACCAATGGCGCTAAACCTGATAAAAGCAGGATATAAATTGATTGTAAACGACATTGACAGGGGTGCGCTTGAGTTGCTTGTTTCCCATGGGGCACAAGTAGAAAAATCGTATAATGTGATTGCAGAAAAATGCAGCATCGTAATTACCATGCTGCCTGAAGCGCATCATGTGGAAGAAGTGGTTTTGGGCACAGGTGGCCTGATTGACGGGGCACATGAAGGTTTTTTGCTGATTGACATGTCGTCGATAATTCCGGAAACTTCAAAAAAAATACAAAAGACATTTTCCCTGAAAGGGGCTGATTCTCTGGATGCCCCGGTTTCCGGAGGGCCGACAGGCGCTGAAAATGGCACATTGTCCATCATGGTAGGGGGTACCGGAGAAGCCTTTCAAAAAGGATTACTGGTTATGAAAGCACTCGGACAGAAAATACTTCACATGGGAGAGCCGGGAAGCGGTCAGCTCACCAAACTGTGTAACCAGATATTGATTGGCGTTCATATCCAGGCCGTGGCCGAGGCTTATGCACTGGCAGCCAAATCGGGCCTTGACATTCAAAAAGTGAGGGAAGCCCTGATGGGAGGGGTGGCCAACAGCCGGGTACTGGAACTTCAGGGACAAAAAATTATCGACCGTACTTTCGACCAGCCAGCGTTTAAATTAAAATTGCACCGTAAAGATTTGAATGCGGCGCTTATGGCTGCAAAAGAGGCAGGTGTCCCTTTGTATGCAACAGCGTTTGTTGTGCAACAAATGGAAGCAGCCATGGCACAAGGCTACGCAGAACTCGACCATACTACCTTAATGCTGATCGAAGAGCAGTTGGCAAATATCAAAACAAGTTAAAAATGAAACCAAAAGTATTGCTTTCTGAAGATATAAACCCTTTGGGCAAAAAGCTCCTTGAAGGAAAGATGGAAATCATCATTGCTCCGGATACAAGTAAGGAAACAGCCAAAAAACTGGTAAAAGACGTAGAAGGCGTCATCCTGCGGGCCACTACAAAGTTTGATACGGAGGTTATAGAGAGCGCTGAAAAACTAAAAGTAATCGCCCGCACCGGCGTGGGCGTCGATAATGTGGACATTGAAGCGGCAAACAGAAAAGGCATATTGGTGTGCAATTTCCCCGGCATGAACAACCTTACTGTGGCCGAACATACCATTACCCTGATCATGGCCCTTGCCAAACAAGTGGTGCACATGCACCGTGCGGTAAAAGATGGCAGATGGGCAGAACGGTTTTCTCCTGCACAAACCGAAGTGGAGGGAAAAATACTGGGAGTTGTCGGGATGGGGCAGATAGGCCGCTTAGTAGCCCAAAAATGCAGGGACGGTTTAGGTATGGAAATCCTGGCTTACGACCCTTTTGTGAAGGGAGGCGCGGATGAATTCAAGTTTACCGGACAACTGGAAGAACTTTTCAGCGCATCTGACTTTGTAACGCTTCATGTTCCAAGCCTCCCGGAAACAAAAGGCTTGGTCAGCCAAAAGTTACTGGGGTTGATGAAAAAAACCGCGTTCCTTGTCAATACTTCCCGTGGCGAACTGGTCGATGAAGGGGCTTTGTTTAGAGCATTGCAGGCCCAAACCATAAAAGGCGCTGCCCTCGACGTTTTCAGGGAAGAACCCTTACCGACAGACAGCCCGTTTATTTCGTTGCCTAATGTAATCCTTTCCCCTCACTGCGCCGGTTCCACCTGGGAATCCAATGTGCGGATAGCAGTAGGTGCTGCACAAGCGGTACTCGATGTGGTGGAAGGCCGTTTACCTGAAAAAAGATATATCTTTAATACCGAATTAGTCAGATAAACACGGCATTAAATATGCAAGGAAACACGGGCAACTATATTTCTTTATATGGAAAACCGTATTCCTGTTTTGCAGGAAACGATTATCTCGGTTTTGCCAGTCATCCTGATGTAATTCAGGCTGCGGCCCTGGCATTGGAAAAATACGGGGTCAATTTTTCGGCATCCAGGAAAACTACCGGGACATCCGACATCCATTTGGAGTTGGAGCGGCTTCTGGCTGAATTTAAGGGGCAGGAAGCGGCTGTGGTTTTTGCTTCGGGGTACATGGGCAACAAGTTGCTGTTTGAAAACCTGAAAGGCCGGTATGATGCAATTTTTGTCGACTCAATGGCCCACCCAAGCATTTTGGACGGGATCCCGCGTGATCTTTCCAACTTCAGTTTTTATCATCACTGCGATCCCGATCATCTGGAAAAACTTCTGAAAAAATCAAAATCCAATTGCCCTTTGATTGTTACCGATGGTATTTTTGCCCTTACCGGCGAAATAGCGCCTCTTGATCAGATCTATCCCCTTGCCACAATATACAATGCCATTTTGCTTGTAGACGATGCCCATGCTACCGGCGTATTGGGAAAGAGCGGAAAGGGAACGCCCGAACATTTTAACCTCGGCCATGCCCCGGGCCTTTACCAGTCGGAAACCATGAGCAAAGCATTGGGCGCTTATGGCGGGTTTATTGCTGCCGACGGGGCGCTTGTTCAGAAAATACGTTCGGAATCTGCATTCTACGGAGCATCTACTGCTTTGCCCCCGCCGTTGGTAGCTGCCGGTTGTACGTCGGTGAAACTGATCGGGCAACAGGCTGAATTGCGTGAAACACTGATGCAGAATGCCGAATTGATCCGGAATGGCATCAAAAATCTGGAATTCTCTACGACCGGCGAAGGTACGCCCATTGTCCCCTTGCTTTTTAATAATTGGCAGGATGCAAAAAGTTTGTCGGGATACCTTAAAGAAAACGGAATGATTGCCCCGGCTTTGGATTATCCTGTAAAAACCGGAAAATTTATCGTCAGGATAACTGCTTCTTCAAACCACTGTTCGGAACAAATAGAAAATTTATTGGATACATTAAAGAAATGGAGGAACAAACATGGAAGGGACAATCATTAAACATGTTTTCATCGAACCGGTATCAATTCCGCTGGACGAACCGTTCACCATTGCAATTGGTGCTAAACACAACATTGAAAATGTGCTGATAACCATTCAGCTTGAAAACGGGATTGAAGGGTATGGCGAAGCGGCACCGCTTGAGCCCATAAATGGTGAAAATCAGGCAACCGTGCTGGCAACGCTAAACAGTTGCAGCGATTTTCTAATCGGAAAGGATGTTTCGCAATTTCGCCAGGTTTCAAAACACCTGAAGAAAGTATTTTGGGCGCAGGTCACTGCCCGGTGTGCTATCGAAATGGCCATGATCGACGCATTTACAAAAACACTCAAGCTACCGCTTTACACATTTTTAGGAGGGGCGGGGAAGAACGTGGAAACCGATTATACCGTGGATATTGTTTCTCCGGAAATGGCAAAAACCAATGCGTTCAAACTCAAGAGAAGAGGATATAACACCTTGAAGACGAAGGTTGGTAAAAATCTGGTGGACGATATTGACCGCATTTTGGCCATCAAAGAGGGAGCCCCGGGTTGCGGCATTATGCTTGATGCCAATCAGGGGTACTCACCCCCGCAGGCGGTACATTTTCTGGAAGAGCTCGAAAAAAACGGGATACGGCCTGAATTGTTTGAGCAACCGGTCGTCAAACACGATCTTCGCGGGATGAAATTTGTAAAAGACCATACTTCGGTACCCATTGCTGCCGATGAATCGGTTTTTACCGCTGCCGATGCGGTCGAAATAGTCAGTACTGGTTGTGCCGACCTGGTCAATATTAAAATCATGAAGTCGGGAATTGTTGAAGCGCTCGATATTGCCGCCATCGCACGCAGCGCAAACCTGGGGCTGATGATTGGTTGTATGCTGGAAACCAAACTGGCTTTGAGTTGTTCGGTACACTTTGCTGCAGGGCTGGGTGGTTTTCGTTTTGTTGATCTTGACCCACATCTGTCACCGGAACAGGAACCGGTTGCAGGAGGGCCAGATTTTAACGAACCGGTTTATTCGTTGACCGATGCTCCCGGAATCGGAATTCAGAAAAAATAAACATACAGAATGATTGTTGAAAGGTTGGATGATGGAGAATCTTGTATATCTGTAATAATAACCTAATTAAAATAAACCATGAACCATAACCGAAGAGAATTTTTGAAAAATTCGGCAGTTGTTGCAGCCGGTGTTGCAGCCATGCCGATCCTTTTAAACGCAGGCTGTTCGCCCAACGAAAAGATTACCGTTGGGCTGATCGGCGCCCGCAACCAGGGATGGACCAACCTGGAATCGTTCCTGAAGCAGAAAAATGTAGAGTGTGCCGCGATCTGCGATGTCGATCAGCGGGTAATCGACCGGAGGGTTTCCGACACGGAAAAAATCCAGGGCAAGAGACCCGACCAGTATAAAGATTTCAGGAAAATGCTGGAACGGAAAGACATTGATGTGATTATTAATGCAACGCCCGACCATTGGCATTGCATCCCGACCATTTATGCCTGCGAGGCTGGTAAAGATGTGTATGTTGAAAAACCACTGGCCAATACCGTTGAGGAAATAAACCGGATGGTGAAAGCAACCAAACGTTATCAATCGGTGGTACAGGTGGGGCAATGGCAACGCAGTGACCCGCATTGGAACGATGCGGTTAATTATCTTCATGCCGGAAACATCGGCCGCATCCATTCGGTACGTGCCTGGGCATATGTGGGCTACCGGACTTCGGCCCCGGTGGTGCCCGACGAACCGGCGCCTGAAGGAGTTGACTACGACATGTGGTTAGGCCCGGCCCCCAGCCGTCCTTTTAACAAGAACCGTTTTCATTCGTCGTTCCGCTGGTACTGGGACTATGCCGGAGGGGTAATGTGCGACTGGGGTGTCCACATGCTCGATTTTGCCTTGTACGGGATGAACGAATACGTTCCCAAATCGGTAGTTGCTTCGGGCGGAAAATATGCGTTCCCGGCCGATGACATGGAAACGCCCGATACCATGATGGCCATTTACGATTTTGGCAGTTTTGGCCTGCTGTGGGACCACACGATCGGGATTTTCGGGGCGCAGTATAAAAACCGCGACCACGGGGTTGCTTTTGTTGGCGAATACGGCACGCTGGTAGTTGACCGAAGCGGTTGGGAGGTGGTTCCCGAAACCAAAAGTTCCTGTCGGAAAGAAGGGTATGAAGGGATGCCTATTCAACCGTCAACAGGGAAAGGTTTGGATTTACATGTGGCCAATTTCCTCGATTGCGTGAAAACCCGCAATAAACCGAATTGCGATATTGAAACCGGCGCCCACATTGCCCGTTTTGCCAATATGGGAAATGTATCGTACCGGTTGGGCCGCAAGCTGGAGTGGGACGGCGATCGGCAAGAGTTTAAAAACGACCCCGAAGCCAATCGGTATCTGAAAGCCAACTATCGCGCTCCGTGGGAGTTGCCGAAAGTATAAAAACGGAGGCTGTGTCAAAAATTTCAGGTTTTAGCAATTGAATTTTTGGCGCAGCCTCTTTCAGATCATACCCATTTTAGGATTTCCCTGTGGACAACTGGTATTCTCCAGGTGTGATGCCTTCCATTTTTTTAAATACTTTGCTAAAGTGGTACCGATTTTTGAAGCCGCATAGCTGAAAAGTTTCAATGATGGAATGTTTCCGGAGAAGTGTTTTTGAATGTTCTACCCGTTTGCGGCTGAGGTATTCGTGGAAGGTCATGTTGTACTTTTCCTTGAAATTGTGGGTCACAAACGAGGGGCTGCGCCCGATAAATTCAGCGGCAGTTTTTACATCAATGGGCTTGCCCAGATTTTCTTCGATATACTTTTTCAGGTAATATTCCGGATTGGCCTTTCGGAGTTCAACCAGTTTGTTTTTCAGGATAATATCAGCAAATTTCTGAAACAGTTCCGCAATGAGGGCGAGTTTTTCTTTTTCGATGATATTCATCGAGTTGTATGTTTTTTCAAGCTCGTCTATTTGGGAGTGTTCGTGGAGCGAACATTCGCGGACAACGGTTTGAAAATCTTTTTCCGAGCGTACCTGTCCGAAATGCAGGTAACCGGCCAGCGAATTTTCGATAAACAAAGGAAGGAACATTTCATACAAACCATTGTAACACTGATATAAAACCGGTTTTTTTTCACGGTTGGCTTCTTTGAACTTATCGCGGTCGCACGAAATACATTTGTGTTTCAGTTCCTGTTGGACGATGCTGCAATAATCCTGATAATCGCCGTTATTTCCGGCAATCTCATTGGTATACTTTTCATCGTCAATCGCATAAATAAAAGCTGTCCGGATATTAAAAAGACTGGAGGATAAATCCATCAGTTTTTTAATCTCATCTACCTCTATCAGTAATTCTTCTTTGTAAGCTTCCATCGCGATTGTTTTCCTGAAAATCAGCCAGACAAATATACCTTAAATATAAAATTCTACACGATTGCCGGTTTAGATATTTCATTTGCATTTTCTGACATTGATAGGCCTGTCGTATCCGGCTAACATTGTACAATGAAATCCAGCTTCAGATTAAACCTTTGAGTTTGAATTGTTCTGGACATTTTGGAAACAACAAGATTATGAATTTATAAAAAGGAGGTTATCATGTCAGGACCAGGCGCATATTGGTATGGAAAAGAAGAAATGGAAGCCGTAAATGAAGTTATGCAAGGCGGGTATCTTTTCCGATACGGGAGCGAAAGCAACCCGAAGTTTTTACATAAAGTTTCTACCCTCGAAAAAGAATTTTCTAAATATTGTGGGGCAAACTATGCCCTTGCCACATCGTCGGGAACATCGTCGCTGCTGGTGTCGCTATTAGCAATGGGTTTAAAACCCGGAGACGAAGTAATTGTTCCGGCGTATACATTTGTCGCTACTTATTCGGCTGTTATTTTTGCCGGCTGTGTCCCGGTTTTGGCTGAAATTGACGAAAGCCTGTCGCTGGACCCGGATGACATTGAACACCGGATCACTCCCCGCACGAAAGCCATTGTCCCGGTACACATGTTGGGGAATCCCTGCAACATGGACCGTATTATGGAAATTGCACGGAAACACAATCTTTTAGTATTGGAAGACAGTTGCCAGGCTGCAGGCGCTTCCTACAAAGGGAAAAAAGTGGGCACCATGGGAGACATGGGGGCTTTTTCGCTGAACATTTTTAAAACCATCAACAGTGGAGATGGCGGCTTGGTGGTTACCAACAATGAAAAACTGTACGAAGCAGCTTTTGGCGCCCATGACCAGGGACATAAACCATCCCGGTTGGGAGTAGAAGTTGGAGCCAGAAGTATACTTGGGCTAAACTTCAGAATGAATGAAATTACCGGTGCCGTTGGTCTTGCCCAGTTACGGAAACTCGATAAAATTGTGGCCACTCTTCGGGAAAAAAGAAACAAGCTGAAAAAGCTCATTGCAGGGGCTGGCGGTTTTATGTTCAGGGTATTGAATGACCCGGATGGCGGCGATGCAGCCACTCTTTGTACCGTTATTTTCGATACAAGGGAACAAGCTGTGAAGGTTTCAAAAGCACTGGGGTCCAAAACCATCGACCAGAGCGGATGGCATGTATATGCCAATATGGAACACGTGTTGAATCATTTAAAAGAAGTGGGGCAGCCGCATACCAAAGGTTCGTATCCGAAAACCGACGATATATTAAGCCGTGCGATGAACATCAGCGTAGGCGTGGTTGACGGTGGCCTTGGAGCTGGCTGGGGAATCAATATTGATTCGACCGATGCTGAAATTGAAGCTGCTGCAAAGCAATTCATAGAGGCTTGTAAATAAACCGTTGAACCATCACAACTGAAACCAATGTTAAAAAAAGAAATACGGGTGGCGTTGATTGGCCACCAGTTCATGGGAATTGCCCACTCGAATGCTTACCGCAATGCGGCCATGTGGGCGGGTGTCCCTGCCAAAATTACCCTGAAATGCCTTTGTGCAAAGGATAGTCCTGAAAATTTACGGGAATTTGCCGACAAGTATGGATGGGAAGAAGTAGAAACCGACTGGAAAAAAGTAGTCACACGTGATGATATTGATCTAATCAGCATTGCAACGCCGAATTTTTTGCACAAGGAAATCGCCATTGAAGCGGCCAGAAACGGCAAGCATGTGCTTTGCGAGAAACCTCTGGCCAACAATCTGGAAGAAGCCCGGGAAATGCTTGCTGTGGTTGAAAAAGCAGGGGTGAAACATTGCTGCGGATATTCCTATCGTTTTACACCTTCGCTGGCACTGGCCCGTCAGTTGGTGCAGGAAGGGCGTATCGGGCGCATTTATCACGTATTTGTACGCTATGCACAGGACTGGATTACCGATCCCAATTTCGGGATGGTTTGGCGGTTCGATAAAAAAATTGCCGGTTCGGGCCCTTTGGGCGATTTGAGCGCCCATTCGGTGGATGCCACCCGTTTTATAACAGGGTTGGAATTTAAGGAAGTGACAGGCAACCTGCAAACCCTGATCAAAGAGCGCCCGCTTGACAGTAATCATCCCGATGGGCCGAAAGGGACCGTTACAGTGGACGATGTTGCCCAGTTTTTAGTGAATTTTGAAGGCGGTGCTACGGGTTGTTTCGAATCAACCCGGCTGGCTACCGGACGGAAAAATTACAACACCATTGAAATTAATGGTGAAAAAGGTTCGATCTTCTGGAATTTTGAAGACCAGAACTACCTGTTGTTTTACGACAACACGCAATCGCCACAGGAAGCAGGTTTCCGTAAAATCAATGTAACCCACGATGTGCACCCGTACAAGGGCGGCTGGTGGCCTCAGGGACACGGCATCGGTTATGCCGATTCGTTTGTGATTGAAGTGGCAGAATTTATTCGTGCTATTGTAGAAGATAAACCGTTCAACCCGAGTTTTGAGGATGGAGTGAAATGTCAGGAAGTGCTTGAAGCAGTGGAGAAGTCTTCAGAATCGCGTAGTTGGGTAAAATTGTGAAATAAGCAGTAGATTATGCCAGTCATAAAAACCGATGTGTATCCGGAATGAAAGCCAATAGTTATAGTTTTGCACCAAAGACGATTGACTACAAAGTGTATTGAATAAGTCGGAAAGAATTTTAAAAGAGAAGATTTTATGGAAGGAACAATAAGAAATAGTACGGCCCGCGTTATTTTTCTATCAATGGTAGCATCGCTGGGCGGGTTTCTCTTTGGTTTCGATAGCGGGGTAATCAACGGAACGGTAGATGCATTGCAAAAAGCTTTCAATTCGGATGCCGTCGGGACTGGTTTTAATGTCGCCTCCGTTTTGCTGGGCTGTGCTGCCGGCGCTTTCTTTGCCGGTATGCTGGCCGACAGGTTTGGCCGCAAACCGGTTTTAATTGTTGCCGGGCTGGGGTTCATCATCAGCGCCTGGGGATCGGGCATTGCTTCCGGCTCTGCCGAATTTGTTTTTTACCGCTTGCTGGGCGGTCTTTCGGTGGGCGCTGCCAGTATTATTTCGCCTGCCTATATTAGCGAGATTGCCCCTTCAAACATACGGGGCCGTCTTACATCATTGCAACAGCTTGCGATCGTGCTGGGCTTGTTTTTTTCATTTTTCAGTAATTATAACCTGGCCTCTGTTGCCGGCGGGGCTTCCGATAAATTGTGGTGGGGCTTCGATGCCTGGCAGTGGATGTTCTGGATGGAACTCGTTCCGGCACTCGTATTTTTTATTTGTTTGTTGTTTATTCCTGAATCGCCCCGATACCTTGTGGCTGCAGGAAAAGCAGAAAAAGCCATTACTGTTTTGGCAAGCATGGTTAACCGGGAAGATGCAAAAAAGCAGGTGGTTGAAATTAAAAAAACAATGGTACAGGAACAAAAACCCCGACTGCTGGATATTGTCAATAAAAAAACAAAAAAAATACACCCCATTGTATGGGTAGGGATTGGCTTGGCCATGCTGCAAACCTTTACCGGGATTGATGTGGTGTTTTATTACGGATCGGTATTGTGGCAGGCTGCCGGGTTTACCGAGTCAGATGCTTTGCTCACCAATGTAATTATTGGTGCAGTGAACATTGCATTTACCATTCTGGCTATTTTTCTGGTTGACCGGATCGGGCGCAAACCGTTGCTTATGATCGGTGGACTGGGGCAAGCCCTAATGCTTGGACTGATGGCAGCGGTATTTGTGGTCAACGCTGAAGATGCGGCAGACGGTCTTGCAATGAACGGTACCGTGGGCATTATGGCTTTGCTTGCAGCTATTGGTTTTATTGCATTTTTTGCGTTAACTTGGGGCCCTGTGATGTGGGTGATGCTGGGCGAAATGTTTCCCAATAAGTACCGGGGAGCTGCGCTGGCAATGGCCGGAATGTCGAATTGGCTGGCCAATTTCTTGGTTACCATTACGTTCCCTGTACTGCTGACTAACTTCGGGTTGGGAATTTCATATGGGGTTTATGCTGTATTCGGCATTGTTGCCTTTGCATTTGTTTATCGGTACGTGAAAGAAACCAAGGGCAAAACCCTGGAAGAGATTTCTCTGGAACAGGAATAAATTTGACAATGAAACAGTGTGTTATTTTCGACATGGATGGGGTGATTATCGATAGTGAACCCATTCATATTGCTTGCGAGAAAGAAATTATCCGTTTACTGGGTCTTCATATACCTGAACATGAACACCATGCTTTTATCGGGACAACCGATGAAATAATGTGGTCGAAAATAGGGGAGATGTATGATTTGCCGGTCAATGTCCCGTATATCATTCAGTTGAAGAAATCGCTTTATATGGAATATCTGAAGAAAGATACTCATTTAAGGCCTATTTCATACATACCTGAATTAATTGCCGATTTGCACCGGAATAAATTTTTACTGGCGCTGGCTTCTTCGTCCCCACATGAACAGATTGACTATATTCTTACCACTTTCGGAATACGGAACTATTTTCAATCGGTTGTAAGCGGCGAAGATGTAAAAGTGGGCAAACCCGATCCCGGAATATTTCTGAAAGCTGCCGGATCGATTAATGTTCTACCCGAATCATGTGTGGTGATCGAAGATTCGTACAACGGGGCAACTGCGGCTAAAAACGCCAATATGAAATGTATTGCCTATAAAAATCCCAACTCGGGCAATCAGGATTTGAGCAATGCCGACAGGATTGTTCATTCTTTCAGGGAGATTTCTCCGGACCTGATAAGAGAATTATTGATTTGACCCGTTTTCATACTGCTTTTTGTTGTTTTTCAACCGGATATCCAGTACCAGGTATCCGGCATCAAGTATCGTTTCCCGGATGCCGAATACCAAAGTTTTGTTAAGTTTGCAGGGTGAATCTGAAAGTTGCCGATAAAAAGCCCGAGTTATTGCTTCCTGCCGGAAATGTGGAGTCGTTTTACGCGGCGACCAGGGGAGGGGCTGACGCAATTTTCCTGGGCCTTCGCAGCTTCAATGCACGCGGGCGCGCCATGAATTTTTCCAACGCTCAGCTGTTGGCAGCGCTTCAGGAGGCAAGGCAGAAAAACATAAAAATTTATGTGACGCTCAACACGGTTATTAAAAATGCCGAGCTGAAAGACCTGATCGATACGCTTTCCTTTCTTTCAAAAGCACGTGTGGATGCGATTATTATTCAGGATTGGGGTGTTTATCTGATCGCCCGCCGCTTTTTCCCCAAGTTAAAAATACATGCCAGTACCCAGATGGGAAACCACAATTCCGATGGCGTTAATTTCAATGCGTCGAGGGGTATTTCGCGTACCATCCTGGCCCGGGAGCTTACCATGCCTGAACTGGAACGTATTTCCGAAAAAATTAATTCTGAAATTGAATTGTTTGTGCATGGCGCACTGTGCTATTCTTTTTCAGGAATGTGCCTTTTCAGTAGTTATCAGGGAGGACAGGGGGCCAACCGGGGAATGTGCGCCCAGCCGTGCCGGATGATTTACAGAGACGCGAATAAAAACCGTTATATTTTCAGCCTGAAAGACAATCAGCAACTGGAGAACCTCGAAAAACTAAATCAGTGCGGGGTGCGTTCGCTGAAAGTGGAAGGCCGGATGAAATCGGCAGACTACGTGTTTCAGGTGGCCCGTGCATATCGGTTGGCCATCGATTTTCCGAAGCAAACCGGGGAGGCGGCTGAAATGTTGCGCTTCGACATGGGGCGTGAAAAAACATCGTATTTCCTGGGGAGAAACGTAAAAAACGAGATCACTAACAATCCAAATACAGGAATCAAAATTGGGACGATTGAACAGGTTGAAGGGACGGCTATTGTACTGCGCAGTGATCTTGAGTTGAAAGAAGGGAATCGACTTCGCATTCAGTGCTCGAAAAGTAATTCTCCTGTAAACCTGAAAGTTAGTGATGTCTTTTTTGAGAGAGGGGCCTATCGTCTGCAAAATATTGCCAAAGAAGGGATCAGTATTGGCGATCCTGTATTTTTGGTGGGGTTGGGCAATGAAAAGTTTCCGACCAAATTCAGAAACCTGCCCAACGAACCTGCTTATCGGTGGTCGGGAAACGAAAAGCAGAAAGTGTTTGATTCGCTCGCTGTAAAAAAATGTTCCGGACAGCCGCAATTATTTCTTCGGATAGACAACCCTCATTGGTTCCGAAAAATTCGGCTTACCGATATTGATGCGCTGATCCTGAAATTCTGTAAAAGCGATTGGGGAAAAACGGACTGGCAATCGGCTTTTCTTCAGGAGAACAAAGAAAAAATATGGGTTGAGTTGCCCAAATTTATTTCTGAAGGACAATTGAATTTCTATTTTGAACTCGCAGTGAAACTTCAGGAGACTGGTTTTAACCGGTTTTTTATCAGTAATTTGTCGCAGAGATTATTGTTTCAAAAAGGGGCTGTATTTTCGGGAAACGAGAATGTGTATGTGTACAACGATGCAGCAGCCCGGTTAATGGTCGACGAGGGCCTGTCGGATTTCTGTTATCCGCAGGAAAACGACATGGAAAACCTGTTGAAGATGCGCAATAAAAATGGAATTGTGCCGGTTTATTTTTATCCGGAATTATTTTATTCGCGTATGCCGGTGGCAATCAATAATCCGGAAAACAAGTTCAAAGACGAGTCGGGGAAAACTTTCCGCAAAACGATAAAAAACGGGATGACCATTGTAATTCCTGATGTCCCGGTTTCGCTCACCCAATACAAAAAACAGCTGCAGGAGGCCGGTTTTCGTAAGTTCCTGATCGACCTGAGTTTCGACACGCCCACCAGCAACCTGATAAAAAAAGTGATGACCCGTTTTAAAAGCGGTGAACAAATCCATCCGTCAACTACTTTTAATTTTAAAAAGGGGTTGAGATAACGAGTCAGCACAGTTTATCCTGGGAAAACAGATTCGTAAGATGATTATGCTTTTGCAATCCAGTCGGCGATCCAGTTGCCGACTTCCGAAGTGGTATGCGATTTTCCTTCAGCTATGTCGATTGTCACAATACCTTGGGCCATGGAAGCGGCCACGGCGTCACGTATCAGCTTACCTTCGTTCATCAAACCGAATGCGTATTCAAACATCATTGCCGCCGACAGGATTGTTGCAACCGGGTTGGCAATGTTTTTTCCGGCAGCCTGCGGGTATGAACCATGAATGGGTTCAAACACCGATGTATGGATGCCGATGGAAGCCGATGGCAGCAAGCCCAGCGAACCAGTAATTACACTTGCCTCATCAGTCAGAATGTCGCCAAACATATTTTCGGTAACCATCACGTCGAAGTTTTTCGGCCACTGGATGATTTGCATGGCGGCATTGTCGACAAACATGTATTCAGTTGTTACTTCAGGATACGTAGGGGCCATTTCCTGCGCCACTTCGCGCCACAGGCGGGAACTTTCCAACACATTGGCCTTATCGACCACGGTCAGTTTTTTATTGCGCTTCAGGGCAAATTCGTAGCCTAATTTCAGGATGCGTTCCACTTCGGCACGCGTATAGGTGCAGGTGTCGAAAGCCGTGTTTCCGTTGTCTTTACGGCCTTTTTCACCAAAATAAATACCACCGGTCAATTCGCGGATCGCCACAAAATTAGCTCCTTCCACTAATTCCCGGCGAAGCGGCGATTTGTGCAGCAACGACTCAAATGTTTCGACCGGGCGTATGTTGGCATACAACCCCAGTTTTTTGCGCATGGCAAGCAAGCCCTGCTCGGGCCGGACGGTCGCTTTCGGGTTATTGTCGAATTTCGGGTCGCCAATGGCTCCAAACAAAACAGCATCCGACTGCATACACAGTTCGTGCGTGTTGTCCGGATAGGGTTCGCCTACCTGATCGATAGCCGTTGCCCCGGTCAATCCGAATTTATACTCCAGTTCGTGGTCAAATTTTTTAGCAATAGCCTTTACGGCTTTCATAGCCTGGTCAATAATTTCAGGCCCGATCCCGTCGCCGGGAAGAACAGCAATGTTCAGTTTCATGTTTCAGATAATTTTCAGCCCCTCCCGAACTCCCCAAAAGGGGAGGAGTTCTTGTTTGGTGGCAAATTGTTGTTTGATAAATTTTATACTCTTGCGACTTAACACTTTTTTCTCTTTCAATGATTTTTCCTTTTTTGACCCTAAATTCTTTCGAGTGTGAAGCGATTTTGATTGTTTTTTCGGAAGTTGAAAACTTCCGCACCCATTCCAGTTCCGTCAATCTCCATATTTTATAGTCTTGGGCAGCCTTTTCAATAGATTTACAAACTCATAACCCGCAACTCAAGACTCGTGACTCATCACAATTTCGTTTTTATCCGTTCGTAAATCGCTTTAAAGTTGAAAGGGCCTCCTTCTTTTTCATGTTCAATCAGGTTGAGCATCCGTAAGGTCGCTTTGATGGCCGATGCAGTCTGATCGGAATCGAGGCCGCGGGTTTTAAACTCGTGGTCGTTCTCCCAGGTGATTACCGTTTCAACCAGCGCATCGGTCCTGCCGCCCGGAGGAATGGTCACCACATAGTCTACCAATTTTGGAAGCGGCTTTTTCAACGATTTGTAAATGCGTTTCAGTGCATTCATAAACGCATCGTACTGTCCGTCGCCATGGGCGCTTCCTTCGTACGGTTTTCCGTTGACCTCAATGCTTATTGATGCCACCGGATGCAGGCCATAAGCGTGCATTATCGAATAATTTTTGAGAACAATCCGGTTCTCTATCTCTTTATTATTCAACACATCGGCAACAATGTAAGGAAGATCGTCAGAAGTTACGGTTTCTTTTTTATCGCCCAGTTCAATGATCTTTTCAGTGACAATTTTCAACGATTCCGGGTCCAGCTCGATACCAATGTCTTCCAGGTTCTTTTTTATATTTGCTTTTCCTGACGTTTTTCCGAGGGCATACTGTCGTATCCTCCCGAAACGTTCGGGCAGCAAGTCATTAAAATAGAGGTTGTTTTTATTGTCTCCATCCGCATGGATACCGCTGCACTGGGTAAAGACAAATTCACCGATCAACGGTTTGTTGGTCGGTATCCTTATCCCGGAGAACGATTCTACCAGCCGCGACACCTTGTTAATTTTTTTCTCGTTGATGCCGGTGGTCAGTTTCAAATGGTCTTTGATGGTGGCAATAGCGCTTGATAATGGCGCATTTCCTGCCCGTTCGCCCAACCCGTTAATGGTCGTGTGAATGCAGCGAACACCTGCTTTCAGGGCATGAAAAACGTTTGCAATTGCCAGATCGTAATCGTTGTGCGCATGAAAATCAAATTTTACATCGGGGTAAGCTTCCAGCATTTCCTTGCAATAATTGTAAGTTTCATCCGGGTCGAGAATGCCCAGGGTATCAGGAAGCATGATGCGGTCTACTTTTTCCTTTTTCAGTTCCCTGATCATAAAATGCACATAATCGTGCGAACTGCGCATCCCGTTCGACCAGTCTTCCAAATAGATATTCACCCTGACACCCTGCTTGTCGGCATAAGCAATTACTTTGCGAATATCGGCAATATGCTGCTCCGGGGTTTTGCGCAACTGTTCGGTGACATGTTTGTACGAACCTTTGCACAACAGGTTGAGCACTTTCCCGCCGGCTTTGGTAATCCAGTCGACCGACACTTCCCCGTCAACAAAACCAAGGACTTCCACTTTTTCAATATGCCCTTTTTCCTTTGCCCATTCCATCACCCGGCGGGTCCCTTTGAACTCGCCTTCGGAAACACGGGCAGAGGCAATTTCGATACGGTCGACTTTCAGATCGTCGAGCAGTACGCGGGCTACGCTCAGCTTTTCAGCGTCGGTGAACGACACGCCGGTCGTTTGTTCCCCGTCGCGAAGGGTGGTATCCATGATCAGTACCCTGTTGCTCATAACTACTATCTTTTTTTCTTCTTATTCAGAAGCGTTTATTATTTTGCCTGCTCAAAAGCTGCGATTTCGTCTTTCATCTCCACAAGATAATCGATATCGTCGAGGCCGTTGGCAAGACAGTGTTTTTTATACGGGTTGATCTCGAATGTTTCCGATTCCCCCGTAGATAACATGGTGAAGGTTTGTTTTTCTAAGTTCACCTCGAATTTTGTTTCCGGATTTTTTTCGATTTCAGCAAAAATGTGTTCCAGAAACTCAGGAGAAACAACAACCGGGAGCAGCCCGTTGTTCAGTGCATTTCCTTTGAAGATATCGGCAAAGAAGCTCGACACGACCACACGGAAACCATAATCGTAAATGGCCCAGGCTGCATGTTCGCGGCTTGACCCGCTGCCAAAATTTTTACCTCCGACTAATATTTTTCCTGAATATTTTTTGTTGTTGAGCGGAAAACCGTCAACCGGGTTGTTGTTTTTATCGTACCGCCAGTCGCGGAACAGGTTGTCGCCAAAGCCTTTTCGTTCCACTGCTTTCAAGAAGCGGGCAGGAATGATCTGGTCGGTGTCCACGTTTTCAATCGCCACCGGTACTGCCGGCGACTGGATGGTTGTAAATTTATCGTAAGCCATATTTTTAGAATTTAGAAGCCCCTCCCAACCTCCCCAAAGGGGGAGGAGTTTTGGCAGCATTTTTATTTAATTATCTTTTCAATTCCCCCTTATGGGGGTAGGGGGCTGATTTACATCAGTTCCCTCGGGTCTGTAATCCTGCCGGTTACGGCAGCAGCGGCGGCAGTTAGCGGACTGGCCAGTAAGGTGCGTGCGCCCGGTCCCTGGCGGCCTTCAAAATTCCGGTTCGAGGTAGATACCGAATATTTACCTTCTGGAATTTTATCGTCGTTCATGGCCAGGCAAGCCGAACATCCGGGTTGGCGAAGTTCAAAACCGGCAGCTTCGAAAATCTCAACTAAGCCTTCTTCACGGATTTGGTCTTCCACCGCTTTCGAGCCCGGTACCAGCCAGGCAGTAACGCCATCAGCTTTTTTACGGCCTTTCACAAAAGCGGCGAACTCGCGAAAATCTTCAATACGCCCGTTGGTGCAACTTCCAACAAAAACATAATCAATCGCTTTTCCTTTCATTTTATCGCCAGCCTGATAGCCCATATACGACAATGCCTTTTCGTAAGTGGTTTTGTCGGTGCCGGTGAGTTCTTTTCCGGTCGGGATGTTTTGCGTAATGCCAATTCCCATTCCGGGGTTGGTACCGAAGGTGATCATCGGTTCAATGTCGGCGGCATCAAACACCAATTCGGTGTCGAAAACAGCGCCTTCATCCGATTTCAGGGTTTTCCAGTATGCCAGCGCTTTATCCCATTCGGCTCCCTGCGGGGCGAATTTGCGTCCTTTTATATAGCTGAAAGTGGTTTCGTCGGGGGCGATCATACCACCGCGGGCACCGCTTTCAATACTCATGTTGCAGAGTGTCATACGGCCTTCCATGCTCAGGCTTTCGATTGCTGTTCCTGCATATTCAATAAAATGACCGGTACCGCCGCTGGTCGAAATTTTAGAGATGATATACAGCGCGATGTCTTTGGCGGTCACTGCTTTCTTCAATTTACCGTTCACCGTGATGCGCATTTTCTTCGGTTTCGGCTGCATGATGCACTGGCTGGCCAGTACCATTTCCACTTCGCTGGTGCCAATTCCAAAGGCAATGGCCCCGAAAGCGCCGTGGGTTGAGGTGTGGCTGTCGCCGCAAACGATGGTCATGCCCGGTTGAGTTAAACCCATTTCAGGGCCGATGATGTGTACTACGCCATGTCCCCGGGTTCCCAACCCGTGATAAACAATTCCATGTTCGTCGCAGTTGCGTTTCAGCATTTCAACCTGGTTGCGCGACAGTTCGTCTTTGATACTCAGGTGCTGATTCACAGTTGGTACATTGTGGTCGGGCGTTGCCGTGGTTTGCTCCGGGCGGAATACTTTCAGCCCACGGGTTTTCAAGCCTAAAAATGCAACCGGGCTGGTCACTTCGTGTATAAAATGACGGTCGATATACAAGACATTGGGACCGCCTTCCACCTTGCGAACTACATGCGCGTCCCAGATTTTGTCGAATAAAGTTTTTGTTTCCATTGTTATTTTTAAAAGCCTCACCCCCAACCCCTCTCCCGGGGAGAGGGGGGTAGCGATGCAAAATTTAGTACTATTCACTGAGCCTTTTTTCTCCCCTCCTTTGGAGGGGCCGGGGGAGGCCTTTACGCCACCGGAATTTTGTTGATGGCATCGATAAATGCTTCTGCCGAAGCAGTTACAATATCGGTGTGGGCGCCAAATCCGAAAAATTTATTACCGTCAAAATCCAGTTCCAGATGTACTTTTCCCACATCGTCGCTACCTTTAGTGATGGCCTGGATGAGAAATTCTTCCACGGTGACCTGGCGACGGATGATTTGTTTGATGGCTTTGATGGCTGCATCGACCGGTCCGTTGCCCGACGCCGTTGCATCAAATTTTTCACCGGCAATATTCAGGCGGACCGTTGCCATTGGCACCAGTGTTTTCCCGGTAACCACCTGCAGAAATTCGAGTTTGATACGGCTTTCCTTGCGGTGTACATCGCCCACCAACAAAGCCACATCATCATCACGAATATCTTTTTTCTTGTCGGCCAGTTCCAGGAACTTCTGGTATACTTCATCCAATTTTTCTTTGTCGAGTTTGAAGCCCAGCACTTCCAGACGGTGTTTCAATGCGGCGCGTCCGCTGCGGGCAGTCAGTACAATACTCGATTCGCTGATACCCACGTCTGTCGGGTCGATGATTTCGTAGTTTTCGCGGTTCTTCAAGACCCCGTCCTGGTGAATACCCGAAGAGTGTGCAAAGGCATTGCGGCCAACAATCGCTTTGTTCGGCTGTACCGGCATGTTCATCAGGGTTGATACCAACCGGCTGGTTTTGTAAATATTCTGCGTTTTTACATTCGTGTCGATACCCAGAACGGCATAACGGCTTTTCAGGATCATTACCACTTCTTCCAAAGAAGTGTTACCTGCCCGTTCACCAATTCCGTTGATGGTCACTTCGGCCTGACGTGCCCCGTTCATAATTCCTGCGATCGTATTGGCAGTAGCCATTCCCAGGTCGTTGTGGCAGTGGGTCGAAATAATAGCCTTTTCAACGCCGCGCACATTGTCCATCAGGTATTTTATTTTTTCGCCAAATTCATACGGAAGGGTATAACCTGTTGTGTCGGGGATATTCACTACGGTTGCCCCGGCTTTGATGACGGCTTCCACCACGCGGGCCAGGTATTCGTTTTCCGAACGGCCTGCATCTTCGGCATAAAATTCCACATCCTCGACATATTTTTTTGCATATTTCACAGCAGCAACGGCCCGTTCAAGAATCTCTTCAGGAGTTGAATTTAGTTTGTGGTAAATATGGAAAGGAGATGTTCCGATACCGGTATGAATACGGCCCTTCTTTGCAAATTTTAGGGCTTCGGCGGCAACATCTATATCTTTTTCAACTGCGCGGGTAAGGGCACAAATGGTTGGCCATGTTACCGCTTTTGAAATTTCGACTACGGATTTGAAATCGCCCGGGCTCGAAATAGGAAAACCGGCTTCGATCACATCGACGCCCAGTTCTTCCAACGCTCTGGCAACTTCAATTTTTTCCACCGTATTCAACTGACACCCGGGAACTTGTTCGCCGTCCCGCAGGGTAGTGTCAAAAATGTACAATCTGTCGCTCATAACGAAAAGGTTTTATTACGCATTATCAATAAAAAAGGCCACTCTCACTTGAGAATGGCCCTCTGTTAATTCGTTTTATTACTTACCACATACCATTCTCATTTCAATACCCTAATAATTAGAATACCAAGAATTAGACTGAGAAGAGATATGAGGCTGTTAATTTTCATCTGTTTCTAAAATTTGGATGCAAATATGTGTATTATTTTTTAAAATGAAAATAATGACGGTTGTTTTTTCATAATTTTTAAGGAAATGATGTAATTCCCTTAATGTTTCATTTAAATTCTGTTTTTTTAATCTTTCTGATTTAAAACAATTCAGGAACCGAAAAGTTCAGGATTAGTTTGAATCAAATTTTTTCAGAATATCTTTTACTGCATCTTTATGGACGGTAAATCCCATCATTTTCAGTTTGATGTAATCTTCGTGAAAGAAATAATATCCGAAGTTCGGATTTCCTTCGCCGATATTTCGTGAGCCGGAACTCGAATCTTTGATCAGGTACCAGTCTTTGCCCGAACCTTTGTAGTTTTCGAGTATGCCGATCAGGTGCATGCCGTGGTCGTCGGTAGTTGTTTCGTTGGAGAAACGGAACTGGCGGGCATCTTCGTTAATATAAGCCGACGGGATATCGTAGTCAGGAATTATGGCACAGTTAGTTTCGCGGCTGAAGCCGGTTTCCGACACGTCGCCGCCAATGCTCACCGAGTACCCGTTTTTGATGGCTTTTTTCAGCGCATCCATGTACACATCGAGCGGAACATTGTAATAATCGGCATTGTGCCACCAGTTATCAGGGACTTTGTATTCCGCCTGTTTCCAGTAAGGTTCCTGTTTGTACGACAGGATTTCCACAAAATCATCCGGATTGATTTTCAGATAATCGCTTAAATATGTCTTCGGATTATAGGTTTTTCCATCTACCACAAATTCAGTTGGAGGTACGCCAATATGGTGGTTCATGATGGCTTTGATTGTTTCCAGCGCTGCGTCTACGTTCCATGCGTTCGATGTTTTCAGCGAGTTCAGGAAGGTTTTCATTTCCACGGCCATTTTTTCGTGGGTGTGAAATTTTCGGTCGTGCAGTTTTCCGGTGTATTCGCTCATCGGGACGGCTCCGTACATTTTCATGATGCGGGCCACTGCATTGCCTTCCGAACCCTCGTCGAAATTTGAGTTGCCACGTTTTTCGATGAAACGGCGGGCTTTTTCAACATATTCCCAGTACACGGTATAAATTTCCGACAGCTCAACTTTTTTGCCGGTTTGCCGAAATATTTCTGTTTCGTAAAACGAGGAAGTTGAAAAGCTCCAGCAAGTGCCGCCGTTGCCCTGCGATTCGGTAGGATTACACCAAACCGTTTTGTATAGCGAACGGTCGTTGGGCAAATCCAGCCCCGACTGGTCCATGTTGAAACGGATATAGGGAGCTTCCTCCTCTAATTTTTCGTCTACTTCACGAATATCTTTCAGAATGGATTCATAATAATACCCTTTCCCTTTGTCATAAACTTCTACTTTTCCCTTGTCAACATTTTGCGCCATCGTATTCAGCGCAAACAGAAGGATAACCGATACTGTGAATTGTTTAAGCATAATTTCAAATTTTTATGAAGCCTGAAAATTAATAACAGTTTGCCTATTGGTAAGTGAGATTGCTCATGTATTACAAAAAGGGGAAATGGATTGATTTGTGCAAGTATAATATCAAAATATGTCAGGGATATAGGAATTGAGGAAGAATACGAAGTTTTATGTAAAACTACGTAGTTTCGCTCTTCTGATACTTTGTTTGCTTGCAACGAGGTATCATGAAGAGCTTTATTCTTTTTTATCCCAGCAAATCCGGATAATATTTTTTTTGTCGGTATTAAAAACAAGGAGGCTTCTGTCATAACACTTAATGATGCCTCCAAATGAATCTATAATCTTTCCAAATTTTGATTTCTCGATACGGTAAATTGCATTTCTTGTGGAAAAATAGATGCTGTTACTGAATTCATCCTTCGACATAGATAAAATTTCATCATCTTCATCTATTCTTAGAAGGGCATCCAATTCTTTATTTTGAGGGTTAAAGCTGAAGATGCAATTGCCTGATGAAAACAGCAGTATGTTATCATGTTCTAAGACGGACATAATTGGCCTGGGAGCTGTAACCCATCGTTCAACGTTGCCATCGTCAGAAAAGGCATAGATGGTGTTTTTTTCCGGGTTCCGCTCATGGACATACATTAGGTTTGTTCCTGTACTGATTCCCATTTCGGTTGAAGACATGATAAAGAGCGTTGAAAGATTCCCCACTGAATCGACATAGCAAACCTGATTGGTGCTAATAACGAACAAATTTCCATCAAAAGTATAGGAAAAAGAATCGATTGGCTTTATTTGCTTTTCCCCGACAGGCACGATCCCTCCCCATCCCAGCAGATAGAACTGCTGAGATGTAGCCAGCAGTATCAGTTGATTAGAAGTAATTTCGATGGAAGAAACAAGATCTTCATGTATATGCAGGCTATCCAGTATTTTCCCTGTCAGCAATACTTCAAAACGTAAAGAATCGGGTTCAGGCAATGATGCCTGTACTGCGAAAGCACCGGTTGCTCCGAATACAAAGGCAAAAGCCATGGGAAGTATGTATCTGAACTTTTTCAAGCTTATTCATTGAATATTGTTTGAACCCCAAAAGCTTTAAGAATTTTGTTCCCGGTATCGGCCCCCGTAGATGCAACCGAGAAATGAGCTTCACCAATTTGTGAAATGGTCGCCGCATTTCTTTCCACAACACCTTCGATTCCGGGCAACACTCCTTTTTTTACCATTTGCCGCATCTGTTTTTTTGTCCCATTAGTTGCAATACTTTTAAACAGTTTGCCACTGGCCCAACCGCCCAAATTATCCATCTCCAAATCTATGATGTCTTTGGCTGTTTTTTTACATGTATTTTTTAAAATATTTTCTGTTGATGGGCACTTAACTTCCCCTCTGCCAAAACAATCTAAGGCAGCTTTTACATCTTCAGTAATAAGATTTATCTCTGTAATAGCTACATAACGAAATACTCTGACATTAATGGGAACTTCAGCCGGAGTTATTATGCCCACCAGGTTAATCGCAAAATCATTTAATTCATCAATTACTTCATGTTTCGAGGTTTCGGGAACAACATTTTTTTCAGGCAGAGGAACAGATACTTTTTTTAATCTGTAATTTTCCATGGGATCTTTTAACATCTCCGGATCAATTTTTGAAGTATACGGGTCTTTCAAGAATGACAAATCAACAACATTCGGGTCATTATTTATCTGTTTCTCTTCTTTTTGATGAATGCCTTTTGTCGCATATTCCACCGGATCATATTTTTCAACCTTTATTCCTGCTGCTTCTTTGAGAGATGCTGATTGACCCGGTAAATCAGCATTTTGAGGTTTAGCAGGAATAAAATACGGGTTCTTAAGCTGGACACACTTTGCATTTTGCTGCATCCCCGAGTCCATTTTGCGAATAATAGCCATGCACTCTTGCTGCGTGGTGAGGTAACCTTTTATTTTTGGGTGGCCCTGATGATATATTTCCCGCATTTGACGGATCAACCGGTCTGAATATTCGATTGCCCATACATATTCCAGGTTAGACGGTGGCATTTTCAGTACAACTGCATTCCCCTGAGTAGCGGCTCCCGGTAAGGCAACACGAGGGTTGCCGGCCATATTTTGCAATTGTTGGTATGCCTTACCGTTGGTCTGCCCTCTACTTTCAACAACAAAGAACAAGAGTATTGCTGCCGGTAAAGACCACCTGTTTATGAATTGGTTCCTATTCATTTAAAAAGTATACTCAAAACCAATATTTAACAGGTTTTTCCATATCTGGGCTTTGGGTTGATGATGAATGGTAGCTGTTTGATCTTTTTCTTCTTTTGATAAAAATGTAAAAAATGGAATGCCCCAACCATACCCGATGAACACACCCTGTGAAGTATGGTTCTTATTTCTGAAATTCAGCCCGAGGCTTAGTTCTCCATGATAACTTATTTGAAACACCCAGGGCATCTTATACGGTTCAATCCGAGCGGTAGAGGTAATTTCCTCTGCAAAACCAACGGGGCATATGGTGTAGCTTAAAAATGCTTTTTCATTTAACCCCACATAGCCATACTTTCCTATGGTCATATCAAGACCAAAATTGCTCCCATCTGTTTGCCCCGGAATAATATCAGCGTATTTGGCAATTTCTGTATCTGGATATCCCCCTGTAATTTTTAATCCATAGGGAGCGCTTAACTTGTAATAATATGCATTCAAATTAACACACGTTCCTGTATTTCTTTTATGAGCGCCTGCCTGAAGTTTTTGGGCAATATTTCCTGTTACAAGATCTATATTTTTAGGAGATGGGGTTTTCCATGACAATCCCAATCCACCCCCAGAAGAAAAATATCCTGACTTTTTGTTGGTAACATCTGCGGAGGCAGTAATTCCAAAGGGTATCGAATAATAAGCGCGGCAAGAAGGAATACTCTTCCGTTTTTGTCTTTTGCCTTCTTTTAATTCTTCCTTTGTCATTGCCGGATAGTTTTCATCATTTTTCGTAAATGCAACATGGCTTATTTCATCTTTAATAATCTTGTCCGAATTGGCATCAATCCTTCGTATAATAGTTTGGCATGTCCCGTATAGCGTGTCGGGAGAAATATTTAGTTTAAATATATAAGTGCTGATACTTTGAAATGCCTGCTGTGCCTGCATGTCAATTAGCCCGTGAAGCAATGGATTAAAGGCAGAGGCGACTTGGTTGGTAGTGGCTGCATCAAGGATTGAATGCTGGATAGTGGTTTCAATATTTGATGGTTGAAATTTGGTGTCGTTTGTAAAAGTGAAGAAAAGCATATCTCCCGTGTAGGGGATAGTTATCGTCTGATATGTAAAATCGCTTCGGAATAAGGCACTTTTTGGCAAAATAGTGATCCGCAGGTCGTTTCCAGCCTGTTCGATGTTGAAAAACCAAAAAGGAATTCCAGTCTCTTTATAATACCAGTCCGATCGCCATACGCCCTGCAGGTTTTCAGATTGTTCGACCAATTTCATTTGCTTTTCAAGTTGGAACTCCAGGCTGTAAATTTTATTCTTTACTTTACTGCAATCCTCGCCATTAGGAACCAATAGCAAATATTTTTTAAAATTTTCAATGGCTCCCAAAAGCGCTTCGCTGGAACCTATTTTTTCCTGAATGGTTGCTAGGTTATAATAAATATTCGCATTGCGGGGATCAATCAGAAGCGCAGCTTTGTATTCGTTGACTGCATCCTGATACTGTTCCAACTTAATTGCAGTTTCTGCCCTAACCAGATGGCGCCTTATCTGATCTTCCTGACCTACAGCAACAGTTACAAAAAAACTTATAACGATAATAATCAAAAAGGTGATTCTCATTTGTGCTTTTTTCGTTCAAATTTAAACCACTGACTTTTTTGAACATATAGTAAAAATACAGAACGCAGGTAGTTATTTTTCGGGAAGCAGTCAGTCTTCTTTCAGCAGCCCGTTTTTATAGGCAAACACCACTATTTCAATCACTGTATTCTTCCCTAGTTTTTGCTTTATATTTTCTTTATGTGATTCAATCGTAGTCGGATGAACAGAAAGCTGAGAAGCGATTTCTTTTGTCTGAAAACCTTTCGCCAGTAATTCAATGATTTCAATTTCCCGATCTGTAAGGTGATACGGTTTACAGTTTTTTGTCGAAACGGATCCGGAAAAACAATCTTGCAAGGTTTCCGGGGCTATTGTTTCTCCCAGAAACAAGCCTTTACTGTTTTTTACCACTTCGATGGCCGTAATCAGTTCACGAGGGTCACAATCTTTAGGTAAGTAAGCATTAGCATTTGATTGAATGCTCTTTACAATATTGCAGACATCTTTGTAATGGCTTAAAATAATTACTCCAATATCAGGAAATTTTTCTTTTATCTGCTTCATCTCATTGAAGCAAAGCCCGTCATTTAATTCAATGTCAAGCAAAATCACATTGGGGCGAATACTTTCAATTTTACCCAGATCCTTGTTGCTTTCGCCTTCGGCAACAATCCGGATGTGTTTGTATCCCGACAACATGCTTCGTATTCCCTGCCGAACTATCCATGAGTCATCAATAATCATCACAGTAATTTCATTTTCCATAAGAATGAGGTATATAAATAGTAAATATTGTGCCTTTTCCTTCCTGGCTGTCCACAACTATCGAATAACCAAGCCGGTCAATGAATTCTTTAACAATGATCAGGCCCAGCCCGGTACCTTTTTCATTGTCTGTACCAGGCCGTTTGACCGTCCTGCCGGGATGGAACAAGTTGTTGATTATCTGAGGCTTCATGCCAATTCCATAATCGGCAACGACAATCGAAACGCAGTCTTTTTTTTCATGAGTTTCAAGTTCAATTGTTCCGCTTTGAAATGAATATTTGATAGCATTCATCAATAAGTTTCTTAAAATGAAAGAGATCATTTCCCTATCGGTCGTGATTATCAAACTTTCATTAATACTAACCTTGATCTGAACTTGTTTCCATTCCGCTGATTTTTCCACTTCTTTCAATACTTCTGAAACAATATCAATGAGCTTGCAATTTTCCCATCCAGGTTGAATGAGTCCCTGTTTCTGAACAGACCAGGTAAGTAAATGGTCAAGCAACCTGGAAGCGCCCGAAGATGCTTTATACAGCTCATCAAAAAGCTGTGTCCTACCTTCGTCATCAAGTTTTTGCCATGTCTGATTTAGGTTCAGGGAAAGGCGTTCGATACCTTTCACTGGATTTTTCAGATCATGAGACATGATAGACATAAATTTTTCGCGATCTTTCAAAAGGAGGCGCAGACTTTGTTCAGAAGAGCGCAGGTCAGAGATCTGAACATCAATAATCCGTTGCATATTTTTTTCCCGCAGTTTCGCAAAATAGCTCCTGCTCCAAAATAATAGAATGATTCCGGCTAATAAAATGACAGTCATTGAAATTCTTACTCCGAACCGTTTTAGAAAAGGAGGAACAATTTCAAGTTTCAAGAGGCTTTCTTTACCCATCGGGCGGAGCTGTTTATCAACAGATTGGATGTGGATATTATAATTCCCAGCTTGTAACGACTCGAAACGAATCTGTCTTTCCGATGCTGCAAGATAGCTCCAGCCATGGCTTTCATTTGTTCGAAAAGCAATCAACTGGTTTGGGATTTGGTGAAGATTAATTAGCGAAAAATGTACGGAGAATGAATTTTGCTTATAACTAAGTTTTACTTTTTGACCAGATTTTAATTTAATAGATTGATCGCTCCCGTTGATTTTTATCACTTCAGGAACAATTACTGACGGTTTTATTTCTGATTGCAACAAGCGTGAATCAATAACAAAGACCTGCCTGTCACCACAAAAAAGAAGCCTGCCATCGGAAAGCCTTGCATGGCCCCTGCCCAATTCGCTGATTCCAAGATTATAATACTGGCTTACCGGAAAGAGCAGTTTCTCGCTGATAGAATAAACCCATAATCCGGAACGGGTCCCCAGCCATAAATTATCGTCCATATCCGGCTGCACAAAAAAGATTTCGGAGTTGCCCGTTGTGCCAGAAATTCGTATGGTGTCGGATATTTTGTAATGATCAAAATGGATCAGTCCCTGACTGGAAGCTGCCCAAACGTGCCCGTTCCGGGTTTCACAAAAATCATTAACCCGGCATTTTTCTTTTGTTCCGTCCAAACGATTATGGTACAAGAAATGCCGGATTTCTTCATTGGGCATCCGGATTAGATCAATCCCGTTTTCCGTGTTGCCAACCCAAAGGTTGTTGTTTGAGTCAACAAATAATTGGCTGAGCAGCCGGTTCCCAAGCCGGTTGGGGCCATGTTTTACAAGACTTTCAACATTACCTTGTTCAGAATTCACTATACAAAAACCATTATTACATGAAAGAATCATTCTCTCTCCTGGAAGGGAAAAAACATCGTCAATTTTTTGTGTGCCCGAAGGTAAGAAGTGACTAAACGACCGTTTGTCCGAATGAAAATTATAAAGCCCGTAATTGGTGCCAAACCACTCTTCTCCCCCGGTCCCTTCAGCGAAACGATAAATAGTTTTCCCCTCAAGTTTTTTCAAATAATCAAAATGGGTTACTGCCTTTTCAAGACGATCATTTTTTAAAATATAGGTTTCGTCCAAAGAGCAAACCAATATCTCGTTTTGATATTTTATAATATTGACAATATTGGGTTTTAAAGACAAATTGAGCCCAATTTCCCTGACATCGCTGGTCGAAGTATTGAAAAGAAAAATTCCGGAAGACATACCGACAAGAATACGACCAGGAGCAATAAGGAACAAATTATTGACATTCATAAAATTAAAATCTGGAAAACTTTTTCTGAATGAAGATGTGAAATTGTAAATTTCTTTTGAGCGTATATTATAACAAAACAAACCTAAACCGTTACAGAACCAAACACTTTCTTCCGATAAGGCCATGCAACCCGCATATTCCGGGCTGAAAATTATTTTTTTGCCAGTATCAACAGTCTCAAAGGTGAGATTTCCACAGTCCAATCTTCCCAACCCTCCATCGGTAATAAACCATGCACTTTGTCCAACTTTTTGTATGCCCCCGATGTTGGCTTTCCAGGGAGGAACTTCACAGCGTGTTATTCTTGATGAGGGATCGTATTTTAAGAGTTCTTTCCAGTGTTTATTACTTTGAATCGCATTTGTTTTCAAATGCTGAAAGGTGTTCCGCTTGAAATTAAACAGCCCCAGGTACCTGAACCCCCCAATCAGTTCAAGCGAATCGTTGATTAAAGCATGGTGTAGAATAATGGCTTCATAAGGTTTGTCGATGGGCATAAAATGTTTGCCTTCAAATTTTTCAGTTTTGCGGTTGAACAAATTCAGTCCAAAACCTTCCCATGTTGCCACCCAAAAATTGCCTTTTTTATCTTCTGCAAAATCCATGTACCAGTTAGCACCCCATAGCGGTTGAGAATAAAAGAGGTCGGGTTGGTAAAACAAACCAAATCTTTTAATTCCTTCCAGATCGGAATAACGGTTGAATCCAACGTGGTTATAAAGTCCAATCCAAACATTTTTATTGCTGTCCTCGAACAACGCGCTTACGTTTCCTTCATTATTTTCCGGAAATTTTCCACGTCTCCAGGTTTCAAGGGTCAAGCTATCGGTTCCCCGTAATTGTACTAATCCCAGGTCAACATACCGCTTCAGCACCTCGTATTCTTTCTTAAAATTCGTTTCACTAACAGAAGGTGTCAATAACCTATAAGTCAAATAATCTGATTGGTCTGTTTGTGGATTGTATTTCAGAACTCCGTTTGCTTCTGTTCCAAACCACCATTCTCCGTTTTTACGCTCAATGGCGCATTGTATTTTGCTCTTGGAAAATTCCCAGGATTGTGTCCCTCTGTAATTTTCAATATACTGATAATACCCGGGCAAAAAGCAAACGCCATAATCTGTTGCGATCCAAATATTTTCTTCGCTGTCGCAATAAAGCTTGTTAATAGTATTTGACCGTAAAGAAGAATTATCTCTCTCATTATATGTATAATGAAAAATAGTCCCTGAACCTGGATTAAAAGAATACAACCCTGTTTCTTGTCCACCCAACCAAATATCACCCTTTTCATCGGCGCACATCGTATGTATCCGATTCTTTATGCCGAACTCAGGCGTTGTGTTAAACTCTTCCTTTTTATCGTCAAATAGAAATACACCATACCATGTCTGCCCTTTTGCGGTTAAAATATCTCCGTCGTCTGACCTGTGGTGGCGATACGTGTAAAATTTTTGTGTTTTGCGTTCAAACTTCGTTATTTCAAGGTTTCTCCCTTTTATCCAAACGTCCCCATTCGCATCGAACGAAATATTATGATAGAAATAATCCCCCTCAATTTCAGGCTTTTTGTGTTTGAATGCCCGGAATGAAAAACGATCCGGATTGATGCACAATAGGAATCCTGATTCAGTGTCTGCCCATATATTTCCGTCAGTTCCGCACCGGATAGCCCGGATGTTTTGGTGCGTTGTAAAAGCTAAACTGTCCGTCAGGTCAAGGCGGACAAATGAGCCGTTTCCCGTTTCCTGCACATATATATCATGACCATCTGAAACCCAAACCTTTCCCGAGAAATCGACAGTGATGGCATTACTCCTTCCTGAATTCAGGCCTCCTTCCAGGTTAAACAGCTTCATTTCTCCGCCATCCCATCGGTAAACTCCTGATTTAGATGCAAACCAAATATATCCCAGCGAATCTTCAGCGATATCTAAAACTTCAGATGAAAATGGAACTTGCTGAAAAATACGTTTCCTATCTTCTGTAATTTTATGAGCGAAGGTAAGCTTTGTAAGAATAATGAAAGATAGCAGAAAAATAAAGTTGACTTTCATAGAAGTAAAGCATATCCACTACTACCACAATGTTACCAAAAAAAACAACCGGATACAATAAACCGGAAAGCATTTTCCATCAGGCATATCAAAATATGGCAAAAAAAAGCAGCTCCTTTGTGAACTGCTTTTGCAAATGTATAAGTGTCGTTTTCACTTTTCGTCACACAATTCCCGAAAAACCCAGAAATGCCATGGCCAGTATACCGGCCACAATCAGGGCGATGGGCGTACCTTTCAATCCTTTGGGAATATCAACCAGGTCGAGATGTTCGCGCAAACCGGAAAAAATAATCAATGCGAGGCCAAAGCCCACCGCTGTTGCAGTTGCAAAAACAACTCCCTGCATCAAATTATATTCTTTCTGAATGGTCAAAATAGCAACTCCAAGAATTGCGCAGTTGGTAGTAATAAGCGGAAGGAATACGCCCAATGCCTGATACAGGGCCGGGCTCACTTTTTTCAGGATAATTTCGACCAATTGCACCAGGGCAGCAATAATCAAGATAAACGAAATGGTCTGCAGGTACTGAATATTGAGTGGGTTCAGCACATACATCTGAACAAGATACGTCACAATGGTTGCCAGTACCATCACGAAAGTTACAGCCCCGGCCATACCTGCCGCCGTGCTGATTTTTTTCGACACTCCCAGAAACGGACAGATTCCAAGAAACTGGCTCAACACCACATTGTTGACAAAAATAGCCGATATGATGATAATAATATATTGCATACGTTCGTCCTCCTATACTTTTCTAATCCGGTTAATAAGAGCAATAAGGTAGCCCAGCACAATGAAAGCGCCGGGAGCCAGTACAAAAATCAGCATCCCGTAATTTTCAGGATAAAGGATGGTCCCGAATAATTTTCCACTTCCGAGGAACTCACGGATACCCCCCAGCAAAGTGAGCGCAAAAGCAAAACCCAGCCCGATCCCCAAACCGTCAATCATCGAAGAGAGCACATTGTTTTTGGAAGCAAACGCTTCGGCGCGCCCCAATACGATACAGTTGACCACAATCAGCGGAATAAACAGCCCCAGGCTTTTATACAGCGAAGGCATATAAGCCTGCATCGACAGTTCGACCACGGTTACAAACGAGGCGATGATAACAATGAAAGCCGGAATGCGGACTTTACCGGGAATCAGGTCTTTCACTAACGAAATCACAATATTCGACATGATCAGCACAAAAGTAGTTGCCAGGCCCATGCCCAGTCCGTTGATGGCCGAAGAACTTACGCCCAGCGTAGGGCACATCCCCAGCAAAAGCACAAATACCGGATTTTCCTTGAAAAAACCTTTCGTGAAATTATTTAACTGGTTCATAAGTCACCTCCTTTGTTTTCATCCGTTTCCAGTACAGTTCCGGAAGCAGTGTCTTTATTTTTCATATAAGTATTGTATGCCCGGTTAATGCCGTCGAGAAACGCCCGCGATGAAATAGTAGAAGCGGTAATCGCATCAATTTCGCCGCCGTCTTTGCTGACCGCAAATTTTGTCGTTGCCGGATTTTTTCCGATGATATTCTGATTGGGTTTATCCGGATCATTGAACCAGGCATCCATTTTTGAGCCAAGCCCCGGCGTTTCCTTGTGTTCGAGCACCGAATAACCGGAAATAACCCCGTCGGGCGCAAAACCGGCCATCAATCCGATATACCCGCTAAAACCTTTGTTGGTATAGGTTTTTACGGCAATCCCGACCAGTTCGTCAGCGGCATTATAGGCAGGAAAAAATTCAAGGCTGTCGCCGCCTTCTTCCGGCAACAGTCGATATGCTTCTCCCAACTTATCGAAAGCAGGCAGCACCTTTACAATAGCTTCCTCCTGCGCTTTTGTTTTGGCAAGAACGATCGCATCTTTGGTCAAATCGTGTACAAAACCCAGTATTGCCGCAGAAACTAATGTGACCACCATCAGGGTCAGTACCATATTTAAAAAAGTTGATTCTTTTTGTGCCATTACTTGTTTCCTCCAAATCGTGTGGGTTTAACAAAAGCGTTGATAAGCGGCGTAAAAGCATTCATAATCAGGATAGCAAATGAAATACCTTCGGGATAAGCCCCGAAATTCCGGATTAAAACAGTAATCACGCCAATCCCGGCAGCAAAAATCAGTTGTCCTTTCGGATTCATGGGCGAAGTAACCATATCGGTTGCCATAAATATTGCCCCGAGCATGGCCCCGCCGGTCAGCAAATGAAATACCGGCTGGATAAACTGGGCCGGGTTGGCCAGCCACAAAATCCCCTGAAAAATAAAGATAGTCGCCAGAATACCGAACGGGATGTGCCAGGTAACCACTTTTTTCCACAGCATATATCCCAGCCCGACCAGTAACAGGATGGCCGAAATTTCGCCCAGTGAACCGGGCATATTTCCATAAAAAAGATCGAGGTTCGACGGCAACGAGTTGGTTAATTCACTTATTCGCTGGCCACTTTCTACGCCTTCTTTGAGCAAAGCCAGCGGCGTGGCCGTAGTGGTTGCATCCACGGCATGAGGGGCAGGCCAGCTGGTCATCTGCACCGGAAACGAAACCAGCAAAAACACACGGCCCACCAGCGCCGGATTGAAAGGGTTGTTCCCCAATCCGCCAAACGACATTTTCCCAACCCCGATGGCGGCAATGGCGCCAAGAACGATGATCCACCAGGGAAGCGAAGCGGGTACATTGAACGCCAGCAAAATACCGGTGATGACAGCTGAGCCATCAGTAACTTTCGGAGCAGACTTCAGAATGTACTTCTGAATTAAAAATTCGACGGTTACGCAGGCCGCCACGGCAATCAGCGTTACGCGGACGGCTTCGAGGCCGAACACCGCCACCGACCAAACCAGCGCAGGCGCCATGGCCAGGATTACCCGGTACATGATCTTGTTCACCGAATCGCTGGTATGCACATGTGGCGAAGGAGATATGGTTAAAAGTTTGTTCATATTTCAGATAGGTTTTTATTTTCTCATTCAATAAAAACACCGAATAAAAAACAAGAAATCAAAAAATGGCTACTTTGATATTTCTTATTCGGTGTTCCTTATTTTTTATTTTTATACTTAGTTCTTCCTATTCCTGATAATTTGCCCCACTTTTCCTTTTCCGAGCCGGATGTAATCGAGCAACGGACGGTTCGACGGACAAGTGTAACTGCACGAACCGCATTCGATACAATCCATCACATGACTATCTTCAGCCCTGTCCCATAATTGTTTATCGGAAACAGTCATCAAAAAGTACGGTTCCAGTCCCATCGGGCAAACCGATACACAGCGCGAACAACGGATGCAGTTTTCCACTGTTCCCCGGTGCGCTTCGTTATCTTTCATCAGCAATACTCCTGAAGTCCCTTTGGTTACTACCACCTCGGTAGTGGCAACAGCTTTTCCCATCATCGGCCCGCCGCTGATAATTTTTCCGGTATCTTCGGGAACTCCCCCGGCAGCCTCAATTAATTCGCTAATGGCAGTCCCGACCCGCACCTTGAAATTCGATGGCCGGGAAACCGATTTTCCAGTAACCGTCACCACCCGCTCAAACAAAGGTTTATTTTTCTGAATGGCTTCGTAAACAGCAAAAGCAGTCCCCACATTACTGACCACGGCCCCCACGGCAATGGGCAAAGCGCCCGACGGCACTTCCCTGCCGGTAACGGCTTTGATGAGTTGTTTTTCACCGCCCTGCGGATATTTCACCTTCAGCGGCACCACTGAAATGCGAGGTTCATTTTTACTTAATTCCCGAAGGAGACTGATGGCATCGGATTTGTTGCTTTCAATCCCGATGGCTGCTTTTTCAACGTTCAGCGCTTTCATCAACAGTTGGATGCCCACCATTATTTCCGGGCCTTTTTCGAGCATCAGCCGGTGGTCGGAAGTCAGGTAAGGTTCGCATTCCACACCGTTGATCAACAATACTTCGGCTTTCATACCTTGCGGCGGGACCAGTTTCACATGGGTCGGGAAGGTGGCCCCGCCCAACCCAACAATTCCGGCTTCCTGAATTTTGTCGACAATGGCTTTGCTATCGAGGTTAAAATCGGCTTTTAATTCAGCGCTGCGGTCAATGGTTTCTACCCAATCGTCGCTTTCAACAGCAATAACCACGGCCATCTTCGGATAGCCCGAAGCATCGGGGGCAGTGTCGATTTTCGTTACCGTTCCGGAAACCGATGAATGAATATTGGTAGAAACAAAACCCGATGAACGGGCAATGGGCTGTCCGGCTTTTACTTTATCGCCTTTGGCCACAACCGGCGCAGCAGGCGCCCCGATATGCTGGGCAACGGGAATACTTACAATTTTCGGCAATGGTAGTTCCTCAATGGCTTTACCTGCCGATAATTTATTTTCCGCGGGGTGGACCCCTCCGAGCTTGAATGTCTTTAACACGGTTCTACTCCTCCTATTTTAGTTTTCAGAAGATTCGGTTTTACCGGCAGGCGCTGTTTTTTCAGCCGCCGGGGCAGCATCATCGGTTTTTATTTTCCGGGGAGGAAAATTTACTTCAATGATCGCATTGGTCGGGCATACCGATACACATTTACGGCAAAGTTTGCACTTATCGGAATCGATAAACGCCAGGTTATTGGCAATGGTGATGGCATCATAGGCGCACTCTTTTTCGCATTTGCCACAGCCAATACAGGCAACCGCACACGACTTGCGGGCCACGCCGCCTTTGTCCATATTCCGGCAAGCCACATAAATTTTACGGTCTTTCGGCGCTTTCTTTCGCAGTTCGATCAGGGTTTTCGGGCAAGCCCTCACACAGGCACCACAAGCGGTACATTTGTCGTCGTCCACTTCGGGCAAACCAGTTACCGGGTTCATGTGTATCGCGTCGAATTCGCAGGCTGCCACACAATCGCCCATTCCCAAACATCCATACTGGCAACCCGTATCGCCACTATATAACGAAGCTGCTACCGCACAGGAAGTTGCCCCGTCGAACTGATTGGTTTTTGGACGAAACTCGCAGGTGCCGTTGCAACGGACCACTGCTACACGCGGCGACTGAGCCGAAGCTTCTAAACCCAAAATACCGGCCACCCCGGCCATGCAATCGTTTCCGCCCACAGGGCAAAATAAATCGCTGAGGTCGTTTTTGCTCACGCAGGCTTCGGCAAAAGCACGGCAACCGGCAAAACCGCACCCTCCGCAATTAGCGCCGGGGAGCGCCGTCTCCACTTCATCGATCCGCGGGTCTTCGTATACTTTAAACTTCTGCGCAACAAAATACAGGACAACTGCCGCAGAAGTCCCGATAGCGCCCAGTGTTATAATTGTATATACAATCGTTAAACTCATTCTATTAGATATTTGATATTGACTTTATTTCAAATTCAAAGGCTTTTTTCAGCTTATTCCTGAAAAGGAACAAACCAAAATAATAAGGAACCAGAATGGAGAGGGAGAGAATTCCACTGACGCCTTCGTTGCCGGTAATTGAAGTTGAGGTAAAAAGGGTGGTGATAACCAAGACAAAAGGGAATACATAACCGTAAAACAAGGCTTTGAATCCTTGTGATGAACGGCCAATAACCACAACCTGCTGCCCCACATGATAAAGCCCGGAAGACCGGACGATCTCCACTGTTTTATCTTTTGTATCTGCAGCTGTACAAGCTCCTTTGGCATGACAAGAAGCACAGGCTGATTCAGAAATAATGCCAACTGTTATCCTATCTTCAGAAACCTTTTGAACGATTCCTGTATGTCGAATTTCTCCCTGCATTGTTTGCCAGGTTCAATTAATATGCCTGCAAATCTATACATGTTTATAATACGACTGCCCGGTAAAAAATCATTCTTTAGCAGCTTTTTGTTATTTATATTCATTTTAAATAGTAGTATTTTTTTTAGATTGTGTTTGTCTTGATAATGAGTGATTTATTCGACTGTGTGATAAAAATCATTGTTTTTTTTTTGTTCGTTTTCAGCGAAAAATCATGTAAAAATTGAATCAATTAATTGAATGTTTGACGGATTTTATTGTTGTCTTTCATATTTTTCTGATATGGATTATCCCTTTGGGTATTTGGGTTGAAACAGAAATCTGTTTCAGTATTGTTTCTTCTGCCTTTAGATGTTTCCATTTAAAATCTTTCAAAAGACTTGCTTTTAAACGAAAAATGGCATACCTTTTTCAAAAATTTTATTTGTGCTTTTTTTAAGCTTTTGTAATGTTATTATATCATATAATCAGATTGAATGATAATTTTAAAAAAAGGTAGTAAATTTGCACGTACAAAAATATTTTAATAGCCAAACCTAACGCCCCTTTTTATGATTGTAATGTATCCTATTCTTGCGTTTACTGTTGGGTTTATACTTGTATATTTTAGTATTCCGACAATTATTCATGTAGCAAGGGCAAAACATCTTTATGATGAGCCCAATGAACGCACGGCCTCTATGAAAATTGTCCCTACTTTGGGCGGTGTTGCTATATTTATTGGATTGACAATAAGTACGATAATCGGAACCAACGGATTTACCTTCAATGAACTAAAGTATGTTATTGCTGCAGTAATTATAATGCTTTTTGTAGGATTGAAAGATGATATTCTTACCATCTCAGCGCGAAAGAAATTATATGTTCAGATTCTAACTGCAGCGATACTGGTGACTTTGGGAGACTTTCGTTTTACCAGTTTTCACGGACTGCTTGGTATCCATGAGATTGATCATGTAACCAGTTTTTTTATTTCCTGTTTCACAATTATCGTACTAATCAATGCCTTTAACCTGATAGACGGAATTGACGGACTGGCTGCAGGGGTATCCATGATAACCGCCCTCACTTTTGGGATATGGTTTCTTTTGTCGGGACATTCTGAATACGGAATTATGTGCCTGGGACTGGTCGGTAGTTTAGCCGCATTTTTCCTGTATAATGTTTTTGGGAATACCAACAAAATTTTCATGGGCGATACTGGTTCGTTAATACTCGGAATCACTATGTCTGTCATTGTTATTAAGTTCAACGAATTTAATGTCAATACAGATAGTACGTATGCGGTTTTATCTGCTCCGGCCGTGTCGATAGGAATATTAATTGTCCCGGTGATTGATACGCTGAGAGTATTTTTCATTCGCTTGTCGGAAAAAAGATCGCCTTTTTCGCCTGATATGAATCATATTCATCATCGCCTTTTAAAACTGGGGAACACCCATTTTCGGGCTACGTCAATTATTGTAACCGTAAATACAGCCTTTATTTTCCTTTCGTTTGGACTGAGTAACTTCTTTGAAATTAATAGCCTTTTAATCATTGTATTCAGTCTTGGCTTGGCTATCGGATATTTGCCTTCTTTTCTTCTGAAATACCAAAAAGATGAACTAAATTCGTTTGCTGTATTTAATCTCCGGCAAAATCGTTTAGAAAGTAAAAGACTAAAGTTTCGTCCAGGTCTTTATATGACCAAGGAGGAAACAGAAAAAATCCCAGTCAAAAAAAATAATAAAGCTCGTTTCAAAAAAGCAGAAAAGCTGGAAATTTAATGCGGATTAAAACAACGGGAATATCACAATGTGTTGAGCAAACCGGATAGACAAGGAAGTTCAACATATAAATGTAAATCTGGCAAATAAGACTCTGAGTCGTCTGTAAAATCCGGTGATGAGTCTTCCGGAAAACCGGGATGAGCTGTGTTGAACTACACTTCCCGGGAGAGGCATGGAGAGGGCAAAATAATTTTGAAAAGCTATCATTTTTTTTGAAAATTCAGATAAGAGGTAATTTTTTCCATAGGAGTTTTTAAAGCAATTTTCCTGTTTATTAACAAGTGCCCCGTCGGCATCTGAAAAATGATCGCTACTTTTGAAACCTCTTTTAAAAGTCGAAACATGAAGATTGCCCAAATCATACCCGGATCAGGAGGAAGTTTTTACTGTGGCAACTGCCTGCGCGACAGCAAATACCTGCAGGCCCTGCGCCAATTGGGGCACGAAGTGATAAAAGTTCCCCTGTATCTGCCCATTTTCGACGATGCGCACGACCTGAACGATGTCCCGGTGTTTTACGGGGCAGTCAACCTATACCTAAAACAGCAGTTTCCTTTGTTCAGGCACGCGCCGGCTTTTGTCGAAAAAATGCTCGACTCGAAGCCGCTGCTCCATATCGCTGCACAAAAAGCCGGGTCGACCCGGGCAAAGGGGTTGGAAGAAATGACCCTGTCGATGTTGCTGGGCGAGGAAGGTGACCAGAAAGAAGAACTGGAAAAGTTGGTCTGTTGGTTGCGCGACGAGGCCCGTCCCGATGTGGTACACCTGTCGAACGCCCTGTTGCTGGGGCTGGCGCACCGTATCAAGCAGGAACTTCCGGTTCCGGTGATCTGCTCGTTGCAGGACGAAGACGTATGGGTGGATGTGATGGACGAACCGTTCCGCACAGAAGTCTGGCAATTGATGGGCGAGCGGGGTAGGGAAGTGGATGCTTTTGTTGCCGTGAGCGATTTTTATGCCGGTGAAATACGGAAAAAAATGAGCTTGCGTGACGACCGGCTGCACACCATTCATCTTGGCGTTGATCCCGGCGATTATCGGCCAAAAGACATCCGGCAAAAAGAACCGGAGATTGGCTTTCTTTCGCGGATGTGCCAAAGCAACGGGCTGCACGTGCTGGTTGATGCTTTTCTTTTGCTGAAAAAAGAAGCGCGTTTTTCGGAAGTAAAGTTAAAAATCACCGGCGGTAAAACCGGCGACGACCTGAAATTCATTAAAGAACAAAAACAGAAGATCACGGCTGCTGGTCTCGATCAACAGGTTGATTGGCAGGATGATTTCGATGGCGAAGGCCGACAGATTTTTTTCGACACGGTGTCGGTCGTATCGGTTCCCGTTTTACAGGGTGAAGCTTTCGGGCTGTATCAAACAGAGGCGCTGGCTTCGGGTATCCCGATTGTGCAGCCTGCGTTGGGCGCTTTTCCTGAAATTGCCCAAACCAGCGGCGGCGGCCTTATTTACACACCCAATACTCCTGAAAAATTAGCCGAAGCGTTGGGAGAAATTATTCTGGATAAAGAAAAACTGGCCGGACTAAGCCGAAACGGGCAGGAGGGAGTGAAAAAACATTTTAATATTAAAGTCCAAGCTGAAAAGCTGGTAAATCTGTACCAAAAAATTCAATGATCGATTTTGAAAAATATGCCCTTGACAACGGGCTGACGGTGATTGTCCATTCGGACAAAACGACCCCGATGGTGGCAATTGACGTGTGTTATAACGTGGGTTCGCGCAACGAAGAGCCTGAACGAACTGGTTTTGCGCATCTCTTCGAACATCTGATGTTTGGCGGATCGAAGCACATCCCCAACTACGATGAACCCCTGCAAAAAGCGGGTGGAGACAATAATGCCTACACAACCAACGACCTGACTAACTATTATTTAACGGTTCCGAAAGTGAACATGGAAACGGGTTTTTGGCTCGAATCGGACCGGATGCTCGAATTGGCTTTTTCGCAAAAAAGCCTCGATGTGCAGAAGAATGTGGTTATCGAGGAGTTTAAACAGCGCAACCTGAACCAGCCCTACGGCGATGTGTGGGCGCTGATCCGTGAAATGGCTTACAAAGTACACCCGTACCGATGGGCTACCATCGGAAAGGAAATCAGCCATATCGAAAAAGCTACGTTGGGGGAGGTGAAAGAGTTTTTTTATCGCCACTATGCCCCCAATAATGCCGTGTTGGTGGTAACGGGAAATGTTACGTCCGACGAGGTGATGAAACTGGCCGAAAAATGGTTTGGCCCGATACCTGCCCGTGAGCTGACCCCGAAAACGATCCCCGTTGAACCGCCGCAAACTGAATACCGGGAACAGACGGTTTTTCGCGATGTGCCCAACGATGCGCTGTACATGGCTTTTCATACCGTCGATCGCTTGCACCCCGATTATTATGCGACCGACCTGGTTTCGGATATTCTTTCCAGTGGAAACTCGTCGCGATTGTACCAGCGGTTGGTTCAGGAAAAGAAGTTATTTGCCACGCTCGATGCATATATTTCCGGCGATTACGATCCGGGGCTTTTTATTTTCTCCGGAAACCCTTCGGAAGGAGTCAGCCTGGAAGAAGCGAGGGCTGCGCTTGAAAATGAAATAGGACAAATAAAATCAGCGCCGGTGGACGCCCATGAGCTGGAAAAAGTGAAAAACAAATTTGAGGCAAACCTTATTTACAGTGAGATAAGGTATCAGAGCAAGGCTCAAAACCTGGCGACTTTAGAAGTATTGAAAGATGCTGCATTGATCAATACGCAGACGGACGAATACCGAAGAGTGTCGGCTTCCGATATTCAGAGAGTGGCTTCGCAGTTGTTTGTTCCCGAAAATTGTTCGGTATTGTATTACCGGTCAGAAAAATCAAAAGCATGATAAACAGAAAGATAGCGCCTGTAGTTGAGCCAATCCGGCACATCGACTACCTGAAAGCGGAAAAAGAACGGTTGGAGAACGGGCTTCCGATTTATTATATCGATGCGCCGGGACAGGAAGTGGTAAAAATTGATTTCATTTTTGAGGCAGGCGCCTGGCAACAGGACGAAAAATTAGTGGCCAGCTTTACCAGTTACATGCTTCAGGAAGGGACTAAAAAATACAATTCAGCAGCGATTGCCGGGCTGTTTGATTACTATGGGGCGTACATACAGGCCGCAGCCGATCAGGATTTTGCCACCGTGAGCATTATCAGCCTGAATAAATATTTGCCTGAAATACTGGAAGTAACCGAAGAAATATTGAAGCGGCCTTCGTTTCCGCAACACGAACTGGATGTTTTGTTGGAAAAGCACCGGCAGAAATTCAGGCTCGATAATGAAAAAGTAAAAGTTCTTTGTCAGAAAAAATTTACCACGGTACTGTTTGGCGAAGACCATCCGTATTCGGTGAACAACCGTATGGACAATTTCGACCGGATTACCCGCGATAAACTGCAAAGTTTTTTCCGTCGTTGCTATCATCCGGGCAATTGCCGGGTGGTGGTGGCCGGAAATGCCAATGGGGAGGTACGTTCGCTGATGGCCCGTTATTTTGGCGGTAACGATTGGAAAACTGTTCCGGCAACTGCTTGCAGGTTTTCAGCCAGCCCTTCGCCTGAAAAATACCACAAGGTAGTTAAGCCCGGTTCGTTGCAATCGGCCATCCGGGTGGGGCGGGAATGGGTCGGTAAAGACCATCCCGATTTTCCGGCCTTGTCGGTGCTGGTTACCCTGCTGGGCGGTTATTTTGGTTCCCGCCTGATGTTGAATATCCGGGAGGAAAAAGGGTACACTTATGGCATCGGGGCTTATGTAATGACATTGAAAGAGGCGGCTTATCTGGTTATTTCAACTGAAGTGGGCAGCGAATATACCGATGCAACCATTGCGGAAATCAACCGGGAACTGAAGCGCCTGCAAGACGAACCGGTGCCGGATGATGAACTAGCTACGGTGAAAAGTTTCCTGATGGGAGAGTTCCTGCGCGATTTCGACGGGCCTTTTGCGCTGGCAAACAGTTTTAAGGCCATCAACGATTTTGGATTGGATTATGATTTCTACGACCGTTATTTGACTGTTTTAAACGAAATCAGGCCGAAAGAGCTTCAAAGACTGGCCTGTGATTATTTGCCCCTTATCCATATGTATACCGTAATAGCGGGGGCAGTATAAAAAAGGGTATTTATCCGGATCATTCTTAATATATAACATGGGAATGAATGTTCTTTCTTCAGGTATCATGTTGTATTTTAGTACGATACATATCAATATAGTCGATTTTTAAGCCTTTGAGAATCGGCTATTTGTTTCTTTTACGGGAATCCTTCCTGATTTTTTCATTTATTCCTGATATTTTTTTGATTCCCTGAGGGGATAGAAAATTATTCCAAAAGTTATTCCTGCTTTTTAGTTTGAACTTTATCATTGAGCAAAGGAGCTATATCCTTTTCGTTTCAAAAATGAATTCAGGAAAATAAACAGGTTCTCAAATTAGATTTGTGAATAAGGATAGTAATAAAAGCAATTCTATTGAAATATTATGCGACATATTTTGTAAATAATACACAAAAAAGTACTATCCCATTTGTAGTTTGTTATTTACAAATGTACCGAAATATATTTGTAAATAATGATAAGGCAAAATATAATTAATTCTCATTTAATCAACATATTAAAACATTTAATTGTATTTTCAGTTAAATATGGGATTACGAAATGTAACCTATTAAATGATATTTATAAATTTATTAAATTTATATCGCTAACATCCAATACTTTATACTGATTAATTAGAGTTATTTATATGATGGTTGGGAAGTTATATTTCTATTTGTATATCATTCTTATTTAGAAATGTCAACAAACTTGCACGATTGTAAATTTTAGATAAGTGAATATATTTCCTACATTTGTGAATGTGATTAAATCGTAGAACAATGAATGAACGGATCAGGCATTTTATGGAATCGCAGGGGCTTTCGCCCTCCGAACTGGCCGACACAATAGGCGTTCAGCGGTCGAACGTGACCCATGTGCTAAAAGGAAGGAACAACCCGAGCTTCCCTTTTATTGAAAAGCTATTGAAAAAATATCCGAAATTAAATGCCAAATGGCTGTTAATGGGAGAAGGTGAGATGCTGGAAGGTAAGCCGGTTTTTCCTTCTAACTTGTTTGATCAGGGGCATGAAAACCCGGCGAAAACGGTAGTTCCGGAAAAAAAGAAAGAAGAATTGCAGGAAGAAGGAGCAGCCGTGTATCCTATGGTAGATAAAAAAAGAGAGAAAGCTCCTGTCCGACAGGAAGAAAAGCCAATTTTGGGAGATATGGGCACGAAAGAAAAAACAATTGAACGGGTCATGGTTTTTTATTCCGACCAAACTTTTCGGGTGTACAATCCTTTATAATTTTCAGAGGCCAGTAGGTTAATTTTTTGGAATCTACTTGGTTATCCAATACATGCCGGTATAAAAATTCCACAGTTGACAGTCTGAATGCCCGATTGTGTTGTGTAATATCCCGTGTAGAATTATCTTTGCCCTCAAATCATCAGTTATGAGGAAAACAGTCAGCAATTTTTTATTGATTGAAAATAAGCAGCTTAATAAAGATAATTTTCTATTAAAACTCCACACGGACATTCCTTTGAGCGATATACTTCCCGGTCAGTTTGTAAATGTGGAGATTAAAAAAGCTACGGAAATATTTTTACGGCGCCCGTTCTCGGTTTTGGATGTGGATTACGAAAACCAGACGATTTCTCTGCTTGTAAAAATTCTCGGACGTGGCTCCAAGGCCCTGACAGAATACCAGCCAGGGGAACAGCTTAGCATCATATTCCCGTTGGGAAAATCCTTTACCTTACCTGAAGTAACGGACAAAGTCCTGCTGATTGGCGGCGGGAGCGGAATTGCCCCTATGTTATTTCTTGCCAAAACATGCGGTTTAAAGCCCTCTCAGGTACACATGATACTTGGGGCAAGATCGGCTGCCGATCTTGTGTATATCGGCGGATATGAAGGTGTGGCGAACTTTTATTACACAACTGAAGACGGCTCAAAAGGGGAAAAGGGTTTTGTGACCCACCATCCGCTGTTTGTAGACCAGCTTGATAATTTTGATAAAATATACACCTGTGGCCCCGGCCCGATGATGAAAGCGGTTGCAAAAGTGGCTTACAAAAAAAATATTTTCTGCGAAGTTTCTCTTGAAAACACGATGGCCTGCGGTTTTGGGGTATGCCTTTGCTGTGTGGAAGAAACCCGGCACGGAAACCTGTGTGTGTGTACAGAAGGACCGTTATTCAATATAAACGATTTAAAATGGCAGATTTAAGTATAAGAATTCACAATGTCCTGTTTAAAAATCCGGTGCTGACTGCCTCGGGTACCTGCGGTTTTGGAAAGGAAATCGAAGATTTTGTAAGCCTCGAAAGCCTCGGGGGCGTGGTGATGAAAGGTACCACCTTGAACGCGAGGGAAGGAAACCCGTACCCGAGGATGGCCGAAACACCTTCAGGGATGCTGAATGCCGTGGGGCTCCAGAATAAGGGGGTAGATAATTTTGTGAAGAATATTTATCCGGGCATCAAGGATATTGGCACCCATTTTATTGTGAATGTAAATGGTTCAACGATTGAGGAATACATTGCCGTAACGGAACGGATCAATGAGCTGGACAAAATCCCGGCCATTGAGTTGAATATCAGTTGCCCTAATGTGAAGGAAGGGGGGATGGCTTTCGGGGTGAGTTGTCCGGCAGCTGAAGCTGTGGTCAGGGCAGTCCGTAAGGTGTACGATAAGACGCTGATTGTTAAATTATCGCCCAACGTGACCAGCATCACGGAAATTGCCAGGGCTTGTGAAGCCCAGGGGGCTGATTCGGTCTCGCTGATCAATACTTTACTGGGAATGGCCATTGATGCGGAAAAGAGACAGCCTGTCCTGTCGACCGTTACCGGCGGGCTAAGCGGCCCGGCCATTAAACCCATTGCCCTCCGCATGGTCTGGCAGGTGTATAATGCTGTGAAAATCCCGGTTATCGGGATGGGAGGGATTATGAATGCCTCCGATGCAATTGAATTCATGCTGGCAGGCGCTTCTGCTGTCCAGATTGGCACGGGGATTTTTAAAGATCCTGACATTTTCGGGAAAACAATCACCGGGATCGAATCTTATATGGATCGACATAAATTGCATTCAATTAGTGATTTAATTGGTAAGTTACAAATGTAAACAACAATAATTTATATTTGTAAATGAAACGTTTTATAAAATTTTTTCTTTTATGTACCATTGTGTTGTTAAGTTGCAAACAAGTCAACCGCAACGCGAAGGTAGCTGCTGATAAGCTGGAAAAACTTAAAGCAAATTGTTTGAATTCCCGGATAAGTAATCATCTTTCAGAATTTAAATATTCCGATTATTTAGGGCGCCAGTTTGAACATTTTATGGCCAAATGGTCTATGACAGGGATGTCGGTCGCTATTGTGAAAGACGAGCGGTTGGTATATGCCCGTGGTTTTGGCTATGCCGACCGGGAAAATAAAATTAAAGTGGTGCCGGGAAATGTTTTTCGTTTGGCCAGCATTTCAAAACTGATCACTGCAGTAGCCATTCTAAAACTCGTCGAGAATGGAAAATTAAGCCTCGGCTCAAAAGTATTTGGCGAAAATGGGATTCTCAACGACTCAATTTTTCAAAATCCTAAAGACAAACGATTGAAGGACATAACGATACGTCATGTTTTGGCCCATTCGGGAGGATGGTCGCAGCGGTACGGCGACCCTGCTTTTAATTCGTTGAGCATCGCTGAAAAGGTCGACGATGTTCCCCCCGCAACTATTCGTTCTTTTTATAAATTCATCGCAGGGCGGAATTTGCATTTCACACCCGGAACAAGTTCTTCTTATTCCAACATGGGCTACATGTTTCTTGGAGAGGTAATTTCAACGATAAGCGGGCGCCCGTATGATGAGTATATCCGTGATGAAATTTTGTTTCCAAATGGCATTTATGACATGCACGTTGGGGCAAGCCTTGAAAGCGGAAGGAGAGAGAACGAAGTGAAATATTATGAACCCGAAGACAGCCCTCTGATCCCCGGTTTTGATGGAAGCAACCGGCTGGTGCCAAAAGTATACGGTGGCAATCCGATTGAATTGCTTGGCCCTGCTGGCGGATGGCTGGCATCATCGGTTGAGCTGGCCCGCTTACTGGTGCTGATCGATGGCAACAACAAAGTAAAGGATATTATCCCTCACGGTTTGCTCCATGAAATGGTTTGTCACGAACGGACTAAGGGGCCTCTCGGTTGGCTCAGGGTTTCGCCCGATGGCGACTGGTGGCGTACCGGTAGCATGGCCGGCACTTCAGCTATGATGAAACGTTGTAAAAATGGAATTGGATGGGTGGTGCTGTTCAATTCAAGTTCATGGAAAGGGACTTTGTTCGCCAACGAAATAAACAGCATCATGACCAAAGTTATTGGTCATGTAAAAGCATGGCCCAACCATGACCTGTTTGATTATCATCCATCTGAATGATCTTGTTTGTCACGCCCTGTTTTATGCTTTCTGACTGAAACAACATTTCACCGGTTTCTTCTTCAGATTAGCCTTCCGGTTTTGAACTTTTCACCTTCTGGCTTGTTGCTAATGATGAAAAATCAAAAATTAAATGTTAAATAAATAAGTTAGTACTATGTCAGAATTTAAAATCCAGATGCCAAAGCTGGGTGAAAGTGTTCAGGAGGCTACTATTACCAAGTGGTTCGTGAAGGAAGGGGACCGGATTGAAGAGGACGATTCACTTTTTGAGGTAGCGACCGATAAGGTTGATTCGGAGATTCCATCTCCGGTAGAAGGGATTGTAAAGAAAATATTCCATCCGGAAAATGCACTGGTCCCGGTTGGCGAAATTGTGGCGATTATCACGATAGAAGACGATGACAACGACCATGACCAGCCTTTGGAAATAACTGTTGAAGAACCAATTACCACAGTTACAAAAGCAACTGAAGAAAAGCATATAAAAGAAGAAAAAACGGTCGTTGAAAAGGCTGCCCGAACAGAAAAGGCCCTTGCCAGCCCCGGACGGTTTTATTCTCCGCTGGTAATGTCAATTGCCAATGCTGAAAATGTAAGCTATGAAGAGTTAGAATCCATCCCCGGATCGGGGCAAAATGGGCGCGTTCAAAAAAGCGACATCCTGAAATACATAGAAAGCAGGGAAGGGGGAAGTATAGCTCCATCGACGGTTGAACCGAAGCATGGACAACAAACATTTGCGGCTGCAACTCAGTCTAAAGTGCAAGTTTCAGTCGTGGGGCAGGACCAGATTATCGAGATGGACCGTGTACGAAAACTAATTGCCGACCACATGGTCATGTCGAAGCAGGTGTCCCCACATGTAACGTCGGTAGTTGAAGCCGATGTGACCAATCTTGTTTTATGGAGAAACCGGGTAAAAGACGAATTCAGCAAAAAATACGGCGATAAAATAACGTACATGCCTGTATTCATTGAAGCAGTTGCCAAAGCATTGTCGGAATTTCCGTTGGTCAATTCGTCGGTCGACGGTACCCGGATTATCATTAAAAAAGACATCAATATAGCGATTGCCGTAGCCAAACCCGATGGGAACCTGGTCGTTCCGGTAATTAAAAATGCCGAGCAGAAAAACTTAGTAGGGCTCTCCAAAAACCTAAACCAGCTTGCAGAAGCGGCCCGTACCAATAAACTTGGTCTGGAAGATTACCAGGGTGGAACCTTTACCATCACCAATTTTGGTTCCTTCCGCAACCTGATCGGTACCCCGATTATCAACCAGCCGCAGGTTGCTATCTTGGCTACCGGGAGTATCGAGAAAAAACCGGCCGTGATGGAAACGCCTACCGGAGATGCCATTGTGGTCCGACACAAGATGTTCCTGTCGCTGTCGTACGACCACCGTATTATTGACGGAGCCCTGGGGGGCGCGTTCCTAAGACGGATAGCCGATATTTTGGAAGAATTTAATATTGATAGAGAAGTATAAAGAAAAAAAACTAAAATATGACTGGAGTACCCAAAGTGTACAGCATTAAAACCACTGACAAGAAAACGCTTGAAAAGTGGTTTAGGCTGATGACCATCGGAAGGGCTATTGACGAAAAGGCCCCGAATTACCTGAAACAAGCCATTGGCTGGTCTTATCACGGACCATATGCCGGTCACGACGGCATCCAGCTGGCTATCGGGCAAATTTTTGAAAAACAAAAAGACCACATTTTTCTCTATTACCGCGACATGCTTTCCGCATTGTCGTGCGGAATGACTGCTGAAGAGCTGATCCTGAACGGGATATCGAAAGCAACCGACCCGACCAGCGGCGGGCGTCATATGTCGAACCATTTTGCCAAGCCGCAGTGGAATATCCATAATGTTTCGTCACTGACCGGAAACCACACTTTGCATGCTGTCGGTGCGGCCCGTGCCATTAAATATTACGGGGAGAAGGCCGTGTCAATCAGTTCCCAGGGCGAATCTTCGCTTTCCGAAGGTTATGTTTATGAAGCAATTAACGGCGCTTCAAAAGAAAAGCTGCCCGTTATTTTTACCATTCAGGATAACGGCTACGGGATTTCGGTACCGAAAAAAGATCAAACAGCCAACCGAAAAGTGGCAAATAATTTTTCAGGATTTAAAAACCTGCGTATCATCCATTGCAATGGCAAAGATGTATTCGATTCGATGAATGCCATGACCGAAGCCAAGCGGCACGTGCTCGAAACAGGAATGCCGGTAATGGTGCAGGCCAACTGTGTACGTATCCATTCACATTCCAATTCCGACCGTCACGAATTGTACCGCTCGGAAGAAGAACGGAATTATGTGCTGGAATACGACCCGATGGCCAAATTCCGCCGCCTGCTCCTTCGGTATGAACGCTTTACCGAAGAAGAACTGACGGTTATTGAAGAAGAAGCGAAGGGTATTTTGAAAGCAGCACACAAAGCTGCCCTGAAAGCGCCGGACCCCGATCCGGATACCTACGACCAGTTTGTGCTTCCTGAACCTTACAAGGCAGAAAAGTATCCGGACGGAACGCACCATTACGATGGAGAGAAGAAAAAATTAGTAACGGCAATCAATGAAACGCTGAAGGCCGAGTTCAGGCACAACCCCGATACTTTCATCTGGGGGCAGGATATGGCCAACAAAGACAAAGGCGGGGTATTTAACGTTTCGAAAGGGATGCAAAAGGAATTTGGCCCCAAACGCGTTTTCAACGCGCCAATTGCCGAAGATTTCATCGTGGGAACGGCCAACGGGATGTCGCGTTACAGCGAAAAAATCAGGATTGTGGTTGAAGGTGCCGAGTTTGCCGATTATTTTTGGCCGGCCATGGAGCAGTATGTGGACTCGAGCCACGACTACTGGCGGTCAAACGGACAATTTGCACCCAATGTCACGATCCGCCTGGCGTCGGGCGGATATATCGGCGGCGGGCTATACCATTCGCAGACTATTGAAGGAGCATTGACCTCAATACCCGGTGTCCGTATCGTGTATCCATCGTTTGCCGACGATGCTGCCGGTTTATTGCGTACCGCCATGCGCAGCCGTGGGCTGACAATGTTCATGGAACCGAAAGCGTTGTATAACGACCCGAAAGCAGCCATGCCCATTCCCGACGACTTTGAAGTTCCTTTCGGGAAAGCACGGGTACGGAAAACGGGCAGCGACCTGCTGATGATCACTTACGGAAATACCACGCACATGTGCCTTGAAGCTGCGAACAGGCTGGAAGAAGAAGGGATGAGCTGTGAAGTTCTTGACCTGCGATCACTTATCCCTCTCGATAAGGAAGCCATTATAGAAGGGGTAAAACGGATCGGTAAAGTATTGGTGGTTCATGAAGACAAAGTGCATTCAGGCTTTGGGGCTGAAATAAGCTCAACGATCATAGAAGAAGCTTTCGAGTATCTCGACGGCCCGGTTAAAAGAGTGGGGGCATCATTTACCCCGGTGGGTTTCCATCGGTCGTTTGAGCGCATGATCCTTCCAAATGCTGAAAAAATATACAATGCGGCAAAAGAATTACTGGCTTATTAAAATACCGAAATAATGAAGAAAACAGCGATCATATATAGTTTTAACTCGAATAAAACTGCCAGGGCTGCCGAAAAAATAGTGGAAGCATTTGGCAGTTTCCCGGTCGAAAAAGTCAATGCTGAAGAAATTGACGGAAAAAAATTTCTGGCCTGCGATAATCTGATCCTTGGCGTCCCGACCTGGTTCGATGGTGAACTCCCTAACTACTGGGACGAATTTCTACCGGAACTGGAAGAGCTTGACTTAAAAGGAAAAACAATCGCGCTGTACGGACTCGGCGACCAGCAGGGTTACCCTGAGAATTTTGGTGATGCAGTGGGGATCATGTATGAGATTTTGACGCAGAATGGTGCCACGGTTGTTGGTTTCACCAGCACGGAAGGCTATTCGTACGAGTCTTCAAGAGCTGAAACAAACGGAAAGTTTACCGGACTGATACTTGATCAGGAAAACCAGGCACGTTTGTCTGGTACGAGGATCAAACACTGGGTAGAAGGTTTGCTCAAAGAATTCAAATAAATCCTGATAAAGAAAGATTGAAAAGGCGCAGTCTGCATAGGCTGTGCCTTATTTTATGAATGATTGGTAAGCATTCGGTAAACCCCGTCTTGTTTTCATAGAAAACATCAACCCACTTTCAGAGTTTCTCTAAAATGTTCGGAGAACTTTGATAGGCTTAGGAGGTGGAACTGTTACAATGTTGGTTTTGAAG
>JAVEYG010000064.1:0-14113 GCA_034003625.1 Prolixibacteraceae bacterium | reverse complement strand
ACCATTGTGCCCCTGTTTGTGAAACAAGAATGGACTACCAGTTTGGCTGTCCATGCCCCGTTATCAAGAAAATTACAGCGTTATACTTGTTAATTGAATGTTGAAAATCCCTTTTTAAGGGATGACTCTTTAGCATCGAAATTTTCAGTTTAAAAGAAGGTTGTATAAGGGAGCGAGTGATACAAAATTCTCGTCGTAATTCTGTTCATAGTCCGTCAGGCTCATTATTTCCTCCTGTTTCCGATGGGGGATGATTTCTGTTTTGGGAACTTCATCTGGTTCATACACACAGGCATAAAATGACAAAAGGAGCAGGAAAGGACAAAATTCAGAAATGGACCGTTGGTTTTTTTCATGGCTTTTGGGAACTGTATCCTGTAATCTGTATGCCTGCTAAAGTATTTAATTTTATAGAGAAAATACTTCTAACAACCCGGTTTTATTCGAACACCCCCATCCCAAACAGGGCAAAATCATATTTCACCGGGTCGGTTGGGTCAAATTCGGCCAGGCGGGAAGTCACTTCAACCACCGCTTTCCAGTCGTTTTGCCGGCGTTGCAGCAATCCCAGCCCCCGCGAAATGTTCCCGGTGTGCACATCCAGGGGCAGCATTAGCGCCGACGGAGGGATGTCCTTCCACATCCCAAAATCGACCCCCGCATGGTCGTGGCGCACCATCCAGCGGAGAAACATGTTCAGCCGTTTGGCCGACGAGCTTTTCGAAACATCGGAGATGTGCTTTTGAGTGCGTTGCGGCGAATCAACTTCAAAAAATATTCTGCGGAAATGGGTTAATGCCGAAAAAACAGTTTGATCCGATTGATAACCTTCCGTAAAAACCTGTTCCAGCCCGCCGTGGTTTTTATACATATTCTGAAGCGATTTCAGGAAAAAAAGCAAATCCGTTGAATTGAATGTACGGTGTTTAAAACCGGCCAGGTGCAACCAGTCGGTTTCGGTCGTGGTGGTTATAAAAAGGAAGGGGTCGTGGTCCATTGCGCTCATCAGCCCCAACGCATTTTTGATGATGGTTGGACGCTGTCCCCAGGCAATGGTCGCTGCCAGGAAACCCGCGATCTCAATGTTTTCTTTCTTCGAGAAACGCCGGGGTACCTGAACCGGATCGGATTCGATAAACTCAGGCCGGTTGTATTGTTTTACTTTTTCTTCAAGAAGTTGATAAAGTTCTTCGTGCGTGTACATCGCTGTCAAATCCCAAATCTTAAAATTCCAAAAACCAAAAACAGACATTAGATTTTAGACGATAGACAAAACTTGTTTTCTCTGCGTTCCTGTGGAACCCTGTGTTTAAATTTTTCTGTTTTTCACCACATCGGACAAGGAGTAAAACACAAATTATCACGGAGTTTTCTACTGCCTTCAACTGTTTTAATACTGATTACTGCGACTCTTATTTCATCATTTCTTCCTGAAAAAAATCTGGATCGGTACACCCGAAAAGTTGAATTTTTCCCGGAGTTTGTTTTCCAGATATCGGCGGTACGGTTCTTTCACGTATTGCGGCAGGTTCGCAAAAAAAGCAAAGCTTGGTGTTGGGCTGGGCAATTGGGTAACATACTTAATTTTTACATATTTCCCTTTAATGGCCGGTGGCGGATAGCTCTCAATTGCTTCGAGCATTACCTCGTTGAGCGCTGAAGTTTTTATTTTTTGCTGACGGTTTTGGTACACCTCAACAGCTGTTTCGAGCGCTTTGAAGATGCGCTGCTTGGTAAGCGCCGACATAAAAATAATGGGAACATCAGTAAACGGGGCAATACGCTCCTGGATATCCTGCGTAAATTTTTTAACCGAAGAATTGTCTTTTTCCACCAGGTCCCATTTGTTCACCAATATCACCACTCCTTTGTTGTTACGCAACATCAGGTTGAAAATACTCAGGTCCTGTGCTTCAACCCCGCGGGTGGCGTCGAGCATCAAAAGACAAACATCCGATTCTTCGATGGTGCGCACCGAACGGAGTACGGAATAAAACTCAATGTCTTCTTTTACTTTTGCCTTTTTTCGTAATCCGGCGGTATCAACTAAGTAAAAATCGTGTCCGAATTTGTTGTAGCGGGTGTGTATCGAGTCGCGGGTGGTGCCGGCCACATCGGTCACGATGTTTCGGTCTTCCCCGATCAGCGCGTTGATAAACGACGACTTCCCGACATTGGGGCGTCCCACCACGGCAAAACGGGGAATATTTTCTTCCGGCTCTTCCTGCGTTTTCTTCGGAAGGCTTTCGACAACCGCATCCAGCAAATCGCCGGTACCGCTGCCATTCATCGCCGAAATGCAGTAGAGTTCGCCTAATCCGAGCGAGTAAAATTCGTGTGACTCCATTGCCCGTATAGGGGTGTCGACTTTGTTTACGGCCACAAAAACTGGTTTTTTCGATTTGCGAAGGATGGCGGCAACTGCATCTTCCATATCGGTAATGCCAGTCTCCACATCTACCGTAAAAAGAATGGCATCGGCTTCTTCAATGGCAATGACCACCTGTTTGCGGATTTCTTCTTCAAACACATCGTCGGAATTGACCACGTATCCACCGGTATCGATTACCGAAAATTCCACCCCGTTCCAGATTGCTTTTCCGTACTGGCGATCGCGGGTCACTCCGGCCATTTCGTCCACAATGGCCTTCCTGCTTTCTGTCAATCGGTTAAACAGGGTCGATTTTCCCACGTTGGGCCTTCCAACTATTGCTACTATATTGCTCATACCTTAAATTCTAACCGGCCCCTCCGACTCCCCCAAAAGGAGAGAGACAGCAGCCGTTATTCAACAATTTAACAATTCAGCCTCCAAGTTCTAAAAACAGCCGTTTGTTATTCTTCGAAGACCGGCTGTTCCATTCCTCCCCTCAGGGGAGGTTGGGAGGGGCTTTCCCTACTGCATGTTATACCCAAAGTTTCCCAGCATGCGGTCTTTGTCACGCCAGTCTTTGCTCACTTTTACGTACAAATGCAGGAATATTTTTTTCTGAAAAAATTCTTCCATATCGAGACGGGCTTCGGTACCTATTTTTTTCAGCGCTTTACCCTGGTGCCCGATGATGATGCCCTTCTGACTGTCGCGCGCTACGTGGATGACACAGCGCAACCCCAACATTTTTTCATCTTCCTTAAATTCTTCCACTTCCACTTCCACCGAATACGGGATTTCTTTCTGAAAATTCAGGAGTATCTTTTCCCGGACAATTTCCGACACAAAGAAACGCTCGTTACGATCGGTCAGTTCGTCTTTCGGAAAATAAGGCGGCGATTCGGGCAACAATTCCAGGATACGGTCGAAAATAGGCGCTACATTGAAATTTTCGGTGGCCGAAACCACGTACACATCGGCTTTTGGTACCCGTACCTTCCATTGGTCGTACAACTTCATCACCTTTTCCTGGTCCGACAGATCGATCTTGTTAATCAACACAATCACCGGACATTCCGAGTTATTGATCCGGCCCAGGTATTCTTCATTTTTATCCGGGTTTTCGACCACATCGGTCACATACAAAATTACGTCAGCATCAATCAGGGCAGTGTCCACGAATTTCATCATCGACTCCTGCAATTTGTAATGCGGTTTCAGGATACCCGGTGTATCCGAATAAACAATCTGGAAATCGTCGCCATTCACAATCCCTTTGATGCGGTGACGGGTCGTCTGCATTTTCGAAGTAATGATCGACAGACGCTCGCCCACCAGCACGTTCATAATCGTCGATTTGCCGACATTCGGGTTGCCAATAATATTTACAAAACCTGCTTTGTGTGCCATCCGTTTAAAAATGAAGCATTTAAAAATGTGGGGCAAAGATAGTCAATTAAATGAATTGTAAGGGGAAGAAATAATTATCCCGGGATTTGCCCTTCTACCCAGGATAAAAAAAATGATACGAGGTACATATTGTTTGTCTGAACTGATTTTATTCCTGTTTTTTTAAACAAGCATGTACAAGTTTTGTATCTTAAAGCTGATTTTATTCTTTAAAGAATGAATATGGATAAAGGACATGATTATTTTATGCGCCGGGCTATCGGACTGGCAAAAGAAGGAATGAATTCAAATGCAGGAGGACCTTTCGGAGCAGTTATTGTAAAAAACGGAGAAATTATCGCCGAAGGCTTTAACCGGGTCATCTCGACCAACGACCCGACAGCCCATGCCGAAATGATTGCCATCCGTGAAGCCTGTAAAAAACTGAATACGTTTCAACTCAACGACTGTGAAATGTATACTTCCTGCGAACCCTGCCCGATGTGTATGGGCGCTATCTACTGGGCCCGTTTTAAAAAGGTATTTTTCGCCTGTAACCGCGAAGATGCCGCCCGGATTGGTTTCGACGACCGGCTGATTTATGACGAAATAGCTGCCAGTCTTAATGAACGGCAAATTGAATTTATTGACATGCTCCGCGAAGAGGCGACTCTTGTTTTCGAAGAATGGGAAAAGAAAACCGATGCAACAAAATACTGACAATCAAATTAAAAACCATAAAACCATGAGAACAACAATCCTCCAAATCTGCCTTATCTTTATTGCAGGGACCTTGTTTTCGCAGGAATCGGAAGATATCCGTTTAAATCAGCCGGATAAAACCCGGGGGTTACCGGTAATGGGAGCATTGTCGGTGAGGGCTTCGGCAAATAGTTTTAACCCGGAGGAACTCAGCCTCCAGGATTTATCGGATTTACTTTGGGCTGCCAACGGAATAAACCGTTCCGAATCAGGAAAACGAACAGCTCCCTCGGCCCAGAATGCGCAGGATATTGATGTATATGTCTTTATGAAACATGGCATCTACCTGTATAATTCAAAAGAACATATACTCGTTTTTGTTGTGGAAGGCGACCATCGTTCCCTGATTGCCGGTCCACAGGGCTATGTGGCCGATGCCCCGCTAATTTTACTGCTGGTCTCCGATATTTCACGTTTCCGGTCGGGCCAACCGGAACAAAGGTTAAAAAGCGCCGCAATCGATGCGGGTATTGTGTCGCAAAATATCGCGCTTTTCTGCGCTTCGTCGGGATTGGCGACCCGTCCCCGGGCCTCGATGGACCAACAAAAACTGAGAGAGGTTCTGAAATTGAACGAAAACCAACATATCATCTTAAACAATCCGGTTTCGTATAACTTAAAAAGGTCCGAATAATCAACTCCCAGCTCATTAATAATTTGAGTTAGTAGAGGCAGCGACGGGATCGTCCGGTTCTTTTCAATTTGCGGAAACAGCCCTTGTTGATTTTTCCTTGTTGGCCAGTTCCACCAGCTTCATGGTGCATTGGCAGTGTTTGCCGTAGTTTTAGCTGCTATGCCCATGCCTTTCATAATATAAAGAGAGGCCGCGCCTGGGGGCTTCAAAATCAGGGCCGATGGTTCAATGATTGATCTTAGTATGATTAATACAGGAGCCCGAAGACAAAATGGCACCTAAACAATCGGAAAGACAAGAGTATGCAAGAAAACAAAAAGGATCAGGAGGGTATAAAAAGTGGGCGATATAATGGAACAAAAAAGAAATTGGCAATTTGGACAATCCTAAATTGCCTTACAATTATAGTGAAAGGAAATATGGCACTTGCCTTTGTCCAACACAAGGGCGCCTTTTCAATGGGTGTCGGAAGTTGCGTATAAAAATGTTCACCGTATTGTTGCCAGAAAGTACGACACCACCGGGCAAATGAAGGCTGAAGACTTATATGGAGATACTCATTTCATGTTCCTGTCAGATCATGGCAGGGTGGGAAACGGGAATAGAATATTTTTTTATGCATAAATCGAAAAACTCAACCTTAAAATTGGTTTGTCCGGCCATAAAATAAAATTAAATTTGTGCGATTGCATTAAAAAACCAAGAGTATGGCTGAAGATAAAAGTATAGGCAGCAAAATACAGCAGGTTCGTGAATTTCAGAAAATAAGCAGAGAAGAACTTGCTTCGCGTTGCGGGCTTGATACGGAACAAATCCGGAAAATTGAAGAAGAAAAAGTAGTGCCTTCGCTCGCTCCCCTGATCAAGATCGCCCGGGCACTCGGTGTCCGGTTGGGCACCTTCCTCGACGATATGGAACAAACCGGGCCGACAATAGTCCGTTCCGGAGAACTGGAAAAAGGAGTCCGCTTTGCCTCGCAGCCCAGGGAAAACCTCGAACACCTGAATTTTTTCTCACTGGCCTTCAATAAAGCCGACCGGAATATGGAACCGTTCATCGTTGACATTGAGCCTTCGAAACAAAGCAATTACATGTTGTCGTCGCACGAAGGAGAGGAATTTATTTACGTACTCGAAGGCGTGGTGGAAGTCAATTACGGAAAAGACCTGTACCGCCTCGAAAAAGGCGACAGCATTTATCTCGACTCCATCGTGTCGCACAATGTTCATTCAGGCGACGGCAAACCAGCAAGAATACTGGCTGTGGTATATGCCGCTTTTTAACACAACGCTTCCTGAAAAATAAATCACAGCTCATGCAACTGCTTGAATATACCATGGGTGAAATTCTGGAGAAATATGCAGAAGAAACACCTGATCACGAATTCATCGTTTATCCCGACCGGAACCTGCGTTTCTCGTACCGTGTTTTCAACGAACGGGTCGACAAACTGGCCAAAGGCCTTTTGTATATTGGCGTACAGCCGGGCGATAAGGTAGGTATCTGGGCCAATAATGTACCCGATTGGCTTACTTTTTTCTTTGCATCGGCCAAAATCGGGGCCGTGCTGGTTACCATCAATACCAACTACAAAACGGCAGAACTCGAGTATCTGCTTCAAAATGCCGACATCAATACGCTCTGCCTGATCGGCGGATACCGCGACAGCGATTACGTGGGCATGGTGTATGAACTGGTACCCGAGTTAAAAACCGATGTACGTGGCAACCTTTCAAGCTCAAAATTTCCGTTCCTGAAAAATGTGGTTTTTATCGGCCAGGAAAAACACCGCGGGATGTACAACACAGCTGAGCTGATTTTGCTGGGAAGCCATGTCGACGACATGGAACTGGAGGCGGTAAAAGAGAATGTAAAATGCCACGATGTGGTGAACATGCAATATACATCGGGGACAACAGGTTTTCCTAAAGGCGTGATGCTGAGCCATTACAACATTTTAAACAACGGTTTTGCCACCGGCGAGTGCATGCGCTACACGGCCAAAGACCGCCTGCTGGTTTGCGTACCATTATTCCACTGTTTTGGCTGTGTACTGGCCTTGTGTGCCATTGTTACCCACGGGGCGACGATGGTTATGGCCGAAAACTTCGATCCCCTGTTAGTGCTTGCATCCGTTGAGAAAGAAAAATGCACGGCGCTTTACGGCGTTCCCACCATGTTCATTGCCGAGCTAAACCACCCGATGTTCAGCATGTTCGATCTCAGTTCATTGCGTACCGGCATTATGGCCGGCGCCCCCTGCCCCATCGAAACCATGAACCAGGTAATGACTAAAATGAACATGAAAGACGTCATCATCGTGTACGGATTGACAGAAACTTCACCGGGAATGACGGCCACGCGCATACACAACTCGCCCGAAGTACGGGCAACTACTGTGGGCTTCGAGTACCCCAATGTAGAAGTAAAAGTTTTCAATCCCGAAACCGGAGAAGAATGTGTGGTTGGCGAACACGGCGAAATTTGCTGCCGGGGCTATAACGTCATGAAAGGCTATTACAAAAACCCGGAAGCAACCGCCAAAGCGATTGATAAAGACGGCTGGCTGCATTCGGGCGACCTGGCAGTGAAAACCGAAGATGGTTTTTACCGGATTACCGGACGCATTAAAGACATGATCATCCGGGGCGGAGAAAATATCTACCCGCGCGAAATTGAAAACTTCCTTTACCGGATGCCTGAAATTGAAGCCGTCGAGGTCGTAGGGGTCCCCAGTCCCAAATTCGGCGAGCAGGTGGGTGCTTTCATTAAACTGAAAAAAGGACAGACACTTGGAGAAGAAGACATCACTGAATTTTGTCGCGGCCAGATTGCCCGGTACAAAATCCCCAAATACATCTTTTTCGTAGATGGGTTCCCGATGACCGCCAGTGGAAAAATACAGAAATACAAACTCCGTGAAATGAGCCTTGAACTGCTGAACAAACAGGGAATAGAAATTATATAGATATTTTTTTGAAATATTCTGAAAAATACATGAAGCCATAAAAACCAAATTTAACCCATGAAGACATTTCACCTTGTTTTCCTGCTGTGCGCGTTTACTAATTTGGCCAATGCACAGGACATCCGTTACAAAACAATCAGAACGAGTAAATACAGTCCTGAACTTTCCGAAGAATTACACAAAATAAGTATTTTGCCTTTGGGATATGCGTACGAGCGAAAAATTGCCGACGAATTTACCGTTGAAGCAGGAGTTGATTTTTCTTTCGACATTTATTATGATGAAGCTGAAGATTTGGACAATCATGCATTGGTTGTTAACCCAACGATTCATTTGGAACCCCGGTATTACTACAATCTGCAACGGCGATACCAACGCGGGCGCAATGTAAGTTTTAACGCGGCCAGTTATATCGGTATATATTCTGAATTGAGGATGAACCCGCTGATTGAGGAAAATAATGGATATTGGCCGGTATACGACCGTTTTAAAATTGGCCCGGTGTGGGGTATTCAGCGAAACCTTGGCCGTCGTGGCTACCTGAATTTCAATCTTGCCTGTGGACTGGTAATCGACGAAACCGGACATGCCCGTTACGACGGGTTCGGACGGCTTACTCTTGGTATAAGGTTGAACGGGCTTGTAGAAAAATAATACCGGACTACTTCCCACAACCGTTCCCTCCCCCGGATAATCGCGTGATTTGCAATTTCTTTTTCTTCATTTTCAAGATTTGTATCAGAAAGATCATTGATGGTTCCGTTTTTTATATATCTTATGTGTGATGAAAACATATAAATGCAGAAAGCTATTTTTTTTAGTTTTGCCCATTCATTCTGAATATGGCGATTAACGGATCAGAAGAGTTAAAAAGGAAGGAATTCAGGAAAATCTACAACCAGTTTTTCAGTTTTTTTTTGATGTCGCCCGGTATTTTTTTATCATGAAGGAGATGCAAGCGGACTGGTACAGGAAGCATTCATAAAGTTATGGGAACATAACATCTATTCGAAATCGGAACAGGTAAAATGGGTTTTCCATGATGGCATCGGTTATCTTTCCCCCGAATCACAGAAAATAAAGCGGCCCAACAATTCTGCGATTCAGTCCGTTAAACATTCAAAACTGAGTTTCTATCAGGTAATTTTCTATACTTCCGGAGAAATTTATCTTCCTGAAAGCCTGAAGACAGGCATTGATAGTCCCGGAATTGTGATGATCAAAGAAGAAGGGACAAAAGTATCTGCTGTACCGTGTTCCGGGCAAATAATTCACTCAATTTTTGCCGGATATGATCAGGAATCAGCACACATACTATTCCTTCCAGGGCCATTTTACGCAATCTTTGATTTCAGGGAAAAGGACAAAATCGGCTTTCCCCTTCATGCACAGCGTTTTAATTCCGGGCGTATCCAGTAGGGAAAGTGCCTTTACGAGGGTTTTCCCTGAAACAGAAACATCGTCGACTAACAATATCCGTTTCCCCTGAAGTTCATCTTTCCCTGGCAGATTACCAATGGTCACAGGAGCTTCGTGGCGGGGAGCATTTTGCTCATCACGGTAATTTAAAGTAATGATACGAAGTTCGCAATCCAGATGAAAGGCTACCAGTGTAGCTGGAGCAATGCCCCCTGTACCGATACCAATTACCAGGTCGGCTTCGGGCAACCGAAGCGATTTTAAACGCGCTGTAATTTCTGTAAACGAAAGCGGGACCATGAGTCTTAATATAATTTCCGGGGGTAAAGATAGAAGAATAAAATCTGAAATAAATAATACGGGAAAGCCGGCAACCTTTAGTTACAGAAAACCGGCAAAAAAAATTCCGGCAAAGTGAACTATATTATGGGGATCGTGGTTCGTTACAGAACCTTTTCCACTTCGACATACGGCAGGTTGAAGGCTTCGGAAACTCCTTTGTAAACCACTTTCCCATCTACCACATTCAGCCCTTTACGCAAGGCTTCGTCTTCCCGGCAAGCCTGTTTCCATCCCTTACCGGCCAGCTGAATTGCATAATGCAAAGTGGCATTGGTCAGCGCCAGCGTCGAGGTACGTGGAACAGCACCCGGCATGTTGGCCACACAGTAATGGATGACATGATCAACTACAAAAGTCGGATGGTCGTGGGTCGTCGGAACAGTAGTTTCGAAACAGCCTCCCTGATCAACAGCCACATCTACCATCACGGTACCGGGTTTCATCGTCGGCAACATATCACGGGTCACTAATTTCGGTGCTTTTGCCCCCGGAATAAGCACGGCGCCAACAATGACATCGTGGGTGCGTACCATCTCACGGATATTGTATTCATTGCTCATCATCGTTTTTACATTGGCAGGCATAATATCATCGAGATAGCGGAGGCGTTTCAGGCTTACGTCCATGATGGTCACATCGGCGCCCAGCCCGGCAGCCATTTTTGCCGCTTCGGTGCCCACAATGCCTCCACCAATGATCAGCACTTTCGCAGGAGGAACGCCGGGAACGCCGCCCAGCAAAACCCCGTAACCGCCATACGTTTTTTCCAAATATTTGGCGCCTTCCTGCACCGACATACGCCCGGCTACTTCCGACATGGGGATCAGCAGGGGAAGCGAACGGTCGGCCAATTCGACCGTTTCGTAAGCCAGGCATACCGAACCGTTTCCGATCATGGCATTGGTCAGGCTTTCCGAAGAAGCAAAATGGAAATAGGTATATAAAATCTGGCCTTTTTTTATCAGTTTATATTCCTGCTCAATGGGCTCTTTTACTTTTATAACCATTTCGGCAACGGCATATACCTCGTCGATCGACGGCAGTATTTTCGCCCCGGCATGAATATAGTCTTCGTCCGTAAAACCGCTCCCCATACCCCCTGAAGCCTGTACATAAACATCATGTCCGCGTTTCACCAATTCGGCAGCCCCCGCAGGGGTCAGCGCTATCCGGTTTTCATTGTTTTTTATTTCTTTTGGTACCCCGATTATCATTGCTAAATGGTTTAAATTGTTACTGTTTAAAGGCTCAAAAATAGACCTTCAGTCAGTTCAAAAATATGAAAAAATACAGCTATTTTACCAGTCTGCATGTCCATGAAACAGCAAAGTAAAATCGTTATCAGACGGGGAAATTATTTTTCTGAAGATTTAACACGAAAAAATGCTTTATTATTTCAATTTTAACTAAAACCGGATGATATGATTTAAAATTGATAATCGTATATTTGCCGACTTACTTTTTATTTTGTTTGAAAAAATGCCTTCAACATCGAAACGCGGGAATATAATGCCTGATTCCCCCATCAGGAAATTGGTGCCCCTGGCCAATAAAGCCAAAGAAAAAGGACGCAAAGTATATCACCTGAACATCGGCCAGCCCGATTTGCCTACTCCTGAGAAAGCGCTGGAAGCAATACGGAATATTCAACGGACCACGCTGGAGTATTCTCCCAGTGAAGGAATTTCATCACTACGCCAAAAGCTGGCAGGGTATTACCATAAATTCAAGATCAACATTGATGTAGAAGATATTATTATAACAACCGGCGGCAGCGAAGCGGTTACTTTTGCATTCATGTCGTGCCTTGATCCGGGCGACGAGATCATTGTCCCCGAACCGGCGTATGCCAACTACGAAGCATTTGCCATTGTGGCCGGGGCAGAAATCAAATCGATACCGGCAAAAATTGAGGAAGGTTTTGCGCTTCCGCCAATCGAAGAATTTGAAAAACTGATCAGCCCGAAAACCAAGGGGATGATGATTTGCAACCCGAACAACCCGACAGGCTATTTGTACACCCGCGAGGAAATGAATAAAATCCGCGACTTGGTAAAGAAACACGATCTCTTCCTGTTTTCCGACGAGGTATACCGTGAATTTTGCTATACAGGCGCCCCCTATATTTCTGCTTTCCATCTTGAAGGTATCGAGCAGAATGTTATCCTGATCGACTCGGTCTCAAAACGGTACAGCGAATGCGGCATACGGGTTGGCGCCCTGCTGACCAAAAACAAGGAAGTCCGCAAAAACGTGATGAAATTCTGTCAGGCCCGTTTGAGCCCGCCGCTGATCGGCCAGATTGCTGCCGAAGCATCGCTCGAAGGGACCGAAGATTATCTGATGGATTCGTACAACGAGTATGTCGAGCGCCGGAAATTCCTGATCGACGGACTGAACCGAATCGAAGGAGTGTATTCCCCTATCCCGATGGGCGCTTTTTACACGGTGGCCCGATTGCCGGTCGATGATTCAGACAAGTTCTGCGCCTGGCTGCTCAGCGATTTTGAATACGAGAACCAAACGCTTTTTATGGCCCCGGCTTCCGGTTTCTATACCACACCAGGCTATGGAACAGACGAGGTACGCCTTGCTTATGTGCTGAAAAAATCAGACCTGGCCGTTTGTCTGAAAATTCTGGAGGCAGGTTTAAAAGCCTATCCGGGAAATACCTATCGGAAAGATTGAGAAAATAAGAATCGGTATAAAATGCTTATATAATCCTTCTTACTGATTCTTTAATTTTCATCTTTGGTTTCAAAAGCACCTGTTTGGTTTTGATTTCGTTGTTGTCGTTCAACCTTGAAAAAAGAAATTTAATCGCAATTTTACTGATGTCGCTTACCGGCTGCGCAATGCAGGTAAGCGGGGTCGCCAGGTAATCGAGATACGGGTGGTCGTCGAAGGTAATCAGCGAAATGTCGTCGGGTATCCGTATATTCTCCTCCTTAAATGCTTTGATACACCCCATCGCAATGGTGTTGCTAAAAGCAAAGATGGCCGTCGGCCTGTTCTTTTGCTGAAGCAGCAATTTGGTTTCGAGGTACCCGTTTTGCACACTGAAATCGTCCCCCACCACATTACAGGTAGTAATACCCGCTTGCTGCATGGCATCCATGAACCCCTTTACCCGTCGTTTATTCGGGGTAGACTGCCGTACCCCCTGGATACAGGTAATGGCTGTATGCCCGTTCTCTATCAAATATTTGGTAGCAGAATAAGCCCCCTCATAATTATCTGTCGACACAAAAGGCAAATCGAGTTCTTCAAAATAGCGGTCGACACAAATTAGCGGAATGCCCTGATCGTACACCTGCTGAATATGTTCCCATTCGTTGCCGCAGGGTACAATGATCAACCCTTCGATATTTCGCGAAACCAACTGGTGCAATTCCATTTTTTCGATCTCCTGGTTTTCGTCGCTATCGCCAATAATGGTAATGTACCCGAACTTCCTGACTTCTGCGTTTATCCGGCTGGCAATTCCTGCAAAAAAAGGGTTGTTCAGCGACGGAACGATCAACGCAATGGTATTGCTCCTTCCGGTCCTCAGGTTTGCCGCAAACTGGTTGGGAATGTAATTCAACTCTTTGGCTGCTTCTTTGATTTTCTCCTGCGATTTCTTCCCAATCCGGTATTGTTCTGCTTTGCCGTTCAATACTCTTGACACGGTAGTGATCGAAAGACCGGCCTTTTTGGCGATATCGTTAATATTTACTTTCTGTGTTGACATGCGCGATTTGTACAAACGTTTATACAAAAGTATGGATAAATTTTCAAATCTCTCAATATACATAGAAATTAAAAAGAAAAAAATACACGAAATTATTATTTGCTAAATATGCTGTAAAACAATGACATGCGAAACACCAAATCAAAAAAGACAACAGGGGTGCTTTGAGGAGATAATAAAAAGATGAATGCTTCATAAAAATATCTGCACAAACGTTTGTACAAATAAATTTTATTCTCTATGTTTGTACCTGATGGCGAATGTTCATTTTTCAAAATCAGAAAATATTCGGCTGAAAAGCGGTGCAGAAAAAAAGAGATACTACTCTGATCAAAAATTGGAAACATTAAAATAAGAACCTATATACTAATAACTTAATGTGTAAATTATGAAAAAAAATCGAACAACAAGCAGGGGTGAACTTCTTTTTGCAGGAGGCGCCTTTGCCTTACGAAAAGTTGTACGGGTACTGCAATTCTCCATGTTCCTTTTCAT
>JAVEYG010000027.1:0-61696 GCA_034003625.1 Prolixibacteraceae bacterium | reverse complement strand
GCAGCCTCTATCAGGTTCGAAGTTAATATGTGAGTGTAAAGTCATGCCGAACTTGTTTCGGCATCTCATAGCACATCTGCAATTCGTTTTTTATCATGTAATACTAAATAAATGGAGCTTCTTTTAAACCATAAAACCATACGAAAATACCAGCGACGGGATATTTCGCAGGAAGACCTGGACACTATTCTTGAATGTGGTATCAGGGCCTCGAATACGGGCAATATGCAGTTGTATAGCGTGGTGGTAACCCGGGAGCAAGAAAATAAAGAAAAGCTCGCCCCTTTGCACTTTAATCAGCCAATGGTGAAACAGGCCCCGGTGGTATTGACGGTTTGCCTCGATGTGAACCGCTTTAATAAATGGTGCGCGATCAATAATGCCGAACATGGCTACAATAATTTATTATGGTTCGTTACCGGGGTGGTCGATTCCATGTTGTTTGCCCAGAATATATGCGTTGCCGCTGAAAACCTGGGACTGGGGATTTGTTATCTTGGCACTGCGCTGTACAATGCCGCCGGGATTATTGAAGTATTAAAGCTTCCCAAAGGGGTTTTCCCGGTGGTTGCCATTACGCTTGGTTATCCGGCTGAAGATCCGGAGCCGGTTGACCGCCTGGATTTGAGGGGCATTGTCCATGAAGAAATTTATTCGGATTATGATGCAGACATGATAAAAGAATTGTTCGCGTTTAAAGAGGGACTGGAAAGTTCAAAAAAGTACGTACTCGAAAACAAGAAGCAAAACCTGGCCCAGGTATTTACGGATGTACGTTACAAAAAGGCCGATAATCTGTTTTTTTCTGAAAAGTTATTTGAAACTATGAGAGATCAGGGGTTTGAGATTTAATCCTGGATACTTGATACCCGATGCTGGATTTTGGAATTTGATGTTTTGGGTTTAACTGATTGTATTCCGGCTGATCATATCCAGAAAATCCTGCCGGTAATTGCTCCCGATGGGTAGTTTTTTGTTATTGATTTCGACCATATTTCCTTCAATGGCGCTAATCTTATCAAACCGGATGATGAACGATTTATGGATACGGAAAAAATCGTTTGAAGGCAGGACATCTTCCATTTTTTTCATTGATGAATTGGTTACTAAGTGCGAATCTTTTAAATGGACCATGATGTAATCGCCCAATCCTTCAATGTAATAAATATCTTCAACCGATACTTTATGCACTTTTTTGTTCGATTTGATAAAGAGATACTTGTTTTTTATCTCATCTGGTGATGTGGCAGAGGTGGCAAGTTTGATTTGATCCTCAGCTTTTTGCACAGACTTAAGGAACCGTTCGAACGAGAACGGCTTTTTCAGGTAATCCAGCGCATTGAGTTCGTAGCTTTCCATTGCATAATCGGTGTAGGCAGTGGTGAAAACAACTAATGGCGGATTTTTTATATTTTTCAGAAAGTCGATACCCGAGAGTTTCGGCATATTAATATCAAGAAACATCAGGTCGACCGGACATTCTGAAATTGTTCTCAGGGCTTCCAAAGCATCGTTGCATTCGCAAATAATATTCAGGTTGTGAATTTCTCCGGCATATTGCAGGATAATATTCCGGGCCAGAGGTTCGTCGTCGACTATGATTGCGTTGATTTGCATGATTGAAAATCTTTTAATTTTGCCACGAAGGAGAACAAAGTACATCATGAAGGCAAAGAAGGATTATAAAAATAACCTGTTTCATGTCATCTTTCAAATTTTTTTCATCTTGTGGTTAATAAATCAGTTAAGTCTTTAAGTTTAAGTCTAAGCAAAACCGAAAAAACATTATCAGTGCTGTTCACTGCTAATTTATAATCTTTTTTTCGGTATAGAAATTTCAAACGTTTTTCAACGTTTTGCAAACCGATTCCGTATGCTTTATCTTTGGGCGTGGTCAGGTTCTCGGCGTAGTTGTTCCGGGTTTCAAAAAATACCTCGTTTTCAGTGAATGTAAACGAGATGCGGATAAACGGTTTGTCGGCAGGTGACCGTAACCCGTGCTTAAACGCATTATCGATGAATGGTTCAAATAAAAGCGGTGCAATTTGTTTGTCCGGGATTTGTCCTTCCATGGTGAAGTGAAGGTCAACGTTTTTGCCAAGCCGTAATTTCTGGAGTTCGATGAAATTGGCGACAAAATTAATTTCTTTTTCTAACGGAATAAAATCTTCTTTCGATTCGTACAAAACGTGCCGCATCAAGTCGGAAAGCATCAGGATCAGACGGGGTGTTTCTTTTGAATTGGAAAGGGCCAGCGAATAGATATTGTTCAGGCTGTTAAAAAGAAAATGAGGGTTGATCTGGGCCTTCAGGCTTTTCAGCTCAGCTTCTAATTTTTGCCGTTGCATTTTATTGTACTGAAGGTTGACGTCCTGCAAAACCAACCAGTCGCTGACAAACTTTGCAAACGAGGTAATCGCCACATACACAAGATGGGCAAAAAAGAAACTCGAAAAAACTTCGGAGTGGAAAGTATCGAACCGGCTTTCGGGAGTAAAAAGAAAATGGAGTGGATAAATGAACAGGAATTGTGTGACCAGCGCGGCGACAAAGATTGTGACTGTGAGCCAGAATGTATAAAAGATATAATGTTTGTTCTTCAGAAAACGGGGGATCAGCACGTTCAGGTTGATGTATACCGAAACAGCAAAACAGGCATTCAGAAAAGCAGATTTCAGAAACACCGGAATTCCGGTGTTTACAGTACCTTCGGAAATAAGCCGTATTTGGAAAATAATAAATAACAGGCTGAAAAGCCAGAAAAATATCTGGGCGGTTGTTTTGTATTTTTTGTATTTTTTTGGGCTTTGCATTAAATCCGGTCCCGTTTTTTGATGAACTTCAGGAAGTAATATTTTAAAGGATTGGTGTATTTCAGTTGTTTCCAGGGACGGCTGCTGTGCGGCTTATGGACAACAGGCAGGTCCATGGCCAGATAATTATGGAAGCCGAGTTGTTTCGATTTCCTGGATACAAAAACATCGTACCAGTGTTTTTCTTCTGAAAGCTCGCTGAAACTGAAATTCTTCAGCAACCCGGGGCTTAAAAGGGTACAGCAGAAACTCAAGCTGTGGTTTGTGTCGGCAAGGGGCTTTTTTTCATGCTTGAAATTCAGGTACGGGAAATTAATTTTGCCATACACGTCGGTGGTGACGGAACCAATCATGCCACAGTTTTTGGTTTCGCGGCTTAGCCGGATCAATGTGGAAAGGGTATCTTTCCTTACTTCCACGTCCGACTCCACGATAATGAGCGGCAAATCCATTTCCAGCGCTCTTTGCCGGGCCATGTTCAGGACCAGCCGGTAATTTGGCGATGGGGTAGTGGCAACATCTTTCAGGTTAACCAGTTCAAATCCATATTTCTCTTTGTTTTCCGTCAGTATCCGGGTGGTTTCATCGGTACTGAAATCGTTGTAGATAATGTGCCTGACCTCTATGTCCGACAAATACACCGAACGGATTGTTTCTAATGTGGTGTCAACCGAATCTTTTACCGGTGTTATTACAAGCGCTTCAGCCATGAATTGGTATTGATAAGAATTAGCACGAATTTAAGTGAAAACGGAGAAATATCGGCAGGTATTTGAAAGTAAATTTTAGCATTCATTCATTGATACGCTATCCGGTCCGTGCCGGAAGAGACTGCCTGAAAAGTTCCGGTATACAGGTCAAAGGCAAAAAATCAGTACTGGAATACTGGTTTATCCCCGGTAGAAATCCCTTGCCGATCCCTGCATGGCGGGCATGATCAGAATATCATCGATATTTACATGAGGTGGCCTCGACAGGATGAACAGGATAGTTTCTGCAATATCTTTTGCATTCAGGGGAGTCAGCCCTTCGTAAACTTTGTCGGCCTGTTGCTGGTCGCCTTTAAAACGGACCAGCGAGAATTCGGTTTCCACTGCGCCGGGAGAAACGGTGCTTACTTTTATCCCGTAAGGGAGCAATTCGATACGCATGGTGCGGCTGATAGCCATGACTGCATGCTTAGTGGCACAATAAACCGAACCGTTTGGATATACCTCTTTCCCCGCAATGGACGAAATATTAATGATGTGCCCCGATTTGCGCCCGATCATTTCGCGACTGACCAGCCGGCTCATATACAAAAGACCTTTTACATTGGTGTCGATCATTTGTTCCCAGTCGTTCACATCAGCAGAATCGACCGGCGCCAGACCGGCTGCCAGCCCCGCGTTGTTGATCAGTACGTCGATTTGCTTTTGGTTAGCAGAAAGGCTCCCGTAAGCATGTTCCACTTCGTACGGGTTGCGAATATCAAAATCCAGGGTCAAAACCTGAACCTGACAGTTCGGTTCAATTTCCTGTTTTAGTTGTTCGAGACGGTCTTTCCGTCTGCCGGTAAGGATCAGATCGAAATTGTTTTGTGCAAGCAAACGGGCTGTTTCTAAACCGATACCGGAAGTTGCCCCTGTGATCAGCGCTGTCTTTTTCTCCATTTGAATGGTTTTTTGAGGAATGCCAAAATTAAAAAAAACACAAAACTTATGGAATAACCAACTACTTAATTATTTTTGCTTTGCGAATCTAAACAAATTGTGTCATGGCCGAATTGAAAGAAGAAACCCTTGAATTTACAATTGAACAAATCCCTGAAGATCAGGATATCACGGATATTGTAATGAACCTGATGGCAAACCCCAATCTTGCGCCAATCAATTATTTCAACGATTTTAGTGAGGAATTTCCCGATCCTGATGCCGTGGCCAACGGCGATACGGAAGAAACCGGTATCTTCTGTATGGATGGAAAATGGATGGCGATGACCACACATGCATTTCATCATCACCTGGGTGCAGACCCCCAAACGGCAACCGAAATTGTGATGAGCAGGGCCGCCCGCCGGATGATCTCAACCGGCGCTAACCCGGAAGCGGTCAGCGCCCTTTTGTATCATATCAATATTGCTGATCCCAACGGTCAGTTTATAGCGGCGGGAGCTAAAAAAGGACTTGAAAATGCCTGTCAGAAATTTGGCGTCAGGTTAACCGACCGCAAAATCCGGTTCGATTATTTTTCAGGACATGAACCGGTTGCCCCGACGATCATTATCAGCCTGATGGGAAGTATAGCCGACAAAGACAAAATGGTTACCCATCATTTTAAGACCAAAGGGAACAATGTTTTTGTGATTGGCCGCTCGTATGACGATGTAAATTCTTCAGAATATCTTGAATTTTATCATCAGGTAGAAAATTCCCCCTTGCCTGTCTTCGATATTGATACAGAAGTTGTTGTCCAGAATATCCTGAGAAAACTCATTGATAAAGGACTGATTACATCCGCAAGCCCGGTTGGAAAGGGAGGCCTTTTCTTCTCAATGCTCAGGGCCGGCATGCCTTCGGGGCTTGGGTTTGACATTACCACGGATGCCGAAATCCGTAAAGATGCATTCCTGTTTGGAGAATCAATGGGACGGATCATTGTTGGTGTCGACCCGTCGAAAGAAGATGATTTCGTTGATTTTATGAGCGAATCGAAAGTGCCGTTTTTTGCAGTGGGGCATGTGACTAAAGGCGAGATACGAATCGACGACGAATCGTTTGGCTATATAAATAAAATGACACCGGGACTTGATTAGTTCATTAATGACCGTAAAACCATATAAAAAATCAGAAGAGCAAAAAAAGAAGCAGGTCGAACAAATGTTTGACAATATTGCGCACAGGTATGATTTCCTGAATCATTTTTTATCGTTGGGGATTGATAAACTGTGGCGCAGGAAAGCAGTTGCCATGTTGGCATCGTATCCTCACGATCTGATCCTGGACGTAGCCACCGGAACCGGCGATTTTGCAATCGCTTCAACCCGTTTAAGCCCGAAAAAAGTGACGGGATTTGATCTTTCTGCAAACATGATCGGGATCGGGCAACAAAAAGTTGAAAAGCTCGGATTGCAGAATGTAATTGAATTTGTGAAAGGAGATTCGGAAAATATGCCTTTTGAAGAAGAGGCGTACGATGCGGTAACCGTGGGGTTTGGGGTCCGTAATTTTGAAAACATAGGAAAAGGGCTTGCCGAATTTCACCGTATATTAAAAAAGGATGGCGTCGCGGTGATCCTTGAATTTTCGAAACCTCGCTATTTCCCGATGAAACAATTATACCGGTTCTATTTTTTGCATATTTTACCCCGGGTGGGAAACAAAATATCGAAAGACAGTTCAGCGTATTCTTATCTTCCCGAATCGGTGATGGCTTTCCCCGATGACCAGGATTTCTTGAATATACTGAAAAAAGCAGGCTTCAAATCGGCCACACAAAAACGTTTGACCTTTGGTATTGCTACCATTTATCTGGCACAAAAGTAGCGGTAGTGGCAGGTTTTTAGTGTTAGCAGGCGAAAACAACAGAAGACCGTTGAGGCAAAAAATAACCTGCCTGCAGCAGGAGGGAAGCCTCCAACAATTTCCGGTTCTTCTTAATTCCCATGCAATAAATTAGTATTATTGTGGTTTTAAAAGGCAGGTATTATTTTTTTGAAGTGAAAAACACGGTTGGGGCCATATTATTCCTGTTTTGTGCGGTTTCGTCGACCGCTCAAAGATCGGTTGTGAACAACCTCACCACCTTCGATGACAAACGGCTTCATTTTGGGTTTTCGCTGGGAATAAACACCTTCGATCTGGGAATATCTCATTATGCGACCATTGGGGAGGGCCCATATGGGAAGATTCCTGTTGCAGACAGGAAAGTTGATCCATATATTGCCGATGGGATTGATGATAATAGCGTGGTCCGTGCCGATTTGCCCAAACTGGTCCCCGGTTTTTCCGTGGGCATTGTTTCAAGTCTTCGCATGGGGAATTATTTCGACCTGCGTTTTTTGCCGGGAATGTCGTTTGGCGAACGGCGCTTAGTGTATAATTTCCCGATTCACGATTCAAATTCTGACAATTATATCCAGGGAGATGCGTTTTATTCGATCAAATCGACATACCTTGATTTTCCTTTGCTGATAAAATATAAGTCGAATCGTATCAATAACCAACGGCCATATATTCTGGCAGGCAGTTCGTACCGGGTCGATATTTCGAAAACCGGGGTAGAAGACCTCGTCCGGTTAAAACGGGGAAGTTTTCATGCTGAGTTCGGTATCGGATGGGATTCTTATCTGCAGTTTTTTCGGCTTTCCACCGAGTTTAAGGTCAGCCTTGGCCTGAACAACATCCTTGACTTGCCCGGTAGAGGTCAGTTCGAGTATTATGGTTATGCCTTCGACCGGTTGACTTCCAATATATTTACATTAAGTTTTCACTTTGAATAGAAATTGAAGCAGGAAATCAATATATCGCTTTCCCCGAAACAGGCGTCCGACGAGCAATTCTACAAACCTGTTTTGGCCGAGAAACTGCATGTTTCCGAAGACCGGATCAGGTTGGTTCAGCTAAAACGCAGGTCAATCGATGCCCGTCAGCGGAACATCCGCATCAACCTGGCTTTCGACGTATATGTGGATGAATTGCCGGAAATTGAAAAAATTGAGTTTCATTATGAGGATGTGAGTAAAAAAGAGCCGGTTCTTGTTGTCGGGGCCGGGCCGGGCGGATTGTTTGCAGCGTTGCGCCTGATTGAACTGGGGTATAAACCATTGGTTTTTGAACGGGGGAAAGCGGTTGCAGACCGGAAGAAAGATATTGCTGCCATTTATCGCAACCATGTAGTGGATCCCAATTCAAATTTTGGGTTTGGGGAAGGAGGTGCCGGTACTTTTTCTGACGGAAAATTATACACCCGCTCGAAGAAACGGGGAAATGTGCGTAAAATAATAGAAGTACTTTATTTTAACGGGGCTTCCGAAGATATCCTGATTGATGCCCATCCGCATATAGGGACAAATAAATTACCCGGAATTATTACCCGTATCCGCCAAACCATCACCAACGCTGGCGGCGAGATTTATTTCAATTCGCGCATTGCCGATCTGATGGTAGAGGACGAAACCTGTAGAGGCATTGTCCTTGCAGATGGCCGTAAAGTGAAGGGGTTGGCTGTTATTCTGGCAACCGGTCATTCGGCCCGTGATATTTATGAATTGTTGTACCGAAAAGGAATTACCATCGAAGCAAAATCATTTGCCGTTGGGGTCCGCGCCGAACATCCGCAGGAACTAATTGATGCAATTCAGTATAAGCAACCGCAACGGGGGGCCTATTTGCCGGCTGCTTCCTACTCGTTTGTCGAGCAGGTGGAAAATCGCGGAGTTTATTCTTTTTGCATGTGTCCTGGCGGGATTATGGTGCCGGCAGCCACGGCGCCTGGTGAAATGGTGGTCAATGGCATGTCGCCCAGTAACCGGAATACCCGTTATGCCAACTCGGGCATGGTGGTTGAAATACGTCCTGAAGACTTGAATGAGTTCCGTCACCTGGGGGCGTTTGCCGGTTTGGAATTTCAGCGTAAAATGGAGAGGTTGTGTTTTAAACTGAACGGGGCGACACAATTTGGCCCTGCCCAGCGTATGGGTGATTTTGTTGCCGGTCGCAACTCGCAGGATCTGCCGCCCGCTTCTTATCGCCCGGGGCTGGTTTCTTCTTCTTTGCACGAGAAATTGCCGCGCAGTATTGCCTTCAGGCTAAAAGAAGCATTTAAACGCATCGATCAAAAGGCCAAAGGTTATCTTACCAACGAAGCCGTAATTGTTGGCGTCGAGTCGCGTACATCGTCGCCGGTCCGTATCCCACGCAATGAGGAAACGATGGAACACGTCCGCATCAAACGGCTGTATCCTTGTGGCGAGGGTGCAGGTTATGCCGGGGGCATTGTTTCCTCGGCGGTCGATGGAGAACGTTGTGCCGAAGCATTTGACCTGAAATATCGGGGCAGATAATCTTTCGGTAACAGGTGCCATTTACTGATTTGAAATAGGGAGACTGGTCGAAACACTGCAAACTGCGACTGTAAACTGCGACTATATTTCATTTAAGATACCTCAACGCCTCCTGAATTCCGAGCAACAGATGGCTGTGGCAATAGCGACATTCAGTGATTCCGGGGCGGAGTCTTTATCAGTAAAAGAGGGGATAAAAAGCCGTTCAGAGACCAGCGGTTCAATTTCTGCGGAGATACCCTTTCCTTCGTTTCCCATTACCAGGATTCCTGCAGCAGACAGGGGGTGCCGGTAAATGTTTTTGCCATCCAGCAGAGTACCATAAACGGGGCATTCCGGGCTTTTTGCACGCTCCAGAAAATCAGGTAACCCGGTGTATACCGGTTTTACGTTGAATATTGACCCCATGCTGGCCTGGACCACTTTTGGATTGTAAACGTCAACCGTGTCGGGGGAGCAGATGACCTGACTGATGCCAAACCAGTTGGCAATACGCAGGATGGTGCCCAGGTTGCCCGGATCCTGGATGCAGTCGAGCGCCAGGCTGAGTTGACCCGCACATTGAATTTCAGAAACGGGGAAAGACGGCTTTCTGATTACTGCCAGCGCTTCCTGTGGTGATTGCAGCAAACTTGCCTTTTTTATGTTTTCCCGATCGGTGACAATTACCTCGAATGCAGCGGTAGCCCCAATGCCCTTTTCTATAAGAAATTTTTCGGTAGCCGCCAGTAATTCAATCTTAAAACCGGAAACAACCGCTTCTTCAACCAATTTGTTCCCTTCGGCCAGAAAGACGCCGTATTCGTCGCGCGCCTTTTTCCTGTCGAGCGACTGAATGAACTTTATCTTGTTTTTGCTGAGCATATCCCCGGACTTTCGTTTATCTTGTAAAAATAAAAAAGCTGAGAAGCATTAATTATATTCTTCCTGTTATTTTTGTGTAAATTGATAATTGAATGCGACTATTGCCAACATATACATATTGTGAGGCGGTCCAAAAAGTTTTAAAATCCGCAATCCGCGTCACCCTGAGCTTATTTCAGGGTCTGACGATCAGAAACATGCTATCCCGGAACAAGTTCGGGATACCTTTATTCCGGACTTGTTGGACAGCCTCGTTGATCTCAGGAATATTTTTATTTGCCGGGTGTAATTCGACCAAATATGTCCCTGAAGGGAAATATATGCTTAATAAGGTTAATGTTCAGGTTGATAATGATCGTATCCCGAAAGAAGAAATGAAGGCTCATGTCAAGCAAAAAGGAAATCTTCGGATACTGGGTTTTTTGAAGTTTCACTTGGGGCTGTACAACTTGTCGTCGGCAAAACGTGACAACGACTGGTTAAAACGGATCGGGGAGGCCCCTGTAATTTATGAGGAATACCAGGCCCAGCGCAGTATTGACCAGATGAACGTTTACTTGCGGAATAAAGGATATTACAACGCAGTGATCATTGATTCTCTGATTTATCACCCGGTAAAGCCGAAGGTTGATCAGTTGTACCGGGTCATCCCGGGTGAACCATATACGGTTCGCAGGCTGGAGTTCGATGTGGCCGACCCCCGGATAAAAAGTTTGCTTGTAAACGATTCGGTGAACCATTTGATACGGGTGGGCCGTATTTTTGATGTGGATGTATTGAATGCCGAACGGAACCGGATTACCCGTTTGATGAAAAATCAGGGATATTATTCTTTCAATGAAAACCTGATCAGTTATGTGGCCGACACTTCATCGTACAACAAGCAGGTTAACCTGCTTGTTAAAGTTGAAGATGCCAATCCTGCCACCAATACTTTTGAACCGCACCGGAAATTCAGGATAAACCGGTATTTCATTAATTCCGATTATACGCCGGCCCACATTCAGTCGGGTGAGTTCGTATTACCTGATACACTGACAGAAATGAATTATTCTTTTTTGTTCAGGGGTAAACAGAATTATAAACCCGGTTTATTCAGGGACCTGAACCGTATAGCCGATAGCGCTTTTTTCTGTCTCGGGAATGTGGAAAAAACTTATCGGGCGTTAAACCGGCTCAGGCAGTTTAAAGTGATCAACATTAACTTCTCGGAATCTGATTCCGTATGGACGGATGGTTCCGGTGGGCTGGATTGTTATTTTCAGTTGTCTCCTTTGCCCCGGCAGGGAATGTCGGTGGATATTGAAGGGACCAATTCGTCGGGGAATTTTGGTGTCGCAGGCAATCTGAATATTCAGCACCGCAATTTATTCCGGGGCGCGGAGGTATTCGATTTTCAGGTCAGAGGGGCGATGGAACGGCAACAGGCTATCAGTGGAACGAACAATCTCGATTTTAACACCCGTGAGTTTGGCCTGGAAACCGGTATTACCCTGCCCAAGTTTCTTAATCCCCTGGGCAGTACCCGGTATTTCGGATTTCAGATTCCACAGACCCGGTTGAGTGTCGGGTACAATTATCAGAGCCGGCCCGATTATACCCGTACCATCAGCACTTTCCGTTTTGGTTACCACTGGAAAAGTTCTGAGGATATCACACAAACACTCAATCTGTTCGATTTTAACTTTGTCAACCTGTCCGAATTCAATGAAGATTTTATCAATTCGATAAAAGATTTTTACATCAAGAGCAGTTTTACCGATCACCTGATTTCGGCAACCAATTATTCGTGGGTTTTTAATGACCAGAAACGAAATATAGCCGGAAACTATCGGTATGTAAAAATAAATCTCGAATCGGCAGGGAATATTTTAGGGTTATATTCAGGATTGATAAATAAGGAAAAAACGGTACGAACAGATCCGGATACCAATGAACAACTGGCCTATTTTGAAATCCTGAAGACACGGTTTGCCCAGTATCTGAAAACGGATGTTGAATATCGTTACGGGCTTCGCTTCGATCAGTATAATTCGGTAGTAGGAAGGGCTTTTGCCGGGATTGGTATCCCTTACGGAAATTTTGATGTGCTACCTTTCGAGAAGAAATATTTTACAGGCGGGGCAAATGGCATCAGGGCCTGGCAGGTACGAACACTGGGGCCCGGTTCGTATGCAGCCCCGAAAAATTCATATCCTAATCAGCTTTCAGATATTAAATTAGAGGCCAATCTGGAATACCGCTTCCGCTTACTGCTGATGATTGAAGGGGCTTTATTCATGGATGCGGGAAATATCTGGGCAATTAATTCAAAAGACAACCGGGAAGGGGCCGTTTTCAGGTTTGGTGATTTTTATAACCAAATTGCGGTGGGGACCGGTTTTGGCCTTCGTTTCGATTTCGATTATTTCCTCTTTCGTTTCGATGTGGGGATGAAACTGCGTGACCCGTCATTGGAAGAAGGGCGCCGCTGGATTCCGGGAAATTATAAAATTAATGCCGAAACATTCAACTTGTCGTTTGCGATCGGGTACCCATTCTGAAAACTTCAAATCAAAAATTCCGGACACACAGACCGGAGTATTGTTATTGATGTGCCAGGGTCCACTATCGGACTGCGGAGCATCGTACTCTTATATATCAGATATTGTTGTCGAACCGTGGGGCATCGTTATTGATGTGCCGCACATCGTTATCCATGTGCCAGGCATCGGTATTGATGTGGCAAGATTCAATAATCAGACTGGGGGGATCGTCGTCGCTGTGCCAGGCATCGTTGTCGGACTACGGAGCATTGCTGCCGATGTTCCGGGGTCTTCCGTTCATAAAAAAAGGACAACCATAAAATGGTCATCCTTAGTCTGTATCTTAGTTAAGTCCTGTATCGGATTAGGCTTTTCCTGCAGAACCCAATACGTTGACGTTTTTGTGCATATATAATTTTTTCAGTTCGTCGCGGGCTGGTCCCAGGTATTTACGCGGATCGAACTCAGCCGGTTTTTCAACAAAAACCTTGCGGATGGCAGCAGTCATTGCCAAACGTCCGTCAGAGTCGATGTTGATTTTGCAAACGGCCGATTTAGCTGCCCTGCGAAGTTGTTCTTCTGGTATACCAACTGCATCTTTCATAGCACCGCCAAACTGGTTGATGGTTGCAACGTGTCCCTGCGGAACAGAAGAAGCGCCATGCAGCACAATCGGGAAGCCCGGCAATTTTTTCTCAATTTCTTCCAGAATATCAAAACGCAACGGGGGAGGGACCAGGACACCATCCGCGTTGCGGGTACACTGGGCTGGTGTAAATTTATTGGCCCCATGTGAAGTGCCGATCGAGATAGCCAGCGAGTCAACCCCGGTCCTGCTCACAAAATCGATTACTTCTTCCGGTTTGGTATACGTTGAGTGTTCGGCCACTACATCGTCTTCAACACCTGCCAGAACACCTAATTCCCCTTCAACGGTCACTCCGTGTGCATGCGCATATTCAACCACTTTCTTTGTCAGGGCAATATTTTCTTCGTATGAATGGTGCGAGCCGTCAATCATTACAGAAGAGAAACCGCTGTCAACACAGTCTTTGCAAAGTTCGAAAGTGTCTCCGTGGTCAAGATGAAGGGCGATCGGAATTTCGCAACCCAATTCTTTTGCATATTCCACAGCTCCACGGGCCATATTTTTCAAAAGTGTTGCATTGGCATATTTCCGTGCACCTGATGAAACCTGCAAGATAACGGGTGACTTAGTTTCCACACAAGCCTGGATGATTGCCTGAAGCTGTTCCATGTTGTTGAAATTGTACGCAGGAATGGCATAACTGCCTTCAACCGCTTTGGCAAACATTTCCTTCGTGTTTACCAGGCCTAAGTCTTTATAGCTGATACTCATTTTAAAAAGTTTTTAATTAAAAGTTAGTGATTTTTTTATTCTTTAATTCGTTGATTTTTACTGAAAATATATTTGTTGCAAGTATACTCATAAATCGCTAATCATCGGATACTGTACCGGATCAGGGCCGGTTTTTTTTATAAATAATTAACACACAATCTTAAACATTTCACCCTCTTGCAGGTTATAAATTCGTACCTGTGAACAGGAAGATTTATCAAATTTTTATAAGAAACAAGAAAATGACAAAGATTTTAGATGTTATTAAGCCCGGAGTAGTTACGGGAAACGATCTTCAGAAATTGTTCCGGATTGCTAAAGAGAACGGATATGCCCTGCCGGCAGTGAATGTAGTAGGGTCCGATTCTGTAAATGCAGTGCTTGAAGCTGCCAGGCTGGTAAATTCGCCGGTTATTATCCAGTTTTCGAATGGCGGTGCCCAATTTTATGCCGGGAAAGGGTTAAAACTTGAAGGACAACAGGCCCAGATCGCAGGTGCCATTGCCGGTGCAAAATCAGTGCATTTGCTTGCCGGGCTTTACGGCGTACCCGTGGTCCTGCATACTGACCACGCGGCAAAAAAACTATTGCCATGGATTGACGGGTTGCTCGATGCAGGTGAAAAGCATTTTGCTGAAACCGGAAAACCTTTGTTCAGTTCACATATGCTTGACCTGTCGGAAGAACCTCTGAAAGAAAATATTGAGATATGCAAAAAGTATCTGGAGCGAATGGACAGGATCGGCATGACCCTGGAAATCGAACTGGGAGTTACCGGAGGGGAAGAAGATGGCGTGGATAACAGCGGGGTCGATAACTCGTTGTTATACACACAACCCGAAGAAGTGAACTATGCATTTGAAGAGTTGAGCAGAATCAGTCCGAATTTCACTATTGCCGCTTCGTTTGGCAATGTTCACGGAGTTTACAAGCCAGGCAATGTAAAACTGACACCGAAAATCCTGGATAATTCGCAAAAATTCATTTCGGCCAAACACGGACTGGGGGAAAAACCGGTAAGCTTTGTATTTCATGGTGGTTCGGGGTCGTCGGTCGACGAAATACGGGAGGCCATTTCGTATGGCGTAGTAAAAATGAACATTGATACCGATACCCAGTGGGCAACATGGGATGGCGTACGTAAATATGAAGCAGCGAACCGTGCCTATTTGCAGGGGCAAATCGGAAATCCGGAGGGAGATGACAAGCCCAACAAAAAATATTACGATCCCCGTGTGTGGCTGCGCAAAGGACAGGAAACGATGATCGAACGGTTAAAGATTGCTTTTGACGATTTAAATTGTGTAAATCGGAATTAGTACATGTCAGATTTGGTTGGGTTGACAAGGATCCCCGTGCTACACGATGGCGGGGATCCTTTTATTTTTAGCAAGGCAGTGTTGCATTTTTGAAAGACAAGACCACGGAATCGCAAAAAATAATCGTACATATTTTATTTTCCCCTGGTTTTCTGTAACTTTCGTGCATAATTTTGATTATGCGCCTCAGGAAGATCGTTCAGGATTATTTTACCTTCTCCAAGAAGGAACGCAACGGGATCATTGTCTTGCTGCTTGTTGTTATTTTATTTGCAGTTGCCAGCCGCGCCGTGTTTCTTTTCGAGAAACCGGATACATTGGGGGCTGAAAATTTTCTGGAAAAAATAGCGGAGTTTGAACAGCGGCAGGATTTAGTGGAACCACGAAGATCACTGTTCCTTTTTGATCCGAATACGATTGATTCACTGGCACTCGACAGTTTGTCGGTTCCTGTTTCCGTGAAACGAAATCTGTTGAAATTCCGAACGAAAGGGGGACGTTTTTTTCAACCTGAAGATGCCCGGAAAATATACGGGATGAACGACTCTGTATTTTCAGAGATTGAAAAATATATTCACATTGAAACAACTGAAAAAATACGGGAAAAGAAAAATCATGGGAGGGTTCAGAAGAAACCTGAAATTGTCTGGTGCAAGTTCGATCCGGATACCTGTACGGAAAACGACTGGCTGGATTTTGGATTGACGCCAAAACAGTCGCAGGCAATTGAACGTTACAGAAATGCAATCGGAGGATTTAAGACGAAGGAACAATTTGCAAAGATGTATGGCATTGGGGAAGGCCTGAAAGATTCGCTCCTGAAATATGCCGAAATTAAAACACCAATATTGCAGGAAGTTGCCAGACCAAAGGTACGCCAGGCTGTACGTGCCCAAATAGAACTGAACTCAGCCGATACGGTTGTTTTGGAAAGCCTGCCTGGAATTGGTCGTGTACTGAGCCGGCGGATCATTAAATACCGGGAGTTGCTGGGCGGCTTTTATTCCGCGTCCCAACTGCTCGAAGTGTACGGCCTTAGCCAGGAATGCTTCCAGAAAATTGAACCCTTACTCACCATTGATACCCTGAAAATAAAAAAACTGAACATTAATTTTTCGTCTGCCGGCGAGTTGTCGGCCCATCCCTATATTGGTGAGAAATCCGGTCGTGAGATTGTGCGGTTCAGAAGTAAAAACGGGTTAATTATTAACCTTACGGCACTCATCAATGAAAAATTGCTTGGAAGGCAGCAATTCGAAAAAATGCGGCCTTATCTGGCAACAAAAACGCCGTAGATTTCGTTATATATAGAGAGTATTTTAGCAGGGAACAATTTTGGGAATAAATTTTTTGTCATAAATTTGATTAGTAAGGTTTAATTCATAAATTTGCGGCTCAAAATTTTAAAATTATAATTTAAATAGTATGATCGTTATTCCAGTTAAAGAAGGCGAGAATATAGAAAGAGCCCTTAAACGATTTAAAAGAAAATTTGAAAAAACCGGAGTAATCAAAGAATTGCGCGCAAGGCAGGCCTTTACAAAGCCTTCGGTTGAACGTAGGGCAGAGATCAAAAAGGCAATCTATATTCAGAACATGCAGCGTCAGGAAGACTAAGAAATTTTTCCGGTTCCTGACAACATATTTGTAAAGCGATAATGGATGTCTTATCAGGAATCATTTCTTAAATATCTGAAATACGAAAAAAGGTATTCTGACCTTACATTGGTAGCTTATAAAAAAGACCTCGATCAGTTTGAAGAATTTTTCGTCAGAACGATCGGGGATTTTAACGTTTTAAGAATAGACGATAAGCTTGTCCGCCTGTGGGTCGTGGAAATGATGGAGAATGGACTTACCCCCCGCACTGTCGCTAAAAAAGTGGCGGCGCTGAAATCGTTTTACAAGTATTTGCTCCGCGAAGGAATCATTCCCGAAAGCAGGTTAAATAATGTTATTCTGCCAAAAATCAGAAAAAAACTTCCGTTCTTTGTCGAAGAAAAGAACATGCACCAACTGTTGGACGAAGTGGAGTTTGACCGCGATTTTGAAGGCGTCAGGGATAAATTGGTTATTGGCATGTTTTACGGGACGGGGGTCCGTCTTTCGGAGTTGTTGAATTTAAAAGATGCGGATATCAACCGGGCAGAAAGTATGATCAAGGTTTTGGGGAAAAGAAACAAGGAACGGGTCATTCCCTATCCGAAAACACTGAACCCGTTGATTAATCAGTATCTTGAGGCGAGGAGTCAGGCTGTGGAGAAGAAAAATGATTATTTTTTTCTGACGACAAAGGGAGAAAAGGTGTACGAAAAATTGTTTTACCGTATTGTAAATAAAAACCTGTCGAAAGTTACCACTATGGAAAAGCGCAGTCCACATGTGTTGCGGCATAGCTTTGCAACACACATGTTGGATAATGGCGCTGATCTGAACGCCGTGAAAGAGTTGCTCGGACATACAAACTTGTCGGCGACACAGGTTTATACGCATACCTCTCTCGATAAAATAAAAAAGGTTTATAAACAAGCACATCCGCGAACTTAAATTTTAGGAGGAAAAACTATGAACATTCAGGTAAATGCAGTTCACTTTACTGCTGACAAAAAATTGATTGATTTTTTGAACAAAAAGGTTTCAAAACTGGATACCTATTTTGATGGAATTTTAAGTGCTGAAGTTATTCTTAAAGTTGATAAACCTGAAACCGCAAACAATAAAATTGTGGAGGTTAAACTTTCGATCCCGTCCAATGATTATTTGTTTGCCAAGAAACAAGCAGATTCATTCGAAGAAGCATGCGATCTGGCTGTTGAAGCAATACGCCGCCAACTCAAGAAATTCAAGGAAAAATTGCAGGAAAAATAAAATTTTAAAATTTTTATTTTTTCTTGTGAAAGAATTAAAAATATTTATACATTTGCAAACCCTTTTTCAGGCAAGTTCCTGATTTGTTTGGGATTAAGAAATGTTTGCCCCTGCAAACGAAATAAGTAAACGTTTTGCCGGGGTTTTAACATGAAATAGAGTTCTCTGTTTATGCCGGGTTTATTCGTTTTTTAGTTGCAGCTTAATCCACATTCATGAGTGTTGCATCCTGAAAAATATAAACAACGAAGGGAGCAGGTTAAGCCGAATTAGCTCAGTTGGCCAGAGCACGTGATTTGTAATCTCGGGGTCCTCAGTTCGAATCTGAGATTCGGCTCAAAAAAGAAGATTGGAAGATTAGAAAATTTGGAGATTAGAAAATTGGAAGGATGCGGTTAGAATGAAAATAACCGGACCGGATAATTGCCAAGTCTTTAAAAGTTCTGTGAAATAATGAAGTGTGAAGGTCAAATTCAGATCGAAGAAAACCATTCTGATATTCTAACATTCTGACCTTCTTATATTTATATCCGGGGAGATACCAAAGTGGCCAACTGGGGCAGACTGTAAATCTGCTGGCAAATGCCTTCGTAGGTTCGAATCCTGCTCTCCCCACCAAAAAAGTTTTCAGTTTTTAGTCTGTGGTTTTCAGTTGATTAACTCGAAACTCGCGACTCGGAACTCGAAATTAAAAAGCGGGAGTAGCTCAGTCGATAGAGCATTAGCCTTCCAAGCTAAGGGTCGCGGGTTTGAATCCCGTCTCCCGCTCAAAATTAAGAAAGGAATGCCGGGGTAGCTCAGGGGTAGAGCGCATCCTTGGTAAGGATGAGGTCACGAGTTCAAATCTCGTTCTCGGCTCGATTATAAGTTAAAATAATTAAATAATTTTGGAGTTATGGCTAAAGCAACATTTGTAAGGGATAAAGACCACGTCAATATAGGTACTATTGGCCACGTTGACCACGGTAAAACTACCCTGACTGCCGCTATTACTATGGTATTAGCAAAAAAAGGTCTTTCAGAAGTAAAATCTTTTGACTCAATTGATAATGCTCCTGAAGAAAAAGAAAGAGGTATTACTATTAATACTGCTCATGTTGAGTATCAAACAGCTACTCGTCACTATGCACACGTTGACTGTCCCGGACACGCTGACTATGTGAAAAACATGGTTACTGGTGCGGCCCAGATGGACGGCGCAATTTTGGTTTGTGCTGCAACTGATGGCCCTATGCCTCAGACTCGTGAACACATCCTTCTTGCACGTCAGGTAAACGTTCCGAAACTGGTTGTTTTCATGAACAAAGTGGATATGGTTGACGACCCGGAATTGTTAGAACTGGTTGAAATGGAATTACGCGAACTATTGTCATTCTATAAATTTGAAGGTGACGATACTCCTGTAATCCAAGGCTCGGCATTGGGGGCAATGAATGGTGAACCACAATGGGAAGAAAAAATCATGGAACTGATGGAAGCTTGCGATACATGGATCCCGCTTCCTCCCCGTGATGTTGACAAACCCTTCCTGATGCCGGTTGAAGACGTATTCTCCATTACCGGTCGTGGTACTGTTGCAACTGGTCGTATCGAAACCGGTAAAATTCATACCGGCGACGAACTTCAAATTATTGGACTGGGTGCTGATGGGCGTAAAACAGTTTGTACCGGCGTTGAAATGTTCCGTAAAATTTTGGATGACGGACAAGCTGGCGATAACGTAGGTCTGTTGCTCCGTGGCGTCGATAAAAAAGAAATCAAACGTGGGCAGATTTTGGCAAAACCAGGATCAATTACTCCTCACACTACTTTCAAAGCTGAGGTGTATATCCTGAAAAAAGAAGAAGGTGGGCGTCACACCCCATTCCACAACAAATATCGTCCGCAGTTCTATATCCGTACATTGGACGTAACTGGTGAAATCAACCTTGAAGAAGGACGCGAAATGGTTATGCCAGGTGATAACGTTACAATCGAAGTAAAATTAATCTATCCTGTTGCCCTGAACATCGGTCTTCGTTTCGCAATCCGCGAAGGTGGACGTACCGTTGGTGCAGGCCAGGTAACTGAAATTATTAACTAATTTTTTAGCTAAAATATTTCTGATAGTGTCCCGGACTTATCGGTCCGGGACACTTTTCGGATGATACCCGTTCGGGGGTTTTGTATTTTATACAAGGTGAGTTCGAGTCTTACCATCCGGGCAAAACATATATATACCAAAATGAAACTTAGAATTTATTTAGAAGAAGCTTATAACGAGCTTGTTCATAAAGTTTCCTGGCCAACTTGGAAAGAACTGCAAAGCAGTGCATTGATCGTAATGGTTGCTTCCTTAATAATAGCACTTATTGTCTTTGTCATGGATATCTCATTCGATACCATCATGGACTTTGTGTACAGTTTATTTTATTAATACTTTTGAAGCACGGACATGAGCGAAAACGTTAAAAAATGGTATGTTCTGAGGACTATCGGAGGAAAAGAGAAGAAAGTTAAAGAATATATCGAAAGCGAAATAGCAAATGCTGGCCTTCAGGAGTATGTTTCACAGGTGTTGATACCAACCGAAAAAGTTTTTCAAATCCGCAACGGAAAAAAAATCAGCAAAGAACGGAATTTCTTTCCCGGGTATGTTTTAGTTGAAGCCTGCCTAGTAGGAGAAATACCCCATATTTTGAAGAACATCACCAACGTTATAGGCTTCCTTGGTGATACAAAAGGAGGGGATCCGGTACCCATGCGATTATCCGAAGTCAACCGTATCTTAGGACGGGTCGACGAAATGGCCGAGAAAAACGAGGAAATGAATATTCCGTACGTGGTAGGCGAAACTGTGAAAGTGATCGACGGGCCGTTTAACGGCTTTAATGGAATCATTGAACACATCAATGAGGAAAAGAAAAAGCTGCAGGTAATGGTCAAAATTTTTGGTAGAAAAACTCCTCTCGAGCTAAGTTACATGCAGGTAGAGAAGGAGTAAAAACCTATTTATTTTAATATTATGGCTAAAGAAATTGCTGGATTAATTAAATTGCAAATAAAAGGTGGCGCTGCTAACCCATCGCCGCCAGTAGGGCCAGCATTGGGTAGCAAAGGGGTAAATATCATGCAGTTCTGTAAACAGTTCAATGGCAGGACCCAGGATATGGCCGGAAAGGTACTTCCTGTTGTCATTACTGTTTATGCTGATAAATCGTTTGATTTTGTAATTAAACAACCCCCAGTAGCCGTTCAGCTCATCGAAGCTGCCAAAGTGAAAAAAGGTTCAGCTGAACCGCATGTCAGCAAGGTAGGTTCTGTAAGTTGGGATCAGGTGAGAGAAATCGCCGAAACCAAGATGTCGGACCTGAATTGCTTTACACTTGAAGCTGCAATGAGAATGGTTGCTGGTACTGCCAGAAGTATGGGGATCACCGTAACCGGAACATCTCCATTTAATAACTAAAAAAAGTATTAAAATGGGCAGAATTACAAAAAATAAAAAGCTTTCCCTGGAAAAAATCGAGGCAGGAAAATCATATTCACTACAAGATGCAGCCGGTTTGGTGAAAGAAGTTACTTACACCAAATTCGACGCTTCGGTGGATATTGATGTCCGCTTGGGTGTTGATCCCAGAAAAGCAAATCAGATGGTTAGGGGCGTGGTTACTTTGCCACATGGCACCGGTAAGGTGGTCCGTGTGTTGGCGCTTGTAACTCCTGACAAAGAGCAGGAAGCAAAAGACGCCGGCGCTGATTACGTTGGTCTCGACGACTACATTGAAAAAATCAAAGGTGGTTGGACCGATGTGGATGTTATTATTACAATGCCACCCGTGATGGGGAAAATCGGGCCGATCGGGCGAATCTTAGGCCCCCGCGGTTTGATGCCAAACCCCAAAAGCGGTACGGTTACTATGGAAATCGGAAAAGCAGTTGCTGAAGTAAAAGCAGGTAAAATCGACTTCAAAGTCGACAAATTCGGTATCGTACATACTTCGATCGGTAAAGTTTCATTCGATCCTGAAAAAATCGCTGAAAATGCCAAAGAATTTGTAAATACCCTGAACAAGCTGAAACCTTCAGCAGCCAAAGGTACCTACATTAAAAGTATTTACCTGTCGAGTACGATGAGCCCGGGCATTCAAGTTGAACCAAAGTCAGTTACTGACTAGTAAATGAGTTGAAATGAAAAGATCAGAAAAACAAGAGATCATTGACAGTCTAATTGGACAGATCAATTCATCGAGCCATTTTTACCTGACTGACATAGCTGACCTGAATGCCAGCGACTCAAGTGACCTGAGACGCTTATGCTTCTCACGGGATGTAAAACTGGTTGTAGTAAAAAATACATTGCTGCGCAGAGCTTTGGAAGCATCTGAAAAAGAAGCTTCTGAACTTTACGAAGTTCTCTCTGGTAATACTTCCATCATGTTTTGTGAGGCTGCAAACGTACCTGCAAAACTGATTAAAGAATTCAGCAAAAAGAAGAAAAAACCTTTGTTGAAAGGCGCTTATGTTGAAGAATCAGTTTATGTCGGACAGGATCAGCTCGAAGTATTAATCGCTGTGAAGTCGAAGAACGAATTGCTTGGCGAACTCGTCGGATTGTTGCAGTCACCCATGCGTAATGTACTGGGCGCACTTCAGTCGGGAGGTAACACCATTCATGGAGTTCTGGAGACACTTTCAAAAAAATAAAAAGTTAGTCATCAATTTATTATAAAAATTAAAGGAAAATGGCAGATTTAAAAGCCCTTGCAGAAGAGTTAGTAAACTTAACTGTAAAAGAAGTAAACGAATTAGCCGGAATTTTGAAAAGTGAATACGGTATTGAACCTGCAGCCGCTGCGGTTGCTGTTGCTGCTCCTGCAGCCGGTGGCGCTGAAGAAGCTGAAGCTGCTGTTCAGACTGAATTTGATGTAATTCTGAAATCAGGAGGTCAGTCGAAATTAGCTGTTGTTAAATTAGTAAAAGAACTGACGGGTCTTGGTTTGAAAGAAGCTAAAGAAGTAGTTGACAGCGCTCCAAAAGCGGTCAAGGAAAAAGTTTCAAAAGACGAAGCTGAAGCGCTGAAAGCCCAATTAGAAGAAGCTGGCGCTGAAGTTGAACTTAAATAAAACGTCTTACAACCTTAAATAAAGGTTGATATGGTTTAGAACCTCTATCCCGAATACCCGGGATGGGGTTCTAAGCCTTTTTGTATATTTAAGTTAAGTTCAATTAATTCAGAGAGATAGATGTCGTTAAATAGTGAAAACCAGAGAATTAGTTTTTCTTCAACAAAAACTGTATTTGACTACCCCGACTTTTTGGAAGTACAGGTAAAATCCTTCATCGAATTTTTCCAACTCGGAACAACTCCCGATCAACGTAAAAACGAAGGATTATTCAAAGTTTTTGAAGAAAATTTTCCCATATCGGATACCAGGAACAACTTCGTGTTAGAATTTATCGATTACCAGGTTGATCCTCCGAGATACTCAATAGAAGAATGTATTGAACGTGGTCTGACATACAGTGTGCCCTTGAAAGCAAAACTGAAGCTGTACTGTACCGACCCCGAACATGAAGACTTTGATACGGTTGTTCAGGACGTATACCTTGGTACGGTCCCCTATATGACCGAACGGGGCACATTTGTGATCAATGGTGCCGAACGTGTGGTCGTTTCCCAGTTGCACCGCTCTCCGGGGGTATTCTTCGGACAAAGCATGCACGCCAATGGCACCAAATTGTATTCTGCCCGTATCATCCCGTTCAAAGGATCGTGGATTGAGTTTGCCACTGATATTAACAGCGTGATGTTTGCTTACATCGACCGTAAGAAAAAGTTACCTGTCACAACATTGCTCCGGGCCATTGGCTTCGAAAGCGATAAAGATATTCTTGAAATCTTTGGGCTCGCCGACGAGATCAAAGTTTCAAAATCTGGTTTGAAAAAAGTAGTTGGACGTAAGTTGGCTGCCCGCGTACTGAAAACATGGGTCGAAGACTTCGTGGATGAAGATACCGGTGAAGTTGTTTCAATCGAACGCACCGAAGTGATCATTGACCGCGAAACCGTCCTCGAAAACGAACACATCGACGAAATTGTGGATGCCGATGTGAAAACTATCCTGCTGCACAAGGAAGATCAAAACCTGCAGGACTTCGCCATCATCTACAATACCCTTCAAAAAGACCCGTGTAATTCGGAAAAAGAAGCGGTACTCCACATCTACCGGCAATTACGAAATGCTGAACCGCCGGATGAAGCAACTGCAAGGGATGTCATCGATAAATTGTTCTTCTCTGAAAAACGTTACGATCTGGGTGAAGTAGGACGTTACCGGATCAATAAAAAGTTGAACCTGGATATTGACATGGGGATCCAGGTATTGACGAAAGAAGATATTATTGAGATTATAAAATATTTGATCAAATTAGTTAACTCGAAAACTGATGTCGATGATATTGACCACCTGAGTAACCGTCGTGTTCGCACGGTAGGTGAGCAAATGTATGCGCAGTTTGGAGTTGGGCTGGCCCGTATGGCCCGTACCATCCGTGAACGAATGAATGTTCGCGATAACGAGGTTTTCACGCCAATTGATTTGATCAACTCAAAAACATTGTCGTCTGTAATTAATTCGTTCTTTGGAACAAACGCATTGTCTCAGTTCATGGATCAAACCAATCCGTTGGCCGAGATGACCCACAAACGCCGTATGTCGGCATTAGGGCCAGGTGGTTTATCGCGTGAGCGTGCCGGTTTTGAGGTACGCGACGTACACTATACCCACTACGGACGCCTTTGTCCGATTGAAACGCCTGAAGGACCAAACATCGGGTTGATTTCCTCCCTTTGCGTATTTGCGCAAGTTACCGATTTGGGTTTCATTGCCACTCCTTACCGGAAGGTTGACAACGGAAAAGTAGATTTATCTCCGGAAGGCGTTATTTTCCTTACTGCCGAAGAAGAAGAAGGAAGGATCATTGCACAGGCAAATGCGCTGATTGACGATGAAGGCAATTTTATCAACCAACGGGTAAAAGCCCGTTTGGATGGCGATTATCCGCTTTCTGAAAAAGAAGACGTTCAGTTAATGGACGTTGGGCCGAACCAGATTGCCTCGGTTGCTGCTTCGTTGATCACCTTTCTTGAACACGACGATGCCAACCGTGCCCTGATGGGATCGAACATGATGCGCCAGGCGGTGCCGTTGCTTCGCCCTGAAGCGCCCATTGTTGGTACCGGTCTCGAAGGCCGCGCTGCTGTTGACTCGCGTGTGCTTCCGGTGGCAACAGGTGATGGTGTTGTTGAATTTGTTGATGCGAATGAAATTGTAATTCGTTACGACCTTACCGATGAAGAAAAATTTGTGAGTTTCGATCCGGAGGTGGTAACTTACAAAATGCACAAATACCAGAAAACCAACCAAGGTACCGTTCTCGACCTGAAACCAGTTGTAAAAAAAGGGCAACGGGTGAAAAAAGGGACTGTACTTTGTGAAGGATATGCCACCGAAGGTGGCGAACTTGCTCTCGGGCGCAACCTGAAAGTAGCTTTCATGCCCTGGCAGGGGTACAATTACGAGGATGCTATTGTGATCTCGGAACGGGTTGTTCGTGAAGATGTTTTCACTTCGATCCACGTGGATGAATATGCACTCGAAGTTCGCGATACAAAACGTGGCGTGGAAGAGTTTACTTCCGATATACCCAATGTTAGCGAAGAAGCAACCCGGAACCTGGATGAAAATGGATTGATCCGTATCGGTGCAGTGGTAAAACCCGGCGATATCCTGATTGGAAAAATTACTCCGAAAGGAGAGTCTGACCCGTCGCCGGAAGAAAAACTTCTGCGTGCCATTTTTGGCGATAAAGCCGGCGATGTGAAAGACGCTTCGTTGAAAGCATCCCCGTCGCTCAACGGAACAGTGATTGATAAAAAACTGTTCTCACGCGTTGTGAAAGACAAAAAAGGTAAACTATCGTCCAAACCTTTACTCGATCAGATTGAAGAAGAATTTGAACGCATTGTTGCCGGACTGAGAGCGAAGTTGGAAGACAAGTTGTTTACCATTGTAAATGGGAAAACCAGTCAGGGAGTAAAAGATTACTATGGTGGCGAGGTAATCCAGAAAGGTGTGAAATTTACATTGAAACAACTCCAGGAGATTGATTATCTGACCGTGAACCCGCAAAAGTGGACTACCGATAACGATAAAAACGAGATGATTTTCAAACTCATCCTGAATTATATCAATAAATACAAAGAATACGAGGCAGTTGCCCGCCGCAAACGCTATAATGTCACGATTGGTGATGAACTTCCCGCAGGAATTATCCAGTTGGCAAAAGTATATGTCGCGAAAAAGCGCAAACTTCAGATTGGCGATAAAATGGCCGGGCGCCACGGGAATAAGGGGATTGTTTCGCGTATTGTACGCGACGAGGATATGCCTTTCCTTGCCGACGGAACTCCTGTTGACATTGTTCTGAACCCGCTGGGCGTGCCTTCGCGTATGAACCTCGGGCAGATTTACGAAACGGTTCTTGGCTGGGCCGGCAAAGAACTTGGGCTCAAGTTCGCTACCCCGATTTTTGATGGCGCTTCGCTGGAACAGATCACTGAATATACCGATAAAGCCAGAATCCCACAGTATGGGCGTACTGTCCTGTACGATGGCGAGACAGGCGAACCATTCGACCAGCCTGCTACTGTCGGTATCATTTATATGATGAAACTGGGTCACATGGTGGAAGATAAGATGCATGCCCGTTCAATTGGCCCGTACTCGCTTATCACCCAGCAACCATTGGGCGGTAAGGCACAGTTTGGTGGCCAGCGTTTCGGTGAAATGGAGGTTTGGGCACTCGAAGCATTTGGCGCTTCCCATATCCTGCAGGAAATTCTGACCGTGAAGTCAGACGATGTGCTGGGCAGGGCAAAAGCTTATGAATCGATCGTGAAAGGAGAGCCCATGCCACAGCCCGGTATCCCCGAATCATTGAACGTATTGCTGCACGAACTGCGCGGTCTCGGGTTGAGCATCAACCTCGATTAATCATCGGAAACCTTGATTTCTTTGTTTAAAATTTGAAAATATAATATATCGATATGGCATTCAGAAAAGACAACAAAGTTAAAAGCAGCTTTGCCAAAATTGGTATCAGTCTTGCTTCTCCGGAAGAAATACTGGAACGTTCCCATGGAGAAGTTTTAAAACCGGAAACGATCAATTACCGTACCTACAAACCCGAACGCGACGGATTATTTTGTGAACGCATTTTCGGGCCGGTAAAAGATTATGAATGTCATTGCGGTAAATACAAACGTATCCGTTACAAAGGGATCGTTTGTGACCGTTGTGGCGTGGAAGTAACCGAGAAAAAAGTGCGCCGCGAGCGCATGGGGCACATCTCTCTGGTTGTGCCGGTTGCTCATATATGGTATTTTAAATCGTTGCCCAATAAAATTGGTTATTTGCTGGGCCTTCCCACCAAAAAACTCGATGCAATTATTTATTACGAACGCTATGTGGTGGTTCAACCGGGAGTTAAAGCACAGGACGGCGTTAAATACCTCGATTTCCTGACAGAAGAGGAATACCTTGATATTCTTGACTCACTCCCGAAGGAAAACCAGTATCTTGACGATGAGGATCCGAACAAGTTTATCGCAAAAATGGGCGCCGAAGCATTGTACAGCCTTCTCGAAAAATTAGAACTGGATGAACTCTCATATGATTTACGTTACAGGGCAAGCACTGAAACTTCGCAACAACGTAAAAATGAAGCGTTGAAACGCCTGCAGGTTGTTGAATCGTTCCGTGCCAGCAAAAATGTAAACCGCCCGGAATGGATGATCGTAAAAGTAGTACCTGTAATTCCACCGGATTTACGTCCGCTGGTGCCGTTGGATGGTGGCCGTTTTGCCACTTCCGACCTGAACGATTTGTATCGTCGGGTAATCATCCGCAATAACCGCTTGAAACGGCTGATCGAGATCAAAGCACCTGAAGTGATTTTACGTAACGAAAAACGTATGCTCCAGGAAGCAGTTGACTCATTATTCGATAACTCACGCAAATCGAATGCAGTTAAAACAGAAAATAACCGTGCACTGAAATCATTATCCGACAGTTTGAAAGGGAAACAGGGACGTTTCCGTCAGAACTTGTTGGGTAAACGTGTCGACTATTCAGCCCGTTCGGTCATTGTAGTTGGCCCGAAATTGAAACTTCACGAGTGCGGCCTTCCGAAAGATATGGCTGCCGAATTGTACAAACCGTTTGTGATCAGGAAACTGATAGAACGCGGAATTGTAAAAACTGTAAAATCAGCGAAGAAGATTGTGGATCGAAAAGATCCGGTTGTATGGGATATTCTTGAAAACGTACTGAAAGGGCATCCGGTATTGCTAAACCGTGCGCCCACCCTGCACCGTTTGTCTATCCAGGCTTTCCAGCCGGTACTGATAGAGGGGAAAGCAATTCAGTTGCACCCGCTGGTGTGTACAGGGTTTAACGCCGACTTTGATGGAGACCAGATGGCCGTTCACGTGCCGCTGGGCAATGCTGCCATTCTGGAGGCCCAGATTCTGATGCTGGCTTCGCATAACCTGTTGAATCCTGCCAATGGAGCGCCAATTACCGTTCCTTCACAGGACATGGTGCTTGGTTTATATTATATTTCAAAACACAGGGAAGGGGCAAAAGGAGAAGGAATGACCTTCTATTCTCCGGAAGAAGTAATTATTGCATACAATGAAGGGGTGATCGACCTGCATACCATTGTTAAGGTGAAAGTAACGGATGTGGATGAAAAAGGAGAATTTTTCAAGCATATCATCGAAACGACTGTCGGACGTGTGATCTTCAACCAGTATGTTCCCGCAAAGGCAGGATATATCAATCAGTTACTGACTAAAAAATCGTTGCGTACCATCATTTCCGACATCTTTAAACTAACCGGAAATGCCGAAACAGTCCGCTTCCTTGATGCAATTAAAGACCTCGGATACAAGATGGCTTATCGCGGCGGGTTGTCGTTCAACCTGAGCGATGTGATTATTCCGGAGGATAAGAAAGAAATTGTTGACGATGGGTACAGCGAAGTGGAAGAAGTGATGATGAACTACAACATGGGGTTCATTACCAACAACGAACGTTATAACCAGGTTATTGATATTTGGACACATGCCAATGCCAAGCTGACTAATTCGGTAATGAAAACACTGAGTACCGATCGTCAGGGCTTCAATTCAGTATATATGATGCTCGATTCGGGGGCCCGTGGTTCAAAGGAACAGATTCGTCAGTTGTGCGGGATGCGTGGTTTGATGGCCAAGCCTCAGAAATCAGGCTCTACCGGGTCGCAGATTATCGAAAACCCGATCCTTGCCAATTTCAAAGAAGGACTATCTGTACTTGAGTACTTTATCTCAACCCACGGGGCACGTAAAGGGTTGGCCGATACCGCTCTGAAAACAGCTGACGCGGGTTATCTGACCCGCCGTCTGGTTGACGTTGCTCAGGATGTGATTATTTCGGATGAAGACTGCGGAACGCTTCGCGGTTTGGTTGCTGCGGCTATTAAAAACAATGAAGAAGTAGTTGCTTCCCTTGCCGAAAGAATTGAAGGGCGCACAGCTGTTCACGATATATTTCATCCGTTAACCGGCGAGCTAATTGTCAAGTCAGGAGATATTATCACGGAAGATATTGCGAATAAAATTGAAGACTCACCGATAGAGAGTGTCGAAATCCGTTCGGTACTTACCTGTGAAGCCAAAAATGGTGTTTGCAGTAAATGTTACGGACGTAACCTTGCCGGGAAAGGACTTGCCCAGCGCGGTGAAGCAGTAGGGGTTATTGCTGCCCAGTCAATTGGTGAACCGGGAACACAGCTAACACTCCGTACCTTCCACGTGGGAGGTATTGCCGGGAATATCTCCACTCAGTCGACGGTAGTTTCCAAATACGACGGGATAGCTGAAATTGAAGAGCTTCGTACGGTTGAACAAACCAACAGCGACGGAGTGAAGTCAACTGTCGTAGTCAGCCGTCTCGCTGAATTACGTATTATTGATAAAAATACACGCATACCATTATCGACCCACAGCGTACCCTATGGCTCAAAACTGTTTATTGAGAACGGTAAGGAGATCAAAAAAGGACAGCTCATTTGTGAATGGGACCCGTATAACGGAGTTATTATTACCGAATACAATGGTAAGATTTCTTTTGAGCATCTTATCGAAGGGATTACCTATCGCGAAGAGTCGGACGAACAGACCGGTTATCGTGAAAAAGTGATTATTGAAACAAAAGATAAGACCAAAAACCCGTCGTTGATTATTTTGGATGAACAGGGTGAAATAATCCGTTCATACAACTTACCAGTGGGCGGCCACATTGCCGTTTCAGATGGAGATACAGTCCGTGCAGGCGATGTATTGGTAAAAATACCAAGGGCTGCCGGTAAAGCAGGCGACATCACGGGAGGTCTTCCTCGTGTGACCGAATTGTTCGAAGCCCGTAACCCCTCGAATCCTGCTGTGGTTTCGGAGATCGATGGCGAAGTATCGTTAGGGAAAATCAAACGTGGGAACCGTGAAATCATTGTAACGGCGAAAAACAATGAAGTGAAAAGATACCTGGTACCTCTTTCACGTCAGATACTGGTGCAGGAAAACGACTACATCCGTGCGGGTACACCGCTTTCCGACGGCGCCATTACGCCTTCAGACATTCTTGCGATCAAAGGGCCGACAGCTGTTCAGGAATATATCCTGAATGAAGTTCAGGACGTATACCGGATGCAGGGTGTGAAAATCAACGACAAACACTTTGAGGTAATTATCCGACAGATGATGCGCAAAGTAGAAATAGACGACCCGGGAGATACCCGGTTCCTTGAAAAACAGGTGGTGGATAAAAATGAATTCCTGCACGAAAACGACTGGATATATAATAAAAAGGTAATTATGGAGCCGGGAGATGGCGAAGGATTGAAACCAGGTCAGATCATCACGGCACGTCGTTTACGGGATGAAAATTCGATATTGCGCCGAAAAGATAAAAAACTGATAGAAGCCCGCGATGCGATCCCTGCAACTTCAAGTCAGATACTGCAAGGGATCACCCGCGCCGCATTGCAGACACGCAGTTGGTTGTCGGCTGCCTCATTCCAGGAAACCACAAAAGTACTGAACGAAGCTGCAATCATGGGTAAAGTCGATTATCTGGACGGACTGAAAGAAAACGTTATTTGTGGTCATCTGATTCCTGCCGGTACCGGATTAAAGGAATATAAAAACCTTGTGGTTGGCTCGAAAGATGAATACGACCGTATGGTTGAACCGAAAGAAATCGAACGCGCATACAGGGAATAGTATGGAAGACAATAAAAGCAAAAACCAGCTGAATATTGAACTGAGCGAAGAAGTGGCGCAGGGCACCTATTCAAATCTGGCCATTATCACGCACTCAAGTTCTGAGTTTGTAATTGATTTTGTTCGCATCATGCCGGGCATTCCGAAAGCAAATGTGAAGTCAAGGGTTATTTTAACTCCGGAACACGCCAAACGTTTGCTGATGGCTTTACAGGATAATATTCAGAAATTTGAGGCCGTGCACGGGGCAATTAAAATTCAGACGGGGCACGATCCGTTTATGCCCCCAATGAATTTTGGAGGTCCGGTTCCCGAAGCATGACCGTAAAATAAAAAAGGGTGGCTGATTATCAGTTCACCCTTTTTATTTTACAGGCAGAATTCTTGCCTGGCTATGTTTAAAATTGTATGAGCCTTGAAAAACTTATACCAGTTTCATGCCGTGCATGAAATATTTCAGGAGCAGCAATGCCACGATCAATCCGGCAATTCCAATGATCACCCATACAAAATCATTTATTTTTTTGCTTTGCTTTTTTTCAGCATTATTTGAAGTTTCCATTTTTTTGTATTTGTTTTTAGAAGTTTGAATGCAAGCACAGGGCTGTATCATTGTGGATGATATTCAGATACTTCAATACCTGTTTGTTAAAATCCGCACATGCTGAAATTGGTCCGGCATATCCGGGAACAGAATATTAATCTATTGTCGTGTCAAATGATGTTGTCCCTTGAATATAATAAAGAGTTTCCTGTTTTGTACTATTCACAACAGATGCTTCACTACGTTCAGCATGACAAAACAATATTGACACAACACTATCATTTGTCAGTCAGCCCTGAAAAAATAAAAAAAACGGGAACTGCTAATGTCGCAGGGCGTGTCCCTCAATAAACAAAGGGACCGGGTTCTTAAAGTCAGTAATGACGGACGTGAGTGCTAAATTTTTCTGAAAAAAGAAGTTGTTTGGTACTACCTGGTTTCTCAGCATGGAAACAGTCTGGTATCTGAAAGCAGTGAAAATCGAAGGCCCTGCAGTTTCTTCCTTGGAAAGGTAAAACGAGGACGGGAAAAAAGGTTCCGGGTTGATTTCCCCTGTTTCGTTTATGGCAGGCTCTTCAGAAAACATGGAATAGTCTGAAACCGGGAGTGGTCTTGCCTCGCTCCGGATAGTTCCCGGGAGGAAACATAAAAACAACGCTATGTAACTGAATAAACGGCTCATAAAAACTATTTGCCGTAAAAATAGAAATATTTTTTGCCGGATGAGTAGCTGTTGAAAAATATTCCTTAGAGAAAAGCATTGTGCTATAAAATTTGAATCCGAAACGGGATATCACATTCTTGCATGTTTTTTTGATTTTATTTCAGTGATGCCACGTTTTTTTGTCAAAGTTTTTCAGCTAATCAAACGGGTTTAGTTAAATTGCACCGCTCAAGCTACAGATTATCTGTAAAACTTATACACACACTCATTATGGCAAAAAGAGAAGATATTAACAAAGTGCTGATCATTGGTTCGGGCCCGATCATTATCGGCCAGGCTTGTGAATTTGACTATTCCGGCACACAGGCATGCAAAGCGCTCCGCTCCCTTGGTTACAAAATTGTGTTGGTCAATTCAAATCCGGCAACCATCATGACCGACCCTGAAATGGCTGATATTACCTACATTGAACCGTTGAACGAGTATGCACTGACTGAAATCATTAAAAAAGAACGTCCTGATGCGCTGTTGCCCAATCTCGGCGGGCAAACTGCATTGAACCTTTCGCTGCAATTGGCCCGTAAAGGAGTACTGTCCCGATATGGGGTAAAAGTAATCGGAGTAAATATTGATGCAATTGAACGGGGTGAAGACCGGATTGCTTTCAAGGAAACCATGACCCGGCTGGGAATTGAAATGCCCCGAAGTACCGCAGTAAATACGGTTGAAGATGCGGAAAAAGTTGCTGCGCAGTTAGGATATCCGGTAGTCATCCGCCCGGCGTATACGATGGGAGGGACCGGAGGAGGCCTGGTGTATAATGTTGAAGAACTGAGAACAGTAGCCAGTCGCGGCCTTTCCGCCAGTATTGTGACACAAGTGCTGGTTGAAGAGTCGGTGCTGGGATGGGAAGAACTGGAACTGGAAGTAGTACGCGATGCAAAAAACCAGATGATTACCGTTTGCTTTATAGAGAATGTCGATGCAATGGGCGTTCACACCGGCGATTCGTACTGTACTGCTCCAATGCTTACTATCTCCGAAGAGCTTCAGAAACGCCTGCAAAAGCATGCGTACGATATTGTTGAGGCCATTGAGGTAATTGGCGGTACCAATGTACAATTTGCCCACGATCCAAAAACAGACAGGGTTGTGGTGATTGAAATCAATCCGCGCACTTCGCGTTCCTCGGCGCTGGCCTCCAAAGCAACCGGCTTCCCGATAGCATTGGTTTCGGCAATGCTGGCCGGAGGGATGACATTGGATGAAATTCCATACTGGCGTTGTGGCACACTCGATAAATATGAACCATGGGGCGATTATGTGGTAGTGAAATTTGCCCGCTGGGCTTTCGAAAAATTTGATGGACTGGAGGACAAACTGGGAACCCAGATGCAGGCTGTGGGCGAAGTAATGAGTATCGGCAAAAATTACAAAGAGGCGTTGCAAAAGGCCATTCGTTCGCTCGAAATCGGTCGCCATGGAATGGGATTTGCCAAGGATTTCAACAAGAAGTCACTCAACGAATTGATGCTCCTGCTCAATCATGCATCCAGCGAACGGCAGTTCATTCTTTACGAAGCAATTCGCAAAGGAGCCGATATAGAAGAACTTTCAGCCAAAACCCATATTAAGAAGTGGTTCCTCCTGCAAATGAAGGAACTGGTCGTTCTGGAAGAAAAAATACTTGCTTATAAAGGGCAGCGATTGCCTGATGAGTTGCTCGTCCAGGCGAAGAAAGATGGTTTTGCCGATAAATACCTGTCCAAAATAGTAGGCATCTCTGAAAAGCAGATTCGTGAACAACGCATTTTACTTGGGATAGAAGAGGCTTGGGAACCTGTACCGGTAAGCGGGGTAAAAGATGCAGCTTACTATTTTTCTACGTACAATGCACCGGATAAGGTAGATGCAAAGGAAGGGAAGAAGATCATGGTGCTGGGAGGCGGGCCCAACCGCATCGGACAAGGTATTGAGTTCGACTATTGTTGCGTACATGCCGCTTTTGCCATCCGTAAAGCCGGTTATCAATCCATCATGATCAACTGCAACCCCGAAACCGTTTCAACCGATTACGATACTTCCGACAGGCTTTATTTTGAACCGCTGACTGCAGAAGATGTCCTGAGCATCTATAAGAAAGAAAAGCCCGAAGGGGTGATCGTTCAGTTTGGTGGGCAAACTCCGTTAAACCTGGCCGGCGAACTGGCTGAAGCCGGCGTAAAGATACTGGGCACTACTCCCGAAACCATTGATCTTGCCGAAGACCGTGACCGCTTCCGGCAGATAATGCAAAAACTGGGAATTCCGCAACCTGAATCGGGGATGGCCAGTAATCTGGAGCAGGCGCTGGAAATAGCCGCCCGTATTGGCTATCCGCTAATGGTACGTCCGTCGTATGTGCTGGGAGGCAGGGCCATGCGGATTGTAAACGACGAAACCATGCTTGAACAATACGTTGCCGGAGCAGTGGACGTATCGCCCGACCGTCCGTTGCTGATCGATAAGTTTCTGGAAGATGCCATTGAAACCGAAGCCGATGCCATTGCCGATGGCACCGATGCGTTTGTACCCGTGGTCATGCAGCATATCGAATATGCCGGGATTCATTCGGGCGATTCGGCTTGCGTAATTCCCCCCGTGGTTATTCCTGAAAAACATATTGAGACCATAAAAGATTACACCCGTCGTATTGCCATTGAACTGAAAGTGGTGGGTTTGATGAATATTCAGTATGCGATTTACGAAGATGTGGTGTATATTTTGGAAGCCAATCCGCGGGCTTCGCGTACGGTTCCCCTTGTCTCCAAAGTCTGCGATGTATCGATGGCAACCATTGCCACACAGATATTACTTGGGAAGAAACTTTCCGATTTCAATTTGAAGCACCGGAGGGTTAATTATTACGGGGTAAAAGAAGCCGTATTCCCGTTTAACATGTTTCCTGGTGTAGACCCGCTTCTTGGCCCCGAAATGCGTTCCACCGGCGAGGTACTGGGGATGGCCCCGACCTACGGGATGGCTTTCTTTAAATCGCAGGAAGCCACACAAACTTCTCTTCCGGTGGAAGGAACCGTGCTGATCACCATTGCCGACCGCGATAAGCAAAAAGTGGTGGAAACGGCCCGTAATTTTGTGGATATGAACTTTCGCATCCTGACCACCGGAGGTACCCAAAAGTTTCTGGAACAACATGGTATTCCATCAGAACGGATACTGAAGGTACACGAGGGACGGCCCAATATTGTGGATGCAATCAAAAATGGGGAGATTAACTTAGTAGTTAATACGCCTGCAGGAAAACAAAGTGAATACGATGACTCGTACATTCGGAAAGCAGCCATCAGGTTCAAAATTCCATATATCACCACTACTTCGGCAGCGCTGGCTGCAACCCGGGGGATAAAAGACCGGCAGAATGGGAAATATCAGGTAAAATCCCTGCAGGAGTATCATCTGGAGATTGAAGAGTAACAGGGGGCCGGTTCGTAATTGAAATAAAAAGGCGATGTACCGGTCAGTATACGGATGTCGCCTTTTTATTTATCCTATAGGAAAAAGGATTTAAAGTTTTTCCATTTCCTCCTGAAGTTCTTTCTCTGCCTGTATAATCAGGGTGGTAAACAATTTCACATCGTCAGGATACGATTCAATATCTTCCAGTACCTGTGTTTTTAACTGAAGTTTTTTGAGTTTCATCCCCAAATCTTCCATGCCGAAAGTCATTACCGATGATTTGGCTTTATGTGCCAGTTCACCCAGTTCTTTGTATTTTTTTTCAGCAAGAAGGTTTTGCAGCCCATCCCTGAATTCAGGGATCTGATCTAAAAACAATTGAATGAATTCTTTCATGATTTCCGGTTCACCCCCGGTAATCTCATTCAAATAGGAAAGATTGATCAATTTATCGCCTGTCATGATTGGTTATTTTTTACAATAATAATAAAAATAATTGACATAACGCTACCTGTTAAGCAGGAGCCAATTATATCTTCTACAAGGCATTTCAAAATGATTAATTTCATGCTTTCGTCTGGCGGAAAGAAGTATTTTTGCATTGTCAATAACAACTGATAAACTTAGACATGAAACGTACTACATTTAACGAACTGCATAAACAAGCCGGCGGCAAGATGGTTGAATTTGCCGGTTTCGAGATGCCCATCGAATACTCAGGGATAAAAGACGAACACATGACCGTTCGTGAGAAAGTCGGGGTCTTCGATGTTTCGCACATGGGCGAATTCTGGGTGAAAGGCCCGAAGGCTTTGGACCTGATCCAGAAAGTAACAACCAACGATGTCAGTAAACTGGACCCCGGACAGGCACAATATTCCTGTTTTCCGAACGGGCGCGGCGGAATAGTCGACGATTTACTGGTGTATTATTTCGGACCGGAAAAATATATGTTGGTAGTCAACGCGGCCAATATCGAAAAAGACTGGAACTGGATCGTTTCGCAAAACGATGTAGGTGCTGTTTTAGAGAATATTTCCAATGCCGTTAGTCAGCTTGCAGTTCAGGGGCCACTGGCGGCGCCGGTTTTACAGAAACTCACCGATGTCGATCTTTCCGCGGTAAAATATTACGCTTTTGCTGCCGGGAGGCTTGCCGGGATCGATGAAGTCATTATTTCGGCGACCGGCTATACCGGATCGGGCGGGTTTGAGTTGTATTTTGCTAACGAATACGCCGAAAAAATGTGGAATGCCATTTTTGAAGCAGGAAAAGACGAAGGGATCAAACCGATTGGCCTTGGGGCCCGCGATACCTTGAGATTAGAAATGGGATATTGTTTGTACGGTAACGACATCGATGACACCACATCACCTATTGAAGCAGGGCTCGGATGGATTACCAAATTCAATAGTGGTTATTTTATCGACCGGGATTTCCTGCTGATGCAGAAACAGGAAGGAGTAGGCCGTCAGTTGCGTGGTTTTGAGATGATTGACCGGGGTATCCCGCGTCATGGCTACGAACTGTGCGAGGTAAACGGCAACCCGGTTGGCGTGGTCACTTCGGGAACTATGTCTCCGGTTTTAAACAAAGGGATTGGAATGGGATATATTACCAAGGAATATGCAGCTTTTGGAACGGAGATTTATGTAAAAATCAGGGAGAAACTGGTAAAGGCAGAAGTGGTAAAATTGCCCTTTATTAATCCCTTGTAAAATTTATCTGTTTCCCGGAGATTTCGTCTGTGAAAATTTCTTACTATTTGAACGAATATTTGCATTTTTACATGGTAAATAATAACAACCAAATTTTTACCACATGAAGATACACAATTTCTCAGCAGGCCCATCGATTCTTCCCGATTTCACTATTGAGAAAACAGCGGAAGCAATCAAAAATTTTGCAGGCACCGGTCTTTCCGTTATGGAAGTCTCACATCGCGGGAAAGAGTTCATCGCAGTAATGGACGAAGCAGTTGCTCTGTTCCGCGAACTACTCAGTATTCCTGAAGGTTACTCTGTATTGTTTCTTGGCGGGGGCGCTTCGCTGCAATTCTGTATGGTCCCTTACAACCTGCTTTCTAAAAAGGCTGCCTACCTGAACACTGGTACATGGGCCTCGAAAGCGCTGAAGGAAGCCAAACTGTTTGGCGAAGTAGTTGAGGTTGCATCTTCAAAAGAGGCAAATTTCTCATACATCCCGAAAGGTTATACCGTGCCTGATGATGCCGATTATTTCCACATCACCACGAACAATACTATTTTCGGGACAGAAATTCACGAAGACCTGGATGTAAACGTGCCGTTGGTTGCTGACATGTCATCCGATATTTTCTCGCGTCCGATCAATGTGTCAAAATATGCCCTTATATACGGTGGTGCACAGAAGAACCTGGCTCCGGCGGGGGTAGCTTTTGTGATCATTAAAAATGACATTCTTGGTAAGGTTGACCGCCCGATACCGACGATGCTGAATTACCAGACCCATATCAATGATGGCTCCATGTTTAACACGCCCCCGGTAGTGCCGGTTTTTGCAGCGCTTCAAACTCTGAAATGGCTGAAGGAAAAAGGTGGTCTGGCAGCCATGCAGAAAATAAACCAGGAAAAGGCGGCTATCCTGTATGATGAAATCGACAATAACCCGCTTTTTAAGGGAACAGTGACCGACAAAGCCGACCGTTCGCTGATGAACGTTTGCTTTGTGATGAATGATGGTTATGAAGAATTGGAAGCCGAGTTCCAAAAATTTGCTACCTCAAAGGGAATGTCGGGAATTAAAGGACACCGTTCAGTCGGTGGTTTCAGGGCTTCGATTTACAATGCCATGCCGAAGGAAAGCGTCCAGGCGCTGGTCGATTGTATGAAGGAGTTTCGCGAGATACATGTGAAATAATTACTGAAAATAAAAAGAAAGGCAGTGAAAACTGCCTTTCTTTCTATCATAGGTCATTTAAAAGCATGAGGAACGGCTAAAGCGCCCGCCAAGGAGCTTCGATTTGGCTTGCAATGACATTTTATTTTTGTTAAACTTAATTTGAATAAAATGACGAAAGTGTTGATTGCAACCGAGAAGCCGTTTGCACAGGCCGCGGTTGCCCGGATTTGTGAAATCATTGAATCATCCGGGTTTGAAGTCGTGAAGCTGGAAAAGTACAGCAAAAAATCGGAATTACTGGATGCAGCGGGCGATGTCGACGGAATGATCGTACGCAGCGACATCATTGACAGGGAAGTGCTGGAGGCAGCCCGGAAGTTGAAAATTGTGGTACGGGCAGGAGCCGGGTACGACAATATTGATATTACAGTGGCCAGCGCCAAAGGAGTTTGTGTGATGAACACGCCCGGACAGAATTCGAATGCAGTTGCCGAATTGGCCATCGGGCTGGCCTTGTACGGTGTCCGTGATTTTTTTTCAGGAAATACAGGGGGCGAACTACGGGGACGTACCATCGGCCTGCACGGGTACGGTTACGTGGCCCGCAACGTGAAACGAATTGCCCGCGCCTTTGGCATGGAACCCATTGTTTACACCCGTTACAGCAGGGCCCAGGCTGTTTCCGAGGGAATTGAAGTAACCGGTTCGCTTGAAGAACTTTATGAACGCTCAGATATTGTTTCCATCCATGTTCCCGCCCGTGGAGAACATATTAAATCGGTGAATATGGATATCCTGGCCCGTTTAAAACAGGGGGCTATCTTAGTCAATACTGCCCGCAAGGAAGTGATTGACGAAGACGATTTGTGCCGTTTCATGGAAGTACGGGAAGATGTAAAATACCTCTCGGACATTGAGCCGGATTGCAAAACGGTTTTCGATGAGAAATTTGCCGGACGGTATTATTTCACCCCAAAAAAATTAGGGGCACAAACAGAGGAAGCCAATATGAACGCGGGCATTGCTGCGGCAGAGCAGATCGTGGCATTCATCCTGAACGGAAATGAAACGTTTCGGGTGAATAAAAGATAAGTGGTCTTCATTGTAGCCCCGGGTTCAGGTTACAACAGAAATTTGAAGGCACAGGCTGATTTTGTGCCGTGAAAATTCACGGTTTCAATTATCCGTTGTATCTTGCCGGCAAATTCTATCATTCAATCAATTACTCACTCAGTATTTAAAATTATGGCAATAGTACGACCATTTAAAGGACTCCGTCCCCCGAAAGATATTGCAGCCCGACTGGCCTGCTTACCGTACGATGTGATGAACACTGAAGAAGCTGCCCGGATGGCCGAAGGAAAAGGCTGTTCGCTGCTTCATATTACCCGTGCCGAGATTGACTGTCCGGCCGGTACCGATATTCATTCGGAAGAAGTGTACCGTAAGGCGGTCCTTAATTTTGAGGCATTTCAGCAAAAGGGATGGTTAGTGCAGGATACCGAGGCAAAATTTTACATTTATGCCCAAACCATGAACGGACGTACCCAGTATGGAATCGTGGGCGCTGCCGCCTGCAGCGACTATCACAACGGCATCATCAGGAAACACGAACTGACCCGCCCCGACAAGGAAGAAGATCGTATGGTGCTGACCCGTTACCTGAATGCCAATATCGAACCGGTATTTTTCTCATACAAGGCCGTTCCTGAATTGGATGAAATTGTTGCGGCTATTGTTAACAGCGAAGAAGCCGAATACGATTTTGTTGCTGAAGATGGTTTTGGTCATCATTTCTGGCCGGTAAACGACCCGGCAACCAATCAGAAAATTGAAGAAATTTTTGCAACGAAAGTGCCTGCAACCTATGTTGCTGACGGGCATCACCGCACTGCCGCCGCCGCCCGCATCGGACTGGAAAAAAAAGCGCAGGACCCCGATCATACGGGAAGCGAATCGTATAATTATTTTATGGCGGTCCATTTTCCCGATAACCAGCTCCGGATTATCGACTACAACCGGGTGGTAAAAGACCTGAACGGCCTGACGGAGAATGAACTTCTTGAGAAACTCCCGGTTTCATTTGAGGTAGAAAAAATGGGTGCAGATATATACAAACCAGCCAAACTGCACGAGTTCAGCATGTACCTGGCTGGCGACTGGTACCGGCTCACTGCCAGGCCGGGAACCTATAACGACCACGACCCGATCGGTGTGCTGGATGTGACCATCCTGTCGAACCAGGTACTTGGCCCCATTCTGGGCATACAGGATTTACGTACGTCAAAACGCATTGATTTTGTAGGCGGGATCCGCGGGTTGGGGGAACTGAAAAAGCGGGTAGACAACGGCGACATGAAAGTAGCTTTTGCCTTGTTTCCTGTCTCCATGAAACAACTGACCGATATTGCTGATTCGGGAAACATTATGCCACCCAAAACAACCTGGTTCGAACCGAAACTTCGCTCGGGGCTGGTGATCCATAAATTCTAAAAAGAATCAATGCAACAGAGAACGGTGCGGTTCAACAGGAAACAGTCGTTGCCCCCTGGGATTTCACCGTTCTTCTTCCTCTTCCTCCGCAGGATATACTTCTTCCGGGAAATTTTGAACTTCAGCAAGAGGTTTCAGATTGGAAGGGATACCATTGGACTTTTCTTCTGAGAAATAAGGAAATACATCTGCAATGGTTGATAGTGTCAATGCGGTGGTCTGGTAAGGCACCAGGATGTACGAAAGGGCGTCTTCCAATCGCAGCATAGCTTGTTTCAAATCACTGGCAGCTACTAAAAAATAATTGTTGATCTTCTTTTCCTTTCCGGCCTTTTCATCAATCGTGATCAGCCCGATTTTTGCCTTGTACCACCATTCGCCGTCCTCGTGCGGGAAAATCTCAATAATGTTCGATTTTTTGATGTTCTCGACCGTAAACTCACCGCGTATGTTCGACTCCATTTCTTTGATAATGCGTGTTTCTGCATCGGTAAATGAAACGGCATCGACTAAATAATTTTCACTTACTTTTCGCTCACGTCCGTCTTCATCAATCTTTATATATTTTACTTTGCATTCAAACCAGGTTTGCATATCCTCATATTTTTGTGAAGGACAAATATATTTTTCATTTTTTCAGGATCAGGAAATTGGAAGAAAAAGTTATTCACATTTTGAGGCTGTCCAAAAAGTCCTGAGTAGGGTCATCCCGAACTTGTTTCGGGATGACCCTACTCAGGACTTTTTGGACAGCCTCTTGTTTTTAAAGGTTGGATATATCATAACTATATAGATACCACATACCGGATTGTATAATAAATCTTTTTTCTACATGAAAGCCGGATTGCTCAATCCAAAATTTCTCAATAACAACAGTGTCTTTCTTTATCAAATCTGTTTTTAGGTTCTTATAAATTTGTAAAAACTTTTCTTTGGGTGTTACTGTTACTTTTTTATTATCCCAAGCTTCTTCCTTTACAACATCGTCATCCCAAGATTTTTTCGTTCCTTTAAGTGGTTTTAAGATACGTTCATTTTGATAATTTGTATCACTATAAAACTTTGAATAGAAGAAAGAAAAATCCTCAGATACAGTTTGACTTAAAGTTGTTTGGTTACTTTTCTCTTGCGAATTAATGCATCCAATAGTAACTGCAAGCAATAATATTAAAATATTTCTCATATTGAATTTATTTGTAAGGGAATAATATAGTTGGATTCACCTTTTGATCTCCAATTCTTAATGTAAAATGAAGATGTGGTCCAGTACCCCAAGTTCCTGTATATCCAATGACATCACCACGGTTAATTGTTAAACCATTTGTTACATTCATTTCAGATAAATGGGCATAGCCAGATTGAGTATATTGTCCATTATGTTGATAATCATGTTCACAATAACAGATAATCCGTATTTTGTATCTTGAGCCATAACAACCTTACCTGACCACGGACTTTGTATAGGAGTGCCTACTGGAGTGCCAATATCTATTGCTAAATGAGGCCTATTTATGCCAAGTTCAGGTATAACTCTATTCCCTTCAGTATATGGACTGGTAATTGGATATTTAGTATCTACTGGAGATAATAATCCATCCCCTTGTCCTGAGAGATTCCCATATACATTTGTAATCGGGGTCCATACATAAACAGCGACATTGCCAAGCGGGTTACTTGCATAGCTACCATCTCCCATGTTCGTGGCCCTTCCCCGATAAACCAACTCTATTGCGTCATGAGAAGCAATATTATATGCATTTTCCCAGGTTAATGCGTAATTTCCGGTATCTGTAGAACGGTATGTTCCGCTATACCAATCAAAATAAACTCCATTCTCACCTGTTCCATTGTCTCTGTACCCGGGAGCGCCAACGTATGATCCACCGCCACCTCCAATAATGTCGCCATAATTGCCTTTCCTGATATAATTGGAATAATCTCTCGGAGCCCGGTAATCAGGAGTACCACTGGTGGCTTGCTTTAAATAATAGAGTTCCCCGCTTGGGTCGGCATATTTTAGCGGGTTGGGGCCTCCTTCCCGTTCCTCCAAAGGAGGAAGGCTTCGGTTTTGCTTTTCAAAGAACGTAAGCACTAAATTAGCAAAGTTTGTAATATACATGGTTGGTATTCACCAAAAAGAAGTTTAAGGATTTTTTCCAAAAAAACGTAGCTGCATTATAACAAAAAAGCCGGAGCAATCCGGCTTTTTCTATAAATCGTGTTTTTAAAATTATTGTTTTATCAATAAATCAACTGAAGAAAAAGGGCAATACTGATTGTGAAGATTGCAATCAGATTCATTTATACGCATTTTTGTTTTGGTATCTTTATCTATTCTAAAGGCTAACCAACAGTCTTTTTCATAGATATATTCATTTACAGGATAAGCATTTCCTTCTGCATCTTCATCTATTTCAACATCGCCACCTTTAATCTTGGCAACACCCTCTATTTTAGCTTCCTGTTTTCTCTGCTTATTTTGAGATATTAACTTGAATGCTATTTCTTTTTCATTATACAAACTTAACTCAATAATTTGTTTTAACGTGTCATTCTCAAAAACATAAACTGTGTTTATTGAGTTCTTTTCAATGTTAGTTTTCACTTCTTTCTTTGAGGATGTATTATTCTGAGATGTTTGCGATGTACATGACACACAAATAAACAAACATAAAATAAACTTTATCGTCTTCATATATTTAAGATTTTATAATTATCGGGTACTACCAAAACCGCCAGCTTTATTAATTATTAAAGTAGGGAGAGTATAACTGGGACTATATCCAGAAGGATAGGCGTATCCACTAATTGAAGATGGCGAAAAAGCTGAATACCTAACCATATTACTTTGATTTCCACCAAGTAAAATAATTGAACCGCTTGAGTTTACGCCTGCAACAAATCCAACATGCCCCTTACCCCCGCCATAGTCAATTATTGCAATACTGCCATAAGCTGGATTATCTAATGATTGTCCCCATCCATTCCAAGATAAAGCTCTTGCACTGTTTGTACCCTTTATGCCAGCCTGCTTAATAGACCAGTTGACAAAACTTGAACACCAAGGAGTCTCATCATCTTTAAAACCACCAGTAGTTGCATGATAATCTATAACACTGGGATTGTGTTTACTTCCTGCAATTTCAGTAACTCCTAATTGACCTTCAGCGGCGGTCATCCAAGGCGTACCCCCTTGTCCTGTGGCAGTAAACGTACTAACAACTCCTATATTAAATGTAGCATTAAAGTTTGAAGAACCAACATCACCAATTCTGGTTTGGGAACTTACACTTGTAGTTTGATACCAGACCCCACTTACACCATGACTTTTGCCAAAACGAATTGATGTAGGATCTATCCCACCATAAATAGTAATACCATTTGGCAATATCTGGCTATTATATATCTCATCGAAATTTACAATATTCCCGGCTGAATCGTAATAATAACAGGTACCCGAGCTATATGAGTATCCGGCTCCACCGCCACCTCCAATAATGTCGCCATAATTGCCTTTCCTGATATAATTGGAATAATCTCTCGAAGCCCGATAATCAGGAGTACCACTGGTGGCTTGCTTTAAATAATAGAGTTCCCCGCTTGGGTCGGCATATTTTAGCGGGTTGGGGCCTCCTTCCCGTTCCTCCAAAGGAGGAAAGCTTCGGTTTAGCTTTTCAAAGAACGTAAGCACTAAATTAGTAAAGTTTGTAATATACATGGTTGGTATTCACTAAAAAGAAGCTTGAGGATTTCTTTCAGAAAAACGTAGCTGCTTTATAAGCAAAAAGCCCAGCATTTCGCCAGGCTTTTTTACAGTGTTGCATTATGATAAAAATATTCCTCTACTTAGTGGTTAAATTCTCATAACAGGATATACAAAATGTAATTCCATTGTCTCCTAATTTTTTCATGTCACTTGGAGTAAATTCCATGTTGCACTGTTCTTCATATTCATAAATCATCCAAATAGATATATTTTCTCTTGTTATACCTATATCCTGTAATTTGTCATATTTATTTTCCAGGATGCTTAAAAAGTAATCAATAAAGTTTGTATACGCATTATCCTTTACTATCAGTTTATATCCCCATGCAACCTGAGGATAATTTGGTTCAACTCCCAGTATATGGGTTATTTTATCAACTTGTTCTGAGTTTGCTAATATTTCTAAACTAAAAAAGTATTTCATATCCTCACTAATTAAAAACCAAAGAAATCTAATGCATTAAGACCAGTTTGATAGACTTTTCCACTATATGGGCCTGTCCCTTTCAAAATTATTAGCCCTTCTTTAATAGCAATATCTGGATTTGTTCCAACAGCTTTATAAAAATCGCCTGCTGATTTTAATATATCCTTTTTGATAACAGTGTGAAATAATTGCTTGTTTACGCTGCCAAATCCCTTAATGAATATACTACCACCTTTGAAACCCGGCGTTGGAGCCATTCCAGTTATTGGTGCAATCCCAATAACATTACCATCATCATCAATATACTTTCCATTCCATTCTCGTTTTCCTAAATGATTAATCTTGTTTGCCCAATCCCAAAAACCGCCATCAAATGCTGGTCCTTTTTCCATTAAGGCTAACCCATCCCCTTGCCCTTGGGGAGTAAACGTACTAACAACTCCTATATTAAATGTAGCATTAAAGTTTGAAGAACCAACATCACCAATTCTGGTTTGGGAACTTACACTTGTAGTTTGATACCAGACCCCACTTACACCATGACTTTTGCCAAAACGAATTGATGTAGGATCTATTCCACCATAAATAGTAATGCCATTTGGCAATATCTGGTTATTATATACCTCATCGAAATTTACAATATTCCCGGCTGAATCGTAATAATAACCGGTACCCGAGCTATATGAGTATCCGGCTCCACCGCCACCTCCAATAATGTCGCCATAATTGCCTTTCCTGATATAATTGGAATAATCTCTCGAAGCCCGGTAATCAGGAGTACCACTGGTGGCTTGCTTTAAATAATAGAGTTCCCCGCTTGGGTCGGCATATTTTAGCGGGTTGTTCAGGCAGTAACTGTACCGGTTGTAGTTCTGGGTATACCCCGGGTCCTGTATGTAATTATCAGGGCTTAAAACGCGGCCCACCACCGGGTCGTACAACCTGCCGTTCATGTTCACCAGCTTAAACCAGGGCAGGTATTCGTGAGCGGTAAAACTGCGGTCGGCAACTAAAGCCAGATCGTTTGCATCCAGCGTATAGCTCCAGTCATCGACACTTCGCCTTCGTCCCCATGCGTCGAAATTATATTCGGCCACCACCGTGTTCGAAGTATTTACCAGGTGGGTAACCGTGCCTAAATGGTCGCGCAACAGGTAGTAATACGTGGTTGTACCGCTTTGGGTAACGGCGACCACCGGGGCCGTATAGGCATCACCTCCTATGTACGTGTATTCTTTGGTAACACTGCCCGCCGTTTCTTTCATGTAGCGGTTGCCTGCATACCATCGGGTAAGAATTGTACTGCCTGATTCGGTAACCAGCATTTTAGCACGCTGGTTGTCGCTGTTGTATGTAAATGCTGCGTGGTAATTGCCCTCGTCGATGGCGCTTACCTGCTCAAACGAAGTGTAGGTGGCTGTTTGAAGCGAGTCGGAAACCAGTCCGTTGGTTGCTTCAATATCGGTTAAAGCATACGGTTTCGATGAATTGTTGTAGCCAAACTGTACGCTGCCCACGTCGCTTTTGGTTGCAATGTTCCCGTTGGCATTGTAGGCCATGGTCAGGTTTTGCGGTCCGCTTACCCCGGTCAGCCGGTCGAGGTTGTCGTAGCTAAAGGTTTCCGACAGGCTGCGCAGGTAGTTCTGGCACGAATAGAGGTTGCCGGTCGAGGCGGTGAACGAATAACGGTAATCCTGTACACTGCCCGTGGTAGTATACGTTGGGTAGCCGTAGTCGTCGAACCCGTAGGTTGCCGCCAGGTTGCTGCCATACGTTGCCGTTGTTATTTGCTGCCGTGCATTCATTGCTGTTACCGTATAACGGTTAGTCCCTCCTGCCGATACAGAGGCCAGGTACCCGTAACTGTTGTAATTCATCGTTTCTACAATACCCGAAGGGTGTGTCCGGCTGATTAAATGTCCGTTACTTGTATCGTACCCAAAGGTAGTTATATAATTGGTTCCGTCAATGGTCTCGGTGGTGGTGCTTGTACGTCCTTTGCCGTCGTAACTGTAACTCAGGTTGACATTCGTGGCCGAATTGCTGATGCCGGTCAACTGCTCGTCGGTATTGTAACTATACGTGATGGTACCTTCGGGCGTTACTTTGGTGTCGGGCCGTCCGTCGGCATAGTAATTATACGTGGTGGTTTGCCCGCGTGCATTGGTCTGGGTTTTTAGTTGCCCGAAGCCGTTCCAGGTATAACTGGTGGTACCGGCGCTGGGGTCAACCAGTTGGATCTGATTGCCGGCAATGTCGTACTGCATGCCGGTTACCACTCCTTCGGGAGCTGTAATGGTTTTTACCTTGCCATCGGGGTAATACGTATAGGTAATATCGCCGCCGTTGTCGTGGGCCAGCGTAACCAGCCCCTGACTGTTGGTTTCCCTGTAACTGGTTTTCCCGGCCGTTGTTTCGGTAATCCGGCTACCATTACTTTCGTAATCGAAATGGGTGTTTCTTCCTGTTGGGCGTTCAATGTCAGTTATACGTCCATAGGAGTCGTACGTATTTGCATTCCACTGCGAGGGTGAGGCCGATGAGCTTGGTTCCGACACCCTGTACACCTGCCCGAGATTGTTGTAATCAGTTACCGTGTAACTATACGAACCATCGAAGCCTTTTGCATCGGAACGGATGTTACGACCTAACTCGTCGTACCATGTTTTTGATTCGGAGCCTTCGTTGCCCGATTGCTGAATGTAATAGACAGCATACGTCGGTCCGCCGGAAAGTCTCCAATTGTAAGTGGTGGTTGTAACCAGCCCGTCAGGTTGCGTGAGGGTGGCTACCCGTCCCAGGTTATCGTAGGTATAACCGGTGGTATTGTTCAGGTAATCAACCTCCGACGATAAGCGTCCGTAAGTGTCGTAATTTTTAGTGGTAACATGCCGCAGGGGGTCGGTCACAGTACTTGCCCGTATTCCGTTGGTTTCGTAGGTGTAATTGGTTTGCCTAGCGCCACCGTCGGGATTGTATTCCCATGTCTGGGTAAGGTTGCCGTGACTGTCGTAATCGTTGTTTTGCGAATAGTTCACACTGGTGCCTGAGTAATAATTAACCCAGTCGGGCTTTAGTATGCCATCGGAATAATAACTGTAAGTGCTGCTACGGGTAATGGTGGTTTCTCCGCTCTTCGCATAACTCACCGATTTACTGGTCAGGCGTCCCAGCCACCAGTTGGTCGTATTGTCGTCGTAGCTGTTGAACGATGTTGTTTCGGTTACCCCGTTGTTGAAACTTCTAACGATCTGCGTCGGGTTGCCATACGTATTGTATGAAGCGGTTTGAGTAACGCTGTGTCCGGTCAGACTGTTCGTTTGGGTCGAGGAAGAAACATAGGGCATAATCGCACTGCCTGCCGTGCCAATATACGACCATGTATTACTGACTGTCGACAAGGTAGTAGAGGAATATTTATTAATGGTTGACGTAAGTTTCGGAAAGTAATACGTGGTATGGTAGTCGTAATTGCTTTCCGTAATCATGCTGCTGGCCACGTTGGTTACCGTTTGTTTCGAATAACACAAAAACCCTTTCCCCTGCCGGTGTATTTTTGCGCCCTGGTAAAAATATGACATCCCATTTTTAACTTTTATTGGAAAACAATGATTATATATATGCAAGGGAAAAAGAAGGGGATGCCATTAAAAGCATCCCCATGTCTTATTGAATTTCAAATTCTGCGCCCAAACTAACATTAAAATCTTTTACTATTGTAACTCCCATTTCTGCGTTTATTGTTAGTTTATTACTTGTAACCGACACATTATCCAAGGTTACATAACATCCCTGAAGTGTTGTGTTTGAACTGTATGTCTGATTGGAGATAAAAACTCCAATACATTCTTCAACACTCACAGGCATAACTGCTGATTTATAATCTCCATCGTTTAATGCAACAGTAACTACTACTTCCCCATATATCCCACCAATAGGATCAATGTTCCAATTATAACCAGGAAGTAATGGTTCTGTTATAGCATTAAACGAACTTGAGCCATTCGTTTCGCTTTTGTACAGGTATGCCCCTCCACTATGGTATAAATAAATTTGCCATTCCCAGCCAACAGGGTATGTATTTCCTGTATTTGATGTGAAGTTAGCCGAATAGTACAATGACTCTCCTGTTTTAAAATTATCTGGGCCGCTCACTATTTCCACTACATCGAAAATCCCGGTAGGAACACAGTTTCGATGGGCTTGTAAAAGTACATTGTTACTATAAGTGCCTGAAAAATAATGATCTGCTTCGTAACTGTAATTTGTTGTTATACTACCGATTGTTGATGAAATATTTTCAGAGCGAGTAAAAGTAAAGTCCGGAGATTTGGATGCAGAAAGACTACCACCAATATTATCTTCATCTGGCCCGTGTGCAAATTTTATAAAATTCTGATCCGTATAATGGACGGTCCCCTGTGCATCTCCTCGAACCCACATTCCTTCCGATGGATAATATATTTCATGTAAAGCATGTAGTCCAGGGCCGTTTCCTCCGACAGATAACGAGCCACCTGACCTGAAAGGCAAAGAGTATGATTTAGGTAAAATGATACCTGAAACATATCTAACTGGTATTCCGACACTTCGAAGTAGAGCCATTGTGATATTTGTAAAACCTCTACAGTTCCCCGATCTTCTGTTTAGAACAGTAACTGCATCCTGAGGATCGGTAGAGGTATAGATAATATTTCCCCTGACCCATTCTGCAATTTTCTGAACGGCTTCCTGTATTTTTGTGCACCCACTGGTTATTGATTGGGCAAGTGCCTGAATGGAAGCATTGTTCGATTGAATATTTGTTGTTGCACCCAGGTATTGTTGTACATCTCCGGGGAAGGCAGCATTTACAGGAAATTGATCGGAAAAACATCCGGATGGAATGTTTGCGTAAACAGTTGCATCATATTCTCTGGTATACGATAGATAGTTAGGATTTGCATTGAATGTAAGCACATGTATTTCATTTCCATATTGGTCATATTCGATATTGTAAGTAGAATAATTAATGTTTGGATTCACTATTTTATTGGTAATAGTTTGTGAGTTGTGCTTAATGGATTCGGTATGAGGCATGTATACTCTTACAGTTATATTAGACCAATCGCCACTGTTTTTTGTATAATTATACGCTTCTTCTCCATTTACATTATTCGCAGTGCCATATCCGGAATATTCAATGCAGTAGTTTTGACATATTCCGTGTGTTGATATGAATATTATTGAGATTAAAAGAAAGTACCTGACCATTTTATTGTAGTTTAAAATTTGCAATAATTTCCCCCGACTTATTATAGAAAGTAACGCAATCAAATTTTTGTTGCCTGAAATTGATCATATCAATTTTGATACTGAACCTTCCATTATTCTCTATCACTAAATTCTTAGAATCAGCTACTTTAGTGTGATTCTTCGATTCTTTGCTATTGGTTAGATAATAGCACACATAGTCAGAAGTTGAGCTTCCTTTCAGAGTTGTAAACTCTCTGAAACCACCTCCTTCAAGGTTGTAAATTTCCATAAACAATCTATCGTCAAATTGGATATAATTTTGAGTTGCAAGGATCAATAGATAATCTTTGTCTGTTTCGTGAACTTCGATATAACCAATCTGGTTATAATTTGAATTCATCGCAAGATTTGATAAATCCACGTTATTTTTTAATAGATTGTTGAGATCAATGCCTTTCTCTAATTCAACCTTCAGCAATTTTATTTGGTAATCATGATTATTGAATGTATTGAGAACAGACCGGATACTGTCTTCGCCTACTCCTGTTGGTTTTGTCCATCGTTTATTTATTTCATTGAGGGCACAAACTAGTGACGAATCCAGCTTCATAGAAGAAACATTTATATTTTCACGGGAAACGTTGATTTCTTGTAAAAAATCAGGATTGTTGCCCTTTTCTTGTGTAAAACCATTAATAAACAAGAATAATAGGGTTAGTTGTAGAACATATTTTTTCATTGTTCTTTTTTATTTGGTTAATATCATTCGTTTCGTATCAATTTCCCTGCCATCAATAACCAGGGTATAAAGATAAATTCCGGGGCTTAGGCTATTGCCTTTAATAATAACAGTTTGTTTCCCACTTCTACTTATTTGGTGTTGTTGCAATTGTGCCCCCTGCATATTATAAACATATAGGATTGCTGTGCCGGATTGGTCAGGCACAAAACAATTTATTTTAGTTTCTGTACTAAATGGATTTGGGATATTCTGATCAAGAGAGGCGGTGTTATTTGCCAATGTCGGGCTTACATCAGTTGATATTGACGCGCTTTTTAAATTATTATTACAACAGTTTTGCTCAATAAATTCAATGCTATTCTTTAGTTCTTCAATTTGAGCTTGTTGATCTTTTATGGCTTCCACCAGAACTGGTACCAGTCGGGCATAATTTACAGCATAGAGATTGCTGGTGGTATCGAGAAAAACAATTTCAGGAAAAACTTCTTTAAGTTCCTGAGCCAGAAAACCAATTTCGTTTTTACGCTCTTCTTCAAACTGTGCCATTGACTTAGGGTCATTTGTTTTAAGGTATTCTTTCTTTAAATCGTATCTTATGCCCCTTAGCTTTTTTATTTTTTCGAGCGAGTTGTTCAATGTCTGGATATTTTCTTTCATTGTTTCGTCTGAAGTTTCTTCTAAGTCCCTGGCAATGACGTGGTCGGCATACAACATATTAAATCGTTTGTCCGACCTCCCAAGTGTTCCATTCCAGTCGTCGAGGGGACGAATGGTTGCAACGCCCCCGAATCCACTGTTGTCGAAAATTATCGATCCGTAACTCGAAAGAAACCGGCCGGTTCCATACCAATCCAAATTGTAGGCTGGCGATGCCTGGTTTATGCCTACATATCCGTTGCTGGCTACTTTAATTTGCGCGAACGCGCCAAACGACAGTGCTGCAAAGCACAAAACGAAAATTGCAATAAACTTTTTCATACTTTTAACTGATTTTTAATGGGGGCCGAAGCCCCCGGTTAATTAATTATTTGTTTTTAATGCCCCGTTCTGTCTGATCCACAGGACGGGGTTTTTTGTGGCCTCCCCTAACCCCTCCAAAGGAGGGGAATAAAAGAAGACTGGTGAAAAAAATGTTAATGAACTGTTTTTTAAACCTTCGGGGTTTTTAGAACCCCGAAGGTTTAAAATGGAATGGGAAGCTTTCCCATGCATCGTGAGAGCCTTTCCCATACACCCTGGGAAAGCCTTCCCATACATCATGGGAAGGCAGGCCCTTTTAACGCGGGGTCGCCCCTACGGTGAGAGGATAGGCCAAAGCGCCTTTTTTAAGGTCTTTGCTTCCGTGCAGGATGGCCCGTATTTCGAGGCGGTATTCGCCCGCTGCAAGCGGTGGCACCAGAAAATCGAGCTGTGCCGGTTTGTTGCGCGAAACGGTAGTTGCTTTGGTTTCGGCGCCGTCGGGGGCAAGCAGGTAAATACCCTGTTGCGGGTCGGCAGGGTCGAATTTCAGGCGACTGCCCCGCACCTGGGCAATGTTACCGGGAGTAAGCGCCTGGTTACGGGTGTCGCTGCCCAAGTCGTACAGGTATTCGGGATCGGGTTTGGGCGAACTGCCTTTTACCCGTTCAACGGTTACCTGTTTGCCAATACTGTTTAAGCGGGTACCTGCGCTGATGTTTATCTGTACGCTGTGCACAGCCGGGTTGAAATTTTCTTCCGGGCCGTAGAAAACACCTTTAACCGAGAGGGCGAGATTGAAAAGCGGTGTATTGATGGAAAATCCGTCTTTCAGGAGCTGTTCAATGGAAGCTGCATATTCTTCCATCACAGAGAGGGCCTCGGCTTTGGTTACGGTTGAACCGCGGCCGATCATCAGGTCAATCACATCATCCTGCGTTTTGCTTGGCAGGCTTTGTACCACAGCCATGTAATCGTTGGGATCGCTGGTGAGGTGGTTTTCGAATAATGCAATTTGTAAAGGCATAAAATTGATTTTTGGATAAGTGAAAAATTTATAATTAATGAAATAAAATTTATACACTAATTAATTCCCGCTAAGTTTTAAAGGTATCCCGGATAGGATATGTTATTTAACAGTTTCTAATATTTTATAAATTTTATCTCTGTGGCATGGGGGCTTGGCCCTCAAAAGCACGGGCATCAGGCCGATGCGTATCTTTTAAAGTTACAAGGACTGGGCGGCAGTCGGGGAATGTCAGAAGATCGGTGAATGCACCTGTGCCCAGTCATTTTTCCTGTTTCTGCTTTTTTCTGTGGGGATGCCTGTTCCTGTTAAACATTCCCGGCACCCGATTGTTAATGAAGCGGACAAAACCAATTAAAAATTCAGAAAAGAATGATTACAGGGCTTCTGAAAGAAAGCGGTACGGAACAACGAGTGGCGCTTTTACCGGAGATTGTAGCTGCTTTGGTCAGCCGGAAGGTAGAGGTATACGTGGAAACGGGGGCCGGGGATGCGGCTTTTCAGTTTGATGGGGACTATGTCCGGGCCGGGGCCACCATTTGCAGCCGGGACGAGGTATTGAAAAAAGCCGGGCTGCTGGTACAGATCGGCGAACCTTCGGTTGAACTGATCGACCGGATAAGCAACAGCCAGCTGTGGTTGAGCCAGTACAATCCTTTGTGGAACACCGGCATAGTAAAAAAGTTTCTTGAAAAAGGGATTACCAGTTTCAGCATGGATTCTATCCCGCGAACTACCCGCGCCCAGGCAATGGATGTGCTTTCGTCGATGGCCACGGTGTCGGGGTACAGGGCGGTGTTGCATGCTGCGCTCGAATTGCCGAATTTTTTCCCCATGTTCATGACAGCTGCCGGAACGATCCGTCCGGCCACGGTGTTGGTGCTGGGCGCCGGCGTGGCCGGCTTACAGGCTATTGCTGTGGCGCGTAAGCTGGGCGCGCAGGTGCAGGCTTTCGATGTGCGTTCGGCTGTAAAAGAGGAGGTGATGAGCCTCGGGGCCAGGTTCGTGGAAGTGGAAGGCGCCAAAGAAGATACAGGGGCCGGCGGTTATGCCGTTGAACAGGGCGACGATTTCAAAGAACGGCAGCAGCAGATGATCAACGAGTATGCGGCAAAAGCCGACGTGGTGATTTGTACGGCCCAGATACCCGGGCGAAAAGCGCCGGTGTTGCTGCCCCGTATAGCTGTCGAAAACATGAAGCCGGGCTCGGTGGTCGTCGACCTGGCCGCTTCGACCGGTGGAAACTGCGAACTCACAAAAAACAATGAAACGGTGGTGGTTAACGGGGTCAAAATTATAGGGAAGTCGGATTATCCTTCCCAAATGCCCGTAGATGCCAGTAAAATGTTTGGCAAAAATATGTTCAATTTTCTTCAGCTAATTATCCGTGAAGATGGTTCGCTGACCCTGAATTTTGAAGACGACATCGTAAAGGGTACCTGTATTACCCATCAGGGACAGCTTGTAAATGAACGGGTAAAGTCAGTAATCGGATTATAAAAACGGACCATATGGAACAATTATTAGTATATTTTTTTACTTACAAAGAGGCAATTTTTATTATTGCCCTGTCGGTGTTTCTGGGTATCGAAGTCATTGCACATGTGCCTTCGGTACTGCATACCCCGCTGATGTCGGGGGCCAATGCCATTAGCGGGGTGATTATTATCGGTGGGATTATCTTAGTAGGACATGCCGATACCAGCCGGCTCTCGGCTGAACTGATCACCGGTATTTTGGCTATTGTGCTGGCAACCCTTAATGTGGCCGGCGGTTTTGTGGTGACCGACCGCATGCTGGAAATGTTTAAAAAGAAAAAGAAATAGGAGGCGTCATGGACCAGGTAATCGGAAATGTACACGGGATAGATTTTACAATAGGGGAGGCGCTCCTTGAACTAAGCTATTTGCTGGCGGCCCTTTTTTTTGTGTATGGGTTGAAATTGCTGAGCCATCCGGAAACGGCCCGAAAGGGGAACTTTTATGCAGCGGGAGGAATGTTGCTGGCAATGGCCACCACACTTTTTCTGCATAAAAACCCGCAGGGCCAGGGGATTTCACTGACGAATGCCTGGATCATCCTGGCTTCGGTGGGAGTGGGTACGGCTGCCGGCTGGATCATTGCCCGCCGTGTTAAAATGACTGCCATGCCGCAGTTGGTGTCGTTTTTTAATGCCACAGGCGGAGCTGCTTCTGCGCTGGTGGCCCTGCTCGAATTCCCCAATGCCGATATGAACAATATCCAGTCGGTGCTGGTCACCCTGCTCGGGTTGATCATCGGTAGTGTGGCTTTTAGCGGGAGTATGGTCGCTTACGGGAAACTGGATGGAAAAGTAGGGGATATTTTCTCCGGACTAATGAAATATGTGAATCTGCTGTTGTTGTTATCCGTTGTGGTTGTAACCGTTTACATTCTTGTGTCGGGACAAACGCCCGATGAGTCAGCCCTGGCAGTTTACCTGCTTTTTGCGTTGTCGCTGATATACGGGATCACGTTTGTGATGCCGATCGGCGGCGCCGATATGCCTGTGGTGATTTCACTGCTGAACAGTTTTACCGGTATTGCAGCCGTTATGGCCGGTTTCATCTATCACAACCAGGCCATGATCCTGGGAGGTATCCTGGTGGGCGCTGCCGGGACCATTCTTACAGTGCTGATGTGCAAGGCCATGAACCGTTCGTTGCTGAATGTGATTGTTGGCGCTTTTGGTGGAGGTGGAAGCGCTTCCTCGACAAAAGAACAGGGTGAAATGAAGGAAATCAGCCTGAGCGATGCCGCTATTCTGCTTAGCTATTCGAAAAATGTGGTGGTGGTCCCGGGTTACGGCCTGGCTGTGGCGCAGGCCCAGCATGTGTGCCGCGAACTCGATGTGTTGCTTGATGGCAAAGGGGTGAATGTGCGATATGCAATCCACCCGGTGGCAGGCCGCATGCCGGGGCACATGAATGTGTTGCTGGCTGAAGCCGATGTGCCGTACAATCAGCTGGTAGAAATGGAAAGTATGAATCCCGATATGCCCAATACCGATGTGGTTTTGGTGATTGGCGCCAACGACGTGGTGAACCCGGCGGCCATTACCGACCCGGGCAGCCCGATTGCCGGGATGCCGATCATCCGGGCACACGAAGCAAAAAATATCATTGTCATGAAACGTGGACGGGGTAAAGGGTATGCAGGTATCGAAAACGATCTTTTCTTCGACCCGAAAACAAGATTGCTTTTCGGTAATGCCAAGGATACCCTGCAGAAGTTAGTGGGCGAGATAAAGAATCTGTAAAAGCCGTTGACACATGGTGTTGCCTGCTCGCGGCAATGATCCGGACCAATGGCCTGGAGGGGAACCGCGGTTATTTCATTGTGACCGGACGGTAAAATGAAAAGTGCTTCCTTTTCCTTCCTCACTTTCGGCACGGATATGCCCGCCTTGTTTTTCAATAAATTCCTTGCAGAGCAACAATCCCAACCCGGAGCTTGGTTCACCTTCTGTTCCGGGCCGGCTGATGTTTTTGTCGATCCGAAACAAATTGTTCAGCATTTGCTTTTTCATGCCAATGCCTGTGTCGTTTACCGAGACTTCCACCACATGTTTGTCGGCCTGTTCGGCGCAGATCGTTATACAGCCCCCGCGCGGCGTAAATTTCACTGCGTTTGAACTGAGGTTCCTGATCACCGCCCCGAACATGTTCTTATCGGTAAAAATTTTTATGTCGGGATGGATATTGATAATCACCGAAATTGATTTTTTGACTGCTGCCTGACGGGTTGTTTCGATCGATTCTTCAATCACGTCTTTCAGTATCAATTTTTCGGGTTGAACAACGGTCAGGCCCCGTTGCATGCGGGCCCATTCGAGCAGGTTGTTAAGCAGTTCGAGCAGGTTAGTGGCTTCGCTCTTCATCGATTGTACCGTTGTGAAGATTTCCGTGGGAGACCACTCGTCCATGTTTTCAGTGATATGTTCCGTTAAACCGATAAATGAACTTAAGGGACCCCGTAAATCGTGCGATACGATGGAGAATAGTTTGTCTTTTTCCGAATTTTTAATCTGCAGTTCTTTGTTTTTCCCCTTCAGTTCTGCTGTTTGTTCTTTTACTTTTCTTTCCAAAAGATGTTTTTGTTGTTCCAGTTTACGCTCTCTCCGGTTGATGTAGTAATAAATCAACGTTACGGAGCCAATGGCTAAAACAATATAGGCCCACAAGCTTTTCCACCAGGGCGGACGGACCGTAAAGGGATAATGGAGTTCATTGCTCCAGATACCTTGTGTATTCATGGCCTTCACTTTGAACACATAGTTTCCGGGGGCAATACTTCCGTATGATACTTTTGTGTCGTTCGTCAGGCTGCTCCAGTTCCGCTCCTGTCCTGCAAGCAGGTACTGGTATTTTATTTTTGGGGCCTGCTCATGCGAAATGCCACTAAAGCTGAATGTGAGGAAGTTGTTGTTGTATGCCAGGCTCAGGTTTTCGGGCAGGAAATTCCATTTTGAAATATTGCTAAAATAAAGTTTTTTCACTTTTACCCCGTTGTTGAGCATGAACCCGGTATCTTTCCTATTCTCCAATTCGATCCATGGGATGTTTTCATTGAATAACTGAATATTGGTCAGTTGTATGTTTGGGGCAACGGTATCTGGTATTTCTTTTTCGGGGCGGATGGATGTCAGGCGGCTGGTGGAACCAATCCAAATGATACCCTTCCGGTCCTGGCAGATTGCTCCCTGGTTACATCCAATCCCGAGGAAGCCATCTTCGTATGAGTAATTGGAGAAAAGCGGAATTTCAGGCTGTTGTGATTTCTGTAAAAGTTTTTTCTTTTCAAGGATATTGGGCCCCAATCGTGTCCCCATCCAGATGTTCCCGTTTTTATCCTGAAGCATGCTGTGGATAAAATTATTGGTCAGTCCGTCTTTTTCGGAAAAGGTAGTAAGGTATTTCCCATCGTACCGGATAGCCCCTCCACCCAATGTGCCAAACCAGATATTGCCATCGGTATCTTCCAATATGCTGGATACGGAGTTGTGGCTAAGTCCTTCTTTTTTCGTGAAATGTGTAAATGTTTTTCCGTCGTAACGGGTTACTCCGCCGCCGTCGGTGCCGAACCAGACTGCCCCGTGCCGGTCTTCCAACATACACAAGACACGGTTGCTGCTAAGCCCCGATCGGGTTGAATAATTTACAAAGCGGCGACCGTCAAATTTTGATACCCCCTTTCCGAAACTGCCAATCCAGAGATTCCCCTTTCGGTCGTGGATGATGCAACGGGTCACATTGCTGCAAAGCCCTTCTTCCTGCGTATAGTTGTACAGGTTTTCCCCATCGAACCGGATGATACCGCCATTCTCAGTGGTAATCCATATATTTCCTTCCGCATCTTCCTGAATATCGTAAATCCAGTGGTTTAATCTGCCTCCCTTGAAGTTATAACAGGAAAAGATTTGACCGTCGTATTTGGTAATTCCGTGTATCAGTGTACCGAACCAGTAATTTCCCTTCCTGTCGATGATGATGCTCATCACCTTGCTGTCGCCCAGTCCATCGTTTTTTGTATAATGGGAAAACAATGCGTCGTTGTATTTCAGCAATCCTCCATCGCGTGTGCCGAACCATAAATTGCCCTGTTTGTCGATCAGCGAACAGTGTATCCGGTTATTGGTCAATCCTTCGTTTTCGGTAAAATGGATAAAATTCCGACCGTCGAATTTTGAGATGCCGCCCCCCAGCGTACCAAACCAGATCGACCCTTCGTTGTCCTGTACCATACACAGTACACTCACATAACTTAACCCCTGTTCGCCTGAGTATTGATAAAAATACCTTCCGTCGTATTTTATAGCTCCTTCCAGAAAAGAGCCAAACCAGATATTCCCTTCTTTATCGCGAAACGTAGAAGCAACATAGGTGGCAGGGAACCCTTCATGAGGCGTAAAGTTCATAAAACTTTTTCCGTCGAAACGGCTTATTCCATTCCCATAAGTGGCAAACCATAGTGAACCGTCCTTGTCTTCGATGATGGAACGGACCTGGTTGCTGCCTAATCCTTCGTTTTCAGTATAATGGGTGAACTTGTTCCCGTCAAATTTCGATACTCCTCCGCCTGAGGTAGCAAACCAGTAATTTCCATTTTTATCCTGGATGATATGATTTACAATGTTATTGCTTAATCCTTCCTTTTCAGTATAATGGGTAAAATATTTTCCGTCGAAACGGGTTACTCCGCCCCCAAAAGTGCCAAACCACATTGTTCCCTCCCGGTCTTCCGTCATGCAAAGGACGATATTGGCGCTTAGTCCGGTACGGACCGAAAAGTGGGTGAAAACACTGCCGTCGAAACGGGTAACCCCGTCTTCGTTGCTGAACCAGAGGTTTCCTTGCCGGTCTTGTAATATGCACCTGACCTGGTCGTGTTTCAGGCCCTGCATGGTGCCGAAAGCCATGAAGCTATATGGATTAACGTCTTTCCCAGACGGACTTTTTGCAACAACTGTTTGCGGTATGCCTGAAAGTGCCGGCTGTGCGGTTGAATGGATCTCCCGGGGAAACGGGAACCCATCTTCGCCGGGAGTGCAGGGATTTGGAAAGTTGACAGGGAAAATGTTTGGTTTTCCGGCGGGTATAAGCCGGGAGGCCGAGCGAATTTCCTGGGGAAGACCGGCCTTGTGTACTTTGGGTTTCCCGGCAATGATTGTGACCGGTTCGGTTATGCTGTCAGCCGGGACTGTATATCCTTCGGATGCAACGGCGCCGGGCATAAAAACCGAGGCATTTCTTTTGTTCTTTTGCTGGCTGCACGACAGAAAAAGCAATACAATTAAAAATGCATTCACTTGCTTATTCATAGCCTTTGTATCGAAAAAACATTATTACACAGCAGCAAATTAAAAATGATTGATTATACTCTTCCCTGCTGCCCCGATGAACCCGATATTCTGGCAGGGTAAATATATTAAAAGTTCTTTCGTTGTCAATCCATAAAACTGAAAGTTTGCATGAAACCTGTTGTTCAACAATGAAAAGGGCCGGTCACAGATACTGTTTGGTTTCAAATCGTTGATGTACCGTTAAGTGGTTCGTGTTTGGTGAAAGTCTTTTTGAATTTATTCTGTTCTTTTCCATATAGCATTTTTTTTCTTCTTATTTTTTCTGATTTTTGAAGAACTGCTTGTTACCGGTTCCTGAAAAACTGGCCAGCGCACTCACTGATAGGAAATGTTCGATCAATCAATAAGAATCAAAAAAAACTGACTGTCATGAAAAAAAATCTGATTTCTCCATTCCTGTTGCTGGCAATTACTGTTTTGCTTGCAGGTTGCGCAACCCAATCGGTCGTCGATATTTCAAGCCCGCCCGGGTTTTGGCACGGATTGCTTCACGGTTTTATCATCCTTTTCAGTTTTGTTATCAGCCTGTTTACCGACTACGAAATATATGCTTTCCCCAATTCAGGGGTATGGTACAATTTCGGGTTTTTGCTGGGGGTGATGATCTTCTTTGGCGGCGGTGGTGCCGGGGCAAAAAGGAGGAAAAATGGCTGTTGACAGTTCACAATATTAACATTGTCGAAGTATAACTAAACGGTAGGGGCCGGAACCGTATGGATAGCTACATAACGGATGGATATTTCAGGCGCAGTGAAAGAGATTGGTAATGTACAGGAGATTGAAGTGGTTAACCTCTGTCTCAACTGTTTGATTGGCGATAACGCATTGCTTCCGAAACGGCCCCGGCCCATACCTTATTGTGTGTAAAAGCGATGTCCTTATTGTCTCCCCGGAGCTGGTTTGGACGTTACAATTTACACGGCAGATTAATAGATAAGTGGTCTTTGTTTGCCTATTCGATGACTTGGATGTATAAGAAAAAAAATCACACTATCAAAAAGATAAAAAAAGAAGAATTTTTTACATCTTGAGTAGGGGGCTGTAAAAGTTGCATTCCCCGAATAGCCTGACAAATGGTACACCTTGGTTATTGTTAAAGGCTTTGGAAAGGTCCCGATGCTATTGTTGGCTACTAACGATGTTGATATTAAAAACCATAAACAGCCCTGGCCGAAAATATTTATCCTCTCAAAAGGTTCTTTGGTGTGCCAACTTTCTTTAACTGCGCAATGGCAGATGGCATCTTCGAACTTTTAAAACACATCCGGACAGGGATTGCTGGATTTAAGGGCCGCATTGGTTTCCATCACGACCTGTTCCAGTTATTGTTATTACCTGACTGAAATTTTTGAGGTAACTTCAGTAAAACAGGAAGCCATGTCATAAATCTATTAATAATACAGCCTGTCTGCCTGTTTTTCCTTATTTTTGCGGTTTGAAAAATAAATTATATTGGCACAAAAA
>JAVEYG010000063.1:0-14633 GCA_034003625.1 Prolixibacteraceae bacterium | reverse complement strand
GCGGCGGGGCCCCACCTCTTCCCATTCCGAACAGAGAAGTTAAGCCCGCCAGCGCCGATGGTACTGCGTCACAGTGGGAGAGTAGGTCGTTGCCGATCTTTACCAAAGCCCCGGTTCTTTTGAGCCGAGGCTTTTTTTGTTTTTTAGCATACGTTATTTTGAACCGCAAACCGTACCAAGTCTGCCGTGTTGTTAAGCCTTAAACCGCGTTTGTGCCACCCCCCTCCCGTGGTTATGACCAGATATGTGGATAAGCTTCTTTTTACTGTCAAATACAGGAAGAAAGATACTCCTATTTTCCTTTTCTTTTGAGTGCATTTTAGAAAGATGATATTCCTACCCTATGTGTTGCGATTTGTAATCGCAATTAATTTTCGGAGATTACAAATCTCCGCACCCATTTACCCCACCACTTCCATGTTTTCAGTCGGGATAATTGGTTCGCCTTTGTAGCGTAATAAAAGGTTGGTAAGGGCAAGGGTATCTTTTTCGCAATACCGGATGATGCGGTCGAGGTCGTTTTCCATATAGTATACACGAGCCACCATACTTCCGTCAATATCATCTTTCGGAGTTGGAATACCAAAAACTGCACAAAGTAATTCTAACGAAGTATAGTTTTTATAATCGCCGAATTTCCAGAGTTGAAGGGTGTCAATCAGACGGTCTTTTACTTCCCAGGGTTTAGCACCGGCAATGTCCAGTATTTTCGGGAGTTTCAGCCCGTTGATAAGTGAACGTCGGGCAATATACGGAAAATCGAATTCCATGCCGTTGTGTGCACAAACCCTTTTACCTGGGTTACTGGTGAATTTTTCCAGCATCAGGTTAAATTGTGAAAGGAGTTTTTTCTCGTCATCGTCGTAAAACGATTTCACCCGGTAGAAACGTTCTCCCTGTTTTTGAATAATAAATCCAGCCGATATGCAAATAATTTTACCGAATTCAGCATAAATCCCGGCACGTTCGTATACATCGGAAGCGCTTTGTTCTTCGGTACGGAAATACGTTGATTTTTTATCCCATAATTTCTGAAAATCTTCAGTAACTTCGTTGAATGCCCGGCATTGCGGCGCTGTTTCGATGTCGATAAAAAGGACATCTTCAATATTTAAGTTTTCAAGCATATTGGTTAAAGGTATTGTTTTATAAAATGAACAAGCAGGCGGATGGCTTTTATATTTTCGCCTCCCTGCGGAACAATTATATCGGCATAGTTCTTTGTTGGTTCAATAAACTGAATATGGCTCGGGCGCACGGTTGTTTCGTAGCGTGCCAGTGTTTTGTGCACATCGCGCCCCCGTTCAATAATATCGCGTTTGATGACGCGTCCAAGACGCAGGTCCGCTTCGCAATCGACAAATACTTTCAGGTCGATTTCGTCGCGCAGTTGTTTGTTGGCAAGGCACAGGATTCCTTCTATGATCAGCACTTTGCGCGGTTCAATACGATTGGTCCCTGCTTGCCGGGTACAGGTAAGGTACGAATAGGTAGGTTCGTTAGCCTGCTGGCCTTTTTTTAATAGTTTAACGTGTTCGATTAATAAATCAAATTCGATGGAATTAGGATGGTCAAAATTAATTTTCTGCCGTTCCTCCAAAGGCAAATGGCTGCTGTCGTAATAATATGAATCGACCGACAAAAAAGCTACTTCACCTTCGCTGAATTGTTCCATGATTTTACGTACCACGGTAGTTTTTCCCGATCCGGTGCCTCCTGCAATACCGATTACCAGCATATTTCGATTTTTTTGTTATCAAATATACGCAACCTATTCTATTTAACCCATTAAAAAGGTATACTCATGGATAAGCGGACAGAAAATAGTACCTTCGCCGGAAATAATGTAAATATATAAACATGGTTAATCACGTTGTATTGTTTAAATTGAAAGAATACGGTTCTGATCAGGAAAAAAGTACGGCCATCTCAGAAATTAAAATAGCTTTACTGGGACTGAAAGGAAAAATTGACGAATTGAAATATATTGAAGTTGGCACAAATTACCAATTGATTGCCAAATCGTTTGATATTTGTTTGATTGCCCATTTTGAGTCGATTAAGGGTTTGGATACTTATCGGGTACATCCCGACCATTTGAAAGTGGCCGAATTGATAGGAAATCATGCCGTTGACCGGGCAGCTGTTGATTTTGAGTTCTAAGAAAGCCCTTCCCGGCTTCTTCAAAGGGGAGGAGATATTGGCAGAAAGAAGTTAATTGAAAGTATTGAAATAGTGCAGCCACCTTTTTCCCTTTTGGGGAATAAGAAAGGGGGCTTTTATATAACGATTTATGGAAACATTATACCCGCTGAAATTTGTACCCTTTTATAAAGAAAAAATATGGGGAGGGGATAAGATAAAAACTGTTTTGAACAAGGACTTCGGTAATTTGCCCAATTGTGGAGAAAGCTGGGAAATATCGGCTGTAGAAGGAAATATTTCGGTGGTTGCCAATGGCTATCTGGCCGGAAACGATTTGCAGGAATTGGCTGAGATATACATGGGAGACCTGCTTGGCGAAAAGATATATGAGCGTTTTGGCCTTGAATTTCCCCTGCTGATAAAATTCATTGATGCCAACGATGATTTGTCGATCCAGGTTCATCCGGACGATAATTTATCGAAACAGCGGCATCATGCATATGGCAAGACGGAGATGTGGTACGTGCTTCAGTCTGATAAAGGCGCTAAACTAAATTCAGGCTTCAACCAGGTCGTTGATAAAGAAAAGTATTTGGAATTTCTGGAAGCAGGAAATTTAATGGAGATATTAAATTTTGAAGAAGTACTGCCTGGTGATGTATTCTTTATTCCGGCTGGAAGGGTCCATGCTATTGGGAAAGGCATTTTATTAACTGAAATTCAGCAAACATCGGATGTGACGTACCGTATTTACGATTACGACCGTCGCGACGATAAAGGGAATACCCGTGAACTGCATACCGATCTGGCACTTGGCGCCATTGATTTCAGCCTTCAGGAAAAATATAAAACAGATTACAAAGAAAAACTGAACGAATCTTCAGAAATCGTCAGTTGCGAATATTTCACAACCAATGTTTTGTCGTTCAATCAGTCAATAGAAAAAGATTATAATAATATAGACTCGTTTGTAATTTATATTTGCCTCGAAGGCAATTACGAAATTGCATACGAAGGAGGGACCGAAATGGTAAGCCAGGGAGAGACAGTGTTGATCCCTGCCGCTCTCGAAAACCTAAAGCTGATTCCAAAATCAGGTGCCGTAAAATTATTGGAAGTATACATTGAATAAGAAACTCCATTGGCATTCTGAGCACAGCGAAGAATCTTGCCACTGGGGAACAGGCCCTTTGCTGCGCTCAGGGTGACAAAAGATAGCGGTAGATAAAACAGAAGTGACATGATCAAAAAGGCAGAATTCATTATTAGCAATACCGATGTCAGGAAATGCCCTTCTCCTGACCGTCCCGAGTATGCTTTTATTGGCCGGTCGAATGTCGGGAAATCGTCACTTATTAACATGTTGACAGGCCAGAAAAAACTTGCAAAGATTTCGGAGAAGCCGGGTAAAACACAGCTGATTAATCATTTCAGTATCGACGATTCGTGGTACCTGGTAGACCTGCCCGGATATGGTTATGCAAAAGTGTCGAAAACGGCCAAATACAAATTCCAAAAATTGATTTCGGATTATGTGTTGAAAAGGGAAAACCTTTATTGCCTTTTTGTTTTGGTCGATTCGCGTCATGAACTACAGAAGATTGATTCTGAATTCATGATGTGGCTGGGTGAGAATGCCATTCCTTTTGCCATTATTTTCACAAAAGCCGACAAGCTGGGAAAAACCAGTCTCGACAAAAACATCAACGCTTATAAAAGACAACTGCTGGAAATATGGACCGAGTTGCCAACTTCGTTTATCAGTTCGGCGGAGAATGGGGCCGGAAAAGAAGAAATTCTGGATTTTATTGATTCGGTGAACAATCAGGTAGAAAATTAAGAGGAGATTGGATTGATAAACCCAATCAATCTCCTATTTTTCTGCAAATGCCGATAAATCAGTAGCTGCTTTTTTGTTTTTTAGCAGGTTCCCGATGGATAATCTCTTTTTCATTTCTCCTTTGCTTTCCAGTTCTACTACAAAAGAAGGGTCATCACCGGGGATGTGCCCGTTTGCCGGATCAAGAAATACAGCTTTGTACCCATCCATGCTAAATTTCAGGTTCATGTTTGCCGGAATATTCCACAAACTGAATTCCCCTTTTTCATCACTGATCGTGCCAATCGGGATTTTTGTGTCGGATACGCTTATTGTCACTCCTTCCAGCGGAGCCCCGGTAGTTTTATCGACCACCCTTCCCTTTATTTCGTGTGTGCCGTTACTGTTGGCAAACAGTTGAAAGACAACACATACTAAAGTAAATAAAATGAACATTGTTTTCATTGTCCGTTTCTGTTTTCTGAATATTGTTTCTGTTTTCGAAGGATTTCCCCCGCTTGTTCCTGTTTTCTATTTCAATAGACAAACTTGTTTGAAAATGGTTGCTTCGATAAAAAAAATTCTCAGGATTATTTTCTGAGGTTAAAACGGGTGTACCTGATATCGTATTGTAGCCCGAAACCTGTTCCTGAAAATTTTTGTGTTTTTCAAACCAATGGTATATACCAGTCAAACAGCTTGCCAAACCAAATTACATGTACAAAAGTAAATGACAAAAAACAAAGGGCTAAAAAAAATTCCCCGAATGGCGGAAAAAAGAAGGTGAACAAAGAATTTTGCCGGGGAATGAAAAGTGTCAAACAGGATCAGAAATGAAGTCCTGAAACGGGAAAAAACAACGCTTTGGGCAATGGGGAAAACAAGTTTTATATCCTGCTTTTTACTATATATCCGCGTCTTTCGATGGCTTTTTTAATTTCGTCCTCGTTCGCCTGCAATTTGTCGAACCGTACTACCGTTGTTGAATCTTCATGGTTGGCCAGTACCGATTGAATGCCGGGCAATTCCCCAACTCCTTTCTGGATCGACATTTCGCAGTGGTCGCAGGTCATACCTTCCACTTTGAAGGTGATCTCGACCAGTTCTTTTTCCGGAACAGTCCCGGTCTCCTGACTTTTTTTTGCACCCGGCTGACAGGCCAGCAGTCCTGTTGCAAAAAGCAGGACAATCATGGTAGTTCGGATCATATTAGTTAACAATTATTGGTTTCAGAATTTGTTCGCTTCCAGCCCCGGCTTCGGTCATAACCTTTTTTATTTTTCCTCCCATCAGTTTTGAAAACAATCCGGCATTCATTCGTGAAATGTATGTTTTACCATCGTTCTTTTGGTAAATGGAAATCCGGCAAGGCATCATGGCCGAAACAACCCGGTCGTCGTTGCTTCCCAGTATCTGATTTGCCAAAACAGGGCTGCAAACAGAAAAAACAATTACCGGGCGCACTTCAAACCCATGTTTCTTCATGGTTGCCTGAAGATCGTATTGGTGCGGCATGGCCCATCCGTTCTCGGTAGTCCCGGAGCTGATCAGCGATGCTGTTTCTTCAAAACTGTACTTGCTTTCACTTTCAATAAAAAGTATTTTCGGAAGAATCCAAATAGCTGCCAGAATGGTCAGCAGGATGCCTGATAGTAATCCGGTTAAAAACATATTTGTATGATTTTTCATCTGTTTGACATTGAATACCTGACAAATAAACAATGTTGCCGGGAAAATGTTTTGCAAAAAGCCTGTGACTTATTTACACACTGACGGGCATTCTCCCGTTTCTGTTTTTCATTACGATGGTAGGTACGGGAATGGTATTTCGATGCCTTCCCGGTCGAAATGTTTTTTGATTTCTTCAATCGAATCGCAGCATAGTACAAATGCGTCATCGTTGCTGGCGCCCCAAGCACAGGTGCGAAAGGTGACTATATATTCTCTCCATTATTTAATTCAATGGTATCGGACACTCTGAATGGTTTGAATATCAAAATGAAAATCCCGCTTATCACATTGGAAAATGCTTTTTACGATGCAAAGCCAATCGTAGCGGCAATGATACCGGCACCCGCGAAAAGCGCTTTCCCAAAATTGTCGAGTTCCGGTGTTTTGTTGATGATCACAATAATGGCAATTTATGGAAATTTTTTGTTCCCAATTTTCAGGTATGTAATATTGCATCCGTAATCAAAAAGACCATCATTAAGAGATACAGGAAATTCAGCTTGAAGAATGCGGGCCGTGGTTCCAGGTTTTTCCTGATGAACAATGAAACCGACAAGGAAAAAAGCAGATAGAAAATATAGAACAGCAGGATAAAACTTGCGGTGTGCCCTTGCATGATTTTCAGGGCAATGATCAGGGCAGACCCAATGGTTGCCAGTATCCATGTAAAACTTAGCCGTTTGATCTGGCTTTCTGAAAATATGGTACGAAGTGTCGGGTAACCGGCCAGGCTGTATTCTTTGCCAAACATGAGCAAAAGCAGCCAGAAATGAGGTATCTGTCCGATGAAAAAGAACAGGGCCACCCAGAAGATACGGGTGTCGGAAATACTGCCGTGAGCAGCCAGCCAGCCAATGTAAGGCGGTAAGGCGCCAACCAATGATCCGGGGACCACTGCAAAAGCGGTAATTTTTTTCAAAGGGGTGTAAACCGCATTGTACGACAGCAGGGTAAGGAAACTTGCAATGAATGCAATGGGAATAAAATTGACTATGAGAATACTCATCCCGGCGGCAAAAAATCCTAATGACACACCTAATGCAGCCCATGTGCTTATTCTGCCCGATGGAATGGGGCGGTTTTTCGTACGGGGCATCAGGGCATCGGTCTTGTATTCCTGCAGATGGTTCAGGGCGCCCGAACTGCACGACATCAGAAAAACGCCTAAAGTGAGCAGCCAACCGTCGGCTCCGATTCTTCCGGTCATCAGGACATACCCGGTAAGGGCCGATAACGAAACGGGCAAAGAAATACGCACTTTGCCCAGTTCCATGATAATTTTTATACAATCGAAAAATCGCAACCGGTGCATCAAAGTGTTTTCAGGTATTCAATGATCAATTTAACATCTTCTTCGCTCAACTGATTTGTATAAGGAAGCATCATGCCTTTGCTGAAACCTTCCACAATGTCGGCATTCGGGTCGAAGATGGCACGGTGGATGTACTCATCATCGGCCACTGCCTGGCGTTTCTCTTTTCCGGTTATTACGGTACGTTCGCTTCCGTATATTCCTTTAAAAGAGGGCCCTACCAGCTTGGAGCCATCAAGCGAGTGGCAGGCAAAACATCCGATATTGGTCATAATCCGTTTTCCTGAAGCGGTTGGCGAATCGACCACGGCTATTGCCTTTTTAGTAGTATCGACGTACCATTTATTAAAATCTTCTTCCGGCATTACCTTCACCCAGTTATACATGTACGAATGCTGTAATCCGCAGTATTCGGTGCAGAATAGTTCATAAATACCTTCTTTTTGCGGAACAAACCACATGAATTTCTCGGTTCCGGGAACCACGTCCTGTTTTACCCGGAAGGCCGGGATGTACACGCTGTGGATCACGTCCATCGACCGAAGGTTTAATTTTATAGGTTTGTCTTTTGGGATAAACAGAGTGTCGGTTTTTTTCCCGTTTTCGTATTCAAAAGTAAAGTTCCACATACGGGAGTTCACCGTGATGTGGAAACTATCCTCCGGCGCTTTGGTCATGGGTTTCCATCCTGCCCAACCGTAATAAAACATAATCAGTACCAGGATGGTAGGGATTACCGTCCAAACAATTTCCAGCGTATTGCTTCCCTTGATTTGGGTTGCCTGAGGATTTCGTTTCCGGTTGTATTTGTATATAAATACCAGCATGACAATGGTCAGCCCGATCAGAAAAAAGAATGAAACCCCGAGGATCAGTAAGAAAGCCTTGTCGACCCCTTCGACCATATTGGAGGCATGAGTTGTATTTGCTAAAATATACATAGTGGTCTATCTGTAATAATAGTCAAGAAAAGTAATAATGATGACTGCCAGGAAAACAGCGAGCACGAAGCCTACCATGATACGCATATATGGTTTGTCGAATTTCAGGTGCATGAAAAAAGTAAGCACCAGAAATGTTTTTACCGAAGCAAAAACCAGCGCTCCGGCAACGGTGTATTCGGCCAGCTCAATACGGGTGATGGCAATCGAGAGAAAGGTTAATACGATCAGGATCAGCAGGATCAAAATATATGTCCGGTAAGGTACAATATGGTGTTTTTCGTTGCTCATGGTATCGGTTATTTAAGTGATTAAGTAGAACAGGGGGAACAGGAAAATCCAGATCGCATCGACTAAGTGCCAGTACAGCCCGCTATTCTCGAGCAGTGCATAACGTTCGGGATGCACTTTTTGTTTGGCCACAAGCGCCATTACAAAAATAATGAAAACCATTCCGATTACGATGTGCAATGCGTGGAGCCCTGTCATCACAAAATAAAGCCCGAAAAAAAGAATTTCTCCTTTGCTCATGTCGTTAATCAGGTGTTCCGACCCGGGGAAGATACCATGTTCAAATTTGGCGCCCCATTCAAAATATTTATTTACAAGGAAAACAAGGGCAAGTACTACTGTAATTCCCAGCAGGGTTTGGGTTAGTTTGATGTTTTTGTTTTGAATGGCAGAAGTTGCCATGGCAATAGTCATACTGCTGACCAGCAAAATGATGGTATTAATGGCGCCGATTGTGGTATCCAGCTCTTCGGCTGCCAGATGAAAAGCTTCGGGGTTCATGAACCGGTAAACCGAATAAATGATGAACAGGCCGCCAAATAAAAGAAGTTCGGTAAAAATAAATAACCACATCCCGATTTTCGATGCCTCCGGATCGTAATGGCTGTCGTGGTGAATAATCGTTTGTTCCATAAATTTTTCAGGTTTAGTATTCATACGGGCCATCTTTTTCTCCGTAAACCGGTGTTTTCTCAAAGTTCTCAACTGGCGGTGGCGATGGCACTGTCCATTCTAAGGTTTTCCCGTTCCACGGGTTCACTTCTGCTTTTGGGCCGTGTTTTGCCGAGCGGACCAGATTGATGATAATGATCACCAGTCCAAAGGTCATAACCCACGAACCGAGTGTGGAGAGGATATTGGCGGCATGAAATTCGTCAAGATAATCGTAATACCGGCGCGGCATCCCCTGCATCCCCAGATAAAACATTGGCGAATACAATGCCAGGAAGCCGGTAAAGAAAATCATCCAGCCGGTGTTGGCCCATTTTGCATCGTACATACGCCCCCATATTTTGGGGAACCAGTAATGAATTGCCCCGAAAAATGAGAAGCCAACCCCTCCAAACACAATAAAATGGAAATGGGCAACTACGAAAGCGGTATCGTGTACATAAATGTCAGTTGCGAGTGCGCCTACGACCAGTCCCGACAAACCGCCGATCATGAATACAAAGATAAACGAGGCGGCCCAGTAAAACGGAGTTTGCAGGTTGATCGACCCTTTGTACATGGTCGAAATCCAGTTAAACACTTTAATCGCGCTCGGTATGGCAACCAAAAAAGTAAGAATGGAAAAAGCATACTGGGCTGTACCACTCATCCCCGAGGTAAACATGTGGTGGCCCCAAACGAAGTAGCCCACAAATGCAATTCCCATGGTTGACGCGATAATGGCCTTGTACCCGAAAATATGTTTTTGCGAAAAAGTTGGAATAATTTCAGAAATGGCGCCCATAGCCGGAAGGATCATCACGTATACGGCCGGGTGCGAATAAATCCAGAACAGGTGCTGGTATAAGATCGGGTCGCCGCCGAGCGCCGGGTCAAATACCCCGATGCCAAAAACCCGTTCCAGGATGATCAGCAATAAGGTGATTCCGACCACCGGGGTTGCCAGCAACTGTATCCATGCAGTGCCGTACAGGCTCCAGGGGAACAGGGGCATTTTCAGCCAGGTCATCCCCGGTGCGCGCATACGGTGAATGGTGACAATGAAATTTAAACCCGTCAGGATAGATGAAAAACCAAGCACAAATGCCCCAAAAATTGCCGGGAGCAGGTTGGTCCCCGATTTGAAGCTGTAAGGTGCGTAGAACGTCCACCCGGTATCGGGGGTCCCATTCCCAAATAAAACTGAGGCAATAACCAGAATGGCTCCCAAAATGTATATGTACCACGACATCAGGTTCAGTTTTGGGAAGGCCACATCTTTGGCGCCGATCATAATGGGTAAGAGGAAGTTCCCGAAAACTGCCGGGAGGCCGGGAATAACAATCATGAAAATCATGATTACCCCGTGGACCGTAAATACTGCATTGTAATCCTGCGCGTCCATGATAGTTTTTCCGGGGGCAATCAGTTCCAGTTTCATGGCAAGCCCCAGCGCTACGCCCACCAGGAACAATACCATCATGGAATACAGGTACAATAAGCCGATCCGTTTGTGGTCGGTCGAAAAAATCCAGTTAAAAATGCCTTTGTGTTTCCGGTATTCCAGATAACTTACATCGGTCGGAATGGTAGCTGTTTGCATAAATTGAAGATTATTGCTGAATTGTCAGATTGTTGAATTGCGAAATTGTGATATGGTTATAAATTGTTCAAAAATCATTAAGCCGGTTTCTTTTTCGGTTTGAAAACCAGGATCAGGAAAATTACCACTGCGATAAAAAGAATCAGGATGCCTGCAACTTTGGTTACGTTGAGCACATAAGTTTGCCCCACCGGGTCGTATGAATAGCAGAATTGCAGGATTTTGTTGATGGTTGGCCCCGACCTGCCTTTCGATGCTTCGACAATCGCCATCTTGAATTCGAAAGGTAAAAAGTAAAGCCCGTTCAGGTAGCGGGTGATTTTTCCGTCGGGACTAATAATCATTACCGATGCAGCATGTAAAAAATCGTTCCCGGTGCGTTTGTAATTAAAACCGACTGCCTTAGTGCCTTTTACAATGCTGGCGCTGTCGGAAACAAAGAAATGCCAGCCACGTGCAATTTCTTCCTTTTTGTTGACGAGGTTCAGGTAGTTGGCCTTTTTTCGTATTCCCAGATCAATGGTTTCCGAAGGATCGAAACTGATGGTAAGTACCTGGTAATCGGTTCCAGCTACAAGGTCCGATTTGTCCATGACTTCGGCAAGGCCTTCCATCAACGGGCTGCAAATGCCCGGGCAACGGTAATACACGTAATTGATGATGGTCGGTTTATCAATTAAATCGGTAAGCATTACCGTTTTTGAGTCTTCCCCGGTAATATAAATATCGGTCGGAAGGTATTCGTCCAAATGCTCAACCACCCCGATTTCCGGGTCGCCGGCAGGATTGATCTGACCACGGGCTGTAAAGGCCATCAGAAACGAAAGAAATAAAACCCCCAGTTTTGTATTCATCCTAAATGAGTTAAAAAGGTTGTTGCCGTAAGTTACAAAAATTACTTATGAATCTTTCTGAATTTCCTCGACATTCCAAACAATTTTATCCGGTTAATGTTTAACTAAACGAATCTCAATTCCTGTTTTTATTGCAGAACATCCACTTAAAATCGCAATTAAACGCAGAAATTGTTTTAATTTTAAAAAGACCAAAAGACCGATCATGAAACACACATTGCCGTACCGTATCCTGAAATTCTATGTCGATGGGTTTAAAAATCTTTCAGGCTGGGGAAAACAGGTTTGGATTATCATCCTGGTAAAGCTTTTTATCATGTTTGCCATTCTGAAACTTTTTTTCTTTCCCAATTTTCTGAAAAGTAATTTTGAAGACGACCAGCAACGGGGCGATTTTGTACTGGAACAATTAACAGAACCTAAAAAATAAAAATCAATGCTTGAAACAATCGATTTATCACTGGTAAACTGGTCGCGGGCACAATTTGCGCTCACTGCGATGTACCATTGGATTTTTGTCCCGCTCACCCTGGGGATTACGTTCATTATTGCCTTCATGGAAACCATTTACGTTCGTACCGGGAACCCTGAATGGAAGCGGATAACCAAATTCTGGATGACCCTTTTCGGCATTAATTTCGCCATCGGGGTAGCTACCGGGATTATTCTTGAGTTTGAATTTGGCACTAACTGGTCGAATTATTCCTGGTTTGTTGGCGATATTTTTGGCGCCCCACTGGCGATCGAAGGTATTTTTGCCTTTTTCATGGAGTCGACTTTTATCGCGGTCATGTTTTTCGGGTGGAATAAAGTCAGCCGGAAATTTCATTTGCTGGCCACCTGGCTGACGGCTATCGGGGCGAACCTCTCGGCGCTGTGGATACTGGTTGCCAACGGGTGGATGCAGAAACCAGTCGGGATGGTCTTCAACCCTGAAACAGCACGAAATGAAATGATGAACTTCTGGGATGTTTTGTTTTCTCCGATGGCGGTACACAAATTTTTGCACACCACTTCATCCAGTTTCGTGTTGGCCTCCATTTTTGTAATTGGCGTATCGGCTTGGTTTTTACTGAAAAAAAGAGATTTGTCGTTCGCCAGAAAAAGCATTGCTGTGGCTGCAGTATTTGGCTTTCTGTCGTCGGTTTACACCGTTTTGACAGGAGATAGTTCGGCCCGGCAGATTGCTCACCACCAACCCATGAAATTTGCCGCTTTTGAAGGCCTTTACAACGGCAGCGAAGGGGCCGGGCTGATTGCCTTCGGGGTGATGTCGAGAACCGAGACCGACCCGGAGAACGAGAACCTGAAGGACTTCAATATGATCATCGAAATTCCGAATGTGCTTTCGTATATGGCCTTTCTCGACTGGAATGCCTTTGTGCCTGGCGTGAACGACCTGATCAAAGGCAATCCGAAGTATGGCATTATTTCAGCTCAGGAAAAAATTGAAAGAGGAAAAATTGCCATTCAAAAACTGAAAGATTTCAAAGATGCAAAGAAGGCCGGTGAAACAGCGCGGGCCGACAGCCTGAAAACGGAATTCATGAGCAAAAGTTTTCAGGACAATTATTTCAAATATTTTGGCTATGGGTACATTACCGATGTGAACCAACTCATTCCAAGTGTACCACTTTCGTTTTACAGTTTTCACCTCATGGTCGTGCTGGGTGGATGGTTTATCCTGTTTTTTATCCTTTCATTCTGGTTTGTGACCAAAAGGACCATTCAGAATAAAAAATGGTTTCTGAGGGCTGCAATCTGGAGTATTCCTTTAGCTTACCTGGCCAGTCAGGCGGGCTGGGTAGTGGCCGAAGTGGGCCGACAGCCCTGGGTGATACAGGATTTGATGCCGACCATGGCCGCTGTGACACGAATCAGTTCGGGTGCTGTGATGGTCACATTCTGGTTGTTCTTTGCAGTATTTACCACATTGCTTATTGCTGAAATAAAAATCATGCTTCGACAAATCAAAATCGGGCCACATAAAGAAGAAGGAGGGAACAAATAATGTTTGAATCGTTATCACATCTTGTATTGCAGCAATATTGGTGGATCATTGTGTCGTTGCTGGGGGCGTTGTTTGTATTCCTGACTTTTGTTCAGGGCGGGCAAACCCTGATTTACACCATTGGCAAAACCGATACCGAACGCAGCATGCTGATTAATACGCTGGGGCGCAAATGGGAATTTACGTTTACCACGCTGGTGACTTTCGGGGGCGCATTTTTTGCTTCGTTTCCCCTGTTTTATGCTACTTCGTTTGGCGGCGCTTACTGGGTTTGGTTTGCTATTCTTATTTTCTTTGTCATCCAGGCCGTTTCGTACGAGTTTCGTAAAAAGCCAAATAATTTTCTGGGAGCAAAAACCTACGAATGGTTTCTTATCCTGAATGGTTTGTTTGGAACAATCCTGGTTGGAACAGCCGTTGGTACTTTCTTTAACGGGGCCATGTTCAGCCTGAATGAACTGAATAATGTAATCTGGGCAACGCCGTTTCGCGGCCTCGAAGCGGTGCTTACCTTTCACAATGTGGCGCTGGGCCTGTCGGTGTTTTTCCTTGCCCGCGTGCTGGGGTTACTCTATTTTATGAATTCGGTGGAAAGCAATGAAATGCTTGTGCGTTCAAAAAGGCATTTATTATACAATGCCGTTCCATTTCTCGTGTTCTTCCTGTATTTTCTGATTGTATTAATCCTGAAGGATGGTTTTGCCTATCATCCTGAAACCGGAGACGTTTTCATGGAAAAGCATAAATACCTGCACAACCTGCTGGCGATGCCGCTGGTAGCTGTTCTTTTACTGATTGGAGTTGTTGGAGTGCTGTGGGGAATTGCATCTGCGTTGCTTAAAGGATCGACCAAAGGAATTTGGTTTGCAGGCGCCGGAACAGTTTTAACCGTTTGGATGCTTTTGTTGCTGGCGGGTTTCAATAATACTTCATTTTATCCGTCAATTCACGACCTGCAATCTTCTCTGACTATTGAGAATGCTTCGTCAAGTCATTATACTTTGACAGCCATGAGCTATGTGTCGCTGGCTGTGCCGTTTGTACTCGGGTATATCTGGTACACCTGGAAATCGATGAACAAAACGAAGATCAGTAAAGAAGAGTTGGGAAAGGAAGATCATCTTTATTAATATTATAAAACACAATATTTGACCATCTCCCGTTTTAGTTTTCAAAATTTAGTAAAAGGCTTAACTGTCCGTCATTAGGAGATGGATCTGATTGAGGAAGGAAAGCCCTTGGTGTCATATTGGCCAGCAATACTTTTATTATCGT
>JAVEYG010000026.1:0-63583 GCA_034003625.1 Prolixibacteraceae bacterium | reverse complement strand
TAACCGTGCATTTGCTTTAAAGACAAGTGCTTTCTTTTCTTTTGTCTGTAGTTCTAAAAATTATTGATTTTAAACAACATATGGGCTTTAAAGGCTCATTTAATAGAAATTATTTACGTATGAAACATGATAAAATTAAAATAGGAATTACCCAGGGCGATATCAACGGGATTGGGTATGAAGTAATCATCAAAACCCTGATGGAACCGCGTATTTTGGAAATATGCACGCCCATAGTTTACGGTTCGCCCAAGGTGGCAGCTTATCATCGTAAAGCACTTGACCTCGAAAGTTTTACGTTTAACACCATACGCACGGCAAAAGAAGCCGATCCGAAAAAGGCCAACATCATCAATTGTTCCGACGACAACATCCGTGTGGAACTGGGCCGTTCGAATGAAATGGCCGGCGAGGCTTCGTATATGGCGCTCGAGAAAGCGGTTGAGGACCTGAAACTGGGGGGAATTGATGCGTTGGTAACCGCCCCCATCAACAAAGACAATATTCAGTCTGAAAAATTTCATTTTCCGGGGCATACCGAATTCCTGGCCGAGCAGTTCCATGTAAAGGATTACGTGATGCTGATGGTCAGTGAAATCATGAAAATAGGTGTTGTGGTTGGACATGCGCCGCTTGCCGAAGTTTCGAAACGAATTACTGAGGATAGCATCCTGCGCAAGCTGAGAATCATTTCTTCGAGCCTCGAAAAAGACTTCAGCATAAAAAAACCGCGCATTGCCGTATTGGCATTGAACCCGCACGCAGGCGATGGTGGTTTGCTGGGCAGTGAAGAAAAGGAAATCATCATCCCGGCTATTGAGAAAGCCAGGGAAGAGGGGATTCTGGCCATTGGCCCTTATCCTGCCGACGGTTTCTTTGGTTCGGGAGATTATGTCAAGTTTGATGCGATTCTGGCCATGTATCACGATCAGGGGCTTGTCCCGTTCAAACTGGCTTCTTTCGAAAAAGGGGTCAACTATACAGCCGGCTTACCGGTCATCCGTACCTCGCCGGCACATGGTACGGCTTACGATATTGCCGGCGAAGACAAAGCATCGCCCGACTCGTTCCGGCAGGCATTGTACCTGGCTTGCGACATCTACAAAAACCGGGAAATTTATGCTGAAATCTCGAAAAATCCCTTACGTAAATACGAAATCAACCCCAGCCAGGTAGACGAAGCTATCGACCTGCAGACCGAAGATGACAACATTTTATAAGCCGGGATTTATGTACGAATATATAAAAGGGAATATCGTTGTTCTGAAACCGGCCCGGGTGATTATTGAAGCCAATTCGGTCGGCTATTCCGTCAATATTTCGCTTTACACCTATTCAAAGTTGAACGGACGGGAGCAAACCCTTTTGTTCCTTCACCAGGTCATTCGCGAAGATGCGCATATTTTGTACGGTTTTGCCGAAGAAAATGAAAGGGAGCTGTTCCGTCTGTTGATCTCGGTGAACGGCATTGGGGCTAATACTGCGGTCATGATGCTTTCGTCGCTTACTCCCGACGAAATAAAGACAGCTATTCTGAACGAAAATATACGCCTGTTGCAAAGTATTAAAGGCATTGGTGCCAAGACGGCACAACGCACCATCATCGATCTGAAAGACAAAATCGGGAAAGTATCTGCCAGTGAACAAATTTTAAGTTCGCCGGACAATACAATACGAAATGAAGCGTTATCAGCATTAGTGATGCTTGGCTTCGCGAAAAAGCCGGTGGAAAAGGAAATTGACCGGATTTTAGGGATACATCCCGGGCTTTCAGTCGAAGATTTGATCAAGCAGGCATTAAAAAACTTATAATTCAGAAAAAGGTCGACGATTGAAACGGTTCTATACAAACATCATTCTTTTGTTTTTTATCATGCTCATCCTGTCGGTCTGGGGAAATCCCCCGGCAGCAACTTTTCACTCGGACAATAACCATTTTCCGTATATTTTCACACAGAAACCCGATACCCCGGAAATTGACACTACCGGGGTATTGCCTTATCCGTTTAAAGACCAGCCCGAGTTTGTTTTTCCTGACAAAAAAGACAGTTCGGGACTTTTTCTGAAAAGGCCTTCAAATGTAAAAACCGAAATTCAATACGATCCCGTTTCAGGAGAATATACCTTTTACGAGAAAATAGGCTCACTGAACTACCGTTTGCCCAAAAGCATGTCAGCCGACGATTACCTGAAATTCGACGTGGAACAGTCGATAAAAGATTACTGGAGGCAGCAGCGCCAGATTCAGGATTTGGAAAACCAGGGGGCGCTTGCACCCCGGCTCACCGTTGGCGGCGAAGCCTTCAACCGTATATTTGGCGGGAACAGCATCGACATCAAACCGCAGGGATACGTTGAAGTGAGTTTCGGGTACCAGATGAACACTACCGAAAACTACAGTTTGCCCGAAAACCTGCGTAAAACGCCAACCTTCGACTTCGACCAGAAGATACAAATGAACGTGATGGGAAAGATCGGCGAAAAAATGCAGATGCGGGTGAACTACAACACCGAAGCCACTTTCGATTACGAGAACAAAATGAATATCGACTATTCAGGCACTGAAGACGAAATACTGAAAAAAATTGAGGCAGGGAATGTGTCGCTGCCCCTGAATGGCTCGCTGATAACCGGAGGTTCAAACCTGTTCGGGGTTAAAGCTGAAATGCAATTCGGGAAACTGAACCTGACCACCATTTTCTCGCAAAACAAGGGTGAAACCAAAGTTGTTGAAACGGAAGGGGGCGCACAGAAAACCACCTTCGATATTGATGTGGCTGATTACGATGCCAACCGTCATTTCTTCCTTTCCCAGTATTTCCGTGACCATTACGATCAGGCCTTGAAAAACCTGCCCATTATCCAGTCGTCGGTCACCATCAATAAAATTGAAGTCTGGGTGACCAACAAAACCAGCAATTTTCAGGAAGCACGCAACATCATTGCCTTCATGGACTTGGGAGAACATGAACCCAATATTTACAACAACATTCCCGCATTTGCTGAAAACAGCGGGTTCCCATATCCTGAAAATGTATACCCGTTTAACGACGCAAACAATCTGTACCGGGAAATTACCACCACCTATACCGGTATCCGCGATGCGGAAAAGATCAACCAAACCTTGTCTCCACTGAAATCGTACGGTTTTACCGGTGGCAACGATTATGAAAAAATTGAACAGGCCCGTAAGCTGAATGAATCAGAATATACCGTTAACCTGAACCTGGGATACATCTCGCTGAATTCGGCCCTCAACACCGACGAGGTATTGGCGGTGGCATTCAATTATACCGCCAACGGGAAAACCTACCAGGTGGGTGAATTTTCGACCGACGGGATTGATGCACCGCAAACATTGGTACTGAAACTTATAAAAGGTACCAACCTCTCGCCCAAACTGCCTTCGTGGGACCTGATGATGAAAAACATATACAACCTGAATGCCTATGAACTGACCAGCGAAGATTTTGTGCTCGATATTGTTTACCTGAACGATGCCACCGGTACTTATGTGAACTACCTTCCCGATACACGGATTCAGGGACATATCTTGCTAAACGTGATGAACCTCGACAACCTGAATTCGCAACTTGACCCGGGACGCGACGGGGTTTTCGACTATATCGACGGGATTACCCTGAACTCAAAAACAGCACGTATTATCTTTCCTGTTGCAGAACCTTTTGGCAGCCATCTCCGCGACTCAATCGGGAATAACCAACTGGCCGACAAATATACTTTTCAATCATTGTACGATTCAACCAAAACCAGGGCAGAGCAGGATGCCGAACACAATAAATTCAGGCTTCAGGGGGCTTTCAAAGGTTCGTCAGGTTCCGAGATATCGCTTAGTGCGATCAACATATCACGTGGATCGGTAAAAGTTACTTCCGGGGGGCAAACACTGATCGAAAATATTGACTACACCGTTGATTATACACTGGGACGGGTGAAAATTATCAATTCAGGGCTGCTCGAATCGGGGGCGCCTATCCAAATATCCACTGAAAGCGAAGATTTGTTCAGCATGCAGCGAAAAACCATGCTGGGGGCCTATGCCAACTATGCCTTCAGTGATAATTTCAACTTGGGCGCTACCTTACTGCACATGCAGGAACGCCCGCTTACGCAGAAAGTCGATTACGGCGAAGACCCGATCTCAAACACGATGGTCGGGATGGACCTGCGGTACAATACACAATCACAACTGCTGACGACGCTGGTCGATAAGCTGCCTTTCATTAATACCAAAGAAATATCAACTATTTCGGTAGAGGCCGAATATGCCCAATTATTCCCGGGGCATTCAAAAGTGATCACATCAGACGGCGCTGCCTATATCGACGATTTTGAATCAACCAAAACAGCGATTGATATGACCAGCCCTCAATCATGGGTACTGGCCAGTACTCCTCAGTTGCAACCGTTGTTCCCCGAAGCTGATCTCGACAATGAACTGGTTTATGGCTACAATCGTGCCAAGCTCGCCTGGTATATCATCGACCCGGTGTTGCTCCGGCCTACCATGAATATGCCCGATCATTTAAAGAACGATAAAGAACAGCTATCGAACCATTTCGTGCGCGAAGTTTTTCAAAAAGAGATCTTTCCCGATCGTGAATTGCCAACCGGTATCCCTACGAATATTTCCGTTCTCGACCTGGCCTACTATCCGTCAGAACGCGGACCTTACAACTACGATTCAAAGCCGACACCTTATTCTGCCGGAGTGAATAGCGATGGTACCCTTCGTAACCCGGAAACCCGATGGGCGGGGATTATGCGTAAAATTGAAACCACTGATTTTGAAACTGCCAATATCGAATTTATCGAATTTTGGATGATGGATCCCTTCGTGTACGACGAAAATGGCGAATTAGAAGGAGGCGACCTGTATTTTAACCTGGGCGAAGTTTCGGAAGATGTTTTGAAAGACTCCAAAAAGTCGTTCGAGAACGGCCTTCCTACGAGTGAAACAGTCAGCAAAGTAGATACTACCATCTGGGGGCGAGTGCCTACCCAGCAATCGCTGGTCAATGCTTTTGATAACAATATCCAGAGCCGGCAATACCAGGATGTCGGTTTCGATGGGATTAGCGACAATGATGAAAAGGCCTTTTACGACAACTACCTGCAATCGCTGTCCACCATTCTTGATCAGGACGCCTTTTCAAAAGCCGAAAACGATCCTTCATCCGATAACTTTCACTATTTCCGTGGATCCGATTTAGACCAGGCTGAAACAAGTATCCTTGAGCGCTATAAGAATTACAACGGCCCTGACGGAAACTCTCCGACTTCGGAAATGTCGAAAGAAAATTACGCTACCAGTGCCACGTCCATCCCCGATATTGAGGACATAAACAGTGACAATACGTTAAACGAATACGAACGGTATTATCAGTATAAGATCAGTCTCCGGAAAAAAGACATGGTTGTTGGTGAAAATTACATCACTGACAAAAGGCATGCTTCCGTGAAACTGAAAAACGGGCAGATGGGGGAAGTGGACTGGTATCAGTTCAAAATCCCGGTCAGGGAACCCAATCAGGTTTTTGGTTCGATCAGCGACTTCAAATCCATCAGGTTCATGAGAATGTTCATGCACGGATTTCAAGACCCGACCATTTTGCGTTTTGCAACCCTTGACCTGGTGCGTGCCGACTGGCGGAAATATGAACGCGCACTCGATGATGAAATGGAAACCGGGACTGGCTCTCCAACTTTCGATATTTCGTCTGTGAATATTGAAGAGAACGGGAGCAAAAAACCGGTAAACTATATTCTCCCTCCGGATATTGACCGGGTGATTGACCCGGCCAATACCCAGATACTCCAGTTAAACGAACAGTCGCTCGTGCTGAAAGCCAATAATATAGAGCAGGGAATGTCGAAAGCGGCTTACAAAAGCATTTACCTCGATTTCCGTACCTATAAACGCCTGCGTATGGAAGTACATGCCGAAGAAATTGAAGGCTACCCATTGAACGACGATGAACTGTACCTTTTCGTGCGTATGGGGTCCGATTACAATTACAACTACTACGAATATGAAGTTCCCCTGAAATTAACTGCGCCCGGCAAGTATAACGGGGATCATAAAGCTGACCGTTATGCCGTATGGCCCGACGAAAATCGGATCAATGTAGCGCTGGAACAATTCACCAACGCCAAACAGGCCCGCGATACCGAATTACGTACAGCCGGATCAGGACTGAAAATTACCGATATATATGCACTTACTGACGAAGAATGGATGGGCGGAAGAAATACCATTTATGTAAAAGGACGGCCCAACTTGGGGAATGTCGAAGTGATGATGATAGGTATCCGCAACAAAAAGGGAACCATCAACACAGGTCCTAAATCAGTAGAAGTGTGGGTCAACGAACTTCGCCTCACCGATTTTGATGAGGATGGCGGTTGGGCCGCCAATGTGCGGGTTTCTACCCGTCTGGCCGATCTGGGCTCGGTAACCTTTGCCGGACGTACCCGCTCTGCCGGTTTCGGGAGCATCGATAAGAAAGTGAACGAACGGGCGCTTGACGATTTAACGGAAATTGACATCTCATCCAATCTCGAACTGGGAAAATTTTTCCCTGAAAAGGCCAATGTGCGTATCCCATTGTATATCGGCTACTCTAAACGGGTCAGTAATCCGAAGTACAATCCGCTTGACCCTGATGTCCTGATGGAAGATGCCTTGAAGATCATTGAAAACAAGGCGGAGAAAGACTCGCTCAAACAGCTCGCCCAAGACATGGCAACCCGGACCAGCATCAATTTCACCAATGTGAAGGTGGACAAAACCTTTAGCAAAAACAAGCCCCGGATTTACGATCCGGCGAATCTCTCTTTAACCTATTCATACAACGAAACATTCATCCGGAATGTAAATACCGAGTTCAATATTAATAAAGATCACAGAGGACTTTTATCCTACAGTTACAACAACGTCCCAAAGCAAATAGAACCGTTCAAAAAAATCAGTTTTCTAAAAGGGAATGCCTTCCGGTTGATCAGGGATTTCAATTTTTATCCCATGCCTTCACAGATTTCATACAGGGTCGATCTGAACAGGCATTACAACGAAGTACAGCTCCGGAATATCACCAACCCGAACATGATTATTGAACCCACTTACGACAAGGATTTTCTTCTCAATAATTATCTCGATCTGATTTACAACCTGACGCAAACCCTTAAAGTCGACTTTTCGTCGCAAAAAACAGCCCGTATCGACGAGCCGGAAGGTCGCATCAACCGGAAAGATGACGATTACGAATGGAAACGCGACTCGATCATGACCAACCTGCTAAATATGGGCAGGCCTACCTGGTATCACCATTTGTTCAATGTTTCGTACACCCTGCCCATTAATAAATTACCGGGACTGGAATGGGTGTCGGCTTCTGCCCGGTATACGGGAATGTATGACTGGAGTGCCGGGGCGCTTACTGCGCCAACCATCGAGTTGGGTAATACGATCGAAAACTCACGCCTTGCCCAGTTAAATGGACAAGTCAACCTGATTTCGCTGTACGACAAAATTAAATTTCTGAAACAGGCAAACGAAAAATATGGACGGGGAACAGCCGGTAGCCGGTCGCTGCGTGGGCGTTCACAACGATCGGTCGCACCGGTAAAAAAAGAGGAAACGCCAAGATTCAAAACGGTAAAATACAATGCCGATAATGTGAGCCTGAAACCCAATGTGCCTAAATCCATCACACACAAACTTGGGACAGAATCAGTACAGGTCAAATTCACCGATTCAAACGGACAACCGATTGACGGGGAAGTGCAGGTGAACAATGAAAACCGTATTACCTTTACCTCTGTCCGGGAATACACGAATGTGCAGGTAAGCATTACCGGACAGATCGAACAAAAGGAAAGTATCATGCTGGACATCGCCCGGCGTACCAGCCGTATTTTAATGGGAGTCCGTTCAGTATCTGTATCCTATTCCACTACTGACGGGACTATGTTGCCGGGGTTCCTTCCCGAACCCAAGTTCTTAGGATCGGGCAAATATGTCCCCGATGCCAACTTCAGCAATGGTTTAGGTTCAACAACAGCGCCGGGATTACCTTTTCTGTTGGGTTGGCAGGATCGAAATTTTGCCCGTCGGGCAGCTGAAAAAGGATGGATCACTACCGATTCAACACTGAATTTGCCTTACCAGATGACCCATATCGAGAATATCGATTTCAGGGCGAACATCGAACCCATCGGCGATTTGCGCATTGATGTGAATGCCAATCGTACCTATTCCGAAAATACCAGCGAATTTTATATTTACGATCGGGATGCCGGACTTTTCAACGGGGCAAACAAGACCCTCAGGGGGAATTTTACCATGTCGGTAAATACATGGAAGACGGCATTCAGCAAAATCGGGAGCGAAGGGGTACAGGCTTCCGAAGCATTCCAGCAATTCAAAGCCAACCGGATTACCATCGCCCGGAGACTTGCAAACCGGCGGATCCCCAACGAAACTGAAGAATACGATCCACAGGTGGTCATTTCAGGTTCCGATTTCCCGGTAGGATACAGCCAGTCGTCACAGCAGGTTTTAATCCCCTCATTCATCGCTGCATATACCGGTCAGGATGCAAATAAAGTTTCTCTTGATCCGTTCCCCTCCTTGCGGTTCATCCGTCCTAACTGGCGGATCAGCTACGATGGAATGGTGACCCAGGTCGAAGGACTGAATAAAATATTTAAGACCCTGAGTTTTACTCATTCCTACCGTTCAACATACAATGTCGGTTCGTTTATTACCAATCTTGATTATGATGAAACCCTTTATGAAGATGGGTTTAGCTATGTGCGAAACACTGTTGGCGACTTTGTAAGTAAATACGACATTAACTCGGTCAGCATCATTGAACAGCTTAACCCGCTGATCAATCTCGATATGACCTTCATGAACGACATGACCCTCAGGGGCGAGATCAACCGCACAAGAAACCTTTCGCTCAGCCTTTCAAACAACCAGTTGACAGAAGTCCTGAGTAACGAGTACAGTTTCGGTGTGGGATACCGTTTCTCAAAAATGAACTTGATCATTAAAACAAAAAGATCGCAGAAGTCGTATTCAAACGATCTGAATCTCAGAGCAGACCTGGCTTTTAGCAAGAACAAAACCATATTGCGCCCTCTCGATGAAGAAGGACAGTTAACTGCCGGACAGAATGCCATCACCATTAAAACCACTGCCGAATATATGTTGAGCGACCGTTTTGAGTTACGTTTTTATTTCGACAAGATCATCAACCAGCCCTTTGTGTCAACCTCATATACGACGGCAAATACCAATGTGGGCGTGAGCTTCCGCTTTACCCTGGCCCAGTAAATATTTGCCTTTAACGGAAAATGAAAATAACCCGCTTTTCCCTCGTTTGAGTGAAACAAAAAGAACAAAACTGTGCCGGTTCATGGAGGGAATAATGCACCCGGTGCCGCGAAAAAAGAGCTGGCTCGTATGAAGGAAAGTCCGGCTCCCTGAAAGAAATTATTCCTGTTTTTTTGAAAAGGTATTGTTTTTCTCAATTATATTTTCTTCTTTTGCGACAAAGTCAAACAAAAATGATCAAAAACATAAATACAATATGGCTTCCGTGGTGGGGTCTTCTTATCAAAAATGAGAAGTAACAGCCATATTAGTATTTTTTAAGATATTGGCCTGCTTCTTCTAAAAGCAGGTTTTTTATTTAAAAACGAAATTGAAATGAATCATATCATGTTGACAAATTGGTGGTGGCGCAGCAACTTTTCACAAACCCGTGGAAGGAAGTAGCGACTATTGCATTCAGTCAATGTAAAAAAATAGGAAGCGGCTTATCGGAACACGGTAAGCCGCTTTTTTTAGTTCAAATTTTTCAGGAGAAACAAAAAAACACAATACGATGGACAAGATAAAAGTAAGAGTAAACGTGAAAAAAATACTGGGCGACACCCTGACCCCGGTCAGCGTTTATATGAAATTCAGGGAACTGTTCCCGAAAACGATCCTGCTCGAAAGTTCCGATTACCACGGGAACGAGAACGCATGGTCGTTCATCTGCATTAAACCGATGGCCTGCTTTACCGTTGATGGAGGACAAATTACCATTGAATGCAACGGGCGGGCTGCCGAAATCCAAAAGGTGGACAAATCGTGTACGGTCGATCAGCAACTGAATGCGTTTTTTCAGTCGTTCAAACTGGAGAGCAACGCTCCGGAGATACCGGCCAACGGACTGTTTGGTTATCTGAGTTACGACAGTGTGAAATATTTTGAGAAGATTGACATCACGGCAGAAAAGAAACCTGGCTACGCCATTCCCGAAGTACGGTATTCGTTTTACAAATACCTGATCGCCATCGACCATCACAAAGACATGATTTTTCTGATTGAAAACCTGATGGAAGGCGAAGTGGCGGAAATGGCGCAAATCGAGTCCCTGCTGCGTAACCTGAGTTTTGCCCCCACCACTTTCACCCCCGGGAATGATGAAGCATCGAATATCACCGACGACGAATACAAATACATGGTCCGCAAAGGAAAAGAACATTGTTTCCGTGGCGATGTATTTCAGATTGTTTTGTCGCGCCAGTATTCCCAATCGTTCACCGGCGACGATTTTCACCTGTACCGCGCCCTGCGCACGGTGAACCCTTCGCCCTACCTATTCTTTTTCGATTATGGCGATTACCGTATTTTTGGCTCCAGCCCCGAAGCCTCATTGAGGATCAAGAAAGGAAGAGCGATCATCAACCCGATTGCCGGTACGTTCCGCCGCAGCGGGAACGACGATGACGACCGCAAACTGGCCGAACAACTGTGTGCCGACCCAAAAGAGAATGCCGAACACGTAATGCTGGTCGACCTGGCCCGCAACGACCTCAGCCGCAACGCCGATCAGGTAACAGTTGACAGCTTTCGCGAAGTTCAGTATTTTTCGCATGTGATCCACCTGGTTTCCGAAGTGTCGGGCAAACTGCCGCAAGACGCCAATTTAGTCACTGTGCTGGGCAATTCGTTTCCTGCTGGGACACTTTCAGGAGCGCCCAAGCACCGCGCTATGCAACTGATCGATACCTACGAAAACCAACGCCGCAGTTACTATGGCGGCGCCATTGGCTATGTTGGTTTCGACAAAACGCTGAACCACGCCATTATGATCCGTTCGTTCCTGAGCAAAAACAACCGGTTGTTTTACCAGGCAGGGGCTGGTATTGTCGCCTCTTCAAACGAGGAAAGCGAACTTCAGGAAGTAAACAACAAACTGGCCGCGCTGAAAAAGGCGATAGAGATAGCCAAGGAAATCAGTTAGGAGAAGCACCACCCAAACCCTCCCCGAAAGGGAGGGCTAAAAAAACAAAAAGATGAAACAAAAAGAAAAACTTACAGAATTGAGCGAACCCAAACTCCTCTCCTTCATAGGGGGTGAGGGAGGCTGCCGTATTGTAGTTATAGATAATTACGATTCGTTTACGTACAACTTAGTACACGCCATCAAAAAAATTTCCGGTTTGCCGGTTGACGTGTTCCGTAACGACGAACTGGAGCTTTCCGACTTGGAGGAATACGACAAAATTGTACTCTCGCCCGGCCCCGGCCTTCCAGAAGAAGCCGGGCTGCTGCTGGACATCATCCGCGAATATGCGCCAACGAAAAGCATACTGGGCGTTTGTCTCGGCCATCAGGCCATTGGCGAGGTGTTTGGCGGAAAATTAGAAAACATGAACAAGGTGCTGCATGGCGTGGCCACTCCGGTAAGTGTGACGAATAACAATACTTACCTTTTCGACGGGCTGCCCGAAACTTTTGCTGCAGGCCGTTATCACTCGTGGATCGTCAGCAACGAGAACCTGCCCGATTGTTTGGAGGTGACCGGTTACGACAACGAAGGGATGATTATGGCCATGCAGCACAAACAATACGATGTACAGGCTGTCCAGTTTCATCCCGAATCGGTTTTGACCCCCGAGGGTGAAAAAATGATTGCCAACTGGTTGAAAAAGTGTCCAGTCGCAGTTGCCAGTCGCATTCCAACTGAAACTGAGACTGAAAACTAAATTTTGGAATTTTATGAAAACAACTTTAGAATATCTGTTCGCGGGAAACCTGCTTCAAAAAGAAGAAGCCCGCGCCATCCTGACCCGGATTGGACAGGGTGATTTTTCGGAAGCGGAAATTGCAGCATTCCTCGCGGTGTTCCGTATGCGCCGGATTGCAGCAGATGAGTTGGCCGGGTTCCGACAGGCGCTGCTCGACTTGTGCGTCCCCGTTGATTTTTCGGGATACAATACCATCGACGTGGTGGGGACCGGCGGCGACGGAAAAAACACCTTCAACATATCAACCCTCAGTTGTTTTGTGCTGGCCGGCGCCGGATATAAAGTGGCCAAACACGGGAACTATGGTTTGTCATCGGTAAGCGGCGCTTCGAATATGTTCGAGTATTTCGGATATAAATTCAGTAACAACCCGGACAAACTGCACCGCGAAATCGACGAAACCGGGATTTGCTTCCTTCATGCGCCCTTGTTCCATCCGGCGATGAAATACGTTGGGCCGGTACGCAAAGCGCTCAAAGTGCGGACCCTGTTCAACATGATGGGGCCGATTATCAACCCGGCATCGCCTGACAACCAGTTGGTGGGCGTTTCCGACCTCGACACGATGAACCTTTACCACCAGGTATATCGCGAAAGCGAACAAAACAGCCTGATCGTCCACAGTTTAGATGGCTACGATGAAGTTTCGCTCACCGGAGTTACCCGTTTTGTTTCCGGCCAAACTGAAGACAACCTGTCCCCTGCCGACTTTGGTTTTTCGTCCATTTCTCCGGAAGAACTTTCCGGCGGGAACTCTGTGGAGGATGCAGCGAAAATATTCAAAAATGTACTCGAAGGAAACGGCTCACCCGCACAGAAAAATGTGGTTGTTGCCAATGCCGCACTGGGTATCCACTGTATATCTCCTGGAAAATCGTTGTTCGATTGTGTGGCTGAGGCAGATGAATCACTCAAATCGGGCAGAGCGTTGAAGGTATTTAATCAGTTATTTGCAATGTAACAATAGGTGCGACCCCGAAATTTTGGGGTTAGCTTTCGTTATAATCAGCGATTAAAAATCGCTATACCCGAGTCACAATTCGTAAATCGTAAATCGCATGACCATTCTCGACGAAATAAACAAACACAAGCTTACGGAAATTGAAGAAGCCAAAGCAAAAATCAGCATTGAGCAATTAATGCAGTTGCCCTTTTTCAACCGGAAAACCAATTCCCTAAAAGCTTCCTTGTTGGCCGCCGGGGCCAGCGGTATTATTGCTGAATTCAAAACCAAGTCGCCTTCAAAAGGAATTATCAATGCCGAAGCCAAAGCCTCGCAGCTTACTGCCGGGTACGTGGCCGCCGGGGCCAGTGGCCTATCGGTGCTCACCGACTCACGCTACTTCGGCGGCTCGTTCGCCAACCTGACGGAAGCACGGCAGGCAAATCCGACAACGCCTATTCTTCGAAAAGATTTTATGCTCGACCCGTACCAGATGTACGAGGCCAAAGCTTATGGCGCCGACCTGATTTTGCTGATTGCCGAAAGCCTGAACAAAGAGCTCCTCCTCGAACTCACCCTGAAAGCAAAAGAACTGGGATTAGAGGTACTTGTGGAAGTGCACCACGAAGAAGAACTGAAAAAACTAAACCCGCAGGTCGATCTTGTCGGGGTCAACAACCGCGATCTTCGTACATTTGCGGTTGACGTGGAAACCTCGTTACGGCTGAGTGCGCTCATCCCGGAGCAATTCGTAAAAATATCGGAGAGCGGGATTTCAAACCCGGAAAACATTGCCCGGTTGCGCGAAGCCGGTTTCAAAGGTTACCTCATCGGCGAAACTTTTATGAAAACCAACAACCCGGCAAAAGCCTGTGCCGAATTTATTAAAGAATTGAGATAGACATGGACAAAATGCAAAAAACTGTTCCTGAAATTTCCTTTCCTCTTGGGGAGAAGGTCAGGATGGGGGCTTTGAAAATAAAGGTATGTGGGATGCGCGACCCGGCAAACATTGCAGAAACAGCCCAGGCGCAACCCGATTTCATGGGGTTCATTTTTCATCCGGAAAGCAAACGGTTCGCAGGTTTCGATGCGCAACCCGGAATTTTGGGCGCAATCAACGAAACCATTTGCAAAGTCGGGGTTTTTGTAGATGAAAGAGTGGGACAGGTTATAGAAATCAGCCAGAACTGGCAACTGGGCGCAATTCAGTTACACGGACAGGAAAGCCCGGACGATTGCAGACGGATACGAAAATCAGGTACTCCTGTTTTCAAAGCATTTTCGATTGACGGATCGTTTGACTTCGGCACACTGGAAGCCTACCGGAACTGCTGCGACTATTTTTTATTCGACACCAAAGGGCAGCTCCCGGGTGGCACCGGACAAAAATTCAATTGGCAACTGCTCGGAAAATACAGGTTAGACGTTCCATTTTTTCTAAGCGGCGGCATTGGCCCCGGCGATTTGGAAAGTATCCGGGAATTCCATCATCCGCAGCTTTTCGGGATTGATATCAATAGCGGGTTTGAAATCAGCCCGGGCGTAAAAGATGTGAAAAAAGTGCATACTTTCATCAATGAAGTCAGGAAAATATCCAATAACGAATATTGAATATCCAAGTTCAAGATTAAGAAATCAAAATAAGAATCAGACCAAATTTTTCCCCTTCGGGGAAATCAGAAAAGGGCTTAAAAATTACAAATATGAATTATCAGGTTAACGAAAAAGGGTATTACGGTGAATTTGGCGGGGCATTCATTCCTGAAATGATGTACCCGAATATCGAAGAACTTCGCCGCGAATACATGAACATCATCCATTCGTACAATTTCAGACAGGATTTTATCAGCCTGTTGAAAAATTACGTCGGCAGGCCATCGCCGCTGTATTTCGCTAAACGGATGTCGGAGCATTACCAAAGCAATATTTTTCTGAAACGGGAAGACCTGAACCATACCGGTTCGCACAAAATAAACAACACCATCGGGCAAATATTGCTGGCCAAACATCTGGGCAAAAAACGGATTATTGCTGAAACCGGGGCCGGGCAGCACGGCGTGGCCACGGCAACGGTTTGTGCGCTGATGGGCATTCAATGCGTGGTATACATGGGTGCACTGGATGTAAAACGGCAGGCCCCCAACGTAAAAAAGATGCGGATGTTGGGAGCCGAAGTCATTCCGGCGCTAAGCGGCAACCAAACGTTGAAAGATGCAACCAACGAGGCCATGCGCGACTGGATCAACAACCCGGAAGATACGCATTATATCATTGGTTCGGTGGTCGGGCCGCACCCTTATCCCGACATGGTGGCGCGTTTTCAGTCGGTTATCAGCGAGGAAATACGCTGGCAGTTAGACGAGCAACTGGGCCGCGAACTGCCCACCCGCGTTGTTGCCTGCGTGGGCGGCGGCAGCAATGCAGCCGGCGCTTTTTATCATTTTCTGGAAGAAGAAAAAGTAGAACTGATCGGGGTTGAAGCCGCCGGCAAAGGAGTTGACACGCCGGAAACAGCCGCTACACTCACGCTCGGCACTCCGGGCGTTTTGCACAGTTCACGTTCGTACCTGATGCAAGATGAAGACGGGCAAATCACCGAACCGTACTCCATTTCTGCCGGACTGGATTATCCGGGGGTGGGCCCGTTACATTCACATCTTTTTAAAACAGGACGGGGCAAATACCTCTGGGCAACCGACGAGGAAGTCTTACAGGCGGCACTCCTGCTCACCCGGAAAGAAGGAATTATCCCGGCGCTGGAATCGGCCCATGCACTGGCAGCGCTCGAAAAAATCAGGCTTCAGCCCGATGAGGTCACCATCATCAACCTGTCGGGGCGCGGCGACAAAGACATGGAAACATACCTTGATTATTTTGGGTATTGAGCCCCCTCTCCAAGCTCTCCCCGAAAGGGAGAGGCTAAAAAATATATTTTGAATGAAATGAAAAAATGAATTTTTATATCTTCTCCGAAAGTCCCCCTACAGGGATTTAAGGAGCTAATTTGAACGTTATGAACAGAATAAATGCGCTTTTTCAGAAAAAAAACAAAAACATTTTGTCAGTATACTTCACCGCCGGATATCCTGAACTGAACGATACCGTAACCATCGTTCAGAAATTGGAAAAAAATGGCGCAGACCTGGTCGAAATCGGAATGCCGTTTTCCGACCCCGTTGCCGACGGCCCCATTATCCAGCACAGCAGTCTCATCGCCCTGAAAAATGGGATGAGCGTAAAAAAGTTGTTCGAACAATTAAAGGATATCCGCAAAACCGTAAAAATCCCGTTAATCCTGATGGGCTACCTGAACCCGGTTTTGCAGTTTGGCCTCGAAAATTTCTGCAAAAAATGTTCGGAAACAGGCATCGACGGGCTGATCATTCCCGACCTGCCCCTTGATGAATACCTTTCAGCCTACAAACCTCATTTTGAAGCAGCCGGCCTGCGCCACATTTTGCTGATCACGCCACAAACTTCCGACGAGCGGATGCGGCAGATTGATGCTGAATCGTCCGGATTTATCTACATGGTTTCCAGCTCATCGACCACCGGCATTAAGCAAAATGTGGCCGATTATCAAACGGCATATTTTGAACGGGTCAACCGGCTTGGATTGAAAAAACCCCGAATAATCGGGTTTGGAATTTCTAATCGTGAAACCTTCCGTAATGCCTGCCAATACGCCAACGGGGCCATCATCGGCAGCGCCTTTGTGAAAGCGCTGGAAGGAGAAGCGGCATTGGAGCAAAAAATCACCGGATTCATAAAAACGATTGTCGGGAAAGAATAACATACCCGATTTTAAAGGTGTTTTGAAACATACGCAACAAGAAGAAGCCGATCATTCTGTCTTTCAGATGATTGTGCTATGTGAAAGACAAAGTTGGCTGTTAAAGAATGTTAAGCCTATTTTAGAACATATCAAATCGGGATTTCATTCGTTATTTTCAGGGAACAATTAAAACAGAAGACTATGTTAGAATATGCCAAGGTGATTTTGCCGAAAGTCAGTTTTAGCAGACAGCTGTTCCGTAAAGAACTGGAAAAGTGTATCAACTGGGTCGAAGCACCCGACCTGGGCATTCTAAAAGAGTGGTGTTATGAAAACTTTGGGGACATGTACCCTGAAATTCTTGATCAGGCATTCCCGGAATTAGCTGCATGACATTGAACAGGCCCCGTTTTTCGGGGCCTTTTTTTCAGGTAACTTTATACTAATGTGACTTCAATTCCCCTTTCACGCATAATCTGCACAATATTGGCCGGTGCTTCCCTGTCGGTGATAATATGATGAATCTGTCCAATATCGCAGATTTTACCAAATCCCCGTTTGCCGAATTTCGATGAATCGGCCAGAACAATTACTTCCTGGGCAGCCCTCAGCATATATTGGTTCAGATGCGCTTCGGCAATATTACTGGTAGTCAGGCCAAAATCAAGATCAATCCCGTCAACCCCGATGAATAATTTATTGCACATCAATTCACTCAGAAAACTTTCTGCAATCGGCCCGACAACCGAGGCCGAACTTCTCCGCGTAGAGCCCCCTAATTGAATTACTTCAATATTGGGTTTATAAAAAAGGGACAGGGTTACTTTTACTGAAGCAGTGATTACAGTAAGAGGTTCTGTAGTCGTTATTTTCTGGGCAAAATACAAAACAGTTGTCCCGGAAGCGATAATAATCCGGTCGTTTTTTTTCAATAACAGGTTGGCAGCTTCAGCTATCCGTAATTTTTCATCTACCTGAATTTTTTCTTTTTCGTCAATATGCCGGTCATCGATCAGGGAACTTACAGGGCTTGCACTACCATGACTTCTGAAAAGTAACTTTCGTTTTTCAAGTTCTTTCAAATCCTTTCGTATTGTTACCTCCGACACCCCCAATCGATCACTAAGATCCTGTACCCTGACATAACCGTCTTTTTCTAATTCTCCCAATATGATTTTATGCCTTTGTGCAATATTTCTCATAAGTTTTTTGAATTACCTGAACTATTTATTTGCATCCAAAGGTATAAAATAAAAGTTAATTAACGAACTGTCGCAAAATCCCTCCAGCTTCTTTAAAACTTAGTCATTAGCTGCTTTAGTGGTTTTGCAGTCTTTTTGAAAGAACCGGGGCTCCTCCTCATGAATGTTGTTTGCAAATAGATTTCGTTTGTGATTCCCTGCAACAAAGCAGGGAACAGTTGTGCAGGAAGACAAAAAAAACGACAAACTAAAGCCATCAGTCCTCGGCTTCCCACAATACAAAAGAAATAATGCAAAAGAGTAGAACCTACGAAAACAAAGTAAATCGTATACAAAACAAATAAATTTCAAATTCTTTCGTTTTTATTTTGATTTCTTAAATACACCTTTTATTTTTACTCCGAATTTACGATTGGAAATTTTAGCACCGGCATTTCAGTCTTAATTTCATCATGAAATAATACGAGAGAACCGGAGTGTGCAACAATTTATCCATAATTCGATTATTACAAATTCATTAAAAACACATACAGATGAAACGAGAGAATTTTATCAGACAATTAAAAGACTTCAAACAACCATGGGACATTGTTGTGATTGGAGGAGGGGCCACAGGCCTTGGAACTGCAGTAGATGCAGCCAGCCGGGGATATCGTACAATCTTGCTGGAACAATCCGATTTTTCCAAAGGAACATCCAGCCGAAGCACAAAATTAGTACACGGGGGCGTCCGTTATCTGGCTCAGGGAGATGTTCAGATGGTTATCGGGGCATTACACGAACGTGGGCGGATGCGCAGAAATGCTCCCCACTTGGTAAAAGATATGCGTTTCATCATCGGAAATTACCGTTGGTGGGAACAGGCATTTTACACCATCGGACTGACCCTGTATGACCTGCTGGCCGGACGGTTGGGGCTGGGCCGCTCATTGCCACTGCGGAAAAAAACAGTGCGAAAAGAAATACCTGCACTAAAACAAAACGGGTTGAGAGGAGGCGTTGTATATCACGACGGGCAATTTGACGATTCACGCATGGCCATTACACTTGCGCAGACGGCCGCCGATCATGGTGCTGTTTGTCTGAATTACATAGGGGTAACCGCACTGACGAAAGATGCTTCGGGCAAAATTACCGGGGTAACAGCCATCGACCACCTGACCGGAGAGAAATATGTCATTGAGGCAAAAGTGGTAATCAATGCCACCGGCGTATTTGTTGACGATATTATGAAAATGGACGCCCCGGAGGCCAGGAAAAAAGTTCGTCCAAGCCAGGGAGTACATTTAGTGGTTGATAGTAAATTTTTAGGCGGAAATTCAGCCCTGATGATTCCAAAAACGAAAGATGGGCGCGTACTTTTTGGCGTCCCGTGGCACGGGAAAGTGGTATTAGGCACTACAGACACCCCGTTGAACGAGGCAGAGCTTGAACCAAGGGCATTAGAAGAAGAAGTGAATTTCATTCTCGACCAGGCAGGTCAATATTTGGATTTAAAACCGGGCCGGGCCGATGTCCTGTCGGTATTTGCAGGACTGCGCCCGCTGGCAGCCCCCTCGAACGACGATACAAAAAAGACAAAGGAAATTTCGAGGAACCATAAAATTTACAAATCCGATTCAGGCCTGCTAACCATTACCGGCGGAAAATGGACTACTTACCGGGAAATGGGGGAAGAAGCCGTCAACCTCGCTATTCAAATGGGAAATCTGCCAGAAAAAAAATGTGTAACAAAAGAGATGAAAGTGCATGGGTATGCAGCAAAAACTGATGATTCGAACTGGAACTACGTATACGGCAGCGATGCGGAGAAGATTGAAGCCCTGAAAAAAGAAGACAAAGAAAATGCAGCTTTATTGAACCCAAAATACACATTTACTGTTGCACATGTTATCTGGGCCGTACGTGAAGAAATGGCACAAACACTTGAGGATGTACTGTCCCGCCGTGTGAGGGCACTGTTTTTGGACGCCAGGGCAGCTGTTGAAATGGCGCCTAAAGTAGCTTCGGTGATGGCCAAAGAAATGAACCAAACAGATGAATGGGCCGAACAACAGGTAAAAGATTTTATCAACCTGGCAAAAGGCTATATTTTGTAATATTTTTTATTCACACCTTTACTTTTGTGACTGAAAACAAAAAAAGATGAAAAAAAATTTCCTGCTAAACTTACTAAACCCTCCGGCTCCCAAAGAATTGCTACCAGAAGACAAGATTGATTCAGTATATAAAAAAATGAGGTTGAAAGTCTTTCTGGGGGCATTTATCGGTTATGCCGGATATTATTTGGTCAGAAAAAACCTTGCCATTGCCATCCCGGGGATGATACAGCCGGTAGAAAATGGCGGGTTGGGATACAACAAATTAGAACTGGGGATTGCGCTTTCGGCCATTTCCATCGCGTATGCTTTCAGCAAATTTTTAATGGGAGCCCTGTCCGACCGGTCGGATGCCCGTAAATTCCTGGTCATTGGCCTGATACTTTCTGCATCGTTGATGATGTCGGTAGGTATCTTCCCTTTTGCCACAAGTTCAGTTGCCGTCATTTTTATGTTTATGCTGATTATCGGATGGTTAGGTGGGATGGGCTGGCCTCCCTGCGGACGGGTGATGGTACACTGGTTTTCCCACAACGAACGGAGTTTCAAAATGTCGATATGGAACACATCGCACACTTTTGGGAGCGGATTAATGGGAAACCTCACTGCCTTAGGGGCTTTCCTGATAGGTGGTTTTTTTATTGTCGACATTGGTAACGGCGTATTGGTAGAACAAACCTGGAGGTCTGTCTTTGTATTCCCCAGCGCAGTTGCTTTGCTGATTGCGGGTTTCTGCTGGTGGGCCTTACGGGATACGCCCCAATCGTGCGGCCTGCCGCCCATCGACCAGTACCGGAACGATTTTCCTGTGAAAAAAGAATTGAGTTCCGATAAAAAAATACCGGCTAAAGAATTATTTATCAAATACATCTTCAAAAATAAAACGCTCTGGCTGATTGCCTTGGCCAATATCTTTGTATATCTTGTCCGTTACGGGATTGGCGACTGGTCGCCAACCTATTGTCAGGAATCGGGGCTGCTGACCAGCGCGCAAAGCAAGATGGCTTTTGCCCTGCACAATTACGCAGGGGTACCCGGTACCATTTTGTGCGGGCTGATCTCGGCAAAACTATTTAAAGGAAGATGTGCCCCGGCAAACTTCATATACATGTTGCTTGTTTTGGTTTCCATTTTCCTGTACTGGAAAGCAGCGCCGGTTGCATCGTTTATCGCCCAGACATTTTCTATTGATCCGGTAGCTGCCACAGTGGCTGTTGTGTATACTTCGCTGATTGCAATTGGCTTCTTTATTTACGGGCCGGTAGCATTGATCGGTGTACAGGCAATCAACTTAGTGCCGAAAAATGCAGCCGGAACAGCAGCCGGGTTTGTCGGGTTGTTTGGTTACCTGATTGGCGATGCCCTCCTGTCGAAAGTGTTGATCGGGGCAGTTGCCGACAATGTTGACCTGGGCTGGAACGCAACGTTCTGGATATTTATCGTTGCCAGCATCCTGGCCGCGTTTTTCTCTGCCACAACCTGGAAAAGGGAAAAAGCCGCCTGCGCACTGAATTAAAAAGTACGTTGATTGAAACGAATGTCGTCATTTCAAAAATAAACCGGGAAATCGGGCTTCCCTTTTTGGGGAGGCCTGATTTCATCTAAAAATGAAAAATATGAAACGAATCAAAATAACTTGCTTGCTGTTGATATTATGCCTCTTTTCGGGGGTACAGGCCCAAACATTCCGTCCGGTCAAAGGCTGGTCGAAGGAAATAAATGACAAAATAGAAAGTTTCCTGAATTCGACCATCCCCATGAAGGAACGAAAAGTCTCCGTTTTTGATTGCGACGGGACTACCTTCGGGCAGGTACCTTATTACCTTGCCGACGAAGCATTGTACCAATATGCCGACGAAGTACTGAAGAAAAGAAATGACAAGGAAGCCCGTGAAAAACTGGCGATCCTCGACCGCATGGTGAAAGACGGGGACAACGTGGGCAAACCCTATGTGGAAGACCGGGTACATTTCCTTGCCGGATTGAGCCCCGAGGAAATCGAAAACATAGGGTATGAATGTTATCGCAAATCATACAAAGGGAAATTTTATCCTGAAATGAAGGAACTGATCGCCAACCTGAAAGAATATGGCTTTGAGGTTTGGATTTTAACGGCATCGCCCGAACTTCTTTACCAGAAATTTGTTTCCGAAGAATTGGGAATTTCAAATATTAACGTAGTCGGGGCCAAATGCGTGATCAAAGAAGGAGTGACCACCGGGGAGATCATTCCTCCCATTCCACAGGATGACGGTAAAGCACATACGATTGAAACATTCATTAAAGCCCGTCCGCTTATTGTTGGAGGGAACAGCCGGGGAGACATGGATATGCTGAACGAATCGTTTGGTCTGAAAATAGTGGTCAATCCCGATGATGCTTCGGTACGTGGCCCGGAGGACGGCCCGATGAGCGGGCACACCGTAAAATCGTACTGGGAAAAAGAAGGGGCGCTGATTGTTAAATGCAACGATGTTGCCGACCCGAAAGTTAAGTTTCATACAACCGATTGGAAAATACGGCAAAACAGGGCAAACCCAAAGTAATATGAAACCAGACTGACACTTTAACCGTTTCTGCAGGAAGAATTGGATACGAAATCCGGCAGAAGGGAGGGATCCCCGCATTAAACGACAAACATTTTTTTTACATGAATAAATCTTATTCTATCTTATTTATTTTTTTCATTGGGCTGACGGGCCTGCTTTACGGGTGTAAAGATGATCCCATGCCTGATCCGACAACCGACAATATAAAAATTACCGGCATATCAGTGCCGTCGAGCATAGATATTGTTGCCAAAGGAAGCATCACTCTTACAGGAAAGGGATTTGAGCTGAACGACCAGATACAACTGACTTTGTCATCCGACCAAACAAAAGTGTATACGAGTAAAGTTAGTTCCGTAACAGATCAGTCGGTAACCTTTTCATTGCCCGATGGAATTTCTTCAGGCAATTATAAAATTACTGTTATAAGAGGTTCCCGGAGCCTTTTGCTCGGGTCGATTACAATCAATATTGTGACAGGAACTGTTATTCCCGATATAACCGGGATGACGGTCAAAGGAATGGTCTATTGCGATGGGAAGGGGATTCCCGGCGTCGTGGTTTCCGACGGTTACGAAGTTACAAAAACCAACAACGATGGGATTTATTACCTTCCGTCACAAAAGAAAAGTGGCTTTGTTTTCATTTCCGTACCTGGTAATTACGAAGTGTCCACCGACAATAACATCCCTCAGTTTTTCAAACGGTTGTCAAAAGGGACAACTGTAGAACAAAAGGACTTTTCGCTAACCAGCGTCGACAACAACAGCCATGTTGTACTGGCGATGGCCGACTGGCATTTAGCCAACCGGAATGACGACAAAGCCCAGTATAACAACCTTATTGTCCCCGATGTAAATTCAACCATCAGCACCTACCAGGCAGCTGGTAAAAAAGTGTACGTACTGACCCTTGGGGATATGACCTGGGACTTATACTGGTATAGCAATCAATTCGGGCTTTCCGAATATATTATGGAAATGAAAAATATCAATTGCCCGGTTTTCAATATGATGGGCAATCATGACAATGATCCTTATTTTGCAGGCGACTGGTATGCTGAAGCCAAGTTTAAAGACATTATAGGTCCGTCCTATTACTCGTTCAATATCGGGAATGTGCATTATGTGGTACTCGACAATATCGAATACCTGAATGCCGGCGGTTCACAGGGGGTAGTCGGCTCCCGGAACTACAATGACGTGATTGCAGCAGACCAATTAGAATGGCTGAAAAAAGATTTGGCTGCCATTACAGATAAGAATACCCCAATCGTTGTGGGGATGCATATTCAATTAAACCGGAACCCTGCCCTTGATGCGAATGGAAATCAAACCTCCAGCATTTCTCTGAACAACGGCAGCGCGTTAATCTCCGCATTACAGGATTTTAAAAACATCCATATCCTGACCGGGCACACCCACATCAATTATTCAGTTGAAGTTTCCGGATCGCTCATGGAGCATAATACTGCGGCAGTATGCGCTACCTGGTGGTGGACCGGAAGGAGCGGGTACGCCGGCAACCATATCTGTACCGATGGAAGCCCGGGTGGTTACGGAGTGTGGGAAATGAACGGGACAGATATAAAATGGTACTATAAAAGTGCAGGTTATACAAAAGACTATCAGTTCCGGTCGTACGATTTGAACACGACCCATATCACTGCTGCAAAATTTGCTCCGGCCTCTACTGATGCGGCCTTGTCGGCGGCAGTTGGCCCTTATGCAACCCCAAGCAGCAGCAATGAAGTCCTGATAAATGTCTGGGGGTATGACCCGAAATGGAAAGTGGAAGTAAAAGAAACAGGAAAAAGTCTGATTGTCAACCGCGTATTAACATTGGACCCATTGCATATTATTTCGTACAATGCAAAACGAATAAACGCAGGAGTAAAAGCGGAAGATTTAACATTCCCTACCACCATCACAGCCCACATGTTCAAGGTAACGGCGTCGAGCCCGACTTCCACTTTGGACATAACAGTGACCGACCGGTTCGGGAATGTTTATACCGAAACCATGACCCGTCCGAAAGAATTCACTTATTCAATGAAATAGCCATAAGAGCTAAAGCTCATACAAACTGAAAACAGTAAAACAACTGCACTTTCGAATGCCCAACAGGATCAATACATTACAGAATAATTCACAAATGCATGGTTTCAGCTTAAAAATCCGTCTGTCCTTAGTCACATAACTTCACTTCCATTTTTATATATTTGTTCACATTATGGTCCATGAATACGAAGAGCAATTATTTTTAAGAATAAAGGAAGGAGACGAAAATGCCTTTCACAAGGCATTCGATTTATATTACCCCAGGCTTTGCTTTTTTGCAGACAATATTATCCATGATTTTGATTTATCCCGCTCCGTCGTTCAACAGGTTTTTGTCGACCTTTGGATCAGGCACAAAAATCTGAATGTCCTTTTTTCATTAAAATCATATCTTTTCCAAGCGGTCAGAAATGAAGCCCTCGATATTCTGAAACACCGGAAGGTAGAAACAAAATATTTACAACGGATTCAAAATACCGAAGAACAATCCTCGTTTCACGACAGAATTGAAGAAGCAGAACTGAACGACAGGATCAATGCAGCCATACAGGAATTGCCTCCAAAATGCAGGGAAATTTTCATGCTTTGCCGTTTTGATGACCTGAAATACCCGGAAATTGCCGGGCGTTTGAATATTTCCGTAAAAACAGTGGAAATGCAGATCAGCATTGCTTTGAAAAAAATCAGGAAAAAACTATCACATTCTCAATACGTTAATCTTCTCGCCTTTATTTTTTCAAAAAAAAAGTAATTTCATTACAGGGTATTTCCTGACTTTGTCGCCTAAAGATAAAATTGAAACTTCGGACGACAAATGGACTCTGAGCATTTTAGACTATTAATTGGCAGGAAACTCAGTAAACAAGCTACTGATAACGAATTGACCGAGTTAGACAACTGGATACAACTCGATCATAAGAACCGTATCCTTTGGGAAGAAAGCAAACGGATATGGGACAACAGCTGCAAATTCTTTTCTTCAGAAGAAATAGAGGGCGATAAAGCAAAAGTAAATTCCCGCGTAGCGCTTTATCAAAAACAAAAAAGAGTACGGCTCTTGTTTTTTTACCGGATCGCCGCAGTACTTGCAATACCTGCTTTACTTGCTGTCGGATGGTATGCAGGAACCCGATATTCCGGCTCCCCGGCAAACCTGATTTGTGAAGTATCGGCGCCAAAAGGACAGATTGCCGGATGCGTATTGCCCGACGGCACGAAAGTGTGGCTGAACACCAATTCCTCCATTCAATACAATCCGACCCTTTCGGGCAAATACAGGCATATAAAATTGAAGGGAGAAGCCTATTTTAATGTTGCCCAGAACCCGGCTAAGCCTTTTATTGTGGAAACATCCGACATGCGTGTAAAAGCCCTGGGGACTTCATTCAATGTAAAAGCATATCCGGGCGAAACAAATACCGAAACGACCCTTGAAGAGGGGAGGGTGCAACTTTTGTTCAATGACCTTCCCCATCAGCAACCGGTTGAACTTATGCCTGGCGACCATGCTGTTTACCAGACAGGAAATCACACTATAGACATCGAAAAAACCGATCCTTATTTACTGACTGCCTGGCGCGACGGAAAATATATTTTCAGAGATGCCAATCTTTCGTCCATCGTTCAGCAACTTGAAAAATTATACGATGTACGTATTCATTTAAGAAATGAAGAAATGGGGCAGTTGCGTTTCAGGGGAATGTTTGAATACAACAAGAATATCCTGGATGCACTGGAAACCATTGAACGGTCAACCTCATTCAAATACCGGATGAATGGCCGTGATATCTGGATTGATAACAAATAGATATAAATTTATTCATAACCAATTAACCAAATCAATAAAAATGGAAGATAATTTTAAGACCTGATTTTTGTACCCGGCACGGAAAGAATCCGGCAAAAAAACAACAGGAACGGCGGCCAAACTATTCCTGTTGTAAAAAACGAAAATCATTTTTTTAACGATTAACATTCAAATGTATGAAAAAAAATCTTCATCGGAGTGGCGGAGGTTTACCTACACTCAAAAAACTGGTATTAATTATGAAACTAAACTTTTTCATAATGCTTGTTTTCTCAATTCATGTTTCGGCAAGTGTTACAGCACAAAAGACGAAACTTGACCTGAAAATGAGCAATGCATCTTTCTCTGAGATATTGGATGCTATCGAGAAACAATCGGAAGTCTATTTCTTTTTCAATAAAGATCAGATTAACGAGAACCAACGCATCAACGTTGATTTTGAGTCGAAAACCGTTGAGGAAATCCTTGCCGGTCTGGGGAAAGACCTTTCGATTACTTATGAAATTATAGGAAAGAATATCATCATTAAACCGAAAGACACAAGCATTTCAAATGCTGTTCAGCAGGTAAAATCGATAAAAGGAAAAGTGACCAACCCGGCAGGCGAAGCCATCCCGGGGGCGACAGTGGCCGTAGAAGGCACCACAAAAGGGACCATCACCGATTTTGACGGGAACTATTCACTGACCGACTTACCGGCAGGGGCAACCATTGTGTTCTCATTTGTAGGAATGAAAACCCAGGAAATAAAAGTAGCCGACCAGTCGACAATTAATGTGGTTTTGCAGGAAGAAGCGCTGGGGATTGACGAAGTTGTAGTAACTGCTTTAGGTTTGACCCGCGAACAAAAATCGCTGGGGTATGCCGTCAGTAAAGTGGAAAGCGAAGAATTGACCCAGGTTGCTTCGCGCAACTGGTTAAACGGAATGTCGGGGAAAGTAGCCGGGCTTACCATGAGCGGGGCCAGCTCCGGCCCAATTGGTTCGATGCGTGTGACGCTACGAGGCGACCAGTCGCTTAATTATGGCAGCAACGAAGCGCTTTTCATTGTCGATGGCGTGCCAATACGGTCAGGTACAACTGCCACTTCATCAAGTAGTAGTTACACCAACTCAGGATCCGATTTCCCTGTTGACTTTGGAAATGGCGCCAGCGATATTAACCCCGAAGACATTGAGTCGGTTTCGGTACTGAAAGGCCCGGCAGCAACTGCCCTTTATGGTTCGCGTGCCGCCAATGGCGCCATTGTCATCACCACCAAATCGGGCCGCAAAGACAAAGGCATCGGAGTGGTGGTCAACTCGTCGGTAGTCGTTGAAAACGCAGGCTACTGGCCTGAATTTCAAACCGAATACGGATCGGGTTCCGATATGGGCTTAAATGAATACAACTTCTGGACGTTGACCGAAGCTCAAACAGGGCAGGCTAACAACCCGAAAAGAAATCTCTCCCGTTATGCCTGGGGCGAAAAATTCTCAGCCGATAAGTTGCGTTATCAGTACAACGGGAAAAACTGGGAAACCGGGATGATCGAAAAAACTCCTTTTATTTATCAGGACGACTGGTTTACCGGAATTTTCCAGACAGGTGTGACTTATAACAATTCCGTTTCGGTGAGCGGGAGCAATGGGGAAGGCACTAATGTCCGTTTCTCAGTAAACGATACCCGGAACGAATGGATATTGCCCAACACAGGTTTTCAGAAACAATCAGTGTCGTTTTCTTTTGATTCACCGATAAATAAGTGGATTAAATTCAACTCAAAAGTCAATTATTACCGGACCGACAGCGACAATATGCCAATGGCCGGGTATCATCAGACAACGGTGATGTACAACCTGATGTGGGGGTACAATTCGAATTCGATGAACGACTGGAAAAGCGAATATTTCGAGGGAAGGTTCAATGCGATTAACCGAAATGCAACGATCTCTGAAAACGGGAACAGTCTGGTATTTGCCGGAACAGGTTCGTACAACCCCTACCGGGTACTTTACGAAGAGCTGAACACGGTTGACAAAGACCGCGTTTTCGGTTCGGTAGGATTTAGCATTGACTTGGCCAAAAACCTTACACTGAATGTGAAATCGGGGATGGACTTTGGATATGAATTCCGTACCCAGCGAAAACCTAAAATGACTTTTGGTTGGGAAAACGGTTTTTACCGGGAACAAGGTTTTATGAACTTTGAATCCAATTCCGATTTCCTGTTACAATATAAAAATGATTTCGTTGACAACCGCCTTTCGCTTACCGGCGCTTTCGGGGGAAACAACATGGTAACGGAATACAACCGGACCACAGTACAACTCAACGAACTTGATATTCCGGGGGTATACCACACTTCTAATGTGCCCAGTGGGATAAACCCCACTCCCGACTCTTATCGTAGTAAGAAAATGATCAACAGCTTGTACGGTTTCTTCTCTCTTGGTTGGGACGACACTTTCTTCCTGGATATAACCGGTCGTAACGACTGGTCGAGTACATTGTCAAGAGGGAATTGGTCGTATTTCTACCCATCAATTGCGGGTAGTGTTTTGATTGATAAATTGTTCGATTTTCAGACTAATTTGCCTGCTGTGTCGTTTGCAAAAATGAGGCTTTCGTGGGCAAACGTAGGGAACGATACCAGCCCGTATTCGCTCGACCAGTATTATTCGGCCTCTGCCATCAGCGGAGGATATACATTGCCGGGAACCATTCCCGACCCGATGGTTAAACCCGAGAATGTGGAAAGCTGGGAACTGGGGCTGGAAGCAAAATTTCTCCGGAACCGTTTAGGCTTCGATATGGCATTATACAGCTCGTCGACCACCAATCAGATTGTTTCAGTAGATATTGACCCTATTGTCGGCGCTTCGTCAATGAAAATCAATGCCGGCGAAATCAGCAATAAAGGGATTGAATTGGCCGTAAATGCCACGCCTGTAAAGACAAGGGATTTTACATGGAACCTTAATCTTAACTGGTCGAAAAATATCAATAAGCTGGTCAGTCTGCAAGATGGATGGGACCCGACGACACCTTTGGAAACCGACATGGGAACAACCATTGGCGGACGTTTACATGTATATTCCTATATTGGGGAAGAAATGCACCAACTCTACGGTTTTGCCCTGAGAAAAGCGCCCGAAGGCTCCTATTATGTGGATAGTAACGGCAATCAGGTAGATTGCTCCGGACAAGTTGTTCTTGGTTCCGACGGGCTGCCTACACTGACCCAATCTGCCGACAATTATCTGGGGAAAGTAAACCCCGACTGGCGTGGTGGGCTGAACACTTCGTTCCGCTATAAAAATTTCACGCTGAACATGACATTTACCTACCAATGGGGTGGCAACCGCTTCTCTGTAACAAACGGTATCCTTTCTTATCAGGGAAAACTGAAAAACTCGCTGGAAGGCCGTTACGACGGGATCGTGGCCGAAGGGGTGAATATCCTTTCTACTAATCCCGACGGTTCTGCCGTTTGTCAGGTCAACAACACGGTTACTTCAAATATCTATACGTACTATCAGGCACGGGCATTAGACCGTTACAACGGCGAAGCCCACACCTTCGATACCTCTTTCCTGAAGTTCAAAGAGGCGCGTCTTGAATACGACCTGCCAAAATCACTTTGCACCAAAACCGGATTTTTACAGGGAGCCAATGTGGCCATCTTCGCCACCAATATCTTTTCGTGGGACAATTGGCCACAGTTCGACCCCGAAGGTGGTATGCTGACAGGTACCAATGTATTCAATGGTATTGAAGCCGGTACCTTCCCGATGACCCGTACTTTTGGACTTAACTTAAAACTGTCGTTCTAATTATAATACCTATACGAAATGAAAAGACTCAGATTAATAATATTATCCGGATTACTTCTTGGGGTTCTTAGTTCATGTACTAACAATTTCGAGGAGATAAACACCAATCCGAACCGGACAGTGGTAGGCATGATCCAGGCATCCAATATGTTTGAACCCATCCTTTACAACTCGGCAAACCAATGGTTGAACCGCACCTGGTATTACAACAACGAGATAATTCAGTTTACCGCCCACACTGGTGGAGTGACACGTCGTGAGCACATGTACTTTTTCGAAGAATCGAGAGACTGGGGCGGTTTCTGGGACCATTATTCCAACTATGGAAAGAACATCGACCACATGTACGAATTGGCAAAGGAAAAAGGGGACCGGTCGCTGGAAGCGATTGCACTAACTTTTAAAGTGCTGTTCTTCTCCAACATGACCGATATGTTCGGCAGTATTCCTTACGAAGAAGCGTTTACCGGACGTAAAGTAGGCGGGACACTGACCCCGAAATTCAATACACAGAAAGAAGTATACCAATTTTTGTTTGCCGATCTCGAAGCTGCAAACGACCTGTATGCAACGAACCTTCAGTTTCTGAACCCCGGTATGGATGGAATGTATGGCGGGGACATGGAGAAATGGAGAAAGTTCAACAACTCGTTGTACCTGCGGCTTCTTTGCCGTGTGAGCGGACGTTCGGAAATGAATGCCGGAGAGAAAATGACCGAGATTAAAAACAACCCGTCGAAATATCCGGTCTTCACGTCCAATCAGGACAACGCAACCGTTAGTTTTTCCGGGAACGATCCATACATCAGCCAATTTGGGACAACAACCGAGAGCGAGTTTACCTCCAGCGGAAGAAAACTTACCGAACAGCTGATCAATATGACTGTCCTGGTTGACCAAAACGGGAACCAATCGTATGTCGATCCACGCTTACCGATTATCGGGAAGAAAAACCCTGTCGCCTCTGTGAATCCGAATAAAATATGGAAAGGCACGAAATCGGGTTGTACCGAACAGGAGAGGAGCATTGTTGACCCGGGGACTTCCTGGTTAAATTGGAAAGTTTTCTGCAGAAGGGATGCTCCGGCTACTTATATGGATTACGCCGAAGTACAATTTATTTTTGCTGAAGCAGCGCTAAGAGGGCTCATCACCGGAGGAGCTTCTGCGGCCAAAAGTTTCTACGAAGCCGGAGTCAGAGCTTCAATGGAAAAATGGTCGGCACAGGGAGCTTTTTCCGAAATTCCTACCTCAATTACTTCGGCTGAGGTTGATACTTATCTTGCTTCGCCCTTAGGGTCATGGGATCTTGCAACAAACAAAGCTGAATTTCTTGGCAACCAGAAATTCCTGGCGCTATTCTGGGTGGGCATGGAAGCCTATCACGAATTTCGCAGGACCGGCTATCCTGTTCTCACAATCGGCGAAGGGACCCAAACTTATAACGACAAAATCCTTCCAACCCGCTTTGGGTATCCTCCTACCACCATGTCGACCAACAGCGCCAATGCAGATGCTGCTTTGGAACAAATGGGTGGGGAAAACAACATGAAAACACCGGTTTGGTGGAGTAAACAGGCTATTGCCGAAGGAAAATAATAACGAATTCAAAAAATATGACTATGAAAAAATATAGTTTCTTCAAGCTGAAAAATGCCGGGATAATGCTCTTTTCCTTTTTCATTGTTTCCACAGGGTTATTTTTATCCTGTGAAGAAGAGGAAACTTCCGGAGAACCGTATTTTGCCATTGAAGGCGACCCGACCGGTTTATCCGTTTCAACTGCAACCAAAACCCAGGCGTATGTGGTACGCTCCAACCGGCCCTGGCAGGTTGTAAAACAAAGCGAAGGCGACTGGGTAAAAGCTTTCCCCGATGAAGGTAAAGACGATGGTATTTTTAAAATAATTGTTGAGGAAAATGCTACGTTTTTTCCGCGTACCATGAACTTTGCGTTTATCGTCGATGGAGAAGAACAACCGGTTTTGTTCCGGGTCGATCAGGAAAAATCGAACCCCTATCTTATTGTTGCAGGTATTGAAGCAGGGATGAATATAAACCAGATCGCGCAGGAAGTAAAGATTAATGTAAAGGCAAATGTGGTTTACACGTATAACTCGGATGCTCCCTGGCTGACATTTAAAAATGCAAATTCAGGCAGTCTCGGAACAGATTTGATTTTTGACGCCACTGCAAACGAAGCCTTAAACTCAAGGGTGGCTAATGTTGCTTTCACCTGCGCTGCATTTCCTGAGTTGAACGTTACTTTGGCCATTACCCAGGAAGGGAAGAGCGAAGGGACGATCATCCTTTTTGAAGACTTCAGCTGGCTGGCTTATGGTAGCCCTATATTCTATACGACCACAGGTGAAACCCGAATGGATCTTTGGTCAGAAGCCGAAAAAGCAAAAGGATGGACGAGTACGCCCAACCCTGGTTCGAGTGGACAACCATTGGTTTACGCTCGTCAAGGATTTATAAAGCTGGGGAAAACAGGCTATGGAGGCGATTTAATTTCGCCAAAACTTACTGGGTTAACTGAACCTACCAATTTGCTGGTGAAATTTAAAGCCGTTCCGTATATGACAGCTGCCGGCACAAAAGATGATACCGACCTCTATGTCAGTATTGTTGGCCCTGGGACCATCAGCCAGAGTAAATTTATCATTGACAACTGGCCGAATTACGGAAATGATCCAACCTGTACAGCTATATGGGAAGATATTGCAACAGAACGTACATTTACCATTACAGGTGCAACTTCTGAAACTCAGATTAACTTTTTGGGAGGTGCCCTTAATCTGGTTGGTGTAGGCGCTGGCAAAAACCGGATATTCCTTGACGACATCAAAGTATTGATACCGAATTAATAACTGAAAATCTCACATAAGAAAAAAGGCTGTTCAAAAAGTTTTGTGTTCATATTTCTAATCGTCAGACCCTGAAATACCTGCCAGCCGTCAGGCTGGAATTTAGGGTGACAAGGATTGCAGATTTTAGAACTTTTTGGACAGCCTTTTTGATTTTATTCGTTAAAATTGTTTTTGTTCCTTTTTTTACTGTCCGGACGGTCGGTATTAATCCAATACAAAACGATAGGTTATGGTCCCCTGCTGAAAAGCTGGAGCATTTGCGTCGACATTGAATTTGGCCAGCAGGGCGGCTTTTTGTGCGGCATTGAGCAATTCGGGCAACAATGTGGTTGATCCCCTGGCTCCGGAAACAGCCTTGGTCACATTCCCGCTTTTGTCGACAGTAACCTGCACAACCACTACTCCTTCTTCGTTTCCCGGATAATAAGGAAGGGGAAGGGCAAGCGCCGAACGTCCGCCAAGACTATAGGAAGGGCCATTGCCGATACCCCCTCCTTTGTTATAACTATCTGAATTCGCCGATCCACTGGGGCTTCCCTGGTTCCCACCCGAATACGTTACTCCCTGACCTGTGCTCTTTGAATCGGTATCTCCTTGCCCGGATGTGCCAAATACATTTTTTGCCCGTGAATTGATTTCACTGATCTGGCGCTGTTCTTCCTCTCTCTTCTTCCGTTCTGCCTCTTCGCGCCGGCGTTGTTCCGCCTTTTCTCTTTCAATCCGGGCAATTTCTTCCCTTCTTTTTTTCTCAATCTCAGCTTGTTTTTGCTGTTCCTGAAGTTTCTTCAGGCGATCAGATTCTTCCTGTCGTGCTTGTTCTTCTTCCTGTTTCTTTTTTGCCTGTTCAATCACCGCCGTTTTTTCCAAATCCTGAGTAACTACTTCCTCTTTCGTTTCTGTTGATTTGGGCGCCGCCTTTGAAGGAGGCGTCACAGTTACCGGCTCAGGTTTTTCTTCCTGCTGCGCCGGAGCAAATTGTTCTCTTTGCGGAGCGGGTTCTTCAATTCCCTGCCCTGCATCATCGGTTCCAAAATTTACAAGGATACCTTCCTCTCCCGGTAAGGGGAGCGGGGTAAAAAAACCATACAGTATAAGTATAATCAGGATAATACCGTGAACAAGAATGGTTCCTATGAATCCTCTTTTATGTTCCGAAATGTAATTCATTACTCTTCTGGAGCAGTTGCCAAAATCATTTTAAAATTGTTCCTTTTAGCTACGTTCATTACTTTTACCACATGTTCGATTGGCACCGATTTGTCAGCGTGAAGTGAAATAAACGGATCGTCGCTTTTACCGGCCAGACGTTTCAAATATCCTTCGATCTCATTAAAGGCAACACGTTTTTGCGTGCCATTATCGTTGATATAATATTTCAGGTCCTGGGTAATGGATACAGCAGTAACTGGCTTGGCTGCCGTTTGGTTGTTGCTTTGTGGCAAAAGTAATTTCAGTGCATTGGGTGCAATCAGTGTCGATGTGACCATAAAAAAGATCAGCAAAAGAAAAACAATGTCAGTCATCGACGACATGCTGAATGAGGCATCTACTTTGTTTCTTCGCTTTAACGCCATGTCATTTATTTTGCAGGTTCATGCAACAGGTCCATAAATTCGCTGGTGGCTGCTTCCATCGTAAAAACCACCTTTTCGACATTTGAAACCAGGATATTGTACCCGAAATAAGCCACGATACCGACAATCAAACCTGCTACCGTTGTCACCATTGCCTGGTAGATACCCGACGAAAGCAGGGTAACATCGATATTGTTTCCGGCATTGGCCATATCGTAAAAAGCCTGGATCATTCCCATTACAGTACCGAGAAAACCCAGCATGGGAGCACCGCCTGCAACACTTGCCAGTACAGGAAGCCCTTTTTCCAGTTTCGATATTTCAAGGTTTCCCACATTCTCGATTGCCGTATTTACATCGGCCATCGGCCGCCCGATTCGGGAAATCCCCTTTTCGATCATGCGGGCCGTGGGGGTAGTGTTTGAACGGCACAGAGCCAGCGCTGCATCAATTTTTCCCTGTAAAATATACTCTTTTACGCGGTCCATCAGTTTTGAATCAACCTGTCCTGCTTTCCGTACCGCAAAATAACGATCGACAAAAATAAAAACAGCAATAAGTGACAAGGCCAGGATGGGAATCATGATCCATCCCCCCTTCATAGCCATATCAAGAAAACTAATTTCAATACCTTCCTGTCCGGTAGCCGTAACGCCTGTTCCTCCCGCCAAATTTTGCGAGGCTTGTAAAAAGATGAAGTTCAGCATATTTGTTTCGATTTATTAAATCATAAAAAAAACGGGATATAACATTGTTTTATTATACCCCGCAAAAGTAAATTATTTTGGTATTAAGTCAAAGGCGAACTACAATACTGCAAAGGACACAGATTGCCTTTTTTGACAAAATACAAAATTGGCGCTTACAGCCCAAACATGACGAAATAAACAGCTGCTCCGGCCAGGTAACCAATTAAGGCCAGCCACGATATTTTCTTCAGGTACCAGATAAAGTCGATCTTTTCGAGCCCCATAGCAGCCACACCGGCAGCCGAACCGATGATAAGCATACTGCCTCCTGTCCCGGCAGTATACGCAAGGAACTCCCAGAATAAGCCGTCTTGCGTAAAATTGGCTAAATAACCGGTTGCACCGGCTTCGGCAATCGGGTACATTCCCATCGCCCCGGCGACCAGTGGCACATTATCGATAACCGACGAAAGAATACCGATAGCTAAATCGATCAGGTAAATATTATGGAGTTTTTCATCAAGATATTGTGCCATAAGGCTCAACTGCCCTGCCGATTGCAAAGCCGCCACAGCGGAGAGGATACCGAGGAAAAACAGCACTGTGGGTACGTCGACCCGGCGTAAAATGGCAACTACCTTTAGCTTTTTCTTTACAGGAAGAGGTTTGTTACGGTGCATAATCTCAGAAATTACCCAGATGAGCCCGAGTGAAAGCAACATGCCCATGTAAGGAGGGAGATGGGTCACTGTTTTAAAAACCGGCACAAACAGTAAGCCTGAAACGCCCAATACCAGCATGAAAAAACGTTCCCCTGAGGTTGTTACTTCTTCCGCTTCCTCATTTACGACCGGGCGGGTTACATTTCCCTTCATGGTAAAAGATAAAATAAACAGAGGGACAACCAGGCAGGCAATACTTGGCAGAAAGACGCCTTCCATAATCCGTATGGTACTTACCTGTCCCCCAATCCACAGCATAATGGTTGTTACATCGCCAATCGGGGTCCATGCTCCACCGGCATTTGCTGCCAACACAACCATACTGGCAAAAAACCAGCGCGTTGGTTTATCATCAATCAGTTTCCGAAGCAAGGCAACCATCACGATGGTAGTTGTCAGATTATCGAGTACCGATGACATAAAAAATGTGAGAATGCTTACGACCCAAAGCAGTTTCACTTTGTTCGTGGTTTTTATTTTATCAGTAATAACCTTGAACCCTTCGTGTTGGTCCACCACTTCCACAATCGTCATGGCCGCCAGCAGGAAAAACAATATCTGACCAATTTCTCCCATGTGGTGGATAATTTCCGACTCAACAATAAACGTATGTATTGCTTCCAGCCCATGTATATCGTGATTGGAAGCCATAAACATATTCCACGCAGCGCTGTACCCTTTCTGCAGGATGGATTCAGCTCCGAAAATGTAAACCAACCAACACAACGTTCCCGTGATTAAAGCCGATGCAGCTTTGTCCACCTTAAAAGGATGCTCCAGTGCAATGGCAATATAGCCAAGCACGAACACAATGACCATTAATGTAAACATAGATTTTTGAAATTAAAATTAACGGTCGAATTTAGAAATTCATCTAATCCGTTGTTCTCCGATACAAAAATATATTTTTACACCTAAAGCCAACAGACTAAGCACAACATCCTGATTTAAGTTCCCCGTTTCCGGGATTCAGGGGAAATAAAAAACCCTGCGTTCCACACAGGGTTTCGGAATACTTTTTATACTGGTTTTTCGGATATTACAAGCCAAACATGACGAAATAAACCGCTGCTCCGGCCAGATAACCAATTAAGGCCAGCCACGATATTTTCTTCAGGTACCAAATAAAGTCGATTTTTTCGAGTCCCATGGCAGCCACCCCGGCAGCCGAACCAATGATTAGCATGCTTCCCCCTGTTCCTGCGGTATATGCGAGGAATTCCCAGAACAACCCGTCCTGCGTAAAATTGGCTAAATAACCGGTTGCCCCGGCTTCGGCAATCGGGTACATTCCCATTGCCCCGGCAACCAACGGCACGTTATCGACCACCGACGAAAGCACCCCGATCGCAATGTCTATCAGGTATATATTATGGAGTTTCTCATCAAGGTACTGTGACAACAAACTTAAATGACCTGCCGATTGAAGTGCGGCAACTGCCGACAAAATTCCGAGGAAAAACAACACGGTAGGGACATCCACACGGCGCAGGATCGCAACGACCTTCAACTGCTTTTTTACATGCGAAGGTTTGTCTTTGTGCATGATTTCCGAAATCACCCAGATCACTCCCAGTGAAAGCAACATGCCCATGTAGGGAGGCAAATGTGTAATTGTTTTAAATACAGGCACAAATAACAAACCGGAAACACCCAGCATGAGCATCAGCATCCGTTCCCCGGAAGTTGTAATTTCTTCTTCATGCTCTTTTACTACAGGCCGGGCCACATTTCCTTTCATTGAAAATGACAAAACTGCCAACGGCACAACCATACAAACCAAACTGGGCAGGATTACTCCTTCGATAATCCGCAGAGTGGTTACCTGTCCTCCGATCCAAAGCATAATGGTAGTTACATCGCCGATGGGCGACCAGGCGCCGCCTGCATTGGCGGCCAATACTACCATGCTGGCAAAAAACCAGCGGGTAGGCCGGTCATCGATCAGTTTCCGGAGCAATGCGACCATCACAATTGTAGTCGTCAGGTTATCGAGAAGGGCCGACATGAAAAACGTAAGCAGACTTACAATCCAAAGCAGTTTTACTTTATTGGTCGTCTTGATTTTATCGGTGATTACTTTAAACCCTTCGTGTTGGTCGACCACTTCCACAATGGTCATCGCACCCAATAAGAAGAAAAGAATTTCACCGATTTCACCGATATGGTGAATAATTTCCGACTCGACAATAAACTCGTGGATTGCATGAACACCGTGGGCGTCGGGATGTAAAGCGGTAAATTTTGCCCAGGCGGGGCTCAATCCCATATTCAATATATCTTCAGCGCCAATAATATATGCTACCCAGCAAAGGGTCCCGATGATCAATGCGGAAGCAGCTTTGTCCACTTTTAGTGGATGTTCCAGTGCAATGGCCAGGTAACCAAGCACAAAAATAATTACCATTAGTATAAACATAACATACCGTTTTTTTGAAGTTGAGGGCTTAAATATAGGAAATATCAGAATTGATAAAAATTTATTTTCCCCGGCCTGCTTTTAAAACATCTTATTTCCCGTCTTTTTTGCCTGAACTTAATATGCTTTTGATTTTTGCCCAGAGTTCGCCCAGGTTGTCGTAATCCTCCCGGTACGACAGGCCAATTCCCTGTGTATACGGTGAAGTCTCGTAGATCAGGTTGTTGTTGGAATGGTTGAATGCCTTGAAATGCAGCTTTCCCGACTTGTTGAGTTTTACGTTCAGGTCGAAATCGCCCACGATATTACTGTTATTATTTGACGAAGTTGTTTGCGAAACATTATTCCCAATGTTCCCGTTAATGGTTACCCGGTCATTGAATATCTGGGTACTCAGGGCCAATTCCACTTCGTCGTCGGTAACCTGGTTGCCCGGACGGTAATTCACTCCGATGTCAAAATCGCTGCTTATTTTTGAAAGCCAGTTGCTCAACTGGTTTGAAAATAATTCGCTGGCAGTACTACCTACCACATTGGAGTTCGATGCCTCGTAACTGCCCCTCAAATATTCGGGGGTATAAAAACGTCCAAGTATCAGCAGGGAAAGAATCTGTTTGTTCCGGTCTTCTTCGGTATTAAAGAATTGCCGCACTTCATCTTTTACCCGGTCTTCCGATGAAGGGAAATCAATATCAAAACCAATGCTCGGATTATTTAAATTATCGGTCATCGTAATTTTACAGTTCACCGGGACCCGCTGATTGTAATCAATTTCCGTATCCGATGTCGGGAACAGTTCCTTCAGGGAAGCCTTCAGGTGGTACACCGCATTCAGGTGGATGGTGGCATCATACGGATCGCCGTTCCATACAATGGTCCCGCCCCGTTCAATTTCAAATTTTTTATTGATCACATTTTGCAGGGTAAACAGGTAATCGCCGCGGCTCACCGTATAATCGCCATACATGACAATGTTGAAATCTTTGTCTATACCGATCTGAAGGTTTCCGTAACCGTACGAACGGATTACATCGCCGATCTGCGAGTTGTAAATTAATTGAGCCCTGGCCTCCGGGGTAACCTCAACCTCGAAATTCATATTAACATTTGATTCTTCACGGATATTCGGTCGGGTTTCCTTTTTATCATCAGAAAATTGCCGGTCTATGAAAGTCAGAAAATCATATTCTTTGGCCTGTTCCTCGTAATCGAGCAGAATATTGAGTTCGGTGCCCTGTTCGGTACGCCCCGCTGCATTTAAATAAACATTCAACCCCAGGCCGGTTATGGCAAGGCTCCCGCTGGCATACAATTTTCCGTAGAAACGTTCGTTGTCTCCCGAATTGGTATTAATTGCCAGGATACGGGGAGTTGTAAAATTCAGGTCGTACACCATGTGTTCAAAATTTTCATGTCTGATCGACCCGTCGAAAACAGCCGTATTACCATCTGCATCGTTCACCACGATGTGGTCGAAAATAATTGAATCGCCTGCAAACCGTACCGTATCGCTGAATGTATAGGCCGTTTGCAGGTACGACAAGGTGAGCCCTGCATTTTTCCCGTATAAACCGCCATCTAAAAGAATACGCGAAGGATGCCCGTGCAGGCGTATCTTTCCAAATGCTTCGCCCCGGAAGTCGGAAAAGCTGCCTTCCATAAACGGCTGCAGGACTGTAACCGACAGCCCGTTTGCATCAATAGTATAATCCAGTTTATTGCCTGTTGGCGAATAGCTGCCCCTGGCCTGCAATGTGTTACGGTTATTTTTACTGACAATTACCTCCGAATCAATTACTTCAGAAATGCCATCCCATTTATTCACCATACTGACATCTCCGAATAAATGTTTGCGCAGGCCAAAGCCGGAAATTTTCAGGTCCGAAAGGAAATAAGCATTTTCATATGCGGAGAAAACAGCGGCCTCACCCGACAAAACTCCTTCGATATTAAGATTTGCCTGAACCAGGTCATTCAGGTTCCGAAGGTCGATATTTTCAAATTTCAAACTGAGCTGTTTGTCTTTGCTTTCTGAAAGATACCCATTGGCATACATCTGTTGCTTTTTGCTGGAGATGTTCAGGTTGTCGATCCGAACTTCCTTGTCATCCACAAAAACTTTCGCGGGATTAACAAACCAAAGCGAATCGGCAATGTAAACCCGCGACGGTTGAATATCCGCTACAAAATGGATTCCGTTGTCATTCTCTTCCCGGAACTTTACAAAAGCATTCAACGAGCCGCTGTATGTCCGTTCATGAAAGTTGCCCCAACTGATTTTGGTGGTAATTTTATCGTTGCCCCCGGCGCTGACCAGTGAAAGATTGTGAATGCGGTAATTTCCTCCTATGTGAATCTCGTCAAACCGGTTTTTCATACTGATTTCCCTGTCAGCCGAAAAATCGATCCACACATTTTTCATGACCGTTCCTTTGTATTGGATCTCCGGCATTCTGGCAGTGAGGCTCAACTGGTCGGTTTCCGAATTTACCCTGCCTTTAAATTCCGACGGTTCGATAAGCAATCCCGGGAAAAAAACATTGGTTACAGTTGAAGAATTTTTTAATTTACCGGAAAACTGAAAAATATTTTTCGATTTACCGGCATTGTATTCAAGGTTTGTCGAGGGCAAAAAACGGGAAACAATCTTGAGTACCGAATTTTTCAGGTCGTAAAACGTATACTCGCCCTGAAAATCCGCATCGAGATAGTCTGATCTCAGTTGCATCCGGTCGGAAATGCTATCGTTAAATGTTTTCAGGTCGAAACTTTTTAACCCGATAGCCCCGTTCTCGTTATGATAGGAACCATCTTCCAGCCAGATTGCCCCGGCCAGGTTATCGATATTGCTCCCTGTAAAATTGGCTTTCATTAAAAACGAGAGTTCGGAAACACGATATTTTTTATCTAAATTCAGGGCAATCAGGTTGCCCCGATCCAAATTCAACACAAAATCGAAAACCGGGACTTCAGGGTTAAAATCGAAAACCCCGTCAAAGTCGAGGTTCAGGTTTTCATCGGCAACCGACATGTGCCCGTCGAAACGTTTGCCCGAAATATTTCCTTTCAGTTCAACATTTGTCAGCTCATAATTATTCAGATCGAGACGTTCAATCCCTCCGTCAATATTGGCGGTCAGGATATGGTCTTTTTTGTTGTACTTCCCACTGACCTTCCCATTATAGGTAAGGTTCCCGATAATATCGTTTTTAAGGAACTCGCCGACTTTAAACTCCACCGTTTTCAAATGGCCGTCAATCTCTACTTCGTCGGTTCCTGAAGGTTTGAATGCAAGGTCGGTATTGAGGCGCCCGAAATTTGATTTTATGGTCCCGTAAGCCACAAAATCGGACACGAAACCTGTAAAACTTCCCTGATATTCAATAATTCCCGCACCGAACAACACTGTCGGAAACCGGATATACCTGCGCATGGCAATGTCGGGAAGCCGAAACTGACCGAGGTCGCGGAAATGTGTTGTCGACCGTTTCAAATCGAGATGAACAAACGTGTTCTCAACAGAAGGCAGCCCGTTCATATAAAAATCGCAGTTAATGTTTGTGTAATCACCATAACTGATTAGCAGGTCCCTGGCTTTCAAATCGGAAAGCGAACCGTATACCCGCCCCGATACCTCTATGTCGGCATCCATCCCGCGCAACGATGGCACTAATTGTGCAATATCGAGCATGCTCACCCGCGATCTGTTTAAATGAATGTCTAACTTCATTTGTGTATAATTGCCCGTTTCCCGCACCTTGCTTTTATCGATAAAAATATGAGCTTCCGACACTACCGAATGGGGCATACCTGCATACAGTTCCGTCAGTTTTAACTGATCGCCTGCCAACACAAATCCCGAATTAAATTCGGTGAGGCTGAAATTTTTCCGGTCGGTCAGGCTCAGTTCGTCAATATGAAAATACGTGGAATCGTTGTTCAGGTGAAACCCGGAAATATTTAAAAAAATATCATACAATTGGAACTGTTTTTTTTCGGCTGCATAGTTGTCGGTGTATGAAAACGACGCATTCTCAAGCGCAAAGCCAGAACAGCTCACGTTCCACAACTGTATCGTATCAGAGGAGGTGGTTGCCGTTGTATCGAACAAGAACCGGTAATTGGCCTTTCTGGTTGAATCCATTGATATCCGGACATGCGAATCGTTCAGGATCAGCTTCTTCAATGCAATGCTTCTGTTCCGGATACTGAACGAATCGATCTGCGCTACCAGCTTGCCAACCAAAATCATCGAATCTTTTTGCTGGTCCTTGATGAGGACTTCTTCCAGTATTACCTTGTTGAAAAATGCTATATCAACCCCTTTTACTGAAATATCTGCATGAAACTGCTCCGACAGGCGCCTGGTAATTATCTGTGCCAGATAAGTCTGAACCACGCTCACCTGCAAAGCCATATAAAGGCTGAACAACAATACAATGACTGCTGTTATAAGAATCACCCCTATTTTGATATATTTTTTGATATTTTTGCGCTTTTATAAAAAAACAAAATAAACTAAAATAGCTTAAAATCAAGTTACCGGTGTGGCTAAAATTTTTAAAGGATGCTGAATGAATACTGAAAAAGATATACTGATCCTGGGGATTGAATCTTCCTGCGACGACACTTCTGCCTCGGTAATAAAAAATGGATATTTACTGTCGAATATTATTGCCGGACAAAAGGTACATGAAGAATACGGAGGAGTTGTTCCCGAACTGGCTTCAAGGGCTCATCAACAAAACATTATTCCGGTGGTTGATGCCGCCATCCGAAAGGCCGGCATCCGTAATTCCGATCTTACAGCCGTGGCTTTTACCCGCGGGCCGGGGCTGCTGGGGTCCCTGCTTGTGGGCACTTCCTTTGCCAAAGGTTTTTCGCTGTCGCTCAATATCCCGATGATGGAAGTAAACCATTTACAGGCTCATGTACTGGCACATTTTATCAGGGAATACAATGAAGATTTTGATCCTCCATGCTTCCCGTTCCTTTGCCTGCTGGTTTCGGGAGGTAATTCGCAGATTATTTTAGTGAAAGATTACCTTGATATGGAGGTGGTCGGCCAGACTATTGACGACGCTGCCGGCGAGGCATTCGATAAATGCGCCAAGGTGATGGGGCTTCCCTATCCCGGCGGGCCGTATGTCGACAAATATGCAAAAGAAGGAAATGCCGGAGCATTCCGGTTTGCCAAACCGCGTATTTCCGGGCTCGATTACAGTTTCAGCGGACTAAAAACCAGTTTCCTGTATTTCCTGCGCGACCGGTTGAAAGAAAATGAAAATTTCATAGAGGAAAACATCACTGATCTTTGTGCATCGCTGCAAACAACCATTATCGATATTTTACTCGACAAACTGACAAAAGCATCGAAAGAAACCGGCATCAAAAACATTACCATGGCAGGCGGCGTTTCGGCCAACTCGGGACTCCGGCAGGCACTTACCGACGAAGCCCGGCGACACAAATGGAAACTACACATCCCGAAATTTGCTTTTACAACCGACAATGCAGCCATGATCGCTATCACCGGATATTATAAATATCTGCGCAGCGAATTTATCGGGCAGGATACGGTCCCGTTTGCAAGAATGGATATCAGGGAATAATGAGAAGGGGATTGGAAATGTTGAATGGTAATCAAAAAAATGGATGATATACGGTTCCCTATACTATCATAGAACTGAAACTTGAAATCGTTGCATAAAATACCTGTCCTGATCGTAACCGGCTTTCTGGGTGCCGGAAAAACCACGTTTATAAACCACCTCGTTTCGCGTCACCGCCACCTGAAACTAGCACTGATCGAAAATGAGTTCGGAGAAGTTTCAGTCGATTCGCAGTTGGTGACAGGAATCAATGGCAATCAGATTTTTGAATTGAGCAACGGCTGCATTTGTTGCACCATTACCAACGAATTTTCGCTGGCCCTGACCAATCTGGCAGAACAGCTTCCCAACATCGGTTTCCTGTTGATCGAAACAACCGGAGTAGCCGATCTTTCACAGGTCATCCGACCTTTTTATGCCGATGCCAGCCTGAAGAAACAGTTCCTGTTAACAGGTACTGTTTGTATGGTGGACGCAATAAATTTTGAACAGATGGTTAACTACCCGGTGCAACAGATGCAACTGATACACAGCGATTATATCCTGATCAATAAAGCAGAGAATGTTTCGCCGGGAAAAATTACTGAAATCACGAAAATCATCGGCGCATACAATTCCTCCGCAAAAATTGAAATCACCAGTTTTGCCCGCACCGAAGATTTCAGTCTCGAAACACTGGCGAGCGATATTCAGGAGAAGACAGAGAAAAAATTGTCGGCGCCGGTTTTGTTCCGGGTAATCGAATCGCCCCGTTTTACCACGTTCACCCACCGGTTCTCAGGGTATGTCAATCTTCATCGTTTCCGTTATTGGTTCGATTATTTTGCCGCGATCAATCAAACGGATATTTTCCGGGTCAAAGGAATATTATATCCTAAAGGAGAAGCAGTGAAAACAATTGTACAATCGGTTGGAGGCGCAACAAGTTACACCGAAGGGTCTTTTATTCTGCCGTCGGATGAAATCATCAACACTCTTATTTTTATCGGAAAATCAGTTGATTTTGAACGAATCGTACACGAACTGGAAAGATATTTATCCGAGGATGAAAATCCATAACGGAAGGCTCAGCATAGCAAGTACAGTGCTCATCATCACTAATCTTGAAGCAAACCGGGTATCCAACCCATATCTCGCCGACAAAACATAAGGGGTCAGCCCCATGGGCATAGCTGCCTCAAGTACCCACGAACGGTAATGGACATTGTAAAAAAAACAGCTCACAACCAGATAGAACACCAGGGGAAGAATGAACAATATCAAAACCGAGAAACCGGCTGTCGGTATCCAGTCCCGGAGGTTTCCAATAGGCTGGGAGCCAAGAAAAATACCGATGGAAAACAACACTACTGCAGTAACCGAGGTGCCAAAAAAATCGATGGTCTTCATTAAAACAACCGGGACTTCTATTTTCACCACAGAAACAACAATCCCGAGAAATACAGATAACAGCAAGGGGTTTAATGCAAAGGACTTCAGTTGATGGAGCCAGCCGTGCCGGTTATCGCCATACTTTTCAACCAGAAAAATGCACAACGTGAACAACCAGAAAAGATAAACGGCAGAAATCATGGTTACCTCAGGCAAAACAGCATCGCCATAAGTATTCTGAAGAACCGGTATTCCGAGGTACGATACATTTCCGTAAGCCAATACTAAAAACAAAGTCCGCTTGACCTGGATGCCCAGTTTAAAAATGGAAGAAATGGGAAAAGCCAGAAAAACAGCAAACACAATGTATGCTGAATTAAATATGATCAGGTTTCCGAATTCGCTGAAATTAATATTTGTTTTTGCAAGCGCCGAAAAGATCAAGGCAGGGAACCCTATCCACAGGGCGTAATCGTTCAATATTCTCACCCAGTCGCCGTTTACCGATTTGTGCCGGCTGAAAAGCGCCCCTGTCAGAATAGCCAGAAAAAGAGGCAGAATTGTTTTAAAAGCCAGGTACAATGATTCCATGTATTTAGTTTTCAGTCACAGTTTTCAGTCACAGTATGCAATTTCGATCTTCAGGTATCTTTTTTACTCCAAATATGGCCTCACATCAATCAACGACATACCGGCTTTCCGGGCGGCCTGCATACCCAGTTCACCGTCCTCAAAAACCACACAATCTTTTGGCAAAACATTCATTAACTGAGCACATTTCAGAAATGTGTCGGGATTGGGTTTATGATGGTCGACATCATCTGCAGTAACAATGGCATCAAAATATTCAGTCAAAAGAAGGGTCTTGAGCTGCAATTCTGCACTTCTACGGCTGGCGCCCGTTCCAACAGCCATCGGCAAAATCTTGTGGTACTTTTTCACCACTTCCACTACGGCAGGAATTGGTTTCACTTGGTGTGCATTCTCCCAAAAATAGGATTGTTTTCGACGGACAATCTCCTGCGGGTCTACATCCAGTTGCTGCTCTTTTTTGATCCGCTCTGCAAAGCTGATAGTTGCCATCCCGGTCATTTCGGCAACAATCCGTTCATCAAACGTACATCCCATTTCACGGCACAACTTGTGCCATGTGGCGATATGAACAGGAAGCGAATCGGAAAGCGTTCCGTCAAGATCAAAAATCAATGCCCTGACATTTGTGCCAATAGTAATCTTCATCCGAGAAAATTTTCTGCACATCAAAAATAGAAAGTATTTCATATTGCAACAGGGCAAATAACCGATTGTGTAAGAACCCTGCCGATTGTTAAACTTCCGTTAACCTGATCCGGTTCAGAAAAATAACATCTAACAATGACGGGAGAACTATTTTTTCACGGAATAATTTTATATTTGAGTCGTCATTTTACCAACAACATTTGAATATGAGAATCATTCTCCTGTTATACGTTTGTGTATACCTAATTTTTTCGGGTATCCTCTTTTGTACAAATCATTCTAATTATTAATACAATGAAATCATTACCCGTACTACTTATTGTTTTATTTTTTATGGCATCCTGCTCGAAATACCAGAAATACGAAGGAGTGCCGTTTGAGGAAAAGAATCCCCATGACTGGGAAAACCCCGCTGTTTGTGAGATCAACCGGGAAGCCCCGCATGCGCATCTTATTCCGTTTACTTCTGCTGAACAGGCCAGGGCAAACGATAAATGGTCTTCGCCTTTCATTCAATCGTTGAACGGGACCTGGCAGTTCCATCTGTCACAAAACCCGTACGAACGTCCGGCCTGGTTTTTTAAAAACGATTACGACACCCGCGACTGGGACAGCATTCCTGTGCCGGCCAACTGGGAAATGCAGGGGGTCGATTATCCGATCTATACCAACATTACATACCCGCATGCAAAAACACCCCCAACCATCCAGAAAAATTACAATCCGGTAGGTTCATACAAACGCACATTTACTGTTCCTGCCGATTGGGCCGGGAAAGAAGTTTTCCTGCATTTCGGGGCTGTAAGTTCGGCCATGTATGTTTGGGTAAACGAACAGATGGTTGGCTATAGCGAAGACAGCAAAACACCTGCTGAATTTAATATTACTACATACCTGACAGAAGGGACTAACTCGCTTGCTGTGGAAGTGTATCGCTGGAGCGATGCTTCGTATCTGGAAGACCAGGACTTCTGGCGTATGAGCGGGATCACCCGCGACGTATACCTTGCTGCCCGCAACCAGCAATACATCCGCGATTTCAGGGTAGCTTCCCCGTTAGTGAACAAGTATACTGACGGTCAGCTTGATGTATCGGTAGAAGTAGTTAACGGAGAAGGCATGCAGGTAGAAGCGGTTCTTTTTGAAGGGGCAAATGAGGTGGCAAACCTCAAGGCAAGTCCTGTCGAAAATATTGCCAAACTTTCTGCCGTGGTATCCTCTGCCAAACCGTGGACTGCCGAAACGCCTAATTTATACGAACTGCTGATCAGCTTAAAAGACGGGAACGGACAGGTACTGGAAGTCATCCGCCAGGATGTGGGCTTCCGCACCATCGGGATAAAAGACGGGAACCTGCTGGTAAACGGGCAGTACATTTATATAAAAGGGGTGAACATTCACGAACATCACGATGTGAAAGGCCATGTGGTGGACGAAGAAACCATGATGAAGGATATCTTCATGATGAAATCGCACAATATCAACACTGTGCGTACATCGCATTACCCACAGCCCGAACGCTGGTATGAACTTTGCAATAAATATGGACTTTACCTGATTGACGAAGCAAATATCGAATCACACGGGATGGGGTACGGCAAAGAATCGTTGGCCAAAGACCCGGCCTGGGGCGAAGCACATATGTTCCGTACAAAAAATATGTTTGAACGCGACAAGAACCAACCTTCCATTATTATCTGGTCCCTTGGCAACGAGGCCGGGAATGGCGTAAATTTTGAAGCCACTTATGACTACCTGAAAAGTGTCGACCCGTCGAGGCCGGTGCAATACGAACGCGCCGAACTGGAACGCAATACCGATATTTTCTGTCCGATGTATGAAACGATTGACGGCATGGTAAAATATGCCAAAACAAATCCTGAACGTCCGCTTATTCAGTGTGAATATGCCCATGCAATGGGGAACAGCGTAGGAAACCTGCAGGACTACTGGGACGCTATTGAGAATTACAAAGCCCTGCAGGGCGGTTGTATCTGGGACTGGGTTGACCAGGGGCTTCTTACCAAAAATGAAAAAGGAGAGGAATTCTGGGCACATGGCGGCGATTTTGGCCCCGATACAGTTCCTTCCGACGGGAAATTCTGTATGAACGGGATTGTAACCCCGGTACGCGGGGCCAAACCTCCGATTTACGAAGTGAAAAAAGTATACCAGTACATCGGGTTCAAACCGGTTGACCTGAAAAAAGGCATCATCGAAATTACCAACAAATATGCTTTCCGCGACCTCTCAAATTTTGACTTTACCTGGGAAATTACCGGCGATGGCATGGTTGTGAAAAACGGACCGATCAGCAGTATTGACCTGAAACCGTACGCCAAAACAAAAGTTGCACTTGATCTGACGATCAATCCGGAAGCCGGAGTGGAATATTTTCTGAATATTTTTGCCCGGCTGAAGAGTAAAGAAGGCGTGTTGGATGCAGGTACCGAACTGGCGAAAGAGCAAATGTTGCTCCCGATTTACAAGGCCCTGACTAAAACTCCAATTTCGTCTGTTCCCGCATTGAAAATTGAGCAGTCGGGCGATCGGATTATTCTATCGGGCGAAGGGTTTAGTATGGCAATCGGGAAACAATCGGGGATCATGGAAAGTTATCAGCTTGCAGGTACCGAATTGCTTCAGCAAGGAATGGTACCAAATTTCTGGCGGGCCCCGATCGACAATGACTTCGGAAACAACCTGCACAAACGTGCGAAAATATGGCGCAAGGCAGGTGAACGGCGCACGGTAAAACAAGTGGTTGTGAAAGAGTCAACAGCCAACCACGCAGTAGTTGTGGCCGATATGCAACTTAACAGCGAAAACGGGACAGCAATTGCTGATTACTCCACTATATTCAATGTATTAGGAAATGGCGAAATGCTGGTTCAGAATCATTTTAAAATGTTGAGCGATACGCTGCCTGAAATTCCGGTACTGGGGGTCAACCTGCAGATGCCGCGCAAATATGACCAGCTTACCTGGTTCGGGCGTGGCCCGCACGAATCATACACAGACCGTAAAACAAGCGCATTCGTTGGCTTATACTCCGGGCCGGTGGCCGACCAGTATTTCCCGTATCTGCGCCCACAGGAAAACGGGAACAAAACAGATGTGCGCTGGATGACTGTGACCGATGCTGCCGGCAGCGGACTGATGTTTTCGGGCAATCCGCTCTTTGAGGGATACGCTCAGCATTACATTATGGAAGATTTTGAATCGCTCGAAAAAACTTTCAATAAATCCAGCCGGAGCCAGAAGCCGTTTCATCGTCATCCCTGCGATGTAAAGCCACGTGACCTGACTTCCGTAGGAGTCAACTTTAAACAGATGGGGGTTGGCGGTGACAACAGCTGGGGCTCATGGACACACAAACAATACCGCCTGACCGAGTATGAATACAGCTATTCGTTCCACATCAGCCCGATCAGGACCGGGCAAAAAGCTACCGAAATAGCTAAAATTATTTACTAAAACAAACCGGATTATCCATCAATAATCACCAGATAAACAAACCGCATTCTTTACCGGATGCGGTTTGTTTATTCTTAAATATTATTCGTAGTGCCACTTCGAAGGTCAAGTATATTTGCAATTTTGCACAGATCCCTTCGCAGGCCAAATATTGCAAAAAAGTTTGCCCTTATTGCCTGATTCCGGGTCACAAATCATGTCAGAATAAGTAATTAACATCCGTATTTCTAACTGATTTCTTTCATAACCAATAACCCAAAAGCCCACCATACCGGATGAGCCTTTGGAAAAATTGGAATTATGCTATGATTTTACTTCTGAAACAAATATTCATCCACATTCCGGGCGGCTACTTTCCCTGCTTCGATGGCGCGGACGACCAAACTGGCGCCGCTCTCTACATCGCCTGCTGCAAAAATATTTTCAACCGATGTCTGTTTTTTCCTATTCACCTTCACATTGCCGCGAACATCATACTCAATACCAAGCGCATCAAGCAAACCATTGTGTACCGGTTGCGTGAAGCCCATTGACAAAAGCACTAATTCCACATCAATAATTTCGTTGGAACCTTCCACTTCTTTCATTATCCAGCGACCGGAAACATCTTTACTCCACTCCACAGTAACTAATTCAGCTTGTTTTACAGCGCCATTGTCACCGATGAGCCGTTTAGTGGAAAGGCTCCAGCGGCGCTCACAGCCTTCGAGGTGCGAACTGGAGGTGCGCAACACATTAGGCCAGTAAGGCCATGGGTTGTTGTTTTCGCGGTCAACCGGTGGTTTCGGCATAATTTCGATCTGCAACACGCTTTTTGCTTTCTGGCGGATGGAAGTCCCCACACAGTCAGATCCCGTATCGCCGCCGCCAATCACCAATACATTTTTGCCTTCGGCCAGGATACGCTCACCGGCAGCGACCTGTTCACCTGCCACTACCTTATTTTGCTGTGCCAGAAATTCCATCGCGAAATGAACACCGTTCAAATGGCGGCCTTCCACCGGCAGGTCGCGGGCCTGTTCCGCCCCGTTGGCCAGCACAATGGCATCGAACTCTTTCAGTAATTCGTCTTTGGTAACATCAAGGCCAACAGTCGTATTTGTCCTGAAAACAATCCCTTCCGCTTCAAAAATATGGAGCCGCCGGTCGATAACCGATTTATTGAGTTTGAAATCGGGAATACCGAAACGGAGCAGGCCGCCAACCGCACTGTTCTTTTCGAAAACCGTCACACTGTGCCCGGCCTGGTTGAGCAGGTCGGCAGCCGAAAGCCCGGCAGGCCCCGAACCGATGACCGCAATTTTTTTACCCGTGCGTACTTGCGGTATTCGTGGCTGCACATAGCCCAGATCGAAAGCATGTTCCACCGTTGAACATTCGTTTTCACGGATAGTCACAGACTCTTTGTGGATTTCGAGTACACACGATTTTTCGCAGGGGGCCGGGCAAACACGTCCTGTAATTTCCGGAAAGCTATTGGTTGAATGGAGTACCTCGTAAGCTTCGCCCCAACGCCCCTGGTAAACCAGGTGCTGCCATTCCGGAATTTTGCTGCTTACCGGGCATCCCCAGTGGCAAAACGGGACGCCACAGTCCATGCAACGCGATGCCTGTTCAATGCGGTCTTTATCGTCGAGGGTTTGTTCTACCTCGCTGTAATCATATATTCGTTCTTTTACCGGACGGTAGCCTGCATCTTTGCGGCCAATCGTCATAAAAGCTTTTGGATTTCCCATTTTTCTGATTCTTTTAAAATTAGTTGCTGTACCCTTTTGTTAATACTGATGACCGGGAGTATCTTCCGTCAGTTCGAGCTTTCGTTTCAACTCCTGTAATTTCAGTTCTTCCAACACTTTTTTGTATTCCATCGGGATCACTTTTACAAACTTCGGAAGGTATTCCTCCCAGTTGGTCAGTACTTTCGCTGCCAACGAACTTTGTGTGTACAACAGGTGCCGGTTGATCATACCCTGCAATTCCACCACATCGGCTTTGTCCTCAACCGGTTCCAGTTCAACCAACCCTTTGTTGCAGAAATAGTCGAAATTTCCTTCTTCATCGAGCACATAAGCGATACCGCCGCTCATACCGGCAGCAAAGTTACGTCCGGTTTTCCCCAGCACGACGACACGTCCGCCGGTCATGTATTCGCAACAATGGTCGCCGGTTCCTTCAATTACCGTTTTTGCCCCTGAATTACGGACACAAAAACGTTCGCCCGCAACGCCGCGGATGTAAGCCTCGCCACCGGTTGCGCCGTAAAACGAAGTGTTCCCTACAATGATATTTTCTTCAGGTTTGAAAGTAGAACCATGCGGCGGCACAACAATAATTTTTCCGCCCGACAAGCCCTTGCCAATGTAATCGTTGCAATCTCCTTCGAGACGGAAAGTCACCCCTTTCACTAAGAAAGCGCCAAAACTCTGTCCTGCTGTGCCGTAGAAGGTTGCATTAATGGTATCTTCCGGCAGGGCTTCTTCCCCGTACCGTTTCGATATTTCGCCCGACAACATGGCGCCAACCGTGCGGTCGGTATTGGTAATGGTATGAGATACCCATACTTTTTCTTTCGACTTTACCGCTTTGTTGGCCTCACTGATCAGGTGGTGGTCAATGTGGTCGTCGACGTACTTGATGTTCGGATAAGTGTTGTGAATGTCGTATTGTTTTGCCTCATTGGGCAGGTAAAGTAGCTTTGAAAAATCGACGTTTTTCATTTTCCAGTTGCCCACTTCCTGATTGGCTTCCAATAAATCCATGCGGCCCACAATGTCCTCGAATTTTGTAAACCCAAGCTGGGCCAGGTGTTCGCGTACTTCTTCAGCAATAAACCGGAAGAAATTGATCACAAATTCAGATCGTCCGATGAACCGTTTACGCAGGGTTTCATCCTGAGTAGCAATACCGGCAGGACAAGTATTCAGGTGGCATTTACGCATCATAATACAGCCCAGGGTAATCAGTGCCGATGTGGAGAAGCCGAATTCTTCGCCCCCGAGCAGCCCCAGTTTAATTACGTCGGTACCGTTTTTCAACTGCCCGTCAACCTGGACTTTCACACGGCCACGCAAGTTGTTCATCACCAAAGTTTGTTGTGTTTCGGCGATCCCCAACTCGATTGGCAATCCGGCATGTTTAATTGAACTGGCAGGCGATGCGCCTGTCCCGCCTTCGCAACCGGCAATAATGATCAGATCGGAAAATGCTTTGGCCACACCGGCAGCAACAGTCCCCACCCCGCTTTCAGAAACTAATTTCACCGATACTTTTGCTTTCGGGTTAGTCACTTTCAGGTCGTAAATCAACTGCGCCAAATCTTCAATTGAATAAATATCGTGATGTGGCGGCGGCGAGATCAGGGTAATGCCCGGCGTCGAATTTCGCAGTTTAGCAATAATTTTATTTACCTTGAAACCAGGCAACTGTCCGCCTTCGCCTGGTTTTGCACCCTGGGCAATTTTAATCTGGAGTTCGTCGGCATTGGTCAGGTAATTATTGGTTACCCCGAAACGCCCCGAAGCCACCTGTTTGATAGCGCTCCGTTTATTGGTCGGGAAACGTTCGGCATCTTCTCCTCCTTCGCCGGTATTGCTCCGCCCGCCAATGGTGTTCATGGCCACTGCCAGCGCTTCGTGCGCCTCTTTGCTGATGGAACCATACGACATGGCGCCCGTAACAAAACGTTTCATAATTTCTTCGGCAGGCTCGACCAGAGAAATGTCTATCGGGTTCTTTTTATATTTCAGACAGCCCCTGATAAAAGCAGGTTTTGCATTATCCTCGTCAATCAGTTTGCTGTATTCCTTGTATTTTGAGTAATCGTTGGTGCGGGTCGCCCATTGCAGCAAACCGATGGTTTCCGGGTTCCAGGCATGGTGCTCACCGTATTTCCGATAGTGGTAGGTGCCAAAACTTTCAAAATCATTTTTGTTCCCGAAGCGGTTGTTTCTCCCGAACACCTGTTCGTGAAATAAGGTAGCTTCTTTGCAAATTTCTTCCAAACCGATACCGCCAATTTTCGATGCTGTTCCGGTGAAATAACTGTGTGCCAGCTCATCGCTCAAGCCCACTGCCTCATAAATCTGCGCCCCCTGGTAACTTCTCAACGTAGAAATGCCCATTTTCGAGAAGATTTTCAGCAAACCTTTATCGATCGCCTTGATGTAATTGTAACGCGCTTCCTTGTATTCCATATTGATCTGTCCGGCTTTTACTAAATCGTCGATAGCTGCAAAAGCCAGGTACGGGTTGATGGCGCTGGCCCCGTAAGCCAATAGCAATGCAAAATGGTTTACTTCGCGCGGCTCGCCTGTTTCGACCAAAATACCGATTTGCATCCGTTTTTGGTTCCGGATAAGGTGGTGGTGAACTGCTGCAACGGCCAGCAACGACGGAATGGGCGCATATTCTTCCGAAACTTTCCGGTCAGAAAGAATGATAAAATTCTTCTGTTCGTCAACTGCTCTCACCGCTTCTTCCAATAAGGCATTGAATGCTTTTTTGAACCCTTCGGGCCCTTCTTTTACCGGGAACACCATCGGAATAGTTTTGTGCGAGAATTGCTCGTGTTTCAGGTCTTTTATTTTTCCGAGGTCGGTATTGGTAATGATCGGGCTGTCAAATTTGATCAGTTTGCAGTGTTCCGGTGTTTCGTCGAGAATATTGGAATGCAGTGAACCGATGTAGTTGGTCAGCGACATAACCAGCCCCTCGCGGATCGGGTCAATCGGTGGATTGGTCACCTGGGCAAACACCTGCCGGAAATAGTTAAAGAAACGTTGCGGCTTTTCAGAGAAAATAGCCATCGGGGTATCGTTCCCCATCGAGCTGGTTGGCTCTGCCGACGAGTCGCACATGGGCTTGATGATCATCTCCATGTCTTCTTTTGAATAACCAAACACATCGGCATAGGTTTTAAATTCGTCGTCCATTGATGACCGTACCCGCTGTTTTACAACAATGTCTTCCATCATCAGTCGGTTTTCCTTCAGCCAGTTTCCGTAGGGGTTTCGTTGGCTCAACTGGGCTTTTACCTCGTAATCGGGAATGATGATCCCCAACTTGGTATCGACCAGCAATATTTTTCCGGGGCGTAGCCGCCCTTTCTCTTTAATTTCTTCGGCAGCAAACGTCTGTACGCCCACTTCCGACCCCATCACGATCAAGTCGTTTTTTGTGATGATGAAACGCGAAGGGCGCAAACCGTTACGGTCGAGCGTTCCGCCAATGTAACGGCCATCGGAGAAGACCATCGAAGCCGGGCCGTCCCAGGGTTCCATAATGGTGGAATGGTATTCGTAAAAATCTTTCAGGCTTTGCGGAATGGGGTTTTTCGAGTTAAACGACTCGGGGATCATCATGCACAGGGCATGAGGCAACGAACGCCCGGTCATGTGTAAAAACTCAAGTACATTGTCGAACGATGCAGAGTCGGATTTGTTGGGTTCCACTACCGGGAACAATTTTTTCAGGTCGCTGCCATACACTTCCGATTTCAACAGGGCCTCGCGGGCCTGCATCCATAAGCGGTTGCCTTTCACCGTGTTTATTTCGCCGTTGTGGGCAATCATGCGGAACGGGTGCGCCAGGTCCCAGGTTGGGAAGGTGTTGGTGCTGAAACGCGAGTGTACCAGTGCGATGGCACTTTTCATTTTCGGGTGCTGCAAATCAATGTAATATTCCCGCACCTGGTCGGGGGTCAGCATCCCTTTGTAAATAATCACTTTCGACGACAGGCTTGGCACATAAAAAGCCTCTTTCATTTCAATATCCGACTCCCGGATTTCCCGCTCGGCTTGCTTACGCACTAAATACAACGTATGCTCCAGCTTCTCCTGCTCCATCTTTCCGCTGACGAAAACCTGTTTTATTCCGGGCTCAGTAGTTTTTGCAATATCGCCCGGAGCTGACCCATCCACCGCTACATCGCGGTATTCAATCAGCTCAAGACCTTCCTGACGGATGTATTTTGTCAATATTTCCAGGCACTGTTCAGCATCTTTTTCCTTTTTCGGAAGAAAGATCAGTCCGGTACCGTAATTTCCTTCCTGCGACACGTTCACTTTGAGAACTTCCCGAATGTATTCATCCGGAACCTGCATTAAAATTCCGGCCCCGTCACCGGTTTTATTGTCAGCACTGGTAGCGCCCCGGTGATCCATGTTTCTCAGGACTTCTAAACCACGTTCGATGATATCATGCGATTTCTGCCCTTTAATGTGAGCTACAAAACCAATCCCACAATTATCATGTTCATTTGCGGGATCGTACAAACCCTGTGCTTTTGGAAATCTAATCTGCATTTTCTCAACTTTTAAATGTTATGTCTTTTCTGTTGCCTCCCGCCCAATGACATTTTGCCTATTTGTGCCGGTATTTCTTTTAAAAATGAAATATTGTAAGCAAAACACATTAAATAATTACAAAGTGAAAGCAAAAATAAGAAATATTTTACCAACAGCCAATTATTTACAAAATGGCAAACCATTTTAACATCGGCACAGAATATTGTCATTCGGACAGAAAAACCTGACGGAAAGGATATTAGTAATACCGGCTACATTTTCGGAAAAAATATCCGAAAAAAATAATAACATTCGCTTAACAGACAATTTGCTATTGAAGCAGCTTATTAACCGCTTCGTTTACGGATGAAAACTGAAAGCTGCTCAGAACCGTGTTCATCTTGCTTTCAATACCGGGAAGGCACAGATTGCCCAGACTGCCTTCATGTGTATGGTTCAGATCTTTTGAAGGCACATACTTGCCTGTTTCGATTTGTTTTCCAACTTGTTTGTACGCATCACGGAAAGGAACGCCATTCTGCACCAACCGGTTGACATCCTCTACACTGAAAACATATTTATAGCGGTCATCATTCAAAATTCCTTCGTTTACTTTCATATTGGAAACTGCAAACGAAGCGATTTTCAGACAGTCGTTCATTTCTTCAAACAAAGGCAAAAAAACTTCCTTAACAATCTGTAAATCACGAAAATAACCGCTTGGCAAATTGTTGATCATCATGGTAATCTGGCCAGGTACGGCCTGTATCTTATTGCAGTGTGAACGCACCAATTCAAAAACGTCGGGGTTTTTCTTGTGCGGCATGATGCTCGAACCGGTGGTCAGTTCGTCGGGCAGGCTCACAAACCCAAAATTCTGGCTCATAAAAAGGCATACGTCAAAAGCCAGCCTCGAAACAGTTGCTGCAATGGAAGCCAGTGCCACTGCCACCGTCTTTTCCATTTTACCCCGCCCCATCTGTGCATACACTACATTGTAATTCATGGCACTGAAGCCAAGCAAACGGGTTGTCATCGCGCGGTTCAGCGGAAACGAGGAACCATAACCGGCAGCTGACCCCAAGGGATTCTGATTGGTTATTTTGTAAGCGGCCAGCAACAGTTCAAGGTCGTCGACCAGGCTTTCGGCATAGGCGCTGAACCACAGGCCAAACGACGAAGGCATGGCTATCTGCAAATGAGTGTAGCCAGGCATCAGTACATTTTTATACTTTTCGGCTTGACGAATGAGCAGGAAAAATAATTCAGTTACAGAATCAACAATTTTCTGGATTTCGGAACGGGTAAACAGTTTCAGGTCGAGCAAAACCTGATCGTTGCGGGAACGTCCGCTATGTATCTTCTTGCCCGTATCTCCCAATTTCCGGGTAAGGATCAATTCCACCTGCGAATGCACATCCTCAATGCCCGGTTCAATCTGAAACCGGCCAGCTTCTGCCTCGTGATAAATGATTTTCAATTCGGAAAGAAGATCGGCCTTTTCACCGGCTGTCAGCAAACCAATCGATTCGAGCATGATGGCATGTGCCATCGACCCCAGCACATCGTATTTTGCCAGATATACATCCAGTTCACGGTCTTTTCCAACGGTAAAATCTTCTATTAATTTGTTCACCGGAGTTCCTTTATCCCAGAGTTTCATTTTTAAAAAATCATTTTATTGACAAATATAAACCAAAATGCTCCTTTCAATCTATATTTATTAAATTAATTCATATTTTGGCCGTTTTCCATTGCTTTGCCCTAAATTTGCCTGAGAGCAAAGGGAAACAACTTAACTTCAGGAATTTGCAGAACAAAAAAAGGAAAAGATGCAAATAAAAAGGTACATACAATTAATCAGCAATTCCCCGGTTTTCTGGATCGTGACATTTATGATTTGCATAGCTCCGCTGGCCCTCACTTACACAGTCCACTATTCCGACGAGCGGCATTACACCAATGCAGCGATACAAATGGCGCAAACGAACGATTATTTCACTCCCCTGCAGGACAACGGCGAACCGCGTTTCTTAAAACCGGTGGTCACCTACTGGATGATTGCAGCCAGTTACAAACTATTCGGCATCAGTGTGTTTTCATCAAGGTTGCCGTTCCTGCTCGCTGGGATACTTTTACTTTTTATTGCTTACCGGATTGCCTTCAGGCTCACGAAGAACCGGGATATTTCTCTGGCGGCCATGCTGATTGCGGCTTCCAACCCTCTATTGATCCTTAGCTCGTCGCGTTCAATACCCGACCTGCCACAAACCCTGTTTTTTTCCATTGGCGCATTGGGGCTGACCGGAATTTTCACTTCAGCCCACCCCCACAAGAAAGATTTATGGTTGTTTTACATGGGATTTGCACTGGCATTTGCGACCAAAGGAATTCCTGCCGCTGCTTTTCTGTTTTTATCAGCTTTGTTTCTGTTATTTAACCCGTGGAAAAAATGTTCATTGAAATCGCTTATTCACTGGCCGGCTATCCTCATCGGGACGATCGTTGGTTTGTGGTGGTATATATTAATGTATATTTTACACGGCGAATTGTTTGTCATTTCATTTTTTAACGACCAGATAGGAGAACGGGTTTCCGGGAATCATTTCAGGATTGCAAAAAATACAGCATTTGCCTTGCTCGCAATAACCGGTTATTTTATTTTCTGGATCGTCCCGCTTTTCAGGTTAAAACTAAAACCATTCTTCAAAAATCCCGAAACTCCGCAAAAGTACCGGTTATTTGCAACGCTTACCGGCCTTTGGACGATTGTCATGTTCCTTTTCTCGATCTTCACATTGAAATTTTATGACCGGTATTTTCTCCCGGTATTCCCTTTAATTTCCGTACTGATTGCTGTTTTTCTGTTTTCGGGATACAATAAGACCCCTGTGCGGAATTTTTCCATTATTTGCCATATCTTATTTTTTATTGGCGCCATCATTTCCATAGTTTCCACAGTGATTGCAGCCCGGCTGGGAAATCCGGTTACCGGAAGTATTTCTATATTACTTTCAGCCCTCTTCTGTCTGAGATTATTTTTCCCGGGAAGAAAAGGATCCCTCTTGTCCAATACAAAAACCATCTCGGTATCTATCCTGTTTGTTTTGCTCAGCACATCCTTGCTTGCCGGCAACTTTTCCCTTCCGGACCAAAGTAAACAAATAGCGGATTGGCTTTTTATGCACAAAACCGGCATCCGGGGCATCACATATTATGGCTCCGGAAAAGTAGCCGCAAAAATACGGGTAGCCACACATGGCACTATCCCAGTAAAATGTATTAAACCTCTCCAGCAATTTATTTTTCTTTCCGACAGCCTGGCTATTGTCGTTCGGGAAGATGCCCTGCCACGCGATATTCCCAATGAACACAATAGACTTACCATTGCATCTGAATGGAAGTCTTTTCCAATCCACCTGCTTCTTTTTTCCTCCGACCTGGAAAAGGTAAAACGAAACCATACCCTCAACTATAAATTTATTGCAAATAGTCAGAAATAGGAGACTTATATAATCATTAATTTTATATAATACATATAAAATTACCATTAAGTCATTTTATGAAACAACAAAATACCACAATGGCATTTTGTTTACAATTATTTAATACAATCTCTACGTTGTCTGTCATGCCCAGTTAACACCCTGTATATCAGAAATAAAATAGAATATACACATATTTTAATCTGCGAGCACCTCTCAAAAAATAGTACACATAAAACGTAAAATATACATTTTACAGTAAGCACCCCATAAAATATGACATTAAGATTCACATTTTATGTATTTTTGAAACATCAACCTATGAAATAATAGGGTATGTAAAAATAAAATAGTTGAAATAAGATTTTTGCATCTAAAAAATAGATATATAAACAAAGAACAGATAAAGAAAAGATGTTAAACCCTAAAAATTAAGATCATGAAAAGAACATTTACATTTTTAATTGCAGGATTACTTGCTGTAACATCCTTAACCGTATCAGCACAAGAATGGAATACCGGGGTTGACCTGTACAGCAGTTATGTATGGAGGGGGACCAAATTCGGATCGGGTCCGGCTTTGCAACCATCTGTTGAATTCAGTGCCGGAGGCTTTGCCATCGGGGCATGGGGCTCGTATTGTTTTTCCGACAATGAAGCAATGGAAGCGGACTTGTACGCAAGTTACAGTTTCGACCTCGGAGAAAACAGTTCACTGAGCTTCTCCCTTACCGACTATTATTTTCCAGGAGCCGGTTCCAACTGGTTAGATGGCGATTTTCACTTTTTTGAACCTGCTGTCAGCCTGGGATTGGGCAAATTTTCCCTTTTGGGCGCATACATGACCAATGCAGAAGATATCTACTTTGAGGCAGGCCTCGAACTGGGCCCTGTCAACCTGTTCCTCGGCGCAGGAGACGGCGCGTACACCAGCGACGGCGATTTCTCGGTTTGTAACCTGGGAATCAGTACTTCTAAAGAAATAAAAGTCACTGATTCATTCTCGTTGCCGGTTTCCGGCTCTGTGGTACTCAACCCGTCAACAGAACAGTTCCATATCGTTGTCGGAATTTCTTTATAAAAACGCACAAAAAGCACAGAATATGAAAAAGATTGAAGCAGTAATCAGAAAAACCAAGTTTGAAGAAGTAAAAGCAGCCCTCAACGAGGCAGGCATCGAATTCTTCTCATTCTGGGATGTCCGTGGCGTGGGACAAACTAAAGAAGGGCGCATGTACCGCGGCGTGGTTTACGACACCAGTACGATTGAACGGACGATCCTTTCCATCATTGTACGTGATAAAAATGTCGAAAAAACGGTACTGGCCATAATGGGCGCAGCACGCACCGGTGAAATTGGAGACGGTAAAATATTCATCTCCAATATTGAAGAATCCTACCGTATCCGCACCGGTGAATTTGGCGATGAATCCCTTTTTATTAAAGGAAAAGAAGAATAATCAATCAATTCTGTAACAGAAAAATATATCATCATGGACGAAACTTTAACATTAGATACATTGTCGAAAACAGCGGAAGGGATAGCCATGTCGCTTGACACCGTATGGGTATTGATCGCAGCAGCGCTGGTATTTTTCATGCAGGCCGGGTTTGCACTCGTTGAAGCCGGGTTTACCCGACAAAAGAACACGGTAAACATCATGGCCAAAAACTTAATTGACTTTGCATTAGGCTCCCTTTTATTTTGGGTTATCGGTTTTAGCATTATGTTCGGATCCGATATTGCCGGTTTTATTGGCATGCCTGAGTTATTTTCCACAGATTGGGAAGGAGCTATTCCCGCCGAAGCATTCCTCATTTTCCAGACGGTATTTGCAGCAACTGCGGCAACCATCGTATCGGGAGCAATGGCTGAACGGACAGAATTCAAAGCCTACTTTTTTTATTCCATTGCCATTACGGCTATCATTTATCCGGTTTCAGGGCACTGGGTCTGGGGAGGCGGCTGGCTGTCGCAAATGGAAACTGCGTTCCACGATTTTGCGGGATCATCGGTAGTTCACATGGTAGGAGGAATGGTGGCATTTACCGGGGCAATGCTCTTAGGACCCAGGTTAGGTAAATACAACAGCAGTAAGAAAAGCAATGCAATCCCCGGACACAATATTGCTTACGGGGCGCTTGGCGTATTCATCCTCTGGCTGGGCTGGTTCGGGTTTAATCCCGGGTCGCAATTGGCTGCATCGGGTCCGGGCAATGCCACAGCTATTTCCCATATTTTTGTAACGACCAACCTTGCGGCTGCCGGAGGTACTGTGGCTGCCTTGGTAGTAAGCTGGTTACGCTACGGCAAACCCAGCTTAAGCTTTGCACTGAACGGCGCCTTGGCCGGACTGGTGGCTATTACTGCCGGCTGTGACCTGGTCAGCGCTTCAAGCGCAGTGATCATCGGACTGATTGCCGGAATAGTACTGGTTTACGCTGTTACATTTATCGATCACGTTCTACATGTTGACGACCCGGTTGGAGCTATCTCTGTACATGGTGTCTGCGGTGCACTGGGGACCATTTTGACCGGAGTATTTGCGGCAGAGGGAGGCATTTTGTTCGGGGGAGGCTCCAGTCTGCTTATTTCACAAATCATTGGTGTTGTAACCATCGCAGCCTGGTCGTTCAGCTTAGGGTTCATTTTATTTAAAGTACTAAAGGCCACTGTTGGCCTTCGTGTCCCGAAACGTATCGAAGAGGAAGGATTAGATATTTATGAACACGGGGAAAGTGCCTACAATTAATTTTCTTCAGCCTTTAAGTCTGTAGCTTTCTCATGGGGGCCTGTCAGAGGGACAGGCCTCTTTTTCTTATTTTTACAGAACGATATGCCATAATCCCATTTTTAGAAAAATACCCGATATATCCACCCCGTCCGTTTAGGGGAGAACTGTCTTTATTACTGCTCCGAATCATTTGAGATTATGTAAAACTAAACTTTTCCTGATCTCCTGGACCTGATATTGCAAACAAAAATCCTACAAACCATTTGGCTTACAATATTTTGATTTTTTTTGTTTCTCAGTTTGTCGTAAACAAGACGGGGTTGGGCGAATGCTTACGCCCAAATCAGAGGATGGATAAACTTTAAAGCAAGGAGTATCAACTCTTGCAAGTTGCTCAGGTGGAATGTAGCCGAAACGTCCGTCTGATATGAAAGCTGTATGTGAGTAATCCCAGTAAAAAATTAGTTGTCTTTTGGTCGCGATAAACATTGTGCTGTCATTAATAATTGCCTTAACGCTATCAAGTCCATCTTTGAATTGAACAATAAAAACAGGTAGTGTCGTGTCTCCATCAGTAACATATTCAATCCAAGTCTTAGTAATGTGTCTACAACGGCAGTCTGTCTAAAAACCCATTTGTCTGAATGCTATTTGAGAACTTTTAAAGGAGCTAAAAGGCAGATTAATAATTCCCGTTTTTTCCATCGTTCGCTCGAGTTTTTGGTTTATATGGTTT
>JAVEYG010000091.1:0-3310 GCA_034003625.1 Prolixibacteraceae bacterium | reverse complement strand
AATCCGGAATTTTTAATTTCAGCACAATATTTCCGTTACCGGTCTCTGAAATCTTTCTTTGAAATTGGGTATAGAGCTCATTCAATGTTTGAAATAAATCAAAAGGTTTTTTAATGATCTTAACCTGACCGGTATCCAGCTTTGAAATATCCAGTATATCATCAATAATCTGGAGCAGGTTGTCTGCATTCCGGTTAATAATGGAAGAATATTCTTTCTTGGATTCCCGGGACAATTCGCTGTCTTCGGTAAGCATGTCTGAGAATCCAAGAATCGAATTAAGCGGGGTACGGATTTCATGACTCATATTGGCCAGAAACGCTGATTTTAGTCGGTCGCTTTCTTCCGCTTTCTCTTTGGCCGTTTTCAGGTCAGCAATGATCTGCTTCTTTTCAGAAATATCTTCTTTCGCTTCGATATAATGGGTGATTTTGCCAGCTTTATTAACAATAGAAGAAATAACAGCGCTCTCCCAATACAACTCCCCATTTTTCTTCCGGTTGTGGAATTCTCCCCTCCATTCTTTTCCGCTCCGGATTGTTTTCCAAAGATTATCGTAAAATTCCTTAGGCTGTTCACCCGATTTTAAAATGCCCGGCTTTTTCCCGATCACTTCTTCTGCGCTATATCCTGTTGTTTCGGAAAATTTGGGATTTACATATTCAATAGTGCCCTTTGGATTCGTTATTACCATGCTTACCGGACTTTGTTCAATTGACCGGCCAAGGAGCAGAAGAAGATCTTCGGCCTTTTTCCGTTCCGTAAAATCCTGGTAAATGACCAGAAACCGATGGCTGTCGTCCCAATTGATGGTTTTACGCTGAACTTGAATGTGGCGGATTTGTCCGTCATTCCGGATAATATCTATTTCATATTCAGTGTCAACATGTTCTCCCTTTCTCCGGTTCTCCTTTCGTTGCTGATGGAGTTTCAGGCTTTCGTCCGTATAACGTTTTTCAACAGGGGTTTGCGCAAATTCTTCAAAGCAGTTAAATCCATATATATTTAGTAATGCCTTATTGACGTATAACGTTTGTCCGTTAAAGGTAACAATTCTCATTCCAAGCGGAGATTCATCCATTGAACGCCTAAAGTTTTCTTCGGATCGGCGCAATGCTTTTTCTGCCAGCATCCTCTTTTTGTCTGTCGACAGCAATAATCCCATAAGCAATGTCCCAAGCGGCAGAATCAGCATAACAGGAATCCAGATTTCTTCTATAACATGTATTCCGGTAGGCCAGGGTAGCAATAACTGGCAAATCAGCATACATAAATGAGCAACAACGCCCATCCCGAAAAGCATGGGTATTTTCAATAACTCAGGTTTGTTACCGTGCAAACGACGAAAGCCAAGTCCAACCAATACAGAAGCAAAAATAGTTGCTGTTCCGGCCCAGACACCCGCTCCTCCCAGGTAGATACGGTACGCTGCAGCGACCAGAGCAGAAATGATTCCGGTAATTCCCCCGCCAAACAAACCGGACAATGTCAGCACAATAGACCGGCCGTCATAAATCACCCCGGTATTATAGTGAATTGACATTTTCATCGCCGCGACCGTGATGCCTCCAAACAATATTCCACCGAGTATTTTACTTTTGAGAGAGTCTACCTTGCAGCCACGGGCTAATATACCGTAGAGGACAGACAAGGCTATAAGCAGGGACGAATTCTGAATAAGGTCGCTAAGCATTCTAATTCCTTATTTATGGAAATATCGATTGATTTTGGGCGGAAATCTATTAAAAATTATTGATAATTAAATGTGATTTTTATTTATTATACCAACACACAGGCATTCTTTTACATCCGGGAGTTTACTGGTAGTATTGAGAATTGTACAGTTGACAGTGAACCGGCAAAACTGAAAAGTTACAACACCAAAACAGACAGAGTGGCTAAAGTGTATATGCTAAAACACTGTATTCTTGTTGCAAAACAGGAATGGGATATATTAACGACCAAAAAAAGAGGCGAAACGCCTCTTTCGTTTTTCAGAATTTAATCTGATCTTCAACCTCTTTGATCTTTTCATCCAGGGTGGTTTTGATCTCGTCCATCACCGCTGATACAACCGGGGTATTGGAGGTTTTAAACTCTTTGCCGGAAGCATCCCGCAGGAACACAGTTGCACCCATCCCATCAGCGCCCAACGAAAACGTCTGAAGGTTACGGCGGGTTTCGGTCAGCTTGCGCCACTTTTCAATGAGCATGCTCAAATCTTCAACCTTTTGGATGCGTTTCTCCAGTGAAGGAGTTTCAACTACTGCCTTTTCATCTTTCTTCACTACTTCCAAAGAAGCTTTTGGTTGTTCTTTACTTTCAGCTTCAACTTTTTTAGCTGTATTATTCATGATTTTTTACCACTGCCCTGTGGCTTTTTTATGGCATCTGGCACGCCGGTTAAAATTTCGGCGAACCGGCATTGAGCTGTCACGGATAAGGTCAACGGGGTGCATGTCATTCCGGTGCAACCGGAATGAACGCATCCGAAGGACGGTTGCTTTTCCTGTTTTTAAAAGCAGTCGCCCCTTTACCGTTCCGGGAAGCGTAAATAACTTTGCCCGCAATTTTAAATGGAGTGGTTTTACCTTTCAAAATACCGGAAACGAACAAAAAAGGGGCTTTTTCTGCCCCTAGAATTCAAACATCAACTGCCGGGTTATTTTTGGCACTGACGTTTGTTGGATATCAAGCTCCTGTTTCTTTTCCGGTAATCTTAAAACCAAGTAGCTTTCTGATTCTTTTATTTCCCTGATGTATGGAATTCCATGTTCAGGGTGAAGTTCAATCCTCCATCCACCGTAAAAACGATTCATCAGGGTATCCATCCAGCATACCTCACCTAAAAGCCCGTTCAAACAAAGGTTTATCACGCACATCATCGCGCACGTGCGGTCAATGTCGGCTCCGAAAAACAAGCAGTTTCGTTTTATTTTTGCTGCGGCCATGAGCATTCGTCCTGATCCGCAACAACAATCAGCAACCCTTTCACCAAAACCCGCCGGGTTTAATATCCTCGCCATCATGTCACACACCGGTTCCGGGGTAAAAAACTGTCCGTTATGCCCGTGACTGAGATATTCCATGTAAAAGTCACCAAAGCCATCTTTCAAGCCTTCACCATCGTTATCCATTTCAACGACTAACGATCCAAATGCTTCCGCCATCAGGTATGCATCTGGCTTTTCATAGTTGCGGACAATTTCAAAGTACCGGTCTTCCTTGGCTCCTAATGACAAGGAACAAATGACCATTTCCAGAAAATCGTCAAACACCGAATGCAAACCGTACTTGTAACCAATCTGCA
>JAVEYG010000003.1:0-208921 GCA_034003625.1 Prolixibacteraceae bacterium | reverse complement strand
GCCTGCTCAGAATTTTCAGATAAAAATACTGTTTTTATTTATATCCAAACCTGTTCTACAATTTTTCTGCAATTTTTCCGTTATTTTTCCGGGAATTTTTGAAACAAGCTATGAATTTAGTCCAAAAACTGATCATTTTTGTGTTGTTCTCATGGATGTCGGCTTCCTGCAAAACAAACTGCAATTGTCCTGCATACAGCTCGGCCTCTCCTTACCCTTCGTATAGCTCCCCCATTCGGGGCAAAGATATGGCTGATACAACTTCATGGGTTTTATCTTCCAATAATTTACCATCAAAGAAAATGTAAGACAAACACTCTTCTTCGGATCGGATAAAAGAAAAACAACAAGGTTTAATTCAGCGATTAAAAATCGCTGCACCCCGGGTGTGGAGATTTGCAATCTCCATAAAAACCCAAAAATTCCCTGTTTTTTCCAGATTGAACCTTTTCGCAATCCTGATTTTTCTCCATAAATGAAAGTTTTTCAATTATTTGTTTTGATTTTTACCCGTTGAGAATTGGATATTTTCAAGACAGACGGAGGTTTGCACGAGAAAATTAATTCTGGTGAAAGGAAAAAATAAAACAAATACACAAAATCCAAATTTTATTTCTCACCAAGACCAGAAATCCGGTATCCAATATCAAATGTCAAAAAAATCATGATACAAAAATTGATACCGGCTTTTTACGATTCCGGAATCCATATATACATTAATTAAAAATTAAAGAATCGTGTAAAATCGACACCCTCCCCAAAAAAAATTTGATGATTCTGTATATATATATTTATTTTGTGTGGCCAACTTTAAATGGCACAACGGATAAATTAATACATTTCATACATTAATTAAAAAATAATCAACTATGTCACAAATTAAAATCGGTATCAATGGATTCGGGCGTATCGGTCGTTTCGTTTTTCGCCAGGCTATTGCAAAAGGGACGATTCAGGTAGTGGCCATTAACGACCTGATCGATGTAAATTACATGGCTTACATGTTAAAATACGATTCGACCCACGGGATGTTTAAAGGTGAAGTTGCTGTGAAAGACGGCAAATTGGTTGTTAACGGGAACGAAATCCGTGTAACTGCCGAAAAAAATCCTGCCGATATCAACTGGGGGGCTGTTGGCGCTGAATATGTTGTTGAGTCAACCGGTTTGTTCCTTGAAAAAGCAAAAGCGCAGGGACATATCGATGCAGGTGCAAAAAAAGTGGTTTTCTCTGCCCCTTCAAAAGACGATACCCCGATGTTCGTAATGGGTGTAAACCATACTTCATACAGGAATGATATGAACTTTGTTTCAAATGCTTCCTGTACAACCAACTGTCTGGCCCCTATTGCAAAAGTACTGAACGATAAATTTGGCATTCTGGAAGGCCTGATGACCACTGTTCACGCAACTACGGCTACCCAGAAAACGGTTGACGGTCCTTCGGCCAAAGACTGGAGAGGCGGACGTGGCGCAGGACAGAATATCATCCCTTCGTCGACAGGCGCTGCCAAAGCGGTTGGCAAAGTAATCCCTTCGCTGAATGGCAAACTGACCGGTATGGCTTTCCGCGTACCAACTCCCGATGTATCGGTAGTTGACCTGACTGCCCGTTTGGAAAAACCGACTACTTACGCTGAAATCTGCGCTGCGATGAAAGAAGCGTCAGAAGGCGAATTAAAAGGCATCCTGGGTTATACGGAAGACCAGGTCGTTTCAAACGACTTCCTCGGCGATACCCGTACTTCTATTTTTGATGCGGGTGCAGGTATCCAGTTGTCGCCTACTTTCGTGAAAGTGGTTTCATGGTACGACAACGAAATGGGGTATTCTGCAAAAGTTTGCGAACTGATCGAATACATGGATTCAGTAAAATAATTGGAATTCATACACCTATTTAAAAGGGTTGTCAAGAAGGCAGCCCTTTTTTGTTGCAAAAACTTGTTAGATATTGAATCCTGGTACGGGTTAGTAGTAAGTCGTAAGTAAAAAATCGTAAGTACACAGCCTAAGAAAAGTAAAGGATGGAAGAAGGTGAGTAGGCAAGAATCCTTACCTTGTATCCGACGGCTATTCAATGAAAACTGCAACTATTGTCGTGTCAGGTGTACGTTGTACCCTGAACGTAGGAGGGGGCTCATGTTTTGCGCTATTCACAACAGATGCTTCACTACGTTCAGCATGACAAAACAATGTTGAGACAACATTCGTTTTATTAAAAAATCATCAAACTCCGGCGCATAGGATACCATCGTTTCAAACTACCTGCCAGATGCGCCGATGCTCAATTGTCTCCTTTTCAATACCAGGTTGAAACCCGGCGCTACCAGGCGAATGCCCCTAAGGGGCAAAAACAGCAAAAGTATAGAAGGAGTTGAGAAGGTGAAGGATTGAGAATCCTGCAGACTGGCATCCGACTGTTTACTGAATACTGAGACTGCAAACTGCGACTAACCACTGCTACTGGCTGTTCTCTGGATTCTGGAATTTTACATCTTGATATTTCAGTTATTCGTACCTAAGACTTTCGATAGGATCGAGTTTCGATGCTTTTTGTGCCGGGTAGTAACCCGATGCAATGCTGACGCCAAAACAAAGCAGTACCCCGGTGACAATCCAGAGCCAGGGGATAAAAAACGGGATGCCAATCAGCGCTGACACTCCGTTTCCGGCCAGAATGCCCAGGATGATCCCCAGCGCACCTCCCAACTGACCAATCACAATGGCCTCGATCAAAAATTGTTGGCGAATAATTCTTGAATTGGCACCAATCGCTTTCCTGATCCCAATCTCACGAGTCCGTTCCGAAACCGATACCAGCATGATATTCATCAGGCCGACCGCCGCACCAAATAAGGTGATAAACCCGATCAGGGTCGCTACCAAAGTAATATTTTTCAGGTTATCGAGCAGGATATTCACTAAGTTATCACTCTTTTCGATATTGAAATCACTTTCATCCTGCGCCCGAAGGTTCCGCACAAGCCGGAAAGCACCTTCTGCCTGACCAACTGCCGGGTCAACCAATTCGGTATTTTCCACCTTCACCTGAATGGTAAAATTCATATTCGGACGGGAAAAATAATTACGTACATTGGTGTACGGAATAAAACAAACCTGATCGCCGTTTCCTCCAAATCCGCTTCCTTTCGATTTCAGTGTGCCAATTACCTTGTATTTTCCACTGCCAATGTTTATCGTTTTATTTACAGGGTCTTCATTTTTATCAAACAATTTCGAAATAATGCCGTCACCCAGGAGGACTACGTTCCGCCCCGATTCAATATCATCATCGGAAAACGCCCGCCCCAGGTTTAATTCATGCCCCGCCGTATACAAATAATTATTGTCGATCCCCTGCACACTGATATTCGGGTTGGTTTTTCTCATCCCGTTTTTCAGGATGCCCGTGCCAGTAGCATATACCGAAAGCGACACGGTAGCCGGAAAATCAAACCGTTCTTTGAACTCTTTTGCCTGATAATAACTGATGTAGAAATAATTCCGGGTACGGTACCGGTTGTTCCCAACTTGCACCCGCATACCACGCGATGTAATGGTAAACGTATTGGTACCCATGAAGGTAAACTCTTTGGTAATCGAGCTTTTTATTGAGTCGATCGCTGTCAGTATCCCCACTAAAGCCGTCAGTCCGACAGCTATTATTAATATGGTAAGAATAGTCCGCAATAAATTGCTGCGAATGGATTGCAGCGCTATACGAATATTCTCGGTTACAATTCGCTGAATGACCATTTTATGTACGTTTCAAAATTATACCCTGTAGTTTTCCTATTTGTGATGTAATTTCAGAATAAATTACGAGAGCTGCAAATGATTTTTCTGACGTCCTGAATTCTACTTTTCGAACTGAATGAAACAATATTTCATGAAAAAGCAATCTGTTTATTCGATTATTCTTTTGTTTTCAAAAAACATGAAAAAAAAATTCCGTTCTAAAAAACAATCTGTCAGTACCTTATATGAGGTTATTTTCAAATTAATCTTTTTTAACATTCCGGGACTAACCTTTTAAAAAAAATTGCCGTTAAAAATGCTTGTTAGGTTAATTTTGTATGGTCTTGAGATGTTGGATGAATGAATATCAAGCATAATTTGATTGGCATGATATATATTTTTAAAATCACGACAAACGAGAACCCCGGTTTCATACGATTGATTGAAATTGATCCGGACGACACATTCTCCACGTTTCACTCCGTTATACAGCAAAGTACGGATTTTGCTTCCGACCAACTGGCATCTTTTTTTATTGCTGATGAGAGATGGGCAAAGCATGTGGAAGTTACACCGATTGACATGGGAAGCAACGGGATACCACACTACACGATGAAAAAAACAAAAATCAGGGACCTGATTAAAACAAAAGGACAAAAACTCTTTTATACATTCGATTTTTTAAACGACAGATCATTTTATATTGAATTAACAGAAATTTCTATGAAAAGAATTCTAAACGAACCACAGGTTGCCTATCAACAAGGCAAAGCCCCCAAACAAATTTTGACGGAAGACGTGGAACTGATCGATTCGCCAGACCGGTTTTTCGACTCATACCACGACTATGGTGATTTAGATGACTATACCGAAATTTTCGGAGAAATGGACGATTTATTGGAAAGAGGCAATTAGGCCTCTTTTTTTATGCCTGCCTTCGCCTGATATGCCCTCTCTTATGCGATCGATCAAAAAAAAACACAAAAATTTTAATTGATACGGATAACACGATATTGTCCAGATCGTGCCAAGCTGTCAAAACTGCACCGACATGCTTCTGTTCCAATGGGAATAACCTCCTGAAAATTGCAACTGAAAACCGAGAACTGAGACTGAACCAGAAAAATCGCTTTTAGAATTTGACTATCTGAAGGATTCAATAATGAGGGCTTGTCAGATGAATGATTTTCCTTATCCTCCAGCCGGACAGGCTTTTACTTTTTTTCTTCAGCAAAAAAATAAACACACTGAAGTTCTCAGGGTGCCGCCGCTGGGGACAAAAACTCCTTCTGTCAGTCTACCGACTGACATCTTCCCCTGGCAGAGAAGAAATTTGGGTCTGTCTGTTGACGAGAGAATACCTTTCTGATTGAAAGACTCTACCAAATTCTTCCGGTTATACCGGGTTCAAACAGGGAAAATTTCTTCACGCTTTTTCTCTTGAGGCGGGAGCAGCCCGGTCCGTGTTGTTTCTTCAGAATAAAAGAGGGTTGAAAAGCAAAAGGGCAGAAGACCGGGCAGGCAACTTCAGAAAGGCGGGCAGGCCGTCCCAACACCCGGACGAGGGTTCGTTGGGACAAGATTTTTGCTTCCTTTTCATCGATTGGAAAAGGAAGATCCTGTCCGGCTTGACCTTAGATTTACATTTTGTAGTTTAAAACCTATTAAACATTTAATTTTGATTACAAACATAAATATTAAAAAGAAAGGGAACCATGCAGTAAACTATCGTCCGGCATAAGTAAAACTTAATGTCCTATTCAGAACTGCGTGGTTCATCTTGAAATAAAGACCTAAATAAGAAAATAACATGGTTGTTGTTAAGGTTCTCAGGATTATTTCAAGTCCCTTCTTCTTGATGTTTCCTTAAAATCAAAGTTATGAAGAAAATTTTTATTGGAAGTGACATAAGCAAGTTAAAATTAGATGTTTGCCTGCTTGGAGATGATCAAATACAGGATGAAACCGTTTTGGTAAATCGGATTTCTGATATAAAAATCTATTTGCAAGGATTACTCCGGAGTTACCGGCCAGAAGATATCCTTATTTGTGCTGAATATACTGGTCAATACATTTATCCGTTGTGCTGTGCCAGTACAGAACTGGGAATTAATTTATGGTTGGAAAACCCGGCAGAGATAAAATACCGTTCGGGGATGCGACGAGGTAAGAACGACCGTATGGATGCCTTTAAGATAGCGAGCTATGCCTGTCGTTTTCAGGATAATGCACGATTGTTTACGCTTCCAGAACAAACCATTCGGGAATTGAAACAATTGGTAAGCGAACGGGATTTATACATGGTTGACAAGAGTAAATACAAGGGGCAACTGACCGACCAGGGGAGTTATATGGATCGGGAAGATTATAAGCGAAAAAGCAAGCGGTTAAAGAAACAGATAAAAGCGTTAACTCAATCAATTTCAGAGGTGGAGGATGAAATGCATGAACGTATACGGTCCAATCCTGTACTACTACGCCAGTATGAATTACTGTGCTCGGTTGAAGGTATAGGAGAAAAGACGGCTATAAAAATGATAGTTACCACCAATGCCTTCCGTGATTTTAAAGATGCCCGGAAGTTTTGTTGTCATGCTGGTGTCGCTCCCTTTTCATATGTCTCAGGTAGCAGCCAACGTTCACGAAACAGGGTTTCCCACCGGGCCGATAAAAGCATTAAAAAGCTATTGCACATGGCTGCCATGTCGGTAATTAAGAATCCTGGAGAACTGAGGAATTATTATTTGAGAAAAGTGGAAGAAGGCAAAAACAAAATGTTGGTAATTAATGCGGTTCGTGCCAAATTAGTGCTTCGTATGTTTGCTGTTATTAAAAATGACCAGATGTATCAAAAAAATTACATTAATCCGCTTGTTTAATCCATAAGAATAGGACACTAAAAGTTTTAATTTCTACAAGCCTTTTTTTAAATGATTGTTGACAAGTTTATCTCTGCAAAAAATTCCGATAAAAGAAAATTCTTTTCTATAAAGCTTAAAAGTGATTTACATGGAGACTGAACCCACCTCCCGCGTCTTTTCATCAGAATCCCCTATCTTTGCGTATAAACGAACAGGATGGAAAAAACATTAATTGTTGTTGTTGGCCCTACCGGCATCGGAAAATCGGCCATCAGCCTGAAACTGGCCCAATATCTCAACACCGATATAATTTCAGCCGATTCCCGGCAAATATACAGGGAACTGTCTATCGGGACAGCCGTCCCACCCGAAAAAGACCTGAATACAGTAACACATCATTTCATTCAAACCATTTCCGTTAACGATTATTACAATGCCAGTATGTTTGAAACCGATGTGCTGAAAAAGTTAGAACAACTTTTCCCATCCAAAAATCCGGTTATCCTGACCGGTGGCTCGATGTTTTACGTTGATGCCGTGTGCAACGGGATCGACGATTTTCCCACGGTGGACCAGGAAATACGCAGCCAGCTAATTGAAGAATTCGCACAGAACGGACTTGAAGCCATTCGCTTGCAATTAAAGCAACTGGACCCTATTTATTATGGAAAAGTTGACCTGAAGAATCCAAAACGAATCCTTCATGCTTTAGAAATCTGCCTGATGACCGGGAAACCCTACTCCTCGCTCCGTTCAGGGACGTTAAAAGAACGCCCTTTCCGAATAGTCAAAATCGGGCTGAACATGGAGCGTGAAAACTTATACAAACGAATAAACGAAAGGGTATTACAGATGGTAGCGCAGGGACTTTTTGAAGAAGCCCGCAGTGTGTACCACCTGAAGCACCTCAACCCGCTGAATACGGTCGGCTATAAAGAAATCTTCGCTTACTTCGATGGAACCATTACCCGCGACGAAGCCATTGAACAGATACAGAACAATTCACGCAAATATGCCCGCAAGCAACTGACCTGGTTCCGCCGCGACCCGACCATCAACTGGTTTGAACCGCAACAATACAACGAAATCATTAACTTTCTACATTCATCGAATATCTTATGAACAAGACTCTTCCCACGAAATTCAATATCCGCGTGTACGGTTTGTTCCTGCACGGGAAAAACGAGGTGCTGGTCACCGACGAATTTCAGCTTGGGATAAAAATGACTAAATTCCCGGGAGGTGGTATGCATTTCGGGGAAGGACCGGTTGACTGCCTCCGCCGGGAGATGATGGAAGAATGCAATCAGCCCATCATGGCCATCCACCATTTTTACACAACTGAATTTTACCAAAAAGCCCTCTTTTACGACGACCACCAGTTGATCAGCATTTATTACCGGGCACAGTTTGACGGGCCTCCACGTTTCCCGATAGCCAACCGCCCTTTCGATTTTGAAGAGATGAAAAACGGCAACCAGTCGTTTCGCTGGGCAAACATCGAAAACCTGAATCCGGACGAATTCACTTTCCCGATTGACAAACATGTTGCAAATTTGCTGAAACAAACCATAAAACACGAATAAAGTGGCAACCATCAGGATCATAGGCCCCGCCTGGCCGTACCGCGGCGGTATTGCATCGGGCAACGAGCGGCTGGCAGAAGAGCTTATCAGTGAAGGGCATTCCGTCGAATTAGAAACATTCACTGTTCAGTACCCCCGCCTCCTCTTTCCCGGGAAAACACAGTACGTAAGTACACCTGCACCCGGGGAACTGGTTATCAGGCGGACAATCCACTCGATGAACCCACTGAACTGGCTGAAAACCGGGAAACGCATCCAACGCGAAAAACCCGATATCGTGATCGTGCGTTACTGGCTCCCGTTTCTGGCACCCTGCTTAGGGACCATCGCCCGAACGATCCGGAAAAACAAGCACAGCCGTATCATCTGCCTGGCCGATAATGTGGTCCCGCATGAGAAGCGCCCCGGCGACCCGCTGCTGACCAGCTATTTTATGAGCAGCATCGATGGGTTAGTAGCCATGTCGAAAAAAGTACTCGACGATGCACTTTCGTTCCGAAGCGATTTACCAGTAGTACAAACCATCCACCCTTTATTCGACAATTTCGGGGAACGGATCGGACGTGAACAGGCCATGCAACTCCTGCAACTCGACCCTGCATTTAACTATCTGCTATTTTTCGGCTTCATTCGCGACTACAAGGGGCTCGACATTTTGCTGGAAGCCTTTGCCGACCAACGATTACAAAAAATGCCAGTCAAACTGATCGTGGCAGGGGAATTTTACTCGAAATCCGACAAATATTTCCAAATGATAAAAGAACTGAATTTGGAAAACCGCATCATCCTGAAAACCGATTTTATCCCCAACGACCAGGTAAACCGGTATTTTTGCGCTGCCAATATGGTGGTACAACCTTACAAATCGGCTACACAAAGCGGTGTCACACAGATCGGCTTTCATTTTCACAAACCCATGCTGGTAACCGATGTCGGCGGGCTTTCCGAGATTATACTGCACCGTCAAACAGGCTATGTTGTGCAGCCCTGCCCGGCAGAAATTGCCGATGCCCTTCTTGATTTTTTTGAAAACCAGCGGGAAGCCCAATTCAGCAAAAAAACAGAAGAAGAAAAGAAAAAATTTGCATGGTCGAATATGACGAAAGCAATTTTCAACGTTTATAATCAACTGATATAAAATACCATGATACGAGACCGGATCCGAACCGCCATCGACGTAAAATCAAAAATTTTGTCTGACGGACAACTGATCGCCCACATTGATACGGCGGCACAGCTTATCATCGCGGCATACCGCAAAGGCGGGAAAACTATTTTTTGCGGTAACGGGGGAAGCGCCGCAGATGCCCAACACCTCGCCGCCGAACTATCGGGCAAATTTTACTTAGACCGGCCCCCTATCCCGGCAGAGGCTTGTCATGTAAACTCATCATTCATTACTGCCTTTTCTAACGACTTCAACTTTGAAAACGCGTATGCCCGGTACATCGAATCGGTAGGAAAACCCCAGGATGTGCTGGTAGCCATCTCTACTTCAGGCAATTCGCAAAACGTAGTCAACGCGCTGCTGAAAGCCCGCGAATCGGGAATGGCCACAATCGCCATGACCGGACAGTCGGGAGGGAAATTAAAAGAGTTTGCCGATTTGCTGATCAATGTCCCGTCAGACGACACGCCCCGCATCCAAGAGGCCCATATTCTTCTGGGTCATATAATTTGTGAAATTGTTGAAGCTGAACTGTTTCATCCATAAGTATAAATACTCTTTATTCTACCTGTTAAACCAACTTTCCCCGACAGCAGCAACATCCCGCATCGAATTTCTTGAGAAAAGAATTATCTTTACTTCCGTTAAAAACCCTACTAATTACAGAAGGTTGAAGGGATGGTTAATTTGCAGACAAAAGCAGAACAACGGCTCATTTCGGATTATTACGAAGAGCTTATAAAAGCCTGTGAACACAAGGTTTCCGAAGATGGCATGCAACGCATCCGGAAAGCTTTTGATTTTGCGAACAATGCCCATATTGGAGTCAAACGCAAATCAGGCGAGCCTTACATCATCCATCCCCTGGCCGTAGCCAAAATTGTGACTGAAGAAATAGGTCTGAGCGCAACCAGCATTATTTCAGCCCTTTTGCACGATGTAGTGGAAGATACAGACTACACGCTGGAAGATATCCGCAGCATGTTTGGCGACCGTGTGGCCCTCATTGTGGACGGGTTGACAAAACTTAACGAAGAATTTACATCGCAAACCGACTCCAAACAGGCCACCAATTTTCGAAAAATGCTGATGACCCTGTCCGACGATGTACGGGTAATCCTGATTAAACTGGCTGACCGGCTCCATAATATGCGCACGCTCGATTCGATGCCTCCCCACAAACAACTCAAAATTGCCGCCGAAACCCTTTACATTTTTGCCCCCCTCGCCCATCGCCTCGGCCTCTATGCCATTAAAACCGAACTCGAAGACTTAAGCCTCAAATACAAAGACCCGGAGATTTACAACCAGATTCATTTCAGGCTGCACAACCAAAGTGAAAAACGCACCTATCTGGCCAACGAATTCATCAAGCCCATTTCAGAAAACCTGGAGGCAGAAGGCATTGATTTTACCATTACCGAACGGTTGAAATCCATATATTCGATTTACAACAAGATGCAAACCAAGGGCGTCTCGTTTGATGAAGTGTACGACCTGATGGCCATTCGTGTGGTGTTCAACCCTAAAAAAGGGATTTCCGAAAAACGGCAGTGTTTCGATATTTTATCGCTTATCACCGACATTTACAAACCCAAACCTGACCGTATCCGCGACTGGATCACCACGCCCAAAGTGAACGGCTACGAAGCCCTTCACGTTACGGTGATGGGGCCGCAGGGGAAATGGGTCGAAGTGCAGATACGTACCTACCGGATGGACGAAATTGCCGAACGGGGCTTTGCCGCCCACTATAAATACAAGGACAACAGCAGTTCGATGGAAAACGAACTGGATAAATGGCTGGAAAAGATCAGGGAATTGTTACGGAACCCCGAATCCGACGCGCTGGAATTTCTTGATGAGTTCAAGATGAACCTTTTCTCTTCGGAAATCGTGGTTTTCACGCCCAAAGGCCGGATGGTCTCCATGCCTAAAAATTCAACCGTAATCGATTTTGCCTACGAAATACACACTGAACTGGGCGACCATTGCATCGGTGCAAAAATCAACCACAAACTGGTACCAATATCACATGCACTTCAAAGCGGCGACCAGGTTGAAATACTGACTTCCAAAACACAAAGCCCGCAACTCGACTGGCTAAAATTCTTAGTTACCGCCAAAGCAAAAACCAAAGTCAAACAGTCGTTCAAACTCGACAAACGCAAACACATCGAGAAAGGCCGGCAACTCATTGAAGACAAGCTCCGGGAATACAATATCCTCCCTTCATCCAACACCTTGAAAAAAATCACTGCTTACTACAACCTTTCCAACAAAGAACAGCTTTATGCACAGGTAGGCATGGGTTTCCTCAACATCAACCAAATAGAAGAAGTGCTAAAAACCCGGAGAAAGAACAAATTAGTAAAATACTGGCGACTTTCATTTGGAAAAAAGAACGAAGAAGAAGACATTGAAAAACTCTTCACCAAAATCGACAAAAAAAGGCCTTATCTTTTACAGGAAGACCCTGAGTATAGCAACTATTCGCTGGCCAGGTGCTGCAATCCCATTCCCGGCGACGATGTGGCAGGCTATCTTTCCGGCCCCGACCATGTCATCATCCACAAACGGGCTTGCCCGGAAGCCATCAAGCTCATGTCGCAACAGGGCGACCAAATTATTACCGCCGAATGGACCCGTTTCAAAAAACTATCTTACCTGTCGCGCATAAAACTCAGCGGCTTCGACCGTGTCGGGGTGGTCAACGAAGTAACGACCATCATCTCAAAACAACACAACATTAATATGCGTACCGTACGTTTCGACGCCCACGATGGGATTTTTGAAGGCGATATGTACCTGTACGTCCACAACCGTCAGGACCTGAGCGAACTAATATCCCGTCTTTTGAAAATCAAAGGAATAGACAAAGTAGAACGAATCGAACAGGTATAGAAGAATTCCGCTTGAGAACCCGTCAGAATTCAAAAAAAATACTACTTTTGATGCTTATTTAAAATTGGTTTAAGTATGAATAACCATCAGACGAGGGAGACTGTGAAGGCCATGTTCACAGAATATCTTGAACGAAACGGACACAGAAAAACTCCGGAACGGTTTGCAATTTTAGATGAAATATATTGTCGCGAAGGGCATTTCGATATCGAATCCCTTTACATTTCAATGAAAAATAAAAATTACAGGGTCAGTCGGGCAACTTTGTACAACACCGTGGATTTGCTTCTCGATTGCAAGATCGTGGTCAAACACCAGTTTGGGAAGAATATTGCCCAGTACGAACGGGCCATCGCCACTCTCCAGCACGATCATTTTATCAACATGCGTTCAGGGGAAGTTTATGAATTCTACGACCCCCGGATCAATGAAATTATCAAAGAGGTCTGTAACAAGTACAATTTCAAACTATCGCACCACACTCTTTATATTTACGGAGAAAACCTTGAACGTTAAGCATCTTTTAACTCATTATAAATTAGCATCCTCTTTTTTACAAAGAGGATTTTTTTTGCCGTTTTGTATAAATAATTTGTACTTTTAAACGCTAAATAAAAAAGAATTTGGCGCCGTAGAAATTTACCGGACATCCCGGTCTGATTTCTGCGGTTTGATATGTTTAAACTTCTGTAATTTAAAAGCATAAATGAAAGTAGATGTTTTATTAGGACTCCAATGGGGAGACGAAGGAAAAGGAAAAGTAGTAGATGTTTTAACCCCAAAATACGATGTGATCGCCCGCTTTCAAGGTGGGCCGAATGCCGGCCACACATTGGAAATAAACAATATCAAGCAAGTGTTGCATACAATTCCTTCAGGAATTTTCCATGAAAGCAAGGTAAACCTGATCGGCAATGGCGTAGTACTCGATCCGGTCACATTTAAAAAAGAAATTGAATCAATCAGCAAATTGGGCATCGACCTTACGAAGAACCTTTACATCTCGAAAAAAGCCCATCTGATACTGCCTACCCATAAAATATTGGATGCCGCTTCGGAATCGGCCAAAGGCGACACAAAAATCGGTTCAACACTGAAAGGGATTGGCCCCACCTACCGCGACAAAATCGGGCGCGACGGGTTGCGCGTGGGCGATCTGCTCAACAACTTTCAGGAAAAATATTCATCCCGGGTGAAAGCCCATATCGACCAGCTTGAAAATTATTATCATTTCGATTACAAAGAAATACTTGAAACCAGCGAAGCCGAGTGGATGGAAGGAGTTGAAGTGCTAAAAAAATACAATATTGTTGACAGCGAACATTTCATCAACGATTTTCTGATCAACGAAAAACCGGTGCTTGCCGAAGGAGCGCAGGGAACTTTGCTCGACATTGATTTTGGCTCGTACCCCTTTGTTACCTCATCGAACACAATATGCGCCGGGGCCTGTACCGGATTGGGTGTTGCCCCTCAAAAAATCGGCAAGGTTTTCGGCATTTTCAAAGCCTATTGTACCCGCGTAGGCATGGGGCCTTTCCCAACTGAACTGTTCGACGAAACCGGACAAAAACTTCGCGAGGCCGGTCGCGAATACGGCTCAACCACCGGCAGGCCGCGCCGTTGCGGCTGGCTCGACCTGGTGGCCCTAAAATACGCAATCATGCTGAACGGCGCCACCGAACTGATCATGATGAAAGCCGATGTAATGGACTCATTTGAAACCATTAAAGTTTGCGTGGGCTACGAAATCGATGGAGAAGTAATAGAGCAGTTCCCGTACGAACTGAAAGACAACGTGAAACCGGTTTACGTAGAACTTCCGGGCTGGGAAACCGATCTGACAAAGATAACCCACCAAAACGAATTTCCGGAAGAATTTAATAATTATATCAATTTTATTGAAGACGAAGTCGGAATCCCGATCACCATCGCATCAGTGGGACCAAACAGGGCACAGACGATCATTCTTGATTAATACCACACAAAGGGACAGTTAAAGTCCCTTTTTTATTTCCCGGAAGTATTTATTACTTTTAAAGCATTAAACGGGCGCTCAACGAGATTTATTTAAAAAAAGCAGGTTATACAGGGAAGTATTTCCGAAAAGACAAAGCCAAAACCGGTGGTCCCCGGCTTTTTGTATCATTCATTTAACCGAACCCAACATGAACATTGTACGGCCCACACTTTTGCTCGACAAAGACAAATGTCTGCGAAACATTGAACGGATGGCACACAAAGCGCAATCGCTGAAAGTTGATTTCAGGCCTCATTTTAAAACCCACCAGTCGGCAGAAATAGGCGAATGGTTCAGGCTGTCGGGAGTGACCAAAATCACGGTTTCATCGGTACAAATGGCCGGATATTTTGCAGAACATGGCTGGGCCGATATCACCATCGCTTTTCCGGTAAACATCCTCGAAATCGACGAAATCAATATTCTTGCTGAAAAAATAAAGCTGAACCTCCTGATTGAAAACAAAGAAGCGCTTAGTTACCTGGAAAAATTCATCCGGTTCCCGGTGGGCATTTATCTGAAAATCAACACCGGCTACAACCGCACCGGCATCCCCAGCGGAAAAACTAACCTGATCGACGCCCTTCTTGCCCGGCTGAAAGATTCGTCATTTCTAAAGTTTGAGGGGTTTCTTTCCCACACCGGGCAAACGTATCACGCCCAATCGAGACAGGATACTTTCAGCCATCATTTCGACGCGCTGCTGAAAATGAGAATATTGAAAAACCGTTACCGGAAAGACTGGCCTAACCTTAAAATATCGTTGGGCGACACCCCTTCGTGCAGCATTTGTGAAAATTTCAATGGTGTTGATGAAATTCGTCCCGGCAACTTTGTTTTTTACGACCTGATGCAGGAAAAACTCGGAAGTTGCAGCTTTGACGATATTGCCGTAAGGGTGGCCTGTCCGGTAGTTTCAACGTACCCGTCGCGCAACGAAGTGGTCATTTACGGCGGAGCCATACATCTTTCAAAAGAGCAAATTATAAATATCGACGGGAAGCCGTTGTATGGCCGTATCATTCTGAAAAAAGACGGAAAAGAAATTCTGCTGGATGAGAAAAACTACGTCAGTTCACTTTCGCAAGAACATGGAATTTTAAAAGTTACTTATAAAGATTTCAGTTATTTTAAAGTGGGCGAACTGGTCGAAATCGTTCCGGTACACTCCTGTTTAACCGCCAACCTGATGGGCCAATACCTTTCTTCCGACGGGACTGTTATTTCGATGATCTGCTGAATTCCAAAGCCCGGCTGACGGCTTCCAGATAAGCCGAGAGCGGGTACATTTTTTCGTGGTACCAAAGCGACGCAAAATACAACCCGATCGGGCTGGCCTTTAAGCCTTCCGATTGATAACAACGGTCGAGCCAGTCGAAACCCTTTGCAATTCGTTGTTTTTCCGAAGCAGAAATGATTGCCGCCAATGCCAAAGCCGTTTCTTCCATGCTCCCCGGGATGTTCCGGTCGCCGCCCCAACTGCCGTCTTCGTTTTGTACCGCCAGCAGGTAATGGGTTCCCCGTTCAATTATTCCTGAAATATCTTTTTTCAATTTTTCAGACATCCATTCACCGGTAACGGTGTCGTTCAAATAGGCGGTTACCCGGGCCGTGCCATATACCGGGTTAGTGTGCCCCTGCACCCACTGATTGCCAAACCAAAGCGGCAACAATGCGCCGTGTTCCTGCTGGTTGATTTGCAAATACCTCACTGCTTTCCGCACCAGTTTTCGGTAACGGCTCCGCTTTTTTTCTGAAACTGCGCCATTCAGATAATCGATTGCTTTGCTGACTGCCAATACCGCGTGACCGGTCAGGTCGCTGCAACTACGGTCGAAAGGCAATTTGCCCCAGCCTTTGGTGAAAGTCGGGAAACCGCCATCGCTATTTTGCAATTTCAGCAGCCAGTTGCAACCAGCTTCTACTTCGTGGTCATATCGCGTTCCTGTAGTTTCCGAAAACCGGATCAATGCCAGAATAGCGCCCGGCGTGTCGTCGCCGTCGGGCACCGAGCCCGAGAAATGGGTCCATCCCCAGCCTCCCGGCGAAGTACCATTAAACGGATGGACCGTTTTATTTTGTACATGCACAAAATGATCGGCCAATTTTCTTTGACGGTGTGGTCCCAAAACTGAAGGCAGACTGCTTCTCAGCGCTTTCACGGCCAGGCTGCTCACCCAAAGCGACAGGTCGACATCAATCGGCCATCCGCCATCGGGTCGCTGTGTCCGTTGTAAAAACCCAATCCCGCTTTTTACCACTTTCGATTCGCGAAAGCCCGATTCGACCAGGCACAGCGAAACAAAAGCAGTAAGCGGAATGGCTTCCAAAAAACCGCCGCTTTCGGGCATCATCCGTTCAAGTGTACCCATCGCTTTGCGGATAGCAGCCTGCCGGATGCCTTTCATCAGAAAATTCTTTTTCTTTTTATGTTTGAAGATGGCAATGCCCACAGCAACTAAGGCCGGGATGGCATAACTCACCACATTCAGGTTCAACAGCCGGTAAAACGAACGGGGAAAAAGCGATAACTCGAAAGGAAGCTGCGGGACATTCTCAATATCGTTACCGAGCCAAACACCACAAAAAGCGCACATCGTAAGAATCGGTACCGAAAACGTATAATCTTTTCCGTAATGACTCAACACAGCCTGAGCCACCGCTTCAGAATGAATATCAATCCCTGAATTTTCGAGATAAACCGACAGGTTTTTCAGCAGAACCCCGCTTTCGGGAAATAAGTCGCGGCACAAAGTTACCGCCGCAAAACAAAGCAAACTGGTACTGATATTGGAAGGGCTGTCGGGCGTATCGCCAAAACCACCGTCAACATTTACATTCAGGGTAAGCCATTGCATCCCCGTCACAATCTGCTGCCGATTGGCCTCCCGGTCGTAAAAATACAATGCCGCGCAAGCTACCGAAACGCCAAGCGCGCTTGACGACAGTTCGCCCTCCCAATAGCCTTTTTCGTTTTGCCACCCGAGCAAAACCGAACAAAGCTCATCAAACCGCTGCTGAAGGTAATTGTCCCCCGTCATTTTTATGGCCTCCTCTATTGTCCGGATTTCTTCATCAGTCAGCCCATACATGGCGTAAACCAGACGATTCAGTTTTTCTTCCAGTTTTGAAACCTGAAAATTATTACTTTTTTGTTTAGCTGCAACTACTTCTCAAGCTGTTATATAATGGATAATACAACCCGGAATTAAAATATTTCGCATCGCGGGTGCGGAGATTTGTAATTTTGGTTGCCAAAACGGAAAGACACCTGCTCAAACCCAAAAACAGAAGTTAGAAACTTCCGCACCCGGCTACAAAGTGGGGAAAGTGGTGCCAATTTTCCCGGTTATGCCAACGCCCCCAGCGCCAACAGTCCGTAAAACGTATATTCTGTATCGCGGTGCGGATCGCCATCGCCGGAGAGGAACGCGCCATCGCGGAAATTTGCTTCAACCAGCCGAAAGCAGGCCGGAGCTACTAAAGTCAGGTCGGCCCCGCCAGTTTTCAGGGCAACCAATGCAACCGAGGTCGACAAAAGGTCTGCTTTTTCGGTTTCCGGAAAAACTTTAAACCCCAGGCGGTCGTCGAAATAAGAAAACAGCAAATTACTATCGTTTTTAACCCGGTGTCCCAACTGGTTTTTAAAAACAATTTGGGCCGCCAGCGCCGGACAAGGCAGTCCATTCAACGCCTCATCGCGATAAAATCGCCGGGCCAGCCAACGGGTCAGTCGGTTGTTAAAGCCATATACATCGAACGCCAAAAACAGCAAAAAATACGGATAGGCCCGGGAGCCGCCATATTTCGAGGGTTTTAAATATTTTAGGGCAGAAACAAGATAGTTCAAACCCGCAAAGAATGTCCCGTTCAGTTCTTTGTGAAGGATGGCCAGGCAGCAAAGGTCGACCAGGTGGGCGCCACTCCCCTTCCCTTTTTCAGCCACAAACGATTTCAGCTTTTGCTGATAACCGCCCGACCAGGTGCTTTTCAGTATAAAATGGGCAAATAGCGAATAATACAAATCGGATTGGCCGGCGCGGTCGGAAAAACCGCCATCGTCATTTTGTAACGAAACGACAAACTGCCTGGTTTCGATTACACTTTTTTCGTCGAGTAGCCCCGCTCCTTTGGCGACCAACCCGGTAAGTTGCTGGTAAAAGCTCATCTGCCTTTCTTTTCGGTTTCAAAAACTTTGCCCGTCAAGCCGTACAAAGCAAGCCGCAGCCGGATATTTTCCAACCGGTCGAGGAGCCGGTAAACCTGCTGCACATACCTGTCCAGCAAATCCTCTGCCTGCCGCGCTGTTTGCTTTTCAGCAATCAGTTGCAACAAGTAATTTTCATCCTGAAGTTTTTCCGGTAAAACGTCGTTTCTCCCCTGGTCTATTTGCTCTTTTAGCAGCGAAAGCATCAACGGAAAATTGTTTACCGATATGTTTCCGTCCCGGTTTTTATACTCGTTCAGGTCGTCGTGTATCTGATAGGCAATGCCAAACAAATCGGCAAATCCGGACAGAATCTCCTGTTCACGTTCATCGGCGCCCCCCAGCACAGCGCCCAGTAAAACCGCCACTTTCACTGCCGAACCGGTTTTTTGCCTGAAAATCTCCAGCAATTCTCCTGTTCCGGCAACGATCTGGTACTTTTCGTTCAGTAGACCGTCACCCTGTCCTGCGGAAAGCGACACGTGTGCTGAAGCTACCAGGCGAAATGCCTGCTGCAACACAAAAAGATTGACAGATAATCCGGCCAGCAATTCGTAGCCTTTGCCAATCAGGTAATCGCCGGTATTCAGGGCCACCGGCACCCCGTGTGTTTTGTGCAGCGTTTCTTTCTCGTAGCGAAAATCGTCGCCGTCTTCAATATCGTCATGAATCAGCGAAGCCTTGTGAAAACTTTCAATCACCAGGGCAATGGTTGACAAAATTTCGTTGTCGTAACTTTCAGCATAAGCCGTATAGGCCATTGCCGCCAATACCGGACGCATCCGCCGACCGCCCTGCAACATGGAAGAAATAGCTATTTCGCGAGTTCGGTTTGCCTCTCCGTTGAAATACTTCCGGAGATTTTCCTCTGTAAAAAACGACTGCACCTTGTTCTTCAGCAGAGAAACAGAAAGCGGCTGCAACAAACGGTTTTCACCAAATGCTTTGATTTCTTCGAGGAGCCACTGTTTATCGACTTCCGTATTTTCGCAACCGTCATATAACAGGGGGATACCGATAACCGGCACAGCAGCCCGGGACACCGGGACAAACGATTTTTCGAGCGCCGACATACAACTGACGCCAATCACCGCATCCACCGAACCTTCCTCAACTAACCCGATGGCCACGGTAGTCCCTTCGGCAACCAGCGTAGCATAACCCAGGTTTTCGGCAACGGTTACCGTTTCGTCAATCAGGCAATGGCGACAACCGGCACAAAGAAGCCCCAGTTCATCAAACGTCGCCTCACAATTGCGGTTGTTCCGCAGGCATTGGGGCAGCAACAACAAACGCCGGTTAAAGGGAGTGGCTGCCACTATTTCGCGCCACACTTCGTTGCCACATAAGACCATGGCAAATTCGCGATATTCCACAGTAACAGCGGCACGGGCAACCAGCTCGCCGGCCAGCTTTTCGATTACTGAAAAGTCAACCGGAGGCGATATTTTTCGCTCGTCCACAAGCTGTGCCGCCTCCTGCCTCATGCGTTGCCGGATATGCATTTCAGCCGGAACTTTTAAAATGGTTTTTGTCATAGAGCCTCCCCCCGTCCCCCTCCGAAAGAGGAGGAGTTTGGGTATTTATTTTTACGGTTGAAACAATTTTTATACGTTGCCAATTATTTTAACTTCCAATTTTCAATAACGAATAACGAACAAGAAATCAGGAATATCGAAATTTTCAAGAGCTTGTTCACGACAGGATTCCTTTCGTTTCTTGTGTTCCTTATTTTCTATTTTTTATTCCTTTGTTTCTTATTTCTTTTTCTAACTCATCGCACCAAACTCCTTCTCCTGAAATGGAAGGCCGGGATGGGGCTTCTCTTATCCATACGCCCCCAGCCCAAAAAAAGCATGTTTTTTCGCAAACCGGTACCATCTGTTCCTCTCCGCAATATCATCGCACGAGCCATGACTGGGCACTACCGAAGCCCCGCGTAAGCGTTCCAATTCGTTATCACGCCCCGATATATCTTTGACTTCATGCTTTTCAGCAAAATCAGACAACCACTGTGGGTCCTCCATTACCACACAACCCCCTGTTTTTTTATTAACAGCATTGCGAAAACTGTTCAAATAAACCGAATCGCGGTACAGCTGCGCCATCGGTTTTTCGGCAATGTGATCGGTTGCCAGTTGGATCACCGGACAGGGTTCTACAAATCCCGAAGCATTGATATGGTGGCTCAACCCTGCGGCTGCCGGACAAAATGCTTTACCGTTTTCGTTCCAGTAAGTGTCGATAATCACCAGCGGGTATTGGTCTCTTGCCTCCACCGTGTGCTGCCGCAATGCGCGGATTTCAGATGCACTCAGAGCCAGTTCAAACGAGGCGTTTTCACCCACCGGCCTGAAGATATAGTACCACAAATACGTAACGCCTTTATCAATCATCGATTGAATAAACCCGGCTGAAGTGGCCATTTCAAGATTCGACTTGCAAACACTGATGGCCACACCGGTCACCAATCCGGCGTGGGTGCAATTCTCAACTGCCTGTACCGTACTGGCAAAAACATTTTTCCCGCCACGACGGATATCGGCGACTTCGCGGTCGCCTTCAAAACTGATCAACGGGGTGACATTGGCGCATTGCCGGAGTTGTTCGGCCACATCCGGAGTAAGCAAAGTCCCGTTGGTAAACAACTGGAAATAACAATCCGGATGTTTCCTGAAAATGTCGAAAAGTGGTTTGTACAAAAGCGGCTCGCCGCCCAGTATTCCGAAGAAATACGAACCTTTTTGTTTGGTCTCGGTGATGATCCGGTCGAGTTCGGCAGGCGCCATCCGGTTGTTTTTTTTCTTCCCGGTTACCCAGCATCCCTGACAGTGCAGGTTGCAATCGTCGGTTACCGAAATAAAGGTGAAAGCCGGAAAATAATCGCCGCCCCGTTTCATGCGCTTCTGAAAACGGCTGAACCCGAACGCCCCTTTTATTCCCATGTTGTACACAAATTTGTACAAACAACGGCGGTCGGTTTTAAAAAGAAATCTTCCGGCAAGTCCCATTTTCAGGAAAATTTTAAATGATGAATTTTTAATTATAAATGACCCGGGTCGGGATTCTGTTTCTCATATTGTTCGAGCGCTTTCCTGCGTTCTTCTTCGGCCTGCTGCACAATGCCGCTTTTCAGTATCGAACGCCGGTTCTGGTTTCGCTGCTGGAGCATGGAAAACATGCTCTCCCCTTTAGAGATATTCCAATCAATTTTCAGTTGCCCCGGTTCAGCGCCTGATAACACCAAATTTTCTTTCAGCCTTGGAAAAATTATCGCCGAAGCCGGACAAGTGCGCCCACAGGCCGGACAAAGATTTTTGCAATTCAGCGGGTTGACAACTTCCAGCTTTTTATCCTGAAAACGGTACACCCCAAACAGGCAAAACCGCGCACACTGTCCGCACAAAGTACATTTTTCCGGATCGATAACCGGAAACCAGGCAGGCACTTCAAGAGCGCTTTTCACCCGTTGGTATTTGGGTTTTCCTTCGGGAAACGACAAATCATCCCGTAACTTTTTCTGAATATTTTCGGCAGAGAGTTCCCGGAAATTCAATACCTGCATTCCGGAAAGCGGCACACCGGCTTGTTCCAACATTTTCCCCACCGCACGCGGATAACAGGCAATCAAAATCTTCGCGGTGTACTTTGCGTTAATTTCCTGAAGAAAACTTTTCCTATCAATGACCAGCTCACACAAATCGTGCAGTTCATACACGTCGGCCTCTGTTCCTGCAACCAGTTCCCCGATAGCATGGAGTTTCCCGTCAGAAATAATTCCGGCGCTACAACGGCAAAACAAGATACACGATTGCGACATACAATTGGATTTTTCTTCTGAAGAATAATTAAAAGAAACGAAAATACTTATCCTTAGAAATTTATAGTTGCCATTTCAACAATAATTAACAAACATTAATAAAAAAACCGGTGGTTTAGTAAATTTGATCGATCAACATCAATCCAAAAAAAATGGAACGTTTAAGCGATTTGCCCAATATTGGTAAAACAGTAGAAAAAAAACTGAAAGAAGTAGGTATTGAAACGCCGGAACAGTTGATTGAAATTGGTGCCGAGCAGGCCTTTATCCGGCTTGCCACGGTTGACGAAGGGGCTTGTTATTGTATGCTTTGCGGACTGGAAGGCGCCATTCAGGGCATCCGCTGGCACCAGCTGAGCAAAAAACGAAAAGAAGAACTGAAAGAATTTCTGCGGATAAGAAGGATTTAGCTGTTTTCAGATCACAAATCTCTCCTTTTGAAAAGAAATTTTACCTTTGCGCCGGAACATACGGATAGCTACTGATTGATCAGCATTTGCAAAACAGGTCAGGCATAAAAAACAACCCAATGGGCGAACTGAAAATTATTTACGAAGACAACCACATTATAGCCGTAAACAAGGCTTGCGGCGACATTGTACAAGGCGATAAAACCGGCGACGAAACACTGATCGACAAGGTAAAAGCCTACATCAAGAAAAAATACAAAAAACCCGGCGATGTGTACCTCGGAAGCCCGCACCGCCTCGATCGGCCTACCAGCGGGGTGATTCTCTTTACCCGTACCAGCAAAGCGCTGGCCCGCCTGAACGAAATGTTTCAGGACAAGGAACAGATGAAAAAAACCTATTGGGCTGTGGTGGATGCCCTGCCGGAAGAAGAAGAGGCCACTCTTACCCATTTTTTGATTAAGGATGAGGAAAAAAACAAATCGTTTGCATACGAAAAACAAAAGAAAGGCTCGAAAGAAGCCATTCTTACTTATCGTCACGTTGGCAGCCTGAATAAATATCATTTGCTGGAAATCGACCTGAAAACCGGACGGCACCACCAAATACGCGCCCAGCTCAGCAAAATAGGACTTCACATTAAAGGCGACCTGAAATACGGCGCTGCCCGCAGCAACGAGGATGGCGGAATCCACCTTCATGCCCGTAAGTTGGAGTTTATCCATCCGGTAAAAAAAGAACCGATAAAAATTGTGGCGGCCCCGCCCAAAGACGACCCAATCTGGGACGATCTGGTGAAAATCGATTACCTGAGAGAATAATCGCCCCTGAATTCATCTCTTCCCGATCGTTTTATCATTGCAACCCGACTCAAGGGTAACACAAGTTTCACGAAAAAAGATTATCTGAAAGAAAATGCCCATGAACTGAAAAAGGATTCCCGGTTACCCGAAAATCCTTTTAAGCAATATGAATTAAACCATTTTCTACATTCCGCTAAAATCTACATCGGCAAATACCAACGAAGGCATACGCCAGCTCGAATCAAGCCGCACATCGGAACCGGACTCAACCAGGTTGCCCCAAAGGTTATGCATGTTACCGGTAATGTTCATTTCCGAAACCGGTTTCACCATTACTCCGTTCTCGATCAGGAACCCTTCGATGCCATACGAGAAATCTCCGGTCGAACTGTTGCAGTTTCCCCCGTTGAAACCGGTTACCAGAATACCCTTTTTCAGCAATTTGACCAAGGCATCAAGGTCTTTGTCCCCGGGCTCAAAAACCAGGTTCGATGTTTCGCCTGAATTGGGTGCCATACCTAATTTTTTCCCATAATAAGTATCAATGAAATAAGTTTTCAGCACGCCTTTTTCGAAGACAGGCCGTTTTTTCATGGCCATTCCTTCCGCATCGAACAGTTTGGAACCGCGCCCGCCAATAATCAACGGATCATCAACCAATGTTAACCTGGGCGATCCAAATTGCTGGTCCATCTTATCGATCATGAAAGAGTTTTTCTGTTGAATGGAACTTCCGTTCAGTGCACTGAGCACCGGCCCCAAAATACGGCCAACCGAACGGTTTTCCACAATCATGGTATATTTCCCTGAGTCAATTTTTGTCTGTCCGATTTTACCGAGCGCACGTTTCAGCGCTGTTTCGGCAATGCCCCTTTTTTCTAATTGCCCGAATGTAATCGAACTTTTATAGTCCGACGATTCGGGCCGGGCCGCACCACCGTTCACAGTCACCTGGGCATTCAGAAAATAATAGCTGCTCGCCGTGTCGCCTTCAAAACCATTGCTGGCTACCATGATACGAGAGCTGACGCCATCGCTGTACCCAGCCGTCACCGAGATAATGCGGTCATCCTTCTTATATATCTCATTTTCCACATTGAAAACCATGTCTATCTTGGTTTTGGCATCCACCGAATCAAAATCAGGGTCAATGGCTTTGAGGTCGGGGCCATCACCTTTGTAATATAATTCCGGTTCAGGAAGCGTACGAAATTCATCTTCAGCAAGAAACCGTGTGGTCTCAATACCTTCTTCGATAAATCGGGCGAGTTCCTGCTGATTCAGTCGGTTGGTCGAAATAGCTGAGTATTTCTTATCCACATACAAATGAATAGTCAGCTTGCTTTGGATAGCTTCTTTCAGTGTGTCAATCTTGTTTTCGCGGACGTCAATGTCGCTGCTTTTATTGTCGGAGATGCTCACCCTGGCCTGATCTGCCCCTTTTTCAATGGCATAGTGCATTGCCCATTTGGCCAGCTTGTATTTTTCTTCTTTTGTCATTTTTTCAGATTTTATGGTTCACAATGAAATCAGGCATTGGTGCCGCCAACAGTCAGTTTTTTTACCAAAACCGACGGCAGTCCACAGGTTACGGGTACCGATTGTCCGTCTTTTCCGCAGGTCCAGGTGCCATTGTCGATTTTGTAATCATTGGCTGCAATAGTAATATCAGCAAGCGCCTGCGGCCCATTCCCGATGATATTTATGTCCTTGATCGGGCGGGTCAGTTTACCATTTTCAATCAGGTAACCGGTATTTACAAAGAAGGTAAAATCACCGGCACCAATTTTCACTTCCCCGTTACTGAAACTGTCAACATAAATCCCGTATTTCACCTCCGAAATAATGTCTTCACGGGTTGCTGTACCTGCTTCCATATAAGTAGCGCGCATTCGCGGAATCGGTACATGGCGGAACGACTCGCGCCGTCCGTTCCCGGTTGACGGGATTTTATAATAATTGGCACTAATACGGTCATGAATGTAACTGTTTAAAATGCCATCTTTTACTAAATAGGTTTTCTGCGAAACCACTCCCTCGTCGTCCACATTAATAGAACCCCGGTTTGATGGCAATGTCCCGTCGTCGATTATATTGATGAAATTCTCGGCTACTTTTTTGCCTAGTTTGTCCGCAAAAATGGAAGTTCCTTTGCGGTTAAAATCTGCTTCAAACGTATGCCCGATGGCTTCGTGGAGCAGGATGCCCGAGCCTCCCGCGCCCATCACTACCGGCATCTCACCGGCTTTGGGTTTGGTCGCTTCAAACAACAACGAAGTTTGTTTAATCCCCTCATCAGCCAGTGTATCGATTATGTCGTCGCCAAGAAATTCAAAGCCTTTCCGAAACGAACGTGCCACATATGAATTTTCAATGCGCCCATCTTTCTGCATCACAGTCACTAAGCCGAAACTTACCATTGGCCGATAATCATAAGTCAGAGTGCCCTCCGAGTTGAACAACATGACATAGCCGGTTTCATCGTTCAGGAACGCATTGACTTTAATCACCCGTTCGTCCATCGAAAAAACTTTGTCGTTCAGTTTCTGAACAAAGGGGATTTTATCTTTTACTGAAACCTCCTCCCATGTTTTCTGAATGGCGTAATAGTTGGCAGGTGCGGCTTCCGCAACATTCACTGCTCCGGCAGCCGAAGCCCCGCTGGCAATATTGGCCGCAGTTTGTGCCGCCTTCAACATGGCTTCCATCGTCACAGTTTCCGAATAGGCAAAACCGGTCTGATCGCCATTCAGCACCCGGATGCCCACGCCGTAATCGATATTCGAATAAGCGCGGTTTACTTTGCCATCCTGCAACCCAAGGTTATTACTAATTTTATGCTCAAAAAACAGGTCGGCATAAGTGCCGCCTTTGCCCATTGCCGCCGCAACTATTTTTTGCAGCATGGGCAGGGTCACTTCAAAGTGATCGAGATATGCCTGCATTTCCATGGATACATTTGGTCCCCCACAAGACTGGAACAACGGAGGCAACAACATGGTCCCCACCATTGCTGTCCCGCTGGATTTTAAAAAAATTCTACGGTTAATACTCATTGCAAAGGTTGTTATGATGAATAAAATTGTAAGTTTCTGGTGTATTACTATATACAACTGTCAAAATAAGACGTCAAGATACAAATAAAATTACTGGTTTTCCCTGAAAAAATTCAACGCATTTACAGTTTCCTGCCAGACAGTAAAATTCCGAAACAGAAAACAGGTTCATTGAAAAGAAGAAAAGAAAGAATACCGGCGGACAAACCGCTGTTTTCGTCCTCTTTGCTTTATTTAATTAAACGGTAAGATAGGACGAGAGGTCGCTCATTTATAATTATTAACAGAATTTACCCCCTAAAAAAACGGCGTTTGGTTCCTGCGTACCGAAAAACTTTGTAACTTGCTGAACCTAATCCGAAACTGCTATGAAGAAAAAAAGTTCTACTCTTAACCGCAGAGACTTTTTAAGATTATCGGCAGCCACCACGTTTGGTTTGTCATTGCTTCATTTAGACTCAGCGGGAGTTAATTTTCTTCCCCCTCCGTTAAAACGAAAGTTCGGAAAAATCGATTTTGAAGTGACCACGCTCGGTTTGGGAGGGCAAGCTTCACTACAATGGACACCGGAAGATGTGGACCCGGTGGAAATTGTCCTGAAAGCGGTCGACATGGGCATCAATTATTTCGATACATCCAATTTATACGGTCCCAGCCAGGAAAATATCGGCAAGGCATTTCAGAAACTAAATCTGATCCCGGGAACAGAAAACTACAACCGCCGCTTGCGCGAATCCATCTTTCTGACCAGTAAAACCCATATACGCTGGGCAAAAGGCGGATACCCGGAAATGAAGAATGTAAACAACCGCACCAACGGCAATCACGGAGAAGGAGCTGTGGCCGACCTGAAACGTTCTCTCTCCCAAATATTCGGCGACGGGCAGGGAAATTACCCGAATGGGGCATACCTGGATATGATCCTGGCCCACAACCTCAATTCTATGGAAGAAATTGATGTGCTTTACAAAGGATTGGAGACTCCGCTTGATACAAATGAAAATTTTGGCGCTTTTGTGGCTTTGCGTGATTACCGCGACGGAACCAACTATACCGGAATGAACCCCAAGCGGGAAAAACTGGTCAAACACATAGGTTTTTCCGGACATAACAACCCTCCCGTGATGATCGAAATGATACAGCGCGACGAATTTGGTATTTTGGATGCCATGTTAGTAGCAATCAATGTGAACGACCGGAAGATGTTCAATATGCAGCACAATGTGATCCCGGTTGCAACTGCCAAAAATATGGCCGTAATTGGTATGAAGGTTTTTGCCGACGGAGCTATGTACGACAAAGATGCAAGATGGTCGCGCACGCCGTCTGATGTGGTCCGTAAAGTAGGAACCAAGCAACTGCCCAGTCGCCCGCTGATTGAATATGCACTGACAACGCCCGGTGTGCACACAGTTATTATTGGAATCGGACATATCGACAAAGACCCGGTCAAATGTCAATTAATACAAAATTTCTATGCTGCCCAGATCACTCCCAACGGAATGTCGGAACAAAAGCGAGAAGAAGCAGAGGAACTGGGAAATCTGGCAAAAGAAGGAAAAACAAATTACTTTCAGAAGGAATACCAGGGACTGACAGCACCTCAGGATATCCAGATTAAGAGAGTGGGGAGCACCGTCACTTTATGCTGGGCAATGGCTTACGCAGGGCAAAATCCGGTTTCGCATTACAACATTCTGAAAAACGGGGAAATAATTTACCGGGTCGATCATCGTCCACTAACATCAAACGTAAAAATGAATTATCTCGATTCTTCGGCATCTGCTGGAAATACTTACCAAATTGTGACAGTTGATCGCAAAGGAGAAACAAAATCAAGTGAAAAATTCACAATCTGACCATTCTGCAAATATCTTATTCTTTTATTGCTTAGCTTCGCCCACGAAAAATAAAAAACAACGGAACGGTTGCCTGTTTTTTAATTTTTTATAAAACTTTTTTTCAATCAAACGGTTACATGCCTTATATGTACTAAGAACTGGAAATTATGGCTGACAGACTTTCTGACCCGATTGGCCGGCTAATGGGCCTTCGCTATAAATCACATCCCTGGCATGGGGTCTTTCTGGGAAAAGATGCCCCGGAAATCGTAACTTCTTTTATCGAAGTAGTTTCGACCGACACGGTGAAGTATGAAATTGATAAAGACAGTGGTTATCTGCGACTCGACCGTCCTCAGAAATTTTCAAATGTGGTGCCGGCGCTTTACGGTTTTCTGCCACAAACATTTTGTGGGGAAGAAGTCGGACAGTTTTGCATGGAACGCTCAGGCAAGAAAAACATCCTGGGCGACGGCGACCCCCTCGATATTTGTGTGCTCACGGAAAAAACCATCGCTCATGGCGATATTCTTGTAAATGCCCGTCCTATCGGAGGGTTCCGAATGATTGATGGGAACGAGGCTGACGATAAAATTATTGCCGTACTGAGCAATGATATTGTATACGGCCACATGAACGACATATCGGAATGCCCCGACATTGTGATCAAACGGCTGGAACACTATTTCCTGACCTACAAAGATATGCCCGGGGTCGACAGCAACACGGAAATCACCCATACCTACGGGGTTAAAGAAGCTTATGAAGTGATCCGCCATTCGATGAGGGACTATCAGAAGAAATTCGACAACTTAGGTAAACTGGGTTTTTAAATCTCCCGGGCATTTCCTTTCTTTATAGTAAAAAATGAAACGAATCACCGAAAAATTAATTGATATCAGATTCCCCGGAAACAGGTTGACGGGAATTTTTCTTACAGCAATCATTTTCTTTTGCCCTGCTTCGATTAATGCCAGACAGGTGCCAACAAACGATCAAAATCGTTATTTTTGTCTTTCACAAAAAGAAATGACCAATATGCAAACCTTAACCATTAAAAACCTGGGATTAGTCGACCATCCTCAGGCTGAAAAAACGCTGGAAGAACAATGCGATCTTGTTCCCGTTGAGCAGATTAACTGGTCAGGCTTTTCTTACCGCCCGGAAGTGAAACTCCGAATTGCCCATTCAGGGGACCATATCCTGCTGAAATTTTACGTCCGCGAAAAAAATATCGGGGCAAAAGCATCCGCAATTAACGGCGATGTGTACAAGGACAGTTGCGTTGAATTTTTTATTTCGCCCCGGGACGACGGGAACTATTACAATTTTGAGTTCAGCTGTATCGGTGTCCCGCTTGTCGGGTACGGCAATGGCCGCCACAACCGTCAGCGACTGCCGGTTGAAACCATCAGGAACATAACCATCCGGTCATCGCTGGGAACAGAGCCTTTTCCCGAACGGCACGGCGACTTCTCCTGGGAACTGTTTGTGCAGATACCGGTTTCCTGTTTTATACACGACCACATTGAAAAACTCAGCGGGCTTTCTTCCTCCGGAAATTTTTATAAGTGCGGCGACGATCTGGCCGAGCCTCATTTTGTTACCTGGAACCCGATAAAAACCGAAAAACCGGATTATCACCGGCCCGAATTTTTTGGAAAAATACAATTTGAATAAAAAAATAATGGACTTAAAATCCGAGAGTACAAATTGAATATGGAGCATTATCTCCGGATAATATTTTCGTCTCCGTGTTTTAATCCTGCTCTTTCTTTTTCCTGAAAACAAAAATGGAATGCAGCGCTGCCCGGCTTAAAACCATCAGTACAAAAAGATAAAACACCGGATGAAACGATTGCGGCAGCAGAGATCCAAATATGACAAACAGCAACATCCAAACCAGCATGAAGACATGGTACCAGCGGGTTACCGGACGCCATTTTTTGACGGCCCAAACCACCGCAAAAAGCAGGTTCAACGGCATGGCCCATACTAAGTTATAGTTGGGCGACATGGCCGGATGTTCGGAGTACAGTACAAACCACAGCAAAATCAAGCCCATCAGCCCATTCACTCCATAAACCAGGTAATCGGCGCCTGCCGGTATTTTGCTTTTTCTGAACTGGCATACCGATATACAAACAACCAGCAGCACAATTAGTAGAAAAACAATCCCCGGACTGGCAATGCTGAAAGCAGGAGACTGTTTCGGCAGGGTTGTTTCAAACAGGGTCCTTGTTTCAGTAACCAACGGCTTGTTGCCGTTTTCATCCTGTATTTGTGCACGGGCGAAGTGGGCCATCAGATAGCCGGGCAAAAACATTTCTTCGTAAGGCGTTGCAAAACGGTCGGCGGGAGCGCAAACCACCAGGTCAATGCCAAAATTCAGCCAGCGGTCGCGACGGTGGTACATCTTTATCAGTTGCCGGAAAGTCTTTGGATTGTCGCTTTTCTCAGGAAAAATAATCTCCCCTTCCACCTGTTTCTCTACCACATCGCGCACCCGGCTGGCACAGTTGTCGAAGAAAAAATTGTACCGGTATTCGCGGTTTTCTTCCCGTGCATTCCAGATCAGAAAATCGAACAACTGCTGTTTTTCCTTTTGTGTGAGATTTAGCACCTGTTCGTACACACTTCGCTGATCTTTTTGGTATCCTGAGAAAAAATCAAGGAATTGGTATGGGTATAACAGATAATCGGTTTCTCCTTTGGCAAAACGGTATATAAAATTCGGCTTATCGAAACTGAAAACTCCGTAATTAAAGGCCAAATCGATATTTCGTACCGGGTCGCTCACCCGGATGGCCGTATGCCCGTACAGGGCATATATTTCTTTGTTGGGGCCACAGGTCAGGATGCTTACGACTGCCTTATCCGAAAGCATGAGCGACTTTGCCTGCAGTAATGAGGCAAACAATAAAAACAAAGCCGGAAATATAAAAAGCAGCTTACGGCACATTCCTTTTTTTCGTTAAAAGAACAAAAAAAGCAGGAAACTAATCCGCTCCCTGCCTGAAATTTTTTATATCTTCCTGTTCAATGCCAGCCGCCAATGATTGCCCCCATGATGGCATAACTTACCACATCGTACCCGGCGTGAATAAAAAACAAACCAAATTTCTGGTTTTCGTAGAGCACATTGTTCAACCGGGCTGTTCCTATCCAGAAAATGCCGATCATCAATCCGGCAAACACCCCGAACCCAACGTTCGATTCTGCCCCCAGAAACATGGCCAGTACAATAGCAGAAAGTAACGACGCAACAAAAGAAGTTCCCATGATCGTACCCATCGGGCGGCTGTTTTCTCTCAGGCTTTCCTTCGTGAACCCATTCAGTTCCATCCACCTTTTACCAAACAGGATGGACGAATACCAAAGGCCCCCGACAGCAAAGGTGCTCAGTGCGGCAATGAAGACAGCCCAGTAGTTCAGATTCGAAAAGATTTCAGCGAAATTCATAGTTTTTTGATTTTAGTCAGACATAAAAAAGTATCATTTGTATTAACAAACCGATGTTCCGTTTGTTTTAATCACTGAAACCATACAAACATATACGGTAAAAGAATGTACTTTTGCCGCCCTAAAACAAATATCATGAGTTGTAACGGATGCACCCTAAATACAGACCTTGACCGCCCCAAAATGCTTGGAACCTATGACTGGCTGAACGATCTGCCCGATACGGCCCACCTCAGTAAGATAGTGGAAGTACGTTTCAAAGGAACCCGTAAGGAGTTTTTCCTGAATGAAGACGGCATCCCGCTGAAGCGCGACGACTTGGTAGTGGTCGCCAGTTCGCCCGGGCACGATGTAGGCTATGTATCGCTCACCGGACGATTGGCCGAACTCCAGTTTAAACGCAAAATAAAAAATCCCCACCGGTATACTTTATTAAAAATTTACCGCAAAGCCGGTGCCGGCGATACCGAGAAATGGGAAGCTGCCAAAAAACGCGAAAAAGAAGTAATGATCAGGGCGCGACAACTGGCAGCCCAACTCGGACTGGATATGAAGATCGGCGATGTGGAATTTCGCGGCGACGGGGTGAAGGCCATCTTCTATTACATTGCCGACGAACGGGTCGACTTCCGCGAACTGATCAAACGCTACGCTTCGGAATTCCGCATCAAAGTAGAAATGAAGCAAATCGGGGTACGACAGGAAGCGGGACGCGTGGGCGGCTTTGGCTCCTGCGGAAGAGAACTATGCTGTTCGACATGGCGTACCGATTTTTCGAGCATCACTTCAGAAATGGCATTAAAACAAGGCCTCTCGCCCAGCGCCGAGAAAATGGCCGGACGTTGCGGCAAACTGAAATGTTGCCTGATATATGAACTTGACCATTACCTGGAAGCGCAGGAAGATTTCCCCAACGAACTACTGGACTTAGAAACAGATAAAGGCTTGGCACGTCATTTCAAAACCGATATTCTTCAGAAGAAAATATGGTATATCTACCCCGACCAGCCGGCGGCAGGGAGCTTCGCCCTCGACCTGGAAGATGTAAAGAAGATTATTAACCAGAATAAACGGGGAGAAAAACCATCGTTACAGAACATAGGCACACCGGCCGTTATAAACAAGGAGCCTACCCTGCAGGTTGGTTCGGTAAACGATGAGATCATTCGCAGAAATGAAAAACGAAAAATAAAAAACAAGCGGAACAAACGGAAATTCAGGCCGGGCGAACCCTCCAAAAAATAACCGGCGGCGTTTTCATCTTTTTGTTTTTGACTTTGAGCCTGATATGCTATTTTTGTAATTCAATAAATCAGCAAGGATGATAGGCAAATTTTTTCATACACCGAAAAGCAAACCGTTTTATATTCCGTACCGTTATTACAGTCCCGAAAAGGAAGCAATGCAGGAACGGGAACAACGCATCAGGCGTGAACTGGGCATTGTGGAAGAAAAAGAATTTGATGCCAATTACAAAGCCAACCTGAAGGGAAGTTTCCGGCAGGCAATGAACAACCGTTCGCGATCGGCAAGCGATGCACAACGTCGTTCAAACACCCGTCTGATCATCATGGTCCTGATCCTGGCTTTGGTTTTTTATTTGTTGTTTTTCTATTTTTAATCTGTTCCGGTGCCTGATATAATCCAGCTTTTACCCGATTCGGTCGCCAACCAGATTGCTGCCGGGGAGGTTATTCAACGCCCTGCATCAGTGATAAAAGAGCTGGTTGAAAATGCCATCGATGCAGGTGCCACCAAAATACAGGTGAACCTGAAAGAGGCCGGGCGAACGCTTATCCAGGTCACCGACAACGGGTGCGGCATGTCGGGAACCGATGCACGCATGGCTTTCGAGCGGCACGCGACCTCAAAAATCCGTTCGGCCAACGATTTGTTTGCCATCCGCACAATGGGTTTTCGCGGCGAGGCGCTGGCTTCCATCGCGGCCATTGCCGATGTGGAACTACGCACCAAACCGCACGACGAGGAAGTAGGAACTTTCATACACATCAGCGGCTCAAACCTGATTACGCAAGAGCCGGCCAGTTGCGCCCCGGGTACTAACCTTCAGGTGAAAAACCTGTTTTTTAACGTGCCTGCACGGCGCAAATTTCTGAAAAGCAATTCTGCTGAACTGAAACACATCATTATCGAGTTTCAACGGGTGGCGCTGGCCAACCCCGAAGTGGGACTATCGTTGTACCACAACCAGTCGGCCATTTACGAGCTGCAACCATCAAACCGGCGGGTACGTATTGTCAGCCTGTTTGGTAAAAATATCAACCAGAACCTGGTGCCGATTGATACAGAGACCAGTCTGGTACACATCAAAGGATTTGTGGGGCAACCCAAATATGCGCGGAAAACTTTTGGCGAGCAGTTTTTCTTCGTGAACCAACGGTACATGAAACACCCGTTTTTTCATCGCGCCGTAATGCAAGCCTACGAAAAAATACTTCCGCCCGACACCATCCCGTCGTACTTCATTTATTTTGAAATACCGCCCGACCAAATCGACATCAACATCCATCCGACCAAGACGGAAATAAAATTTGAAAACGAAATGGCGATCTGGCAGATCATCAATGCTGCTTTGCGCGAGTCGCTGGGCAAGTTTAACGTGGCGCCCTCTATCGACTTCGACCAGGCCGGGAGCGTTGAGATTCCGTTGCCCAAAAAAGATTTTTCGGAAATAACTCCTCCGGAAATAAAATTTAACCCCGATTACAACCCGTTTGAACCGGAGAAAACTTCGCGCAGTTATTCGCCTTATTCGCCAACCGACAGGGCAAACACCGCAAATTGGGAAAAATTATATGCCGGTCTGGGAGATGAAAATACAGACCGGCTTTCGGCTTACCCTGAAACACCGGCGGAAGCGGTGCAAACGCAAATGCAGGGGCCGGAAAAGTTTTCAGGAAAAAATTTCATCCAGTTTAAAAACAGGTACATCCTGACCCCTGTGAAATCGGGGTTGATGGTCATCGACCAAAAGCGGGCGCACGAGCGCATCCTGTTCGAGCAATTCATGAATGTACTGAAATCGAACGAAGTGGCCAGTCAGCAGCAATTATTCCCGCATACGTTCGAGCTGAATGCTTCGGATGCTGCCTTACTGACCAGCATTCTCGACGACCTGAAAGCGCTGGGTTTCGATGTTCGCGAATTTGGCAACAATACTTTTATTATAAACGGAACACCGGGCATGCTGAATACCAATTCGCCACAGGAAGTAATCGAAAGCCTGCTGGAAGAATACAAACAAAGTGTTCCGGATGTAAAAGAAAAAGCCCGCGAAAAGGTGGCCATATCGCTGGCAAAAGCTTCGGCCATCAACTATGGGCAGGCCCTGCAACCGGACGAGATAAGCGAACTGATAGACAATCTGTTTGCCTGTCAGACGCCCAACTTCTCGCCAACGGGCAAAAAAATATTGTCGATACTGCCGGTCGACGAGTTTGAAAAAATGCTAAAGTGACAATCTGTCGCGGAAAATACGCGGCGCAACGAATATAAAAATTTGGTCTGGCTATTGTAGCCGCAAACGAAACGATATTTATCATGCAAAATTACAGGTCCGGTTTCAGCGCAACCCCTCCCGTGGTGAAAAATCTCATTATCATCAACGTGCTGATGTTGATGGCAACCTATGTTTTGAGCCTGCGGAGCGTCGATTTGGTCGACACATTGGGGCTTCATTATTTCAGTTCCGAAAAATTCAGGCCATTTCAGTTAGTCAGCCACATGTTTATGCACGGCGGCATTACCCACATTTTCTTTAATATGTTCGCCTTGTGGATGTTTGGCCGCGTACTGGAAAGCGTGTGGGGGCCAAAACGTTTCTTCGTATATTATTTTGTAACCGGTCTGGGCGCTGCGGCCATTCACTCGTTCGTCAATTTCTTGGAATACCAGTCGCTGGTCGGGAAAATATCGCCCGAAATGGTCGACCTGGTTTTACGTGAAGGGGCTGCGGCCTGGGACCAGGGCAAAAACTTTAGCGACCCGTTGATGGCCAAACTAAATGCAGTGATCAACACTCCCACCGTAGGCGCATCGGGCGCGGTATACGGCGTGCTGCTCGGTTTTGGGATGCTCTTCCCGAACACACAGCTGATGCTTTTATTCCCCCCCATCCCGATAAAAGCCAAATATTTTGTGATCGGGTACGGGGTATTGGAACTATACCTCGGACTGACCCAGTCGGCCAGTAATATCGCGCATTTTGCACACCTCGGCGGGATGATCTTTGGTTTTATCCTAATTAAATACTGGAACAAAAATTCGCGTAGTTTTTACTAACGGTTTTCTTCTGAAAGAATGAGCATTATTGATGAAATAAAGGGATCGTTCCGTGAAGGTTCAACCCTGACCCGACTGATTTACATTAACATTGGCGTTTTTCTGCTGATACGGGTCATCAATGTTTTTTATTTCTTGTCGGGACAGGAATTCTCCCTGATCAACTGGCTGGCCATGCCTGCCGATGTGGGGCAGCTGCTGTCGCGCCCGTGGACGATCATCACCTATATGTTCCTGCATTTTGGCTTTCTTCATATTCTTTTTAACATCCTTTGGCTCTACTGGCTGGGGCGCATCTTCCTCTCGTATTTCGACGGACAGAAACTTTTAAGCGTCTACCTGTTGGGCGGTATTAGCGGAGGTTTGTTTTACCTGTTGGCCTATAATCTTTTTCCGGCATTCGAGAATGTGCTGGTTGCATCGCAGCTGTTGGGCGCTTCGGCGGCGGTCATCGCCATCGTGATCGCGGTGGGCGTGTATGTGCCCAATCACGTGATTTACCTGATGTTCATCGGCCCGGTAAAAATGAAATACATCGCGCTGGTTTCGGTAGTAATGTACATCATTGGTATTTCCACATCGAATGCAGGCGGAAACCTGGCCCATTTGGGTGGCGCTTTCCTTGGAATGATTTTCGCACTTCAGTATAAAAAAGGAACCGACATTTCGAAAGGTCTCAACCTGCTGATTGATACCGTTGCCAAATGGCTGAAGCCGAAGCCAAAAGTAAAAATCACTTACCGTAGCGCCGGGAACCGCGATATTGATTACAACCGCCGTAAAAACGCACAGCAGGAACAGATCAACGAAATACTCGAAAAAATCAGCAAATCGGGTTATGATTCGCTAAGCAGGGAAGAAAAGGAAATCCTTTTCCGGATGGGGAAATAACAAACTATATACGGAAAAGTTTTATCCTCCCTGCTCCCGGAATCAGAACGATTTCACCCTCATGCCGATATAAATAGTTCGCGGAGCTCCCGGCCCGTAAACGTAATTGCTATCGCGGTTTTTGCCCGAATCGAAATCATCCTGAAAAGCATTCGTCAGGTTCTTCACCCCGCCAAAAATTTCGAGTCCCGAGTCAACCGACTCAAGATTAAATGTATACCCCAGTTTAAAATTCAACTCGGTAAACGATGGAGAAGTGACGTATTTATCTATTGTTTGCCCGGGAGCGCCTGCATAATGCACCAGTTCCATCGGGCCGGTGTACACACTGCTGACCGAAGCGTTAATTTTCTGACTGGGAGTAAACATCAAAGTGAGATAACCATATTCATTGGGGGCCCGTAAAAACTCGCGTTTTGCTTCCAGTCCCTCAATATTTTCAACGGGTTTATCGTATAAACTCGATTGCAGGGTAACACCTGCTTCCAGTTGTACTTTTCGATTGTAATTCGCCCGAAGTTCAAGGGTTCCTCCCTGAACAGAAGCTCCGTCGCCATTGCGTTTCTCGAAACGCTGTCCAAATTCGTCCTCACCGATAGGATGCAGGTAAAAAGCATCATTTAGCTTGGTATAAAAACTTTCCAGCGTAAATCCCACGATAAACCGTTCCGTGGGCCTGTCGAAATTAACCGACCCGCTGAAACTGTTCGACCGTTCATGGGTCAGGTTATCGGCCAGCGAAATACGCGATACGCCCCCTCCGGCAAAAGCAATGTGCATGTCGGTATCGAACGCCTGTGGCGCGCGAAACCCGGTTCCCCAGGTCAACCGGATCTGAGTATAATCTTTCACTTTATGAAGAAATGACACCCGTGGACTGACAATAACTTTATCCACCAGATTGTGCTTATCAATTCGGATTCCGGTCAACAAATTTGTATTCGGGGCAATCTGCCAGTCGCTTTGTGCAAACCCGCCAACGTTTTTGGTGATCTGATCGGTTTCGTAATTGTACGAAGGAATGGTATCAAACACATCATCGAAAACATATTCCGTACCGAAAGTCAACACATTGGTTCCGCTGAAAAATTCCCGTAACCGGTGATTAACCTGAACGCCAACCTGCAAAGTTGTGTTATCGGTGTAACCATACGGCGGATTGGCCAGATGTGCCTCAATGTCTGCAGGTTCATCCGGAACAATACCGGTATAATGAATCCGGTTGGTATACTGCCCGGCCAGGTATGCAATAAACGAACTCTTGTCTTCATTAAAATTGATTTGATAATCGAGCCCTCCCATAAGCACATTGTGGGTGCGTTCTTCCGATTGCTGAGCAAGATATGCCGCTTTGTTCACCATTTCTCCGCCATAACGGTATTCATTCAAACTGGTAAAATTGACTTCAAGTTTTTGATTTTGGTCGGGCTTGTAAAAGATATTTGCCCCAAATGAATTTTCTTTCAGTTCGGGCATTTCCGAGAAATTATCGCCATTATGATCGTATTCTTCACGTAACCTGCGGTTTACAAAAACCGACGCTCCTGCATTTCGTTTGTGCGTCAGCATATTGATGTTCCCGGTAAAAATAACATCGTTTGCTTTTCCATTGATATTCTGGGACGACACGCTGAAATCGTAAGCTGCTTCCTGTGGTATCCGGGTAATAATATTAACGGTCCCCCCGATGGCGCTGGAGCCGTACAAAGCTGAACCTCCCCCGCGAACTACCTCGATCCGGTCGACCATGTTGGTGGGTATTTGTTCCATCCCGTACAGGCCGGTCAGCGGACTAAAAACAGGCCGCCCGTTAATCAGGATTTGGGAATAGCCGCCTCCCAGCCCGTTCATACGCAACTGGGTGTAATTACACGTCTGGCAATCGGTTTCCACCCGCAAACCAGGCTGAAAACGAAGGCCTTCCGATATATTTCCGGCCTGCACCATATCCAGCGATTTGCTGTCCAGAATATTTACAATGACAGGAGAATCGGTTTGCCGCTTGAAGGTTTTCGTACCGGTAATTACCACTTCATTGATCGCCATGGTTTCTTCCTTCAGCATAAAATTTATCTCCCGGCTTTGTCCCTTTCGAACCGTGACAGTATCTTTTGCCGTCAGATAACCCAGCGATTTAGCAACAATTACATGCGTTCCTTCCGGGAGGTCGATCATCATGTAATGACCGGTCTGGTCGGTTGTGGTGCCGATGTTGGTCCCTTCAATATAAATATTTACAAAGGGGATGTGTTCATTGTTTGCATCCGATTTTACATCGCCGAAAACATTGGCGTCTGTATGCTGCGCTCGTGTATGTAACACAACAAAAGAACTCAGAATTGCAAAGAACAGAGATTTATATACATTCATCTTTATTTCAATATTAAGTCAGTTATACTTTCTTTCTGTAATTATTTTGCCAGGAAGTATTTTCTCAATATGGAGTGGTTCGATACCGACCTTTCAGGAAACAACCCGGAACTCAAAATTCAGATCATATTTTTAAGCATCTTTTAAGGAGTAAAACAATGGCAGGAAAAGAATGTTTGAAAGACCCGTTGTTTTATTCTGCCATTACTGACAGTATTAAAATAAGAAAACCGGAACAAATGCCCCGGTTTCATACGAACCTTCCCTATCTTACCCCATATTTGACTGCAAGCGCAATCAATCTATTTTTCATGCCCATTCTTCAGAAAGCACATCGCCCCGAATGCCGATAATCACCTCTTTTACCGGAATTTTACGGGTTGACTGCGACTGTGCAATTTTCACCAGTTGGCTCAATCCGCTGCAACAAGGTACTTCCATCATGATAATTGTCAAGGTATTTATTTTTGATTCGTCGATCAGACGACGGATTTTTTCCACATAAATATCTTTTCCTGAATCGAGTTTCGGACAGGCAATAACCAGCTTTTTACCACGCAGAAAAGTACGGTGAAAATCGCCGTGACTGAAGGCTGCACAGTCGGCAGCCAAAACCATGTCCTGTCCGTGAAAATAACCGGCAGCCGGATTGATCAGGTGCATTTGCACCGGCCACTGCTGCAACTCCGACTGAATAGCGCCGGTCGCTTCGGGAGCCATCCGAAAATTATGAGGTGCAAAACTTACCGGCGCCGATCCCGGACAACCGCCTCCGCACCCCCCTTCGGCATGATCGTGTGCCTTTGAATGCGAGTGCACTTCCCGCGTAATCTCTGCAACATTTAATCGATGGATTCCTTCGTTGGCACGCAAATACTCAACAGCCTGTTTAAGAAACACATGTTCGTCGTGTTCTTTCAAATGCTTTAAATGGGCAATCAGTGTATTTTTCCCTTTGGGAATCATTTGCTGAATAACTGTCACTTCATCGTATTCTTCGGCCTCCCGCTTTTCAATTTCAATAGCACCTTCGGGGCAATGCCCCAGGCAGGCGCCCAGTCCGTCGCACATCAGTTCGCTGATCAACCGGGCCTTTCCGTCAATGATCTGTAAAGCCCCTTCGTGGCAGTTCGGCACACAAACGCCGCATCCGTTGCACTTATCTTCGTCAATTTTCACAATCTCCCGTATCATACTTTTTCATATTTTTCAAGAACAAAAGAACCGGTTTATCGTTTGTTAGGTTGTACCATTTGTTACAAACACTGCATTTTTATGACTGATTATTCTATTTTATCGCAATCGCCTGTATTCAGGGGAATATCCGAAATCCGGCTGGAAGATCTTTTCAGGGACATTCATTTCCAGGTAAAAAAATATTCAAAAGATGAGTTGATAATCACTGCAGGCGATGTGTGCGACCGGCTAAACATTGTACAGCTCGGAAGTGTGAAGGCTGAAATGAGCGATTATTCAGGAAAAACGATTAAAATTGAAGATATTGAAGCTCCGAATCCGCTTGCTACGGCATTTCTGTTCGGAAAAAACAATCAGTTTCCGGTAACAGTGGTTGCCAATAACACGGTAGAAATTGTAAGTATCCCGAAACAAGAGTTCGTCAAACTGCTTCAGCGAGATACGCAAATACTGAACAATTACCTGAATGCCATCTCGACACGGGCACAATTTCTTTCGCAAAAGCTGAAATTTTTATCGTTCCGCACCATCAAACAGAAAATAGCCCATTATCTGCTGGAACAGGCCGGCGATCGTTTGCAGGTTGTAGAAATACCTCACTCACAGGGGCAAATGGCTGAATTTTTTGGAGTGACCCGACCTGCGCTGGCCAGGGCATTGGGAGAGATGAGCAGAGACGGATACATTGAATTACAGCGCCGTTATATTAAAATTTCCGACAAGGAAAAAATGAATAACCTGCTGCAAAACTGATTTTTTTCAAAATAAAATTTCATAGTTTTGAAATTCCTTATTTATGAAAAAACACTCTCATGCGAAAGACAAATTTTGGCAGTCTGGCGGTATTGCAATTTGATATCTTCCGTAAGGAACAGGGGCTCAGGCATTGCATTACTACCAAAGAGGGCTGGAGAACCGGACAAAAGCCCAGATTTTCAGAATCCTGCGATTATCCGTGGAAGGAATACCGGAAAGAACTCTCAAAAGCAATGGAAACCGCAACCGGGCAAATCTATTTTCCAAAACAAACCCATTCAGACCTGATTGAGGTGGTGACCGAAGAAACGACAATGAAAGACATGGAAGGGAAGGATGCCCTGATCACCAACCGGAAAGGGCTTTGTATTGCTGTTCAGACGGCTGATTGCGTGCCGGTGCTGCTGTTCGACCCGATAGAGCAGGTAATTGGCGTAGTACATGCAGGCTGGCGCGGAACCGTGGACAAGCTGGTCAAAAAAACCATAGAGCGGATGTCCCGTGAATTTGGGTGCTGTCCGGAAAATATAAAGGCAGGCATCGGTCCGTCAATCTACAAATATGCTTACGAAGTGGGCGAAGACGTGGTCCGCCTCGTCATTGGCCAATTTGCGAACTACACCGAACTGTTGGTCCCCTCGGTACGCGACGGGAAGGCATTCTTCGACCTGTGGGAAGCAAACCGGACATTGCTCACCGAAAGCGGTGTGAAAGCAGGAAATATCGAATTAATCGGCATGTGCTCATACGAACTGGAAAACTTGTTTTTCTCGGCCCGCCGCGACGGCGCCAATACCGGGCGTATGGCCAGTTGTCTCATGCTGAACTGATCCCCGGGCGGCAGATACGTGATTGATCCGGCTTTTACCAATGACAAATTATTACCTGTTGTTGGATTAAGTTCGATTATAAAAAAAATAAGAACTCAAAATTTATCAGCAATAAGAAAAACACTCACAATCTTCATTTTAATTCACACGACAATGGTTTAGCACAAGAAAAAATGACTATTCAGGAGAAAATTACAGGATTAGAAAAAACTGCCCTCGCACAATGGAATCATGGGAACCCTGCAGGGTTCATTGAGTTATCAGCCAAAGACGTGACTTATTTCGATCCGTTAATTGAGAAACGGCTCGACGGGCTGGATGCCCTGATCAAATTATATGAACCAGCCAAAGGGCAGATCAAAGTCGACCGGTATGAAATGGTCAATCCTTTGGTTCAGGCAACAAACGAAATGGCTGTTTTAACCTATAACTTGCATTCATTTGTTGGCGACAAAGTTTACAAATGGAATTGTACCGAAGTGTTCCGGCTTGAAACCGACGGGGAATGGAAAATTATCCACACACACTGGTCGCTTACAAAACCCGCATTAAAATAACGGATTCTTTCCTAAAAATATTACCTTGCGTGGGCAATAACAAAAACCGCATTTTTCGTTATAACCTGAAAACATTAACCATTCAAACCGATGAATCATGATTGATATTGACCAACTGGACGAGCGGTTCAGCATTGAAGGCGAAGTAGGATTTGCAGCATTAGAATACGAACTTGTTTTTATAACTGTGTCGAACAAGTTTGCCGATGCCGATATTTGCCTCTACGGGGCACATGTCACCAGTTTCAGGCCCCACCATACGATGGACATTTTATGGATGAGCCCGCAAAGTAATTTCCAGGTAGGTTTTCCGATCCGTGGCGGCATTCCGGTTTGTTTCCCGTGGTTCGGGCCGCACAAAACCGACCCAGGGAAACCGATGCACGGCTTTGCCCGCTTAATGTACTGGGATGTTGCAGAAACAGCCTCCCTGCCCAACGGTGAAACACTTGTACGCCTACAACTCTGCTCTTCGGATGAAACAAAGGCATACTGGCCATACGATTTCTGTGCCGAAATGAATATTACCGTCGGGCGGACACTGACAACTACGCTGAAAGTGACGAATACTTCGGGCGGGCCGTTCGATTACAGTGGTGCATTGCATTCGTATTTCAACCTGTCGCTGATCGACAACATTTCGATAGCCGGCCTGCAAAACACGGCTTATCACAACCAGCTTGACGGAAGCGACGGTTTTCAGGAAACGGAAAAATTACAGATACTTCAACCCGAAACCCGACATTATTTTAATACGGAAACAGCTTCTGTAATTGAAGACCCTGTTTTCAGAAGAAAAATACGTGTGGAAAAATCGGGCAGCCGGGTAACCACCGTTTGGAACCCCGGTGAAGAAACCTGCTCGAAAATGGCCGACTTGCCCGACGATGGCTACCTGACATTTGTTTGCGTGGAAACCGTGAACGCCTTTGAAGACACGATCCATCTCGGGCAAGGCGAATCGCACGAAACAATGGCTGTTATCGGGCTGGAAGAACAATAAAAGCAGATAAAAACCTCGCAGGGATGAAGCTCAAAATTTCATTCTCGCACACAACCGGAACCTGAAAACTCCTGTGCCGGCTTACAATTTGCTGTTCAACAAAAGGTTCAGTAGTTCGTCTTTGAATTTCGGGGAAACCCGTAGCTGCGACTTGTCAGACATTTCGACAATCCCCCCGTCGGTCTTCATAAATTTGGTCACATCTTTCAGGTTTATCAGATGGGAACGGTGGATACGGTAAAAGCCATGCGGCACTAAGAGGTTATCGAATTCAAGGAGCGTGCGGCTGACCAATACCGATTTGCCCTCGCGGAAAAAAATGCGGGAATAATTGCGTTCTCCTTCACAGCGGACAATATCTTTCACTTTCACAATCGAAAAGCCATTCATCTCGGGAAGGGCAATGGTCGCCTCACGGTCAGGTTCCCGCCGGGTAAGATTGTTTTTTAATATTTCCACCCGTTGTTTTTCGTGCAACACCGGAATATCGTTGATCCGTTTAATCGTCGATTTTACATTTTCGAGCAATACCGGTTTCACAATATAATCGAAAGCCGAATATTTAAATGCGGTAATCGCATAGTCGCTGTAGGAAGTAGTAAACACCAGTTTAAAATTCACATTTTCAAGCTGTTCAATCAAACTAAAACCGGTCCCATCGGGCATTTCAATATCTAAGAATACCAAATCGGGTTCAACATTCTCAATCAATTCAATTCCTGATGTAACCGAGTCGGCTTCTCCTGCGATTTCAATTTCCTTAAAATTTTGTTCCAGAATGCGTTTTAAAACCCTCCTGGCCAGTATGTCATCGTCAATAATTACCGTGTGATACATACCTATTTGTTCATTTTATGCACATAAAAGTAGAAAAAAATACATTAACATCCCTATTGCCTTTCCGTTTAAATACAAACAATCTAACATCGCTGCCAACATTCCCCGATGCTTTTGCCGAAAGTTTGTTAATATCTCTATTTTTGTGGAGAATTAATTGGAGGCATGTGTATCTCTTATGAAGGAAACAACACGAATACTGATCCTTGAAAGTTCCACTGAAGTATGCAGTGTGGCCCTTTCTGTAAATGGCAGGTTAATTGACCTAAAAGAAGACCGGAAAGGGCAAAACCATGCCCGTTTGCTGACGACTTTTATTGAACAGGTATTGGCTGCAAATAAGGTTACGCCAGGGGATATCGACGCGGTGGCTGTCAGCATGGGGCCCGGCTCATATACGGGCTTGCGCATCGGCGTTTCCGCGGCCAAAGGCTTCTGCTATGCCGGTCACATTCCCTTGATCGCGGTCAGTACCCTAAAAGCAATGGCCCTGAAAGTAATTCGTGATTTTTCAGAAAAGGTTTTCCCCCCGGAAGGGAAACCGTTGTTTTGTCCCATGATGGACGCCCGCCGCATGGAAGTGTACACCTGCCTTTTAGATCAAAATGGCACAGAAGTGGAACCGGTTTCGGCAAAAATAATTACCGAAGGTTCATTTTATGACGAACTTCAGGAGAACCCGATTGTTTTCTTTGGAAATGGAGCCATGAAATGTAAAGCAAAACTCAGTCATCCGAATGCGTTGTTCCTGGATGATGTATATGCCTCGGCTGCATGGATGTGTGAGCCGGCTTACGGGGCATATACTAAAAAGCATTTTGAGGACGTTGCTTATTTTGAACCTTTCTACTTAAAGGATTTCGTGGCAACGATACCAAAAAACAATGTCATCGGAAAATGAAAAAATATTTTATACTGATATTTATCGCCGGTTTCTTTACTGCCCGATCGCAGCCGACAGAAAGAATGGAATACCTGTTACGGTATGGGTTTATTCATGGCGGCGAAGTAATACTGGAATCAAACGATACGGTTTTTCAGTCCAAAAAAGCCGTTCACCATTATCTTCGTGCCCGGACTACCGGCATTGCCGATAAACTGTACAGGGTAGATGACGTTTACGAAAGCATTGTCGATGCGAGGACCCGTTTGCCGTTGAAGTCGGTACGCAATATAAAAGAGCGAAAGTACCGTTATTACAACGAAATCATTTTCAACAATGAAAACGACTCGATCATCAGCAAACGCTCGGGCACAATGGTTGCCCCCAATAACATGGTCGATATTCTTGGCCTGTTTTTTTACATGCGCAGGCCCGGGTTCCTCGACCAGTTAAAACGGAAAGGCACTGTTGAAATGCCGGTCAGCCATGATGAAGACATTTTCATGATGCGGGTCAACTACATTGGTATGGGAACTATTCAAACAGTACTGGGCCGGAAGGAATGTATCGTGGTGGCGCCGGTTATCAAAAAAGGAAAAGTACTTGAACGCGACGACGGGTTGAAATTTTATATTACCAACGATCACCACCGCCTGCCTGTGTATATGGAATTTGAAATGAAAATAGGCGCTGTGAAATGCGAACTTCAGGAATACCAAATAAAAGGGAGGCCACAAAAAAGATGAAATACCGGAAAGAAGACATTATCCTTCCGGGAGCATACGCTACGTTAAAACCTGCCGGATAAAAGGGGCTGGAACGAATTCGGGCTATCGATCTTTATGCCGGCAAACAGAAAAATATAGCCTCAAAAATTCTTAAAAACCATTTGTTTTTCTGCCCGTAATCCACAAATACCAAAAATTTTTACCGAAGTACCTGATTCTGCAATATTTATTTATTTTTGCAGCGAATTTCAAAATCAATATAAAAACAAGATAATGGCAACTACTGCAGATTTCAAAAACGGGATGACCATCGATTTTAACGGTCAGTTTTATTCCATTGTGCAATTCCAGCATGTTAAACCAGGCAAAGGTCCGGCTTTTGTACGTACAAAACTGAAAAATATAAAAACCGGAAAGGTAATCGACAATACATTCACTTCGGGCGTGAAAATAGATGTAGTCCGTATTGAACGTCGTCCATACCAGTATTTGTATAAAGATGAAATGGGGTTCAATTTTATGAATACCGAGACTTTCGACCAAATTTCCATTATGGATGGCTTGATCGAGAATGCCGATCTGATGAAAGAAGGGCAGATTATCGAGATTAACTTTCATGCCGAAACAGAAACTCCGCTCACAGCCGAACTCCCTCCTTTTGTGGAATTGGAAGTTACCCATACCATTGAGGGGGAAAAAGGAAATACTGCCAGTTCAACCGCATTGAAACCCGCCACACTGGAAACAGGCGCCGAAATTATGGTGCCAATGTTTATTCAGGCAGGCGAAATCCTCAAGGTTGATACCCGGGACCGTTCGTACAGCGAACGAGTGAAAAAATAATCCTCCGCACTGAAAGTATAGCTAAGCCTCCGGGACGGGGGCTTTTTTATTTCATAAAAACGATACGGCTTTTAACTACATGAGTCAATGGGAACTAAAAATTTCCCCACCTGTACGCGTCGCTCCAAGTCTGGCCTATCCGCTTTCAGAAAGTTCTTTCCGGGTGTACATATCAAGCATCACGATCATGGCTATAAAACCCCAGAACGGAACCGATGCCTTATCGGTATCTAAGAAATTATTCAGGAATCCGTGTGAAAAATAAGTACTTAACCCGATGACCGACGAAAGGACGATAAGCTTTATTTCGGCCCTGCCGGTACGCATATACACATGCACAGCCACATAAAAAACCGTTACCAATAGAACCAGGAAACTCAGCAGTCCCAGTACCCCCGACTCGGCCAGCGGCCCTAAGTATTCGCTGTGCGCATTGCCCCTGTCGGCTGAATTGGTGCTGATTATTGTCCTCAGGCGGGTAAGCTGAAAAGGTGCATATTGAAACATATACGTTCCCGGCCCCCAACCAAAAACCGGTTTTTCTTCGAACATCCGGATGGCACAGTTCCATCGGTTGATTCGTTCCAGGTTAGAGGCATCAGACGAAATATTGGTCATCGACGACAAGTGGGCAGCCAGGTTGGCCGACGATTCCTGGTCGTTGCGTTCAAGAAACATTAGTATCTGCGACTGGAAAAGCACGGTAAAACTAACCAGCGAAATCGTCGTGATAATCAAAGGACGGAACCTGATTTTTAGCTTAAAAATAAGCCAGATACCCATCGCTGTGATCAAACTAAGCCAGGCCGCCCGGCTGTACGACAAAACAAGCGCTGCAAGAAAAAGGACCAAGCCGGAAAAAGCAAGCAAACGATAATTGGCCTTTATCTGTCTTGAAAAGGAAAGCCCCGTCAGAAAGGGAACAAAAAATGCGAGCATGGCCCCGTATGAAGTATGGTCTTTGTAAAACGGGTTCATCACAAAATGAGCCGCCTGATCATTATGAAACCCGTAACTGAGATGCCGCGACCATGCGTAAAAAATAACGATAATAAAAGCGCCGGCATACAAACCTACAAACCGGTAAATATTTTTGAAATCGCGGAAAAGGTATATTCCGAGGAAATAAAAAGCAGCGATAAACCAGATTTTCGACAACCAGAATTTGAGCGATACAACCGGCATGGTACTGGTAAAACTGGTTATCAGCATCCAGCCCAGATAAAAATAAATAGCCATAGAAACCGGGTGTTTCACAATGTCGCGTTCCATGCCGCCGGTTTCAATCAGTTTAAAAACGAACAAAATCATCACCCCGGCCAATAAGGGTTCGGTGGGCAGGAACATATCGAATGGAAGGTTCGGAAACAATTCACTGAGGGGCAGCGACAGCGGCGTACAAAAAGTAATCAGCAGCAAAAGCCAGTTAAGCTTATAAAAGGCCAGCAAAACAACCAGCAGTGCGAAGGGTAAGGCAGCCGCCAGTATGGTTTCCCGTTTAATCAAAAAGACCATATTGAGGAATATGAACAACGCGGAAACACCATAAAACAGAGCTATTTTTTGTCGCTTGCCCAACAAAATATCAGGATTTTGTAATTTCCAGTTTCTCCAGTACAAAAACAATCGCCAACGCTAAAAATTCAGTGGCAACCAGGCTCACAAAAACAATGAGCCAGCGTACAGGGTACGATTTTTTATCAGCGGGAAACGGTTCTTCAACCACTGCCGAAAAAGTCGCTTTTTGTGTTGAATAGCTTAATGCTTTGTCGTATCGTTTGCGCAAGGTGTCGCGCATGATCAGCAACCCCTGCATTTCTTTTTCCATCATAAAAAATTCGCCCCCTTTTTCGCTGAGGTTGTCCATCACTTTTTTTATCTCTTCAACAGATGATTTGGGTGCACCATCGGCCAATGCGGTCATATACCCCATCGAAGTTTGTTCGCTTTGTATCTCGTAACTCAGGAGCCCGTAATTTTTGCGGAGCACCTCCATCCGCTTGTTCAGTGAATCAACTTCAGCGACTTTTAAATCGTAGTCGCGTTTGTATGTTTCGGCCAGTTCGGCATAACGTTTGGCCCTTACCGAATATACTTTCTGGTTGTAAAAAGAAATAATTGAGTCGACCATATCACTGGCAACCTGCGGCTCTGTATCTAAAACTTTGATTTCAACCGATTCGTATTCCGTTTTCTTGCAATCGACGTGATCTTCATATTTTTTCAGGATTTTGGTTCGGTAGTACGGATCATCGGGGGCTACTTTATAACGTTCTGCCAGGTTGAATGTTTCTGCCATCCTGCGTTTGATGTCGTACGAATTCAATATTTCCAGCATCTGTTCGCTTTCCGATTCTTCAGAATACGTTTCGATATTGGCCGGGTAGAGGCGCCCTTCGGATTTGAATTTTGGTTCAATGAAAAATGGCGATGAAAAAACAGCAGCAAAAATAATGGCCGCGGCGCCTGCTGCGGCTAAATGGATCCTCCATTTCCAGATCACTTTCAGCACAAAGCTGTTATCAAAAATATCCTTCATAAGATTCGGTTTATTGTCGTACCACAGTAACGCAACATTCTGTTATTTAGTATTTACAGATGAGTATAAAGCAAATTTATCCGGCAATGATCAGGAAATAGTTCTTTTTCCCTTTCTGCGGAAGGATGTATTTCCCCCCGATCAGGAATCCGGAATCAATGATCAGTCCTTCGTCGCTTACCTTATCCTTGTTGATGCTGAGCCCATTGCCTTTTATTGTGCGCCGCAGTTCGCCTTTCGACGGAAAAATATCTGTTTTTTCGGCCAGCAAATCCAGCACATTAATCCCTGTTTCCAGTTCGCCTTTCGAAATGCTGTATTGCGGGACCCCTTCGAATACCGAAAGGAAGGTATTTTCGTCGAGTTTGCGCAATTGCTCGGCAGTTCCCTGTCCGAATAAAATTTGCGAGGCTTCAACCGCCATTTCGTAGTCGGCTTCCGAATGCACCAGACAGGTTACTTCTTTTGCCAACGTTTTTTGCAGAAGCCGTTCGTGCGGAGCTCCGCGATGGTTTGCGATTAGTCCTTCAATTTCTTCTTTCGGAAGAAGGGTAAATATTTTGATGTAGCGTTCGGCATCTTCATCAGATGTATTCAGCCAAAACTGGTAAAATTTATACGGCGAAGTGCGTGCCGGGTCGAGCCACACATTGCCCGATTCGGTTTTTCCGAATTTGCTCCCGTCGGCTTTGGTAATTAACTGAATGGTAAGGGCGAAAGCTTCTCCTCCCGATTTGCGGCGGATCAGTTCCGTGCCGGTGGTAATATTTCCCCACTGGTCGGAACCCCCCATTTGCAGTTTGCATCCCAGATGATCGTATAGCCAAAGAAAATCGTAGCCCTGAACCAACTGGTACGTAAATTCGGTAAACGACATACCGGTTTTCGATTCGGCGCTCAAACGTTTTTTCACGGAGTCTTTGGCCATCATATAATTCACGGTAATGTGCTTCCCGACATCGCGGATAAAATCAAGAAAACTGAAATTTTTCATCCAGTCGTAATTGTTCACCATCAGCGCATCGTTTGCCTCTCCTGTATCGAATTCCAGAAATTTTCCAAGTTGTTTGCGGATGCCGTCCTGGTTCTTTTTAAGGGTTTCCTCATCCAGCAGGTTCCGCTCCTGCGATTTTCCTGTCGGGTCGCCGATCATGCCGGTAGCCCCGCCAACCAATGCAACAGGCTTGTGCCCTGCCATTTGAAACCGTTTCAGCAAAAGGATCGGCGCCAGGCTCCCGATGTGCAGCGAATCAGCAGTCGGGTCGAAGCCGATATATGCGGTGGTCATTTCTTTTTTCAGTTGTTCGTCGGTACCGGGCATCATATCGTGCAACATGCCCCTCCATTGTAAATCTTCTACAAAATTCATTTCTGAAACTTAAATCGTTTATTTTTTGTGCCCGCAAAGATATTAAAATAGAAAGGTTTGCACACACGATTCACCGACAAATTGAACCGTTTAAGAATTATTTGACCGGAAAACTGTTGGATTTTTTGTTGGCATTAATAACCACGTGGTACAAACCCATTCGTTTGAGCGAAGCGGTAACGAAAGCGAGGTTGGGTGTTGCACACCGCTCATATCCCTGTTGAATATGGCTCGTTTTTTATCTTTTTAAAAATAGGTATTCACAGCAAATTCAAATTGATTTATAAAAATCTCTTTGAATACAGATATGTTATTCTGCTCATAAAACAGCAACATCGCTTTTTTATATTCCACGGGATCAACTGTTCTGAATGAAATGGGGCAATATTTATTATTCATCAGTATTGCATTACTCACAATTCTTGCAGTCCTTTTATTCCCGTCAACAAATGGTTGGATGTAAGAAATTAATACCAGTGACAAAAGCGCTTTTTCGAAAACATTGCTTTTGCTGTTCACCAAATCGCACATGGTTATCAACGATTCCCTGATTTGAAATTCATTGTCTAATGGACGATAATTGGTCCCGGAAATACCTACTCTTCTTTTTCGAATGTTCCTGTCGATTGCTAATTCTTTGATTAAAATACTGTGAATATCTTCTATCTTTGAAACTGTCAGGGGAATTAAGTAATCTGGATTTTCAATGATAAAATCGATTGCATCTTTATGATTTAAAAGCATTGTTGCTTCTTCTTTTGTTTTCCCGGAAGCAGTTTCTTTTTCTTTTAGCAACCTTTCTGTTTCGAACAGTGAATACGTGTTTCCTTCAATTTGGGATGATTTCCAGCTTAAATCAATTGCAAGTCTTTCCAATTCTTTTTTGTATTCAAATTCTGAAAGCTGAGAAAGATTATTTTCATAGGTTTTTTGAAGTTCTGCTAATTTATGGAACTCATTATCGGTAAACAGACTTGTATTTGCCAGGGTTTCCCATATCAGGTTAAAATTGAAACTTTCTTTTATAATTCTTTCGTCAATCTCTTTCTTATAATATTCCTCAATGTCAACAGGTTTAATTAATTCGTAAGTTGGAGAGATGATATATTTCGTTGCTTTTCCTTGTCCTATTTTTGAAATTAGATTCTCGGAAGCAAGATTTAAAAGAATCCTTTTAACCGTTGCATAACTCAATGAAATTGAAATTCCTTCATGAATTTCTTTAGAAGAACATTCTTTATTTTTTAGAATAAAGTTTAGTATCTCGGAGTCTCTTTTGTTTTTCATTGTCAATTTATTTAGCTCACTAAAGTATTAAATACGGCTCAAATTTGCAATATCGGTGAGCTGAATCTTTTTTCAAAATGAGCTACAACGGTCACTTGCAAGTTGTCGTTGCGGATTTCGAAGAGCGTTCATGTCCGATAGGACTGAACTGCGAAACGAGAATCCAGCGAACGACACCGCACGGACCCCGCAATGCCATTTGCAATTTGTTACCATGCGTATTTAATCAGATTTGCTTTTACCCTCTCCAAATTTCCGTAAATATCCTCTAATTCCTGTCTTTGAAAAACTGAAAAGTCATAGGATTCAACTCGGTGGTCATTATGTACAAATTCGACTTTTGCTGTTTCAATTCTTAAATCCAGTAAGTTATTAATTTTTATTTTTTGGGGGCTTTTAAATGAATTTTTGTACTCAATCTCATCTTCGCTAATTGAGATGGAATTTTTTTCTTTAATCAATTCTTTTCCGAATATGCCATGAATAACATTTATTATTCCGCCAAGAACAAGAATATACCAAAATGGATTCAGTTCAAAATTTGATTTGTAAATTCCAAATAGTCCAATAAGAATTAACACAATTCCATAAATATACATTGTTTTTTTTCGAGAAGAACTTAATTCTCTTCTTCCACTAAATTTTAGATTGAGAGTTTTATTGTCCATAATTATTCATTTTTGATCTTTTTGTCTTAGTCAATGTTTAAGATTAATACTAATTTTCGACTATTTCATAATCGTTTCCAACGCTCGCGGGTATGAAACGTACCGGATTGCGGAGCTACGAATGTATCACCCGTGACAAACTTTGCTGCGGGGTGAAACGATTGAAAACCGCTAAACCCAGTATGTTTTATGACCCGTTGTTGGGCGCTGAGCTTTATATAATTTTTTTTAATACTTCTATTTTTCTTAATCCAATTGTAAAAGTATAAGATGAAAATATAGATAAAATACTAACTACTATAAATTTTACCAATATGTTAATTTCAACAGTATCAAATAAGTATTGAAGCAATATTACTATCGGAAAATGAAAGATATAAGCTCCATATGAGTTTGCAGAAAGTATTTTTAAAAAACCATTGGTTTTATTACCGTAATCCCTCATTACTCCAATTAATCCAAAGCAAAGCGAAATACACAATGTTGTTTCAAATAGCTCCGTGTTACTATCAATTGTTCGTTTTACAAAGTCGGGCATTATTGGCATAAAGTATACGATTATCACTATTGCAAGTCCTATTCCAACAAGTATCTTACAAAACTTAGCATTCAAGTTATTGAATAGATCGTATTTATATGCTATGATACCTATGATTGATAATGCAAAATACTGAGGTAAATGTGCCGGCTCAGAAGTAATAAAACCGAAAATATCAACCCAGCTATCAATAGGATAGTTTTTGCGAACGACAATTGATGCTGCTGTGATTATAATGAGTAAAACAAAATACACAGCATATTGATTAATTTGTTTTATACCAAAATTGACTTTTGAAAACAATAGTCGTATTACTCCGTAAAGAAGAGAATAGATTAGCAAATGCTCTATAAACCACAAGTGTGCAAATCCAAAATTAGACTCAGGCCATCCTATTGATGGCTTAAACCATTCAGGTTTATTAGTTACTCCTAAGAATATCTCTTTGAAGTATTCCCAATAGGTGAGATGAGGATTTCCACTATAATTAACATAATAAAAGTAAAAAACACTTGGTACCATTATTAAGTATGCAAATAATAACGGTATTCCAAAACGTATTAACTTGTCTTTTGAGTAATCAAATATACCTTTTCTTGAGTAAGATGGACTAAAAAAATATCCAGAAATCATAAAGAAAAAACCCATAAAAAAAGCTGCATTAACACTAAAAAATCGACCAAGCCAAGAAATTGAATCATTATCACTTGAAATAAAAGGCCAAAAACCTCCTGTAGGTCCATAAGCTTGTCCTACATGATGAACTATAACTAAAAAGGTTAATGCGATTTTCAGATTGTCTAAATAAAATAATCGTTTGCTCATATTTTTTTACCATTATGACGAATACAAAAAGGAATTAGTTACAGTGCAATTCTTTCAGCTTTGCGCCCAACTTACTTATACATATATCTCATTCCCGTTTCGGGTTTATTTAATCTGCCGGATTTGGGGTCCTGCATAAACCTTTAGTTGCTTTGGGTTTACATTATTTACTCAAATATAAAAGAATATTCACATGTGTTCAAAAAAATCAGGAGGTATATGTTGCAACTCGTCGAAAGGTAATTTCATGCCTGCAACCTCTTTTTACGAACAGGTATGCATCCCTGTTGTCCTTCTCTTCTCCTCCTCCGTTGAGTGTAACGGAGAAACTGTCTGTCCCGGTTCAATATCGGGAAAAGGTTTCCCCTAAGACAGCTTGTTTTCAGGGAAAGGAGAAAGTGCCCAAAAAGAATTAAACCGGCGCTTTTTCTTCGGAACCTTCACTTGACTTTTCTTTATCCGAAATACTCTCTTCGGTCCAGAATTTTACGAAGGGGAAAATAGTTGGCATCAACATTTTCATTGGTTCATATACGCGTGAATTTTCTTTTGCTTCCGGAGAAACAATGTGCATTTCTTCATCCACCGTATCGAAAACCATCAGCACAACGCTCAACACCAGGGCCGATTTTACAAACCCGAAAAACAAACCGGCCAGGCGGTTGATAAACCCAAGCTGCGCTGCTTTTACAAAATTATCGGCCACCTTGCCAACCATGTGGACCAGTATAACAATAACGATAAACGTGATCAGGAACGAAATTACACCAAGGTGCCGGGAAGTAAAATCGAAATGTTCTACCATGAAATCGGAGGCAATATAAGAAAACCGGATAGCCCCCCAGATACCTAAAATTAAAGCGGCAAACGAAGCCAGTTCCACTACAAAACCTTTGCGAAAGCCGTTAATGGCTGCCAGCAAAAGGAGAATTCCCAGGATAATATCGATATAATTCATACGCGCACTGAGGACATAATAAATGTAAAAATAGAATAAATACCGTTACATTCGGTTCCCCTCCTGAATATTTATACTGCAAAGCCCGGGGCAGGCGCTTTTTTTAATACATTTGAGGAGACACAAAACCATACAGCATGCCATTCATCAATTCCATTGTCAACTGGATCAATTTTAAACGGATTTACCAGATCGACCTTTTTAAGGAACACCCCCACGATGCGCAGCGCGAAGTATTTTTCGATCTTCTGAACAAGGCAAAAGACACTGAATGGGGCCAGAAATACGGTTTTGCGGAAATCAACTCCGAGAAACAATTTCAGGAACGCCTGCCTGTTCAGCGTTACGAAGACATAAAACCCACAGTGGAACGGCTCATGCAGGGCGAAAAAAATGTGGTATGGCCGGGAACCACCAAATGGTTTGCCAAATCGTCGGGCACTACGTCCGAGAAAAGCAAATTTATCCCGGTTTCCAACGACTCGCTTGAAAATATACACATGCGCGGAGGTCGCGACGTGGTCGCTATTTACCTGAAAAACTATCCCGATTCGAAACTATTGACCGGAAAAACCCTGACCCTGGGGGGCAGCCACCAGATCAACAATTTCAATAACAACAGCTATTATGGCGACCTTTCGGCGATCATCATCGAAAACATCCCCTTCTGGACGGAATTCCTGCGCACCCCTTCCACCGAAATCTCGCTGATCAGCGAATTTGAGGAGAAAATGGAAAAGATCATCGAACATTCGTTGCACGAGAATGTCACCGGCTTTGCCGGCGTCCCTTCATGGTACTTGGTTTTGCTGAAAAGGGTACTCGAAGTGACCGGAAAGGAAAATATATTAGACGTATGGCCCAACATAGAAGTGTTTACCCACGGGGGGATCAAATTTGACCCGTACCGCGAACAATACGAAAAATTGATCCCGAAGAAAGACATGCACTACATGGAAACCTATAATGCCTCGGAAGGTTTCTTTGCCATTCAGGACGAGCCGGATAAAAGAGACATGCTGCTGATGCTCGATTACGGGATTTATTACGAATTTATCCCGATGGAATATTACCATCAGGAAAACCCGCCAATGCTTACTCTCGACGAGGTGGAAACCGGGAAGAATTACGCACTGGTTATCAGTACCAACGGCGGGCTCTGGCGGTATGTGATCGGCGATACCGTCCAATTCACCTCGAAATACCCGTACAAAATCGTAATTACAGGGCGCACCAAACATTTTATCAATGCGTTTGGCGAAGAGGTAATCATCGACAATGCCGAAAATGCCATTAACAATGCCTGCACCCGCACAGGCGCTGTGATCCATGAATATACGGCAGGCCCGGTTTTTATGGCCGACAACCAGAAAGGGGCGCACCAGTGGATCATCGAATTTGAGAAAGCGCCTGAGGATTTGGAGTACTTCATCTCAGTTCTCGACCACACCCTGAAAACGCTGAATTCCGATTACGAAGCCAAGCGGCATAAAAATATCACGCTGGAACGCCCCAAATTAGTGATTGCCAAACCCGGGCTTTTTTACCAATGGATGAAAAGCCGGGGAAAGGTAGGCGGACAAAACAAAATACCCCGTCTGGCAAACGACCGCAGGTATCTCGACGAACTGCTCCAACTCCAGGAAACCATGTAAAGTTATCAACAGGGACCCGGGCTGAAAAAATTTTATTCGTACTTTAGTTTCAAATTTTAATCGGGAAAAACCATGCATATTGCACTTGCCGGAAATATTGGCGCCGGAAAAACAACACTGACAGAGTTACTGTCGAAACACTATAACTGGACGCCTCATTATGAAGATGTCGACGAAAACCCGTACCTGAATGATTTTTATGAAGACATGCAGCGCTGGTCGTTCAACCTGCAGGTGTATTTTCTAAACAGCCGGTTCAACCAGGTGTTAGACATTCAGAAATCGGGGAAAACCGTGATCCAGGACCGGACAATTTATGAAGATGCCGAAATTTTTGCACCCAACCTGCATGCCATGGGGCTGATGTCGACCCGCGACTATAAGAATTACAGCAGCCTGTTCCAGCTGATGAGCAAGTTAGTGAAAGCCCCCGACCTGCTGGTATACCTGCGGGCATCGGTCCCCACGTTGGTGAACCAGATACAAAAACGGGGGCGCGAATACGAAAATTCGATCCGCCTCGATTACCTCAAGCAGTTGAACGAACGCTACGAAGCATGGATCCAGCGGTACAACGCCGGCAAGCTGTTGATTATTGATGTAGATAAAATTGATTTCTCGTCCAACCCTGAAGACCTAAGCAACGTGATTGACAAAATTGACGCCCAGATCCACGGACTATTCTGAAGAACAGTGTGTCAAAAAAAAGGGCCGCCCGAAAAGTTATAAAACCCGCAATTCTTGTCAAAATGAGATCCCCAAACAAGTTCGGCATGACCCTACACCAGTGTCAAGTCTACATTATTTTGTCATCCTGAACGCAGTGAAGCATCTGTTGTAAATAGCCCTAAGTATAAGATTCTCCGTTTCACTCAGAATGACAAACCGACATTTGATGGTTGACACGGCCTATGCTTTTTGGACAGCGGCTTTCCTATGTTGTTCAACTTAATATTCCCGAAACTCCTTTTCGTAAAGCGGGCCATTGATCTTCCGGAATTTTTGCGCCCATCACTTCCACCACTTTCCCGGCAAGGAACGCCCCTGATCTCCCCGCTTTCTCAAGCGGATAGCCTGCTGCTAAAGCATATAAAAACCCGGAGGCATAAATATCGCCTGCACCGGTGGTGTCAACGCTTCTGGCCGGAATTGCCCCAACCCTGACCAACTCGTTGCCCCGTTTGATGAGCGAACCTTTTGCCCCGGTTTTCACCACTGCAATTTCACACATTTCAGCAATGGCATACAACGCTTTTTCCGGCCCAAAACCGGTGAACGACCGGGCTTCCTCTTCGTTGGCGAAGACAATGTCAACATAGTCGGCAACTAATTTTTTCAGAAAACCAAGGTTTGCTTCCACCACATTGAAACTGGCCATGTCGAGAGCAATTTTTAATCCGGCATTCCGGGCCATCTTTACTGCCGTTTCAATCAGTGAGTGGTTCTGAACTAAATACCCTTCAATGTGAAGATAGCCGTAATCCTCAAATATCGGTCCCGACAAATCGCCGGCTGAAAGCTCCATCGCAGCCCCCAAGTATGTTCCAAAGGTGCGTTCCGAATCGGGACTGACCAGCGCCGTTGCATTGCCGGTACCAGTCGTACTGTAAAAGAGATGCGTACGTATATTCTCCCGCTCAAATTCCGACCGGAAAAACGCACCGAATTCATCATCCGATATTTTCCCCAAATACCCACACGTCCCACCTAATTTGGCAATGCCGTGAACCGTGTTGGCGGCAGAACCGCCTGTATGGATTTCACGGGGCAAATGACCGGCCCTGTTTTTGATCTTTTCCGATAAGCTTGCATCCACCAATGTCATGCTCCCTTTGGGTAACCCAAATTCTTTAAGAAGTGTATCATCGGAAAGGCTGAACATTACATCAACCAATGCATTCCCAATCCCCAGAATGGCCTTTTTGACGGGCTTTTCGTTCGGTTTCATTTTCATTTATTTTTTTGCAAAAATATTTTTTCTTTTCGGAAAAGCTATTATTTTTGCAACGCTTTTAAAGAAGCGGCTGTTCTTGTAAAAACACAAAATTCCCTAGTAGCTCAGTCGGTTAGAGCGGCGGACTGTTAATCCGTAGGTCGTAGGTTCAAGTCCTACCTGGGGAGCCAGACAGGAAAGGAGGTCATTTTCGGCCTCCTTTTTATTTGTATCCCTTCTACAAACCTTGCTGGCATCGAAGGGCTCCGGTATCTTATTCTGGTTCAACATTCTTTATCTCAAAGTTCCCCTTATTATCAGGTATCTGGGATGTAAAATTTTTTCCGGTTGATGTTAAATCACTTGTTAATTCTGAAATGGTAATCGAAGCGCCATTCAGATAAGGTCCCTTTTGGACAAACCCATTTATATTTTTAAAACCCAACTCCTACTTCAACTGTAGTTTTTATTTGATCCACATGGAGTTAAGTGTATTTGTTTTGTGTCTGGCAGCGGTTTGGGAAGAGTGTAGGTTAATAAGACATGGGATCACCTTCTTTTGACAGGAACTTTTCTGTCAGTTCATATACTTCCCCATAGTTACGGGCCTCCATTAACCGGGAGCGTAAGCGGGCAGCTTCAGGAAAATTCTGAGTATAAATCTTAAAAAAGCGTTTCAGGATGTTGAAGTTTTTTGTTTCTCCCCAGGCGGCTTCAAAAAGACGGGTGTGCAAAACCAGTTTGTCCAGTTTTTCCCTCACGGTTTTCTCTTCCTGTACCGGGTTGAAAAACCAGGGGTTATGAAAAATTCCCCGGCCAATCATTATGCCGTTGACCCCGTATTTTGCAGAATATTCGAGGCCCTGCCGGTACGAAAGAACATCGCCGTTTCCTATGATTGGGATATCGGGCGCGAGCTGGTCCCGTATGGTTGCCGCTTTCCGGATTTCGTCCCAGTCAGCCGGTCCGTCCGATTGCTGTACCTGTCTGCGGCCATGAAGGATAATTGCCGCCGGGGCAGCTGCCAGTAATTGCGATATCCATCGTTCTGTTTCATGTATCCGGATGCCGGTGCGGGTTTTTACCGAAACCGGCAGGTCGGTGGCTTCCTTCACTGCATGGATAATTTCGGTCGCCAGTTCCGGCTGACCGATCAGCGCGGAACAACAACCGTTTTTCACTATCTTTTTTACCGGGCATCCCATGTTGATGTCCAACCCGTCGAACTCATATTGTTCGGTTATTTCTTTGGCAACTTTATGGAAAATTTCGGGATTTTTTCCCCACAGCTGGGCCACCAGCCGGATGCCTTTCTGTTGCAATATTTCCCGTTCCGGGGGCCCGACCACCAAACGTTCGCCCACCCGTTTTTTCCCGGTGGGATGGTTCATCCCGTCAACCGAAGTGAATTCGGTATACACCACGTGCAAGGCACCCGGCGCCGACAGCCTGGTAACCAATTCCCGAAATACCGTATCGGTTACATCTTCCATGGGAGCTAATGCGAAAACAGGCTGTTTCAGTTCGTTCCAAAAGTTCATCATCGGGCATTGCATTTCATTAATTGTATAACATCCGGCACGATTGGTCCGGTGTTACCATCTTAAAACTTACAAGATGTTTTTCCCTTGTGAGTTTTTCTTAGTCTTCTATGGGGAGATTATGAGCGGCCTTTACAAGCAGAAAACTTTTCCGGTATGCTTTCCGGTTTCCGAATTTTCGTTTGAAGGCGGAAGCGTGCTGTATTTGCTTTTCCTTTCCTCCTTCATGTATCCCGCGGCACTCGTGGCTGCAACATCCATGATATACAGAAGCGCATCCGGGGCACTGAATGAAGAGTATGTGACAAAGATCGTTTGCACAGTTGATGTGGTCATCGCAGGGTTTTCCGCATTGGTGGCAGGCCGAGATAATATCGCCGCTTACCCTTTCGCCCAGGCGCTGGTCGAAAACAAAGTTTTTCCCGATAAAATTGGATTCCAGCCCCTTTTGCCTGATATGCCTGGCATATTCAAGAATGCCCCCGTGCAGTTGGTTCACATCCGAAAAACCTTCGTGTTTCAGGTATGCGCTGGCTTTTTCGCAGCGAATTCCGCCAGTACAGTAAAGCAATATTTTTTTATCTTTTTTATCCTGAAGCAAATCAACCACCAATTTTATTTCTTCCCTGAATGTATCGGCTTCGGGACAGATTGCTCCTTTGAAATGGCCGATCTCGCTTTCGTAATGGTTTCGCATGTCCACCACAATAGTGGCAGGGTCCATTGATAACCGGTGAAAGTCAGTTGCTGAAAGGTGTGTCCCGACATTGGTTACATCAAATACACCTTCGTCCAGCCCGTCGGCCACTAATTTCGGCCTGATTTTCAGGGTTAATTTGTAAAATGATTTTCCATTGTCTTCAATGGCATATTTCACCGGGATATCTTTCAATAATTCGTATTTTGAAAAACTGTTCAGGAATTGTTCCAGATGATGCTCCGGGATACTCATCTGTGCATTGATCCCTTCGCGGGCGATGTAAACCCGTCCGAAGCAGTTTAACGCATTCCATTCCCGGTAAAGGGCATCCCGTAATTCCTGTACCCCGACAATCCGGAAATACCGGTAAAAGGAAACAGTAATTCGTTCAAAAGGTTCTTCTTCAAGTTGTTTTAAAAGAATTTTCCGGTCAACTGTATTGTGTAAATTCATTGTTTTACCGTTTTTCAGGATGCAAAAATACAAAAATCCGAAAAATAAGACAAGAAAGTCTTTAATTGTGTCGTGGTCGGTCTGCCCTGATTGACTATTCTGCTGATTTTAAGAATATTGCCCCTATGTCTTCCTATGCTTTTGGAACAGTTGAAGAATTTAGGAAAGAATCTACAGGAGCTGTTTTTTTGTACAATGACGGAAAACCATATCCTGTTTTGCACCTCAGGTCATCAGACAGCGGGTCAACAATTTTGTCTGAAACTTTAACCTCATCGACCTGACAACATTTTCAAAATCTGACAGTTTTTTTCTATTGTTGTGCAACATTGTTTTGTCATGCTGAATGTAGTGAAGCATCTGTTGTGAATAGCGCAAAACAGGGGACCCTTCACTGCGTTCCGGGTGACAACGTACGCTTGACACGACACTATTATCTTTTTCGGAGATTAAGGAATGATTAACATCCGGCTCCAAACGTTTCCCGGATAATATCTTATGGTTTATTGCTGGTAGTTTTGCACCTATAAATGATACGATAATGTGGGTAATCCTGGCCTTGGTTTCATCGGCATTTCTTGGGTTTTATGATGTATCCAAAAAACTGTCGCTCAATAACAATGCGGTGTTTCCGGTATTACTGGGATCGACCATGTCCGGCGCTGTTTTGGTTTCCCCTTTGGTGATTGGCTCGCATTTCTTCCCGGTTTTTTTTAAACACATCGGCTTATATGTGCCCGGGATCGGCCTGCACGAGCATGCGTTAATTTTCCTGAAAGCAGTTATTGTAGTATCCAGCTGGGTTTTTGCTTTTCATGCCGTGAAGCACCTGCCCCTGACCATTGTGGCCCCCATCCGGGCAACCGGTCCTGTATGGACGCTGATCGGTGCCATTATTATTTTTCAGGAGCAGCTTAATTTCCTTCAGTGGGCAGGCGTGCTGGTTACGTTGGGGTCTTTTTATTTGTTGTCGACAGCCGGAAAACTGGAAGGCATTAACTTTGGAAAAAACATCTGGATATTTTGCATGGTTGCTGCAACCCTGTTGGGCGCTGCCAGTGGTTTGTACGATAAGTTCATCATCCGAAGGATCGACCGGCTGGCGGTCCAGTCATGGTTTACGTTTTATCAGGTGGTAGTGATGTTGCCTGCCATAGCCCTTTTTCGTTGGAAACTGCCTCCCGGTGAACGTCCGGTTTTCCAGTGGCGCCGGAGTATCCCGGCCATCGGGCTTTTCCTGTTGCTCGCCGACTTCGCCTATTTTTATGCGCTAAGTTACGAGGATTCAATGATTTCGATTGTTTCAGCTGTGCGGCGGGGCGGAATAGTGGTCACTTTTGTAATGGGCGCCCTTTTATTCCGCGAAAGAAACCTCCGTCGGAAAGGAATATACCTGGCCGGGATTTTAACCGGTATATTGCTGGTCACCATGGGAAGTTAAGTACAGAATAATAAGGCAGGGGAAAAATTGTTTTTTAAAAGTTGGTCTGTGGGGTAAGTATTTCCTTTTTGTTATTTGGTCAGGCCGTGTTTTTAATACATTCGTGGAAACTATTAACGGAATCTGGACGTTAATAAACTAATTACGAAGGAGCTGATGAAAGAAATAAAAGTAGAAATACAAATAACCATCCTGACGATCGTCATTGCAGCAGCAATGGTTGGTTCCGGGTTCTTTGTATACAACAGCTTTACCCGGATTGTCGATTCCATTTACAACGAAGCCCGTCCTGACTTGAAGTTACTTTTGATAAAAGATATTGCTTCCGGCTTAACAGAGGTGGAAAATGCCGTACGCCTGTATTCGCTTACCGGAGAAGAGGCTTTTATTCAACCATACAGTGATATGAATGAACGTATTCAGCAAAAACTAATTAAACTGAAAAGTTTTGCTGTTCCCGGTTCCGGAGAAATTCAGATAATTGATTCCATTCGTGTTCTTACGGTGCGTAAGTTGTTGATATGGGACGAAATAAGAGCATTACACTACAAAAAAGGGAATACGCACAATACGTTTTCTGAGTTTTATTCGAAGATTGACACGGTCATCATCCTGCCGGATACGATCACATTTAAAAGAGAAGAGAAAAAAGGGTTTTTCAAACGCCTTTTAAGGAAAAAAGACACTACCTCTTTGCAACCCATCATTATTGATAAAAGCAGGGAAAAACAGATCATTAAACAGGAAATAGCGGGTATTGAACAGCAGATTATTGACCAGTCGCGGAAATTGCAGGTGCAGGAAAAAAAGTTGCTCGAACAGAACATACAGGTCACTGCAAAACTTGCCGGGCAAATTGACATGCTTGAGCGTAACGAACAAAAGCGTTTGGAGGTCAAAACCATAGAGGCCGATTACATGGCAGCCCAAACGTATCGGAGACTGGCCCTTTTTACCATTGCCGCCGTTTTGTTGCTGGCGGTTGTATTGGTGTTATTTTTCCGGAACATGCAACGCAACCGCGCCTATCAGCAAATTCTGAAAAAAGCAAAAACCGAAGCAGAGGGCCTGGCAAAGGCAAAAGAAGCATTTGTGGCAACGGTGAGCCACGAGATGCGCACGCCGGTGAATGCCATATACGGATTAACAGGACAGTTGCTTCAGAAATTTCATTCAAACGAAGTGACTGCCGATTTGGAAATCATTCAGAAGTCGGCTGAACACCTGATTTCGTTGGTGAACGATACACTTGATTTTTCGCGGATTGAGTCCCAGAAACTGAAGATTGAACAAATCGATTTTTTACTTAGCGAAGTGTTTCACGAGGTTTTCATTTTACATAAAACCATTGCTGCATCGAAAGGAATTGAACTGATTCTGAATAACAAAACAGCTCCGGACCTGGTATTGAAAGGAGACATGTTCCGGTTAAAACAAGTGTTGATCAACTTAGTTTCCAATGCGCTGAAATTCACCAATTACGGAGAAATTAAATTGACGGCTGAAGGTTTGGAAAACCAGGACGGTATATTCCTTTTAAAGATGGAAGTTTCAGATACCGGCATCGGTATTCCCGCAGAAGACCAGGAAAAAATTTTCGACGAGTTTGTACAGTTGGATACCGGTTCAACCCGAAGGCACCGGGGGGCCGGGCTTGGGCTGGCCATCGTTAAAAAATTGGTCAATGTTCAGGGAGGAACGGTCAATGTTCACAGTGTTCCCGGGAAAGGAAGTTGTTTTAGTGTGCAAATCCCTTATCAGAAAGGAGATGCAGAAACTGTCGGAAGAAAAATGGAAAGCAGGATCATTGTTCCGGAACGGTTCCGCCGGTTTCATTTTTTACTGGTCGACGACGAAGCATTCAATCTCCATCTCCTGAAAAATATATTGAAAAAATGGGGTATTTCATTTACTGAAGCGGTCAATGGACAAGATGCGGTCCGTTTTGCTTCAATGAACAAATATGACCTTATTGTAATGGATATCCGCATGCCGGTAATAGATGGGTTCGAAGCTGCAAAACAGATTATAAAGATAGATCCGGAGGCCAGGATTATAGCACTGACCGCTACCAACCGGGATGAGGATTTACAGGAAAGCCTTCGGTCGGGAATGAAAGGACTCTTGCAAAAGCCTTTTGCAGAAACCGATTTGTTCAATGCAATTATAAGATTCGTGCCTGAAGCTAAGGATGCCGCGTTACAAAAGGAAAGCCTGCCTTCAATAAACCTGGACGAGCTGAAAAAAATGACCGGAGGCAATGAATCATTTTTCAGCGAGATGCTGGAGATGTTTATTCATACAAGTGAAAACGGACTGGCTTCAATTCATGATAGTTTCTATGCCAAAAATTGGAATGTCGTTGCTGAAACAGCCCACCGGCTGGCTGCCCCGGCAAAACATCTGATGGCTTCCTCGCTTTACGAAGCGCTGAAAACATTGGAAAATGAGGCAGAAACCAATAAAAATGAAAATGAAATGACCCGTTTGATTAATTCGATTGAACATGAGATCAAGCAAATCAATATATTCCTGAGAAAAAAACTTTCTGTAGATAAAAGAGGGGAAGATGCATAAATTGAAAAATGGACACAATGGAAGAAAAAGCGTTTAAAATATTTGTGGTTGAAGATGATGAATGGTACAACCGCCTGTTAGTGCATCATTTATCGCTTATTCCCGATTACGACATCCTTTCATTTAAAACGGGAACGGACTGTTTGGCCGGGTTGGCCGACGAACCCGATGTGGTTACGCTGGATTATCGCCTTCCCGACATGAAAGGATTGGAAGTCCTTAAGCAGATAAAGGAAAGAAACGAAGACATTCAGGTCGTCCTCATTTCCGAACAGGACGATATTGAAGTGGTGGTTGAACTGTTAAAACACGGAGCGTACGATTACATCGTGAAATCGCGCGACATCAAAGAGCGGTTGCTGAACACGGTGAACAACATCCGAAAAGGAAGCCGGCTGAAGAAGGAAATTGTCAGCTTAAAGAAGGAAGTAAAAAAGAAGTACAGCTACCAAAATACCATTATCGGAAACAGTTCCGCAGCGCAAAAAGTGTTTGAACTGATAGAAAAGGCAACCCGCACGAATATTACCGTCTCAATTACCGGTGAAACCGGGACAGGGAAAGAATTAGTCGCCAAAGCCATTCATTACAATTCAAGGTGGGCAAAAGAAGCTTTTGTCCCTGTGAACGTGGCAGCCATTCCCAAAGACCTGATCGAGAGTGAACTCTTTGGACATGAAAAAGGCGCTTTTACCGGTGCGGATTACCGGCGTATCGGTAAGTTTGAAGAAGCCAGTGGCGGTACCTTGTTCTTAGACGAAATTGCAGAAATGGATATTTCGCTCCAGGCAAAATTATTGAGGGCCTTACAGGAGAAAGAAATCGTCCGGCTGGGAAGCAACACGCCTGTGAAAACCGATTGCCGCATTATCACGGCAACCAATAAAAATATGCTTGATGAAGTGAAAAAGGGAAATTTCAGGCAGGATTTATATTATCGCTTATTTGGGTTCCCGATCGAACTTCCGCCATTGCGCGATCGTGGAAACGATGTCCTGGTGCTGGCCAAATATTTTGCCGATTTATTTTGCAAAGAAAACGACCTTCCCCCTAAAACCTTTTCTTCGGATGCGTCGGACCGGTTGTTGGCGTACCCGTTTCCCGGAAATATTCGCGAATTGAAATCGGTTATCGAACTGGCAGTTACCCTGTCCGATGAAGAAAAAGTTACGGCTGATAATATTATTTTAAGCGATGAACGGGATATTGTGGCATCTTTCCCGGTGCAGGAATTGAGCTTGCGTGATTACGACATCCGTATCGTGAAGCGGTTTCTCGAAAAATACGATAACAACATCAAACTGGTTGCTACTAAGCTGGATATCGGTGTGGCTACCATTTACCGTATGTTAAAGGAAGATAAAAGCCGGCGTTAATCCCGTTTTCTCCCCTGTTTATCTCATTATGGAAGGCGATTTTATCAAAATGATAAAATCGCCCTGGATTTTTATCGAGACAAGTGCTTGGTTATTAGCTTCTTGTTTTGTTCTATTCTGTCTGGTATGAGAATTGGCACAATTCATCAAACGCACATAGCGCAGGGTGCTGTTGCGTTATTAACCAAATAAAAAGGAGGAACAAATCATGGAAAAAAAACATTTGCAAATAATCGGAACAGGGATTATCGTTGTGATTATCGGCGCTATTTTTTCAGTGTACATGTATACGCAAAAAGAAGCCGAATTAAAATCCCTGATGAATGAACAGCTTAGTTTAAACGATCAGGTTCAGCAAAGAGATTCTGTGGTCAACGACCTGATGAATACTTTTGACGAGATTGAAAGCAGTCTGAATTTCGTTCGGAGCAAACGAAGTCAGTTGTCGGTCGAATCGGACCCTGAAAATGCAAAAAGCAGGAAACAGCTTATTGTGGAAGATATCAAACTGATGGATACGATGTTAGAAGAAAGCAGCAGGAAAATTGCGGAGTTGGAGAAAAAACTGAAACAGTCGGGCGTGAACATGAAATCATTTGACCGGCGCATCGCTGCCCTCAATCAGAATATAGAAGAGCAAAATAGTGAAATTGCCGAGCTGAAAAGGATCATCGAAGATAAAGATTTCCAGATCGCAGGCTTGAACGAAAAAATTGAGTTGATGAATACGGATATGGCAAGACAATCCGATACCATTCTTATAAAACAACGGGAAATAGAAGACAAGACAACGGAATTGAATACCGGGTATATTGCCTATGGCACATACAAAGAGCTGAAGGAAAAGGGATTGCTGGCAAAAGAGGGGGGCATATTGGGCATTGGCGCCAATAAAACCATTCAGGAAAACTTTAATGATTCAAACTTTGTGGACATCGATATCCGTAGTACCCAAATCATTCCTTTGTATGCAAAAAAAGCAACGGTCAGATCTGAACATCCTGACAATTCCTATTCATTGGTTGAAGAAGACGGCCAGATTGCCTATCTGCATATCGATAATCCCGATCAATTCTGGAAAATATCGAAATACGCAGTCATTGAGGTAAAATAAAGTCAGGGAAGGGCTGTCTAAAAAATTGTGAGATTGGGTCATCCCGGACATTCAGGTAAGAGTGGTGCAAATCGCTGACTTTAAACCTTTTTGGGCAACTTCGATGAATTCACATAATTTACTGTTTAACTTAAAAATTACAAATCATGAAAACAAAAATCTTACTTGTTACAATTTCCTTGTTTATTTCTGCAACAATGATTCAATGTTCGGACGATGATCATTATGAGTCAAAAGGCAGGGTAAATATGAGAATAACAGATGCACCTTCGGATGATGCAACCATACAGGGAACGTTTATAACCGTTGCGGACGTGAAGGTTGATGGAAAGTCAGTTGAAGGTTTTTCAAAACAGACGATCGAAATATCGGCGTACCAGAATGGAAAAACCAAACTGCTTTTCGATGAGGAATTTGAAGCAGATACCTATGGTGACATTACGCTTGTTCTTGACAATGAAGTAGATGCTTCAGGAAATTCTCCCGGTTGTTATGTGTTGGACACGCAAAATACCAAACACTACCTGGGCAGTTCTGCTTCTGCAACAACTGAAATTAAAATGGAGAAGAATTTCATGGTTGAGCCGGGCGGCACAACGGATCTGGTCATCGATTTTGACTTGCGAAAATCCATTGTCCGTAACCCTGAAACAAACGAACCAAATAAATACAAATTGGTTACTTCTGCTGAACTGAAAAATTCGGTACGTTTAGTGGCCCAGGAAAAATGTGGCGACATCAAAGGGAAAGTAGTGAAAACCTCGGGTAACGGGGAACTGATCGTATATGCGTATCGGAAAGGTGAATTCAATACGGCTGCCGAATACCAGGGGCAGGGAGCCAGCGGTGTGTTGTTCGCCAAGGCTGTGGCCAGTTCAAAAGTGGCTGCCGACGGAAGTTATCAGCTTTCATTTCTGGAAGAAGAAGAGTATGAGGTGCATGTGGCCGCCTATGAAAAGAATGTGACCACCGGTAAACTTGAATTTAAAGCGATGGCTGATGCGAGCAGTGCAATTTCCGGAATACTGCTGAATGCTGTTTCAGTAAGTGCAAAAAGTAATATTAATCTGAATATAAACGTTATTATTCTGATGTAATAACTGAAAAATGAATACCCGGATTCGATAGAATTTGAGGCAAAAAACAGTTCTTATCAATCATAAGAATTCGGGAGACCCCAAAACGTCCTTTATGCGTTTTTTGATCTCGGGCTGTTCCGGTTGATTCCGGAACAGCTTTTTTTTTTAGGTTTTTACCTTTTCCTTCCCCGTTTTGTGGACTTTTTGCCGTTTCTTCTATCTTTGTGTACCATTCAACAAGAGAAGATTATGAACGACAGGCCCCTGATCCTGGTAACCAACGACGATGGTGTGGATGCCAAAGGAATCAAACAATTAATCGAGGTGATGCGTTTTTTTGGCGATGTGGTAGTGGTTGCTCCCGATCAGCCCATGTCGGGAAAATCGGTTTCCATCACTGTCGACAAACCGTTGCGTATTAAAAAATTGAAAGAAGAAAACGGTTACGTGAAATACCAGACTAACGGGACGCCGGTCGATTGTGTAAAGCTGGCATTCAATCAATTGCTTGACCGCTATCCCGATTTTGTGGTTTCAGGCATCAACCACGGCGCCAATTCGTCGATCAGTGTAGTGTATTCCGGAACGATGGGGGCGGTTATCGAAGGGTGCCTGCACGGGGTCCCGTCAGTCGGGTTTTCGCTTTGCGACTACAACCCGGATGCCGATTTTTCCAAAGCAAAAATATATGTGGCGCGGGTATTTCAGCAGATAGCCGAAAATGGTTTGCCGCCGTTTGTTTGCCTGAATGTCAATTTTCCAAAAGGCGAAATCCGTGGCATAAAAGTAGTAAGGCAAACTGCCGGAAAATGGGTCGAGGAATACGACAAACGAACCGATCCGCACAGCCGCGATTACTTTTGGCTGACCGGTCATTTTAAAAATTTTGAGCCCGATGTGGAAGGCACCGACCTGAACGCGCTGGAAAATCAATATGTATCGGTGGTGCCGGTGAATATCGACCTGAGTTGCTACCAGACCATTGAAAACATGAAAAACTGGAAATTCTGATGAACAGGGGCACAAGGAATAAATATGACCAGGTACAGTTTGGTTTTTTACCTGGATTGCTGGGCCCCTTGCTGGTTTTTGTGATCGTTTTTCTCGTTCAGGGCAACGATCAGCCGTTTTCCGAATACATAAAAAATTTGTGGACTTTCGATGTGCTGATCAAATTGCTTAGTTTGTGCGTATTCCCCAATTTGCTGCTGTTTGTGTTTTTTATCCGGAAGAAGTACGATCGGGCGGCCCGCGGCGTTTTAATGGCGACCTTTATTTACGCTTTTGCAGTCCTTTTTTCAAAACTGTTCTGATATGCGGTATTATTTCATAGCAGGCGAGGCATCGGGCGACTTACATGCCTGTAACCTGATCGGCGAACTGGCAACGATCGACCCGGGAGCGGTGTTTCAGGGATTTGGCGGCGAACGCATGGAAACCGCCGGCATGAAATTGGTGAAACACTACCGCGACATGGCTTTCATGGGCTTTATCCCGGTTCTGATGAACCTGCGTACCATTCAGAAAAATTTCCGCATTTGCGAACAGGATTTGCTGGCTTTCCGGCCCGACGTTTTGGTACTGGTGGACTACCCCGGGTTTAACCTCCGGATGGCAAAGTTCGCCAAGGCGAACGGCATCAAAGTGTACTATTACATTTCGCCAAAAATTTGGGCATGGAAGAAAGGGCGCGTGCATAAAATAAAGGCATTGGTCGACGAAATGTTTACCATTCTGCCTTTTGAAACCGAATTTTACAGGAAGTACGATTACGAAGTCAATTATGTAGGCAACCCCATCCTGGATGCGGTGCTGGAAAAGAAAATAGAACCCGGCCTTCGGAAGTTTACCGAAGAAAACGGTTTGCCCGAAAAGGAAATCATTGCCCTGCTGCCCGGAAGCCGCAAAGCCGAAATTTCGTACCTGCTGCCGGTGATGCTCGAAGCCTCGAAGGCTTTTCCTGCTTACCAGTTTGTAATTGCCGGCGCCCCCAATATGGAGGCTTCGTTTTACGAAAAGTTTACGGGTAATTATCAGGTAAACTTGCTCTGGGGCAAAACATACGAAATGGTGCAAAACAGCAAAGCGGCCATGGTGGCATCGGGTACCGCTACGCTGGAAGTGGCCATCCTGAACACGCCGCAGGTGGTTTGTTACAAAATGGCAGGCGGGGCCTTTTTTCATTTGCTCGGATTGATTTTTATCACCCTGAAATGGGTTTCATTGGTCAACATCATCCTGGACCGGGAAGCCGTGAAGGAATTGTTGCAGGTGAATTTTACAAAGAAAAAATTAGTGGACGAGATGAACCGTATTCTGAACGAACCGGCTCATTACCAGCGGATACTGGACGATTATAGCGAACTGATGCAAAAATTGGGAAGCCCCGGGGCATCGCGCCGCGCAGCCGAAAAAATTTGGGAAAAACTGACGGGAAAGCAGGAGTTTTAGCGGATAGGATTTTTGTTCAAGTCATTGTACATTTGTGAAAAACACGGATTATGGAAAGAAACGTGTTAATTGATAGCATTATCGATAAAATCAAGCAATTGCCTGAAGCAAAAATCATGGAAGTAAGCGATTTTGCCGATTTTTTACTGAATAAAATTGATGAAGGAATTTTGCAGGAAGGGATTCAAAAAATCACTTCAGAATCAAAAACATTTAAATATCTTCTGAATGAGGAAGATATTCATACGGTTGACGATTTGAAGGAGAAATATAATTGAAGAATAGAAAATAAAATGCTCTAAAAAAAATGTAGTTTTGTTTCTGATGGCAGAAAAAGCATACATAACACCGAATGTTCTGAGATGGGCAAGAGAATCGGCAAGAATCTCCGAAGAAGTTGCTGCATTTAAAGTTTTAGTGTCTGTTGAGAAACTAAAAGAATGGGAAGAAGGTGTTAGTTATCCTACAATCAGACAAGCTCAAATTCTTGCGAAAGCATATCGAAGGCCATTTGCTTTATTTTTTCTTCCTGAAATACCAAGGGATTTCCAGCCTCTGCAAGATTTTAGAGTTAAAGGATCAAAAGAATTGAGTACAGCTTCGATTTTTATTATCCGGGAGATTCAACAAAAACAAGTGTGGATAAGTGAAGTTAATGAAGAAAACAACGAAAATAAGATTTCATTTATTGGAAAGTATTCAGCCAGTGATGATCCTAAAGAAGTTGCTAATGATATTCTTTCTACACTTAAAATTACTCCTTCAAACTATAAAACTGGTACCCCAATTTTAGAATGGATACAAAAAGCTGAATCTAAAGGCATTTTTATTTCGAGAACTAGTTTTATTCATTCCAGATTGAAACTTGATTCTGATGAAATTCAGGGGTTTGCTATTGCTGATATATATGCCCCTTTTATTTTTGTTAATTCCGATGATTGGAATGCGCCACAATTATTTACTCTGGTACATGAACTCGCGCATATATGGATTGCAGAAACTGGAATTTCTAATGGCATTGAGCCAGAGATTGAGAATAAGGAAAAATTTCATCCCGTTGAGTTATTTTGCAATGAGGTCGCGGCAACTGCTTTGATGCCTGATGAATTAATGAGAAGTCTGGATAAAAAAGTCTTTAGGAATGCAAAGGATGTTTTTAAGGAATCAAAAAAAATAGGAGTAAGTTCATTTGCGTTTCTTGTTCGGGCTTTTAATCTGGGAATAATACCACTTGGACAGTATCGAAAATTAAAATTTGAAGCAGAAATAGAGTTTAAAGAGTTCCTATTGCGGGAGGAGGAAAAAAAAGTAAAGCAAAAAGAGAATGAAAAATTGAGTGCCCCAAATTATTTTCTTTTGCAACTCAATAGAAATAGCAGATTGTTTACACAAACAGTGTTAGACGCTTTTCGAAGTGGTTTTATTGAACCGACACAGGCAAGTAATTTATTGAATGTGCAAGTAAATAAATTTCCCAAATTAGAAGCTCAGTTGTATAAATGAGTGCATCAATTAAAAAATATTGTTTAGATGCGAATGTTCTTATTCAAGCGTGGCAGAAATATTATTCACCCAAATTTTGCCCTGATTACTGGCATTTACTCAATGAAATTGGAGAAAAAGACAAAATTTTTATGTCAGAGGTCGTGTATGATGAAATAACACGGACTGATGATGAATTGTCTGCTTGGCTCAAGAATAGTAAAATACCAATCCGGAAAATAAATGAACCTGTTACAAAATGTCTACAAACAATATATTCAAATAACCCATTACATAAATATTTGGTTGACAATACAAAATCAAGATCATTAGCTGATCCTTGGGTTATTGCACATGCTATTTATGAAAATGCAATTGTGGTAACAAAGGAGGAGAAAGTAACTGCATTGAATTCAACGAAAATAAAAATACCTAATGTTTGTGATAATATGGGGGTACATTGGATTAATGACTTTCAGATGATTGAAGAACTAAATATTATATTCAAATGCACTTTTGAATAATAAATTTTGATTTTGGTTATACTTACGATGTACAGCCTCTTTAAAAAAGAAATAAGCGGATTTTTCGGGTCGCTCACCGGCTACTTAGTGATGGTGGTTTTCCTGCTGGCCAATGGCCTGTTCCTTTGGGTGTTCCCCGGAAATTACAACATTTTGGAAGGCGGTTATGCCCACCTCGACGGGCTTTTTGCGCTGGCTCCGTGGGTGTACCTGTTTTTGGTCCCTGCTGTTACCATGCGCCTTTTTGCTGAAGAAAAACGGATGGGTACCCTCGAACTGTTGGTCACCCGCCCCTTGTCGGCCCCGGAGATGGTGGCTGCAAAATATCTGGCGGGGTTGGTTTTGGTGATCTTCAGTTTGTTGCCAACGCTGTTGTATTTTTATTCGGTATACCAACTCGGGAACCCGGTGGGCAATATCGATACCGGTGGCACCTGGGGCGCGTTTATCGGCTTGTTTTTTCTTGCTGCAATTTATGTGGCCATCGGAATCCTGGCATCATCGCTCACCGATAACCAGATTTTTGCGTTTATCCTGGCAATGGCTTTATCGTTCCTGGCTTATCTGGGTTTCGATTTGATCGGTTCTACCAACCTGTCTCCGGTTTTGCAAAGTACAATCATCGGTTTGGGGATCAACGAACATTACCTGTCGGTAAGCCGCGGAGTGGTCGATTCGCGCGACCTGTTGTACTTCATCGTGTCGGTTTTACTGCTGTTGTATCTTACCGGGCTGAATGTCCGCAAGCATAAAACAGTCCTGAAACGGTTTCTGAAAAAAGCGGTAATGATGGTCGTACTCATAGTGGTCGTGTGGTTCGTTTCGGCGAACTATTTCTTCAGGATTGACCTGACTGCCGAAAAACGGTACAGCCTGGACCCGCTTTCAAAAGAAATTGTGGCCCGGTTGAATGAACCGGTGCATATCGACCTGTTTTTGGCAGGGGAACTGCATCCCGGGTTTCAGAAATTTCAGAAAGAAATAAAAGAAAAAATTGCCGATTACAATGCGTATTCAGGCCGGCGCATCAATCTGAACACGATTGATCCCTACGGAATTGCAAACGGGAAAGAGCGCGAAAAATTATTCAGCACGTTGGTGCAACGGGGATTACAGCCCATCGACTTGCAGGTAAAAACGGAAAAAGGGGCCAGCACCCGGTACATTTTCCCTGGTGTTTTAATCCGTTCGGGAGACCGGGAAATTGCGCTCAATCTTCTGAAAAATGACCCGATGCTGCCGGGCGAGCAAAATCTGAACCGTTCGGCAGAGTCGTTGGAATATGAGTTTACCAATGCGTTTAACAGACTTATTAATAGTGAAAGACAAACCGTTGCCTTCATGACCGGGCACGGCGAGCTGGGCGAACTCGAAACCGAAGACATCCGGCAAACACTGGGCGAAAATTACGAGGTAGTCCGCCTGTCAGCAAGTGAACTGACCAATAAGGTAAAAACACTGGTCGTTGCCGACCCCAAACAGCCATTCGGGGAAAAAGACAAACTGCTGATCGACCAATTTATCATGCAGGGGGGCCGGTCGCTGTGGCTGATCGACCCCGTGCAGGTGAGCCTCGACAGCCTTCGCCGCGGACAAACCACGCTGGCGTTTCCGCGCGACCTGAACCTCGACGACCAGCTTTTTAAATACGGGGTACGGCTCAACCCTCAGTTAGTGCAGGATGCCGAGTGCATGATGATCCCGCTGAATGTGTCCCCTTCCGGCGCCCAGCCCAGCTTCAAACCGTTTCCGTGGTACTATTCACCTCTGCTGCTCCCTTCCGGCAACCATGTGATCGGGCGCAGCATCCGCCGCCTGAAATCGGAATTTGTCAGTCCGGTAGATACCGTCGGGTTTTCTGAAAAAATAAGAAAACAGGTGGTTTTGTCAACTTCTTCGTATTCGCGGGTGTTAAATGTGCCTTTGCAGGTAAACCTGGCCAGCGTAAACCACCCGCCTGCCCGCGAGTTGTTCAGCCATCCGCCGGTACCTGTTGGTGTTTTGCTGGAAGGGCGCTTTCCGTCGGTTTTTAAAAACCGCATGACAGAACCGCTCGGCTTTTCTTCTTCGGAAATAAAACCCGAAAGCGAACCTACCCGGATGATTGTCCTTGCCGACGGGAACCTCATTGCCAATCAATACAGTTTGCGCACCGGAAAGCCGGAAATAAAGCCGCTGGGCTTCGATATTTATTCGGAACAAACCTTTGGCAACAAAGAATTTTTGGTGAATGCGGTGAATTACCTGTGCGACGACTCAGGACTGATGGCTTTAAAATCGCGGGTATTTACCATCCGTTTGCTCGACAGGGTGAAAATAAACGAACAAAAATTACGGTGGCAGGTACTTAATTTACTGGCTCCCGTTGGTCTTGTGTTGTTGTTCGGGATGGTTTTCAACCTGCTCAGGGCGCGGCGTTACAAACGCTGAACATGCCTCATTTTGAATTATTCACAATGCTCATTTCTTTTGAATAAAATATTTCGTCAGCAATAGGTAAAAAAAACCAAAGTTTGTATATTCGTGTGAATCCAAAATGCTCTCCGGAAACATATCCGGGAAAGAAAACAGATCGTAAAAATTAAAAAATATACAATGAAGTTTGTTGTTTCAAGTACCGAATTACTCAGTCACCTGTCGGCTATCGGGAAGGTGATCAGTTCAAAAAATACGTTGCCAATACTCGACAACTATTTGTTTCAGTTAGAAGAAAACCAGTTGACAATCACTGCCTCCGATCTTGAATCGACCCTGATTACCGGTATCGAACTTGACAATACCGACGGAGAAGGGAAAATTGCAGTTCCGGCCAAGTTGCTGAACGACACGCTGAAAGAGTTTCCGGAACAACCACTGACATTTCAGATCAACAGTGACACGTTTGGGATTGAAATTTTTTCGGCCAACGGGAAATTCAGCATTGTCGGGCAAAATGGCGACGACTATCCGCAATTGCCATCGCTGAAAGAAGATCTGGCCGCCAGTATCAATGTCAGCCACGAAGCCCTTTTGAGTGGCATCAATAAAACATTGTTTGCAACTGCCGACGACGAATTGCGCCCGGTGATGAACGGTATTTTTATCGAGATGTCAGCCGGTGACATGACTTTTGTCGCTTCGGATGCCCACAAATTAGTGCGCTATAAACGCAAAGATGTGAAGGCAGAAATGGATTCGTCGTTCATCCTTCCGAAGAAACCGGCCAGCCTGTTAAAGAACCTTCTTCCCAAAGAAGAATTTGATGTGAAACTTTCGTTCGATGACAAAAATGCCATTTTTGAACTGACCAACTACAAGCTGATTTGCCGGTTGGTGGAAGGGAACTATCCGAGTTACAATTCGGTAATCCCGACCAAAAACCCGAACAAGCTCACCATCGACCGCCTGGAGCTGTACAACACAGTGAAACGTGTATCGGTGTTCTCAAACCAGGCCAGCAACCTGATCAAACTGAACATGAACGAAAGCCAGCTGGTTGTTTCGGCACAAGATGTCGATTTCTCGATATCGGCAGTTGAGCGGCTGAATTGCCAGTATGAAGGCGATGAAATGGAGATTGGCTTCAAATCGACCTTCATGTTGGAAATCCTGTCGAACCTCTCTTCTTCGGACGTGAAAATTGAACTTTCTGATCCGACCCGCGCAGGACTTTTGCTCCCGGCAGAAAAGGACCATGAAGACGAAGATGTGCTGATGTTGCTGATGCCCATGATGATCAACGTGTAAAAATTTGTTTCAAAAAATATAAACCTAACAGTTTCAGCTGTTAGGTTTTTTTTTAAAAGTCCTTTACTGAAAAAAATGAAAGAATGAAGATTAACCTTAGAAACCCATTGATTTTTCTCGACCTTGAAACAACCGGGATCAATATTGTAACCGACCGCATCGTTGAGATTGCCTTATTGAAAATACATGTTGACGGAAGAGAAGAAGAGGTTGTGAAACGGGTGAACCCGGAAATGCCAATCCCTCCCGAATCGAGCCGCATTCACGGCATCTATAATGAGGATGTGAAAGGCGCCCCGGTTTTTAAGGAGATTGCCAGGACCCTGGCCTATTTTATGGAAGGCTGCGATTTTGCCGGTTTCAACTCGAACCGGTTCGATATTCCCCTTCTGGCCGAGGAATTTATTCGCGCAGGTGTCGATATCGACCTGAAGAAGCGCAAATTTATCGACGTGCAGGCCATTTTTCACAAAATGGAAAAACGCACATTGACGGCAGCGTATAAATATTACTGCGGAAAATCTTTAGATAATGCCCACAGCGCGATGGCCGACACCCGGGCAACGTATGAGGTCTTACAAGCCCAACTCGATGTATACAAAGACGAGGAATACGAAGACCAACGCGGAAAAGTGAGCAAGCCGATTGTAAACGATGTGCCTGCCCTGAGCGAGTTTTCATCGTACGACCGCAATGTAGATTACGTGGGGCGTATTGTTTACGATGACAAAGGCATAGAGATTTTTAACTTCGGAAAAAATAAAGGTATGCCGGTAGAACAGGTATTACGCGAGCAACCCGGTTATTACGGATGGATGATAAACGGTGAGTTTCCGCTTTATACGAAAAAAGTGCTGACAGCCATTAAGCTACGGATGAAAGACAGCTGACAGTCGCAGTTTGCAGTCGCATTGTCTATTCCCAGGTTTTGACATTCAGGTTCCAGGTTTTGAATCTATGACTGTTGTCTAATATCTGTAAATCTATTAGTCATTATCCAGCATCGAATATTTTACAACCGGTATTATCTGTTTAAATCGACTTATGAAAATCATTTGTATAGGCCGCAATTATGTGGCGCACGCCAAAGAACTGGGCAATGAAATCCCGGAAGAACCGGTTATCTTCATGAAACCAGATTCGGCCTTGCTGCGCAATAACGACCCGTTTTATATTCCGGACTGGAGCGATGATGTACATTACGAACTGGAATTGATAGTCCGGATCAACCGGTTGGGAAAATCCATCGAACGGCGGTTTGCCAATCGGTATTATTCGGAAATCGGGCTGGGGATCGACTTTACGGCGCGCGACCTGCAAAACAGGTTGAAAGACAAAGGCCTTCCGTGGGAAAAATCGAAAGCGTTTGACCGTTCGGCAGTGGTCAGCAGCGAGTTTGTCCCGCTGGCCGAACTGCCAGACCCGGCATCCATAAAATTTCAGCTTAAACTGAACGGGGAAATAATGCAGAGCGGCGATTCGGCCCTGATGATTTTCCCTATTGACGAGCTGATTGCCCGGATTTCCAAATATTTTACCCTGAAAATTGGCGATCTGATTTATACGGGAACCCCGGCAGGCGTTGGGCCGGTTAAAATCGGCGACCGGTTGGAAGGTTTTCTCGAGAACCGAAAAATGTTCGACTTCCAGATAAAATAAAATTCTACCGACAATCTTTCCACCCAGGGTAGAGCTTGTGGTGTAATGCCTGTCCGGTGTACGATTTTTCAACTTTTACAAGTTCTTCCGGCGTGCCTTCAAAAACAAGGTGGCCACCATCTTTTCCACCTTCAGGCCCTAAATCAATAATCCAGTCGGCACATTTAATGATTTCCAGATTGTGTTCAATGATGATAATGCTATGCCCGCGACTGATCAACGCTTCAAACGAACCCAGCAGTTTTTTGATGTCGTGAAAATGAAGCCCAGTGGTTGGTTCGTCGAAAATAAACAGCGACGGGCTGTCTTTTTCTTTGGCCAGGAACGAAGCCAGTTTAATACGTTGGCTTTCGCCGCCCGACAACGTACTCGACGATTGTCCGAGTTTCACATAGCCCAGCCCGACATCCTGTAAAGGTTGCAAGCGTTTGGCCACTTTCTTTTCGGTGGAACTTTTACCTGTCGAGAAAAATTCAATCGCTTCGTTAACAGTCATTTCCAGCACATCATGTACATTTTTACCTTTGTAGGTGACTTCCAGTATTTCATCCTTGAACCGTTTCCCTTTACAGCTTTCACAAATTAAGTGAATATCGGCCATAAATTGCATCTCCACATTTATTTCGCCTTCGCCCTGGCATTCCTCGCAACGACCGCCATCTACATTAAATGAAAAATGGGAGGCCGTAAAACCATGGTACTGTGCCGATTTTTGTTCCGAAAACAGTTTCCGTATTTCGTCGTAGGCTTTCAGATAAGTTACCGGGTTCGAGCGTGACGACTTGCCAATCGGGTTTTGGTCGACAAATTCGATGGAAGTAAGTAAATGAATGTCCCCCTTCAGGGCGTCGTGATGCCCTGTTTTTTCGCTGAACCCGCCAAACATTTTCGCCAGCGCCGGGTATAAAATTTTTGTGACCAACGACGATTTCCCAGATCCGGAAACACCAGTGACCACACACAAAGTATTCATTGGGAATTTAACGCTGATATTTTTCAGGTTGTTCTCGCGTGCGCCGATCAATTCGATGTAATTGTTCCATTTGCGGCGGATTTTCGGCACCTCGATTTTCTCTTTTCCGGTAAGATATTTGGCAGTAAGGCTGCCCCCTGCTTTTTCGAGTTGCCCGTGGCTGCCCTGAAAAACCACTTCTCCTCCCAGCCGCCCGGCCATCGGGCCAATATCGATAATTTCGTCGGCAGCGCGGATAATTTCTTCGTCATGCTCCACCACAATTACCGAGTTGCCAATCTGCTGCAATTTCCGTAGTACGCCGATCAGCCGGTCGGTGTCGCGGGTATGCAGGCCAATGCTCGGTTCGTCGAGAATGTACATGGAACCGACCAAACTGCTTCCTAACGAGGTTGCCAGGTTGATCCGCTGCGACTCGCCCCCCGACAAAGTCGAAGAAAGGCGGTTCAGGGTCAGGTAGCCCAGGCCCACCTCGCACAGAAAACTGATGCGGTTCTGTATTTCAATGAGGATGCGTTTGGCAATTACTTTTTCGTGTTCGTTCAGCTGTATCGTATTGAAAAATAATTTTAGTTCGCTCACAGGCATCAGTACCAAATCCTGTATCGACCTGTGGTTAATTCTCACATAGCCGGCTTCTTTTTTGAGGCGGCTTCCCCGACATTCGGGACACACTGTTTTTCCCCGGTAACGCGAAAGCATCACCCGGTACTGTATCTTGTACGTATTTTCTTCCAGCATCTTGAAAAAGCTGTTCAGCCCTTCAAAATACCGGTTACCGGTCCACAAAAGTTGTTTTTGTTCGTCGCTCAGTTCGTAATACGGTTTATGGATCGGGAACCCGAATTTTTCAGCATGCCTGATCAACTGGTCCTTCCATTCCCCCATTTTTTCGCCTTTCCAGCAGGCAACCGCATCCTGGTAGATGGAAAGCGATTTGTTGGGAATGACCAAATCTTCATCAATTCCGATCACTTTACCGTATCCTTCGCAGGCAGGACAGGCCCCCACCGGGTTATTAAAGCTGAACAGATGGACGGATGGCTCTTCAAATTCCATCCCGTCGGCTTCAAACAAATTTGAGAAGTGTTCTTCAATTATCTTTTCATCCTGAAAAACTTTGACGGTGCATTGTCCATGCCCCTCAAAAAAAGCAGTCTGCACCGAATCGGCCATCCGGCTAATGGTATCGTCGTCGGGTTGAACGGTTAGCCGGTCGATCACTAAGTTACAGGTTGAATTTTTGCAGGATACCGGTTCTTTCGATTTTAGTATTTCATCGATCCGTTTTATTTCCGAGTTCATTTCAATCCGGGTAAATCCCTGTTGCAGTAATAATTCGGCTTCCTGAAGAAGCGATCGTCCGTTTTTTGTCCGCAAGGGGGAACAGATCAGGATGCGGGTTTCTTCCGGGAAACTGGTAATGAAATTTACCACGTCGCTCACATGGTGCTGTTTTACTTCTTTTCCAGAAACGGGAGAGACAGTCCGTCCGATACGGGCATACAGCAGTTTAATGTAGTCGTATATTTCGGTTGAAGTGCCCACTGTGGAACGCGGGTTGCGGGTGTTCACTTTCTGTTCGATGGCAATGGCCGGCGGGATACCCTTGATATAGTCGACTTCCGGTTTATTGATACGCCCCAGAAACTGCCGCGCATACGACGAAAGGCTTTCCACATAGCGGCGCTGCCCCTCGGCATACAAGGTATCGAATGCCAGCGACGACTTGCCCGAACCTGACAATCCGGTAATCACTACCAACTTGTTTCGTTCGATGTTCAGGTTGATATTTTTCAGGTTGTGTACCCGCGCACCTTTTATCCGTATGACCGGATGGTTGTTTTCAAGGCCGTCCATATCTCGTTTAATTAAAATCTTTCGTTCATATTTGCATTTCTCGGAAAAATGCTTCAATTTTACAGCACGCAAAATTAACAAATTGTTTAACGTTTACTAAGAACCATTTGCCTATCGACAGAACTCTACTCTTTATTTGACAGAAAATAAAACGCAGAGTCATGTTCAGAACTGAAACGCTGAGCGATAATTCGCTCGTTAAACAATTTGTTGATGGCGACCAGTCCGCTATCGAGGAACTTATCAACCGTCATAAAAACAGAGTTTATACCTATGTTGTTCTGATTGTAAAAAATCAGCATCTTGCCGAAGACATCTTTCAGGATACATTTGTGAAAGTTATCCGTTCGCTGAAAACCGGACGGTACATCGAGGATGGCAAGTTTATCTCCTGGGTACTCCGTATTGCGCATAACCTGATCATCGATCATTTTAGAAGAGAAAAATTGTTGAATACTACCTCGAACGATGATTGTGGGGTGGATCTTTTCAACTCCATGAAATTTTCAGATGACACGATTGAAGATCAACTGGTATATGATCAGATTACCAGCGATGTGCGCCTGTTGATCGATGAACTGCCAGATGATCAGCGACAGGTAATTATTATGCGCCATTATCTCGGACTTAGTTTCAAGGAAATTGCCGACAGGACCGGGGTCAGTATCAACACTTCCCTCGGACGGATGCGCTATGCGCTGATCAATCTTCGGAAACTGATTGAAAAGAAAAACCTGATCCTGACAAAAAATTAAAAAAAGAGAACAATAAACTTTCCTCACAGGCGTTTTAGTTTCAAACTATAAAAACAGAAAAATGCCTATGAGGAAAATTTCTACTTTGAATTACATCATTAGAACATATCAGAATGACAGGCAAAAGGAAGAATTTCTTTCCGATAAAATTTTCAGCAGTTTTAATGATGAAATGTACGAACCGGCTCCCGAAAGCATTGAGGCAATCCTAAACTTTGCACGGTCATACGATGTAATGGAGACCCGAAGCGCAGGGAAGATTGAGATGAATTTCAATTAGTAAACAACTCTGAAAAATTAAACTAAAAGCATCTTGAAAAAGATGCTTTTTTATAACCACTTTTTTCTTTTGAAAAACACCAGCATACCAATGAAAATCAGAAACATAACGCCCATCAGGATAAAATATCCGTAGCGGGTATGCAGTTCGGGCATGTGATCGAAATTCATGCCGTAAATTCCGGCCAGAAAAGTGAGTGGCATGAAGATAACGGAGAAAATAGTGAGCAACTGGATTACTTTATTCATATTAAGACTGACACGCGACACGTAGAAATCTTTCAGGCTGGCTGTCAGTTCGATACCTGATTTTACATTTTCAAGAAACGACAAAAGATGGTCGAGTACATCGCGGTAATATGTTTGCGAAGTATTGACCATTATTCCTTCATTCAGGTTGATCAGTTGATTGAGCACATCGCGGAGCGGGGCCACCAATCGTTCAATTTCAATCAGTTGCCTGCGTACCTGCTGTATTTCGAGAAGCAAGTCTTCGGTGGGGTCTTTTAGTACTTTTTCCTCGTATAGTTCAATCGAATCGGTCAGGGTGCCGAGGTATTCATTGTACTGGTCAACAATTACATCAAGGAATGCATGCAGCAGGTAGTCGAGCCCTTTTTTTCTGATTTTCCCGATTTTCCGGGCCAGGCGCTCTTCAATAATTTTGAATGCCGAATGGTCTTCTTCGGCGAATGAAAGCAGCATTTCAGTAGTGAGGACAAAGCTCAGTTGCCTGAACTCGTGCTGGCCATTGTTTGGATGCAAGGCTTTCAGGCTGATAAAAAGCGCTTTGTTATACTCGCTGAACCCCGGGCGCTGATTGATATTCAGGATATCTTCAAGCAGCAGGCGGCTCAAGTCAAGTTGGTCGCCTATTTTTTCAATTTCCGAGGCTTCGTCAAGGCCGGTTATTTTTACCCAATTGATCTGGTCGTGCCGTAATCCCGGAAGTTGTGCTGCCGAGCCTTCCCGTTTCAAAAACTGTTCGTCGTCGAAACAAATAAATTCAATACGGGTTCTTACATTTTTTATGTGGCCGGTATATACCAGTGAGCCGGGAGGAAGGCCAGTTTTATTTGTTCTGTTTACTTTTTTCGGCATAACGGGCTCTTGTGAAAAAGGTTTGCTCTGATAAAAATAACTAATTCCGGCGAAAATGGTTCAATCGGTGCAAGGCATAAAAATAAGAATAAAAGATGGCCGATGGTTCAAAACGCCGCAACCGCTTTTCCGGTTACCCGAGTTTTTTCAGCAGCCAGCTCATATTTTCGCCGAGGATCCGCATGGTTTGCATGCCTTCTTCGTCGGCCAGTACGTCGCCCTTGTTTTTGCCGAAAACAAAATTCCAGTAATTTGAACCGGGGACGATCATCTGGTTGATCAGGAAAAAATTGTTGATGGTTTCAAACGCATGGATAGAGCCGCCGCGCCGTTCCACAATTACTGCTGCACCCACTTTGCGTTTCAGCAGGTGCCCGTTGCCCCGGGTCACATAACCGGAAACATCGATCAGCGCTTTCATCTCGCTTGTCACATCGGCAAAATAAACCGGCGAACCGAGGATAATCCCATCGGCTTGTACCATTTTTTCAATCAGTTGGTTAATCAGGTCATTTTTAATCTGGCAGCGTCCGTTGAGCACTTCGCGGCATTTTCCGCAGGCGGTACAACCGTGTACCGGTTTGTTGCCAATCTGCACTAATTCGGTATCAATTTCTTCTTTTTCAAGTTCAGCAAAAACGGTTTTTATCAGTATTTCGGTGTTGCCGCCTTTGCGCGGGCTTCCGTTTATTCCGAGTACTTTCATGGCAAAAAATTATTGGTTAAAAACAAATGAAATGATGTTGGCCCCCATTTGCAGCGCTTTCTGCCTGACTTCCCACGGATCGTTGTGCACAGCCGGGTCTTCCCAGCCGTCGCTGATGTCGGATTCGTAGGAGTAGAAACACACCAGTCGGTCGTTCCAGACCAAGCCAAATCCCTGTGGCGCTTTGTTGTCGTGTTCGTGAATTTTGGGAAGGCCGTTGTCAAAATTGAATTTCTGATGGTAAATAGGATGGGAATAGGGCAACTCTACAAAGTCGAGTTCAGGGAACACTTTTTTCATTTCGCGCCGGATATATTTGTCGAGTCCATAATTGTCGTCGATATGGAGAAACCCTCCTGCTTCGAGGTAAATACGCAGGTTGGTTGCCTCGCTTTCTGAAAAAATAATATTCCCGTGTCCGGTGATGTGTACAAACGGATAATTGAAAATGTCGATACTGCCTGCTTCAACTGTTGCCGGTTCGGGGTTGATATTGGTCTTCAGTTGTTCGTTGCAGAATGCGATGAGGTTGGGCAAAGCGGTCGGGTCGGCATACCAGTCGCCACCGCCGTTGTATTTAATAAGGGCCATTTTTACCGGCGCATTTTGTGACTGACCAGCCAGAAACGACAGGAAGAGGATTAATGCAAATGCTGTTTTCAGAAATTGACGCATGAAAAAATTTCTCCAAAGATAATTGAATTGGGAAAAATGCAGGAATTTAACTTAGATTATCAGTTCCGGATTTGAGGAGAAGCTGGCCGCTAAAAACTGCCTGCTGCGACTAACTATGGTAGTTTCGTTCCTTTGGCCCCCCACCAGTACATGGCTTCCATTTTTAACCTGCCCGATTTTACGGCGGGGTCTTCGGCTTCTAATATCAGCGCTTCATCAATGGTTTCCACATCGAAAAGGAGCAGGCCGCGATGGTCTCCGGCATTCTCAAATGGCCCGGCAACTGCTAACTTTCCTGTTTCAGACAGTTTATTAAGATGTGCCAGGTGCCCTTTCTGTATTTCTGCTGCAGTAACAGAGTCCTGGTTGCGTTCGGGGCCTTTTTCAAGCAGCATGAAGACATAGCGTTTCATAATATAAGTAGTGTCCCCTCCAGTCATTTTAAATTCGCGCTGGGCCGAAACTGTCAGCCCGATAATCGCAAAAAGAACCAGTAAAATCAATTGTTTCTTCATAATCCTGTTTTGTATTTTATGTGTAATTCACTTTCACTTTTTTGAAAAACTTCTCTTCCAATATTTTGATGATCCGTTTTACCACAAATTTCCGGATTTCGAGTTGCACCGGCTGGTCGGGGTCCTGGTGGGCCCAGTTGATACGGGTACCGACAATGATATGGATGTGGTCGTGGTTCAACAATAACTTTACCACTTCTTCCGGCGGACTGTCTTCTAATCGGGTTTCGCTGTTGTAGGCTTCTAATATTTCTTCTACCTTCCCCAGGGTGAGGATGCCTTCGGTGACCATCTCGAAGCCAAACATTTCGGCGGTCGGCGGGATTTCCTCATCGCGGAAACGGTGTTCGATCCGTACCTCCAAATCCAGTTCACGGGCGATGATTTCGGCGGTTGTCCCCCCGCAAATAATTTTTTTTCCTTTGAAATTCTGGATGGCATTTACAAAATCGAAGTCTTTTATTTTGTAGAATGGGGGGCCTGTAATCAGCATAAATTCGCGGGGTTCCCTGAAATAGACGACCCCGCAGCTGGTATCGTCCTTTACTTCAAACCCGTCGTTCATCGATGCCTGCGAGATAATTTTGCGCGCCAGTTTCCCTGCCGGGATATCGGGTTCACGGGCAATTTGGTTTTCCGCGAAATAGGAAATATTCTCCAACCCCCAGCCCATCGGGTATTTCGTAGTCCCCAACCCCGATTGTTCAACGCCGTCGGTCATAAAAATAATCCGGTCTTCTTTCATAGGTTTGAATTCCCTGATGCGCAATATTTTTCCCTTGTTTTCTTCCCCTCTGATGTTGATCCGTTCTTCTTTTGGGTAAAAAATTCTTCCATGCCTGAAAATCAGCGAGGGCGGGTTATCGTAATTGATGATCCGCACCATTCCTTCGTCTTCTATTTCGATGATCGTGAAGGTTGCGTAACTTTCTTTTCCTTCGCTGCTGCGGGGCAATACGCGCATAAAAATATTGGCAGCAATATCAGGTTTAGTATGGAACGAGGTGTAATTCAGCGCCATGGATGCGGTCAGCGTGGCCAATACATTGGCTTTTATCCCGTGCCCGATGCCATCGGAAAGTACCAGGATGGTACGTCCTTCTTCCCTGATCTTACGCGAATAAAACACATCGCCGCAAACAATTTGTCCTTTCGGACGGTTTTGCTGAAAATCGATTTCAATGTGGTAATCGGTCATTGTTCGTCTTCCCCGTATTTATACGATTCGATGATGGAGTTCAGCATTTCTTCGGTCAATGAAGCATTTTCCCCTAAGAGAAATGCAATTTTCTGCACCGTTTCAAGGTTTTGTTTGTTCACCCGCTGGGCCCGGCTGATAATCTCCTCGCGTACCAGCGAAGGGGTCGACATGTCGCGGATAAGTGCTCCTACTACCCGGTTTTTGTAGATGGTGATTACCTGCACATGCAATAATTTATTCTGAATTTTCAGGTCACGTTCAATCATGTTTTCTCCGGAACTTAACAGCGATGCAAACATTTTTGATACAACTTCGGGAACCAGTTCCCGGAAATCGGCGCCATGCAAACCGGGAATGGTGTCAAACAGTTCTTCTATCTCTTCGCCAAACATTTGGGCAAAGCTCGGGTTCGAGTCAATCACTTTTAAATCTGAATCAACAATGACGATTCCTGCCCTGATTTTTTGCATCATAACCGAAGCAATGACACTGGCTTCTTTGGCTTTTTCCAACTTACGTTCGGCTTTTTTCCGTTCTGTAATATCGAAAATTGAACCCACAATGCCAGATATTTCATTATCCTTATCGCGGATAACCGCTTTGTTAAAAACCACATCGTGCAAATTTCCTTCCCCGTCCCTGAATTTTGCCTCGTAACTTTGGTTACCGGGGCTGTCGAACAGTTCCTGGTCGCGCCGGGCATAAATTTCGGCAATCTCAAGCGGCTGGAAATCGAACACCGTTTTCCCGATAATTTGCTCTTTGGGCTTGCCTATAAAATCTTCGTGCGCTTTGTTGCAGGTTTTGTATATCCCGTTTTTATCGCGATAAAAAATCGGGATTGGCAGGGCATCGATGATTTTTTGCTGTAACTCAGGGTCATCGATCATCCCCTGGTGAAAAGATTTTTCATCGTAGATCATAAGCTGATTTTTAACCCAATTAAAATACAAAATTCGCTGCAACAAATCCCAACCAACCGGAGAATAATAAATGGTCCGGGATAAATAAAAATACAGCCTTCAGAAAAAAACAATACAGGTAATCAAAGATTCTGATCACAAGTTATTTATATCTTTGTGTATCCGGTTTTTCAGACCCTGACAAAATGATTGCCGGTGAACGTTAAAAAACCAAAAAATACAGTTATGGAACCAAAAACAAATCCTGACCTCATTTGCTGCCCCCCGTTTGAGCCCGATCCTTGGGAAAATAAATTATTCACCTGGGAAAACAAGTCCTTTATAAAAGATCGTGTGTGCACACTTTTCTACATGCCGTTAAATTTTGGCAGCGTGATGAAGCGGTTAGACAAAAAAGTACGTGCGGCGGAGGCTGCTATCCCCGACTGGCTTTGCCTTTCAGACCATACCTCGAAATGGAACATGGACCTTTACCTTGCCGTCGATAAAAAAGTGGCCGGGGCTGAGAATGTAACTTTATCCGGAAAATTTTTCAGTAAAGTGTACGAAGGCCCGTTTAAAGACACAGGCAAATGGTGCAAGGATTTTGAAGAAGACGCAAAGTCGAAAGGGCTTGTGGTACGGAAATGGTACATGTGGTACACTACCTGTCCCAAATGTGCAAAAAAATACGGCAAAAATTATGTTGTTGTTGTGGGCGAGGTGGAATAACAAATATTTTTAATTCGGAAAATGAGAATTGAAGTCCTTATTTCAAATCATTTTAAATTTCGGTTCAAATAGAAAAACCAGACAAAAGCTGTTTCTGAATTCATCCATTTAGTTCATCTTTGCAAAAAATAATCAGCTAACAAAATAAAATGAAGCTAGCAGAGATAGCCGGTATTCTGGAAGCGAAAATTGTTTGTGGTGAACAGTTTGCAAATGATGAAATCAGATACGGGTTCAGCTCCGATCTGATGAGTGATGTTTTAACCCTTGATGTCGAAAATATGTTGCTAATTACCGGTTTGTCGAATGTGCAAGCCGTACGCACAGCCGAAATGTCCGATATTAAATACATTGCTTTTGTGAGGAATAAAAAGGCATCAGATGAAATTATGGCGCTGGCTATCGAAAACGGAATGGTTATTTTGGAATCACCGTTTTCATTGTTCAAGGCAAGTGGTTTATTGTACCATGCAGGTCTAAAACCCATTTATTAAGATTTAAATGAGGTTGTCGTTCAAAATAGAAGGTGGTGATTTTACCCAGGCAGGACAAGCTTCAAGCGAAGTGAAAAAGGTGCTGAAGCAATTGGGAATTGATGCAAAAACAATAAAAAATATTGTAATTGCTCTTTACGAGGCCGAAGTAAATATTGTAGCGCATGCCTATCGGGGTACCATTGATGTTGAAATTGACGGCAAAAAAATAACAATCCGGCTGACAGATGAGGGACCCGGGATTCCAGATATTGAAATGGCCATGCAGGAAGGTTTTTCAACAGCCAGTAAAAAAGTACGCGAGATGGGCTTTGGCGCCGGAATGGGTTTGTCGAACATAAAAAAGAATACCGACCGGCTGGATATTAACAGTGTTGTCGGAATAGGAACTGAATTAACAATCGTGAATTATTTCTGATGTTTAACCGGACCACATATCACGCTTTGAAAGTCGACAGGCAAAAGTGCATTGGCTGTACCCATTGCATGAAAATATGCCCGACGGAAGCGATCCGTGTGGTGAATGGGGTGGCAGTGATCGACTATGAACGTTGTGTCGATTGTGGGTATTGTTTCCGCTCATGTCCTGTAAAAGCCATTTATTTAGAGCAGGACGATCTGAATAAAATAAAGGAGTTCAGGTACAGGGTGGTATTATTTCCTTCAGTAATGATCGGCCAGTTTCCTGAAAAAATAAAAGAAAACCGTATTTATGCTGCCTTGCTGAAATTGGGTTTTACCCATGTTTTCGAAGTGGAACAGCCCATTCAGTTGTTGATTGATTCGGTAAAAGAATACTGCAAATCGGAGAAGGACAACAAACCCAATATTTCCGGATATTGCCCTGCTATTGTGAAATTGATCCAGTTGCGTTACCCGTCGTTGGTTGACCACCTTATTTTGCGCAAAGCCCCGCACGACCTGGGAGCTCATTTTGCCATCCAGGAACTGATAAAACAGGGTGCAAAAAAAGAAGAAATAGGCCTGTTTTATGTAACCCCCTGTTGCGCTAAAATATCGGCGGTGAAAAGCCCCGTAGTTGAGCGTGAATCAATTGTTGACGGGATTATCAACATGAATGAATTGTATAACCAGGTGATGAAAGTGATTGATGACGTGGACATTGAAGACACCAGCGATCAGCGCAGGCATATCACCAACGATGGTATTTTATGGAGCCTCACCCGCGGCGAGTCGATTCATTTTGGCGACCGTAGTATGGCTGTCGATGGGATACATAATGTTATAAAATTCCTTGAAAGGCTCGAAAACGAAGAGATTACAGGCCTCGATTTCCTTGAACTTCGCGCATGTGACCAAAGCTGTGCGGGAGGCATAATGATGACCGGCAACCGCTTCCTGACTGTGGAGCGGCTGGAGCATCGAGCCAAACGATATCCCTATGCAAAAGATATTGATTTTACGTCTCTTCAGATTGATACGGAGAAAATTAAACAAAAACTAATTTCCGACAAGATAACGCCCAAACCTGTATTCCGTTTCGACAGCGACCGGATGAAAGCCATTGAGAAAATGAACAAAGCGCAACGTATCCTCTGTTTCCTTCCCGGAATTGACTGTGGGGCATGCGGGGCGCCCAACTGCCATGCGCTGGCTGAAGATATGGTAACCGGAAGGGCTAAAATGTCGGATTGTGTTTTTATCCAGCAACGTTGGCAAAATGAAGGAAAAATCAACCCGGACAAGGCGTACCGGAACCTCGAAAAAAAATGGGGGCCCAACCGCTTTGAAGCCGATTGCAATAAAAAAGGAAAAAGGAATGACGGTTTCTGAACTGGTAAAAGAATTAGGATTAAAAGTCTTTTCCGGAGAGAAAGGGCTTGACAACGCAGTAACAGGCGGATATGTGTCCGACCTGTTGAGCGATGTGATGGGAAATGCGAGGGAAGGCCAGGTATGGATCACCCTGCAGGTACACCAGAACGTAATGGCCATTGCTTCGCTGAAAGACATGGCGGCAGTTATCCTGGTGAAAGGGCTCGAACCCAACGAAAATACCCTGCACCACAGCAATAACGAAAACATCCCGGTCCTCGGGACCGGCTTGAGTACGTTCGAGATTGCAGGCAAATTGTACGAATTGTTAAACCGGTAACCCATGCAACAATTCAGGGCCGACATGCACATACACACCGTTTTATCGCCATGTGCCAATCTGGACATGAGCCCTGAAAATATTGTTGCCCGTGCAAAAGCGCAAAAACTCGACATCATCGGGATTACCGACCACAACAGCACCCGCAATGTGGAAGTGGTTTCAAAAGTGGCTGTCCGCGAGAAGATTTTTGTGTTGCCGGGCTGCGAGGTAAATACTTCCGAAGAAATACATGTACTGGTGTTTTTTCCCGATATCGAAACAATGGACATTTTTCAGCAGTACATCGACCGGCATTTGCCGCCCATAGCCAATCATCCCGGCTTGTTTGGCTACCAGGTGATAGTAGATGAACATTCGAATATCACAGGGTACGAAGAAAAGTACCTCGGCACGGCGCTGGAAGTTGGGATCGATGAAGTGGAGATAAAAGTTCATGAAATAGGAGGTATTTTCATTCCGGCGCATGTCGATCGGTATGTAACCAGCATTTACAGTCAGTTGGGATTTATTCCTGAAAGCCTTCAATTCGAAGCGCTTCAAATATCAAAGAGGGTGAATGAAACGGATATCCGTTCAAAATATTCAATACCGGATGAGATCAGCATCGTGAAATTTTCCGATGCGCATTATCCTGAAAACGTAGGCGAAGTTTGTACCATTTTGGAGATGCAGGAAATTTCGTTTTCAGAAATTAAAAAAGCGTTTTTAAAAATCGGGAACAGAGGTACCAAAATTCCATGATCTGGCAGTTGAAAAAGCGGAACAGACAAACGAATTCGAATAACGCAGCACATACAAAATTGTAACCTCGAAAAATGAAAGACCTTTCGATGCACATATTGGACATTGCCCAGAATTCCATCAGGGCAAAGGCATCGCAAATTTGTATTGAAATTGAGGAAAAACCCGATGCCGACCAGTTTATCATCCGAATTGACGATGACGGTTGTGGTATGGACGCAGAAGAACTTGCCAAAGCGATCGATCCGTTTTATACTTCGCGTACCACACGTAAAGTAGGTCTGGGCCTGTCGCTTTTAAAGCAGAATACCGAAAATACGGGCGGCAGTTTTTCCATTCATTCTGAAAAAAACAAAGGAACACAGCTCACTGCTGCTTTTAGTTTTAGCCACATCGACCGCCCGGTGCTGGGCGACATCGTCGGAACACTGATGATTTTGTTTTCTTCGTCCGGTGAAATAAATTTTGAATACAGGCACAAAACACCTTCCGGTGAGTTTTCGGTAAATACTTCGGAAATCAACGAGATGCTCGACGGGATACCAATTCGCACGCCTGAAGTACGGAAGTTTTTAACCGATTATTTATCAGCGAATTTAGAACAAGTCCAAATAAGCGAATGATGATAAAAATTAGACTTTTTTCCTCTGAAAGATTGGACATTTGTCACAGAAAACCATATCTTGATTACATAAAAAACTATCTATCACAAGCAATCTATCTCTATCATGACAAAGATCAAAACATTGGCTGACCTGAAAAGAATACGCGATGAAGTTCAGTCGAAAATTAAACTACGGGAACATGGCGATAAGCCCGACAAACTTGTTCAAATCAAAGTTTCGATGGCCACCTGCGGAATTGCTTCCGGAGCAAAGGAAACCATGACGTATCTGATTGATGAACTGGAGCATCAGGGTATTGATGCCGTTGTGACCCAAACCGGGTGTATGGGCTATTGTTTTGCCGAACCTACCATTGAACTGACTATTCCCGGCAAGGAGCCGGTGGTGTACGGTCATGTGGGTAAAGAAAAAGCATTGGAAATCATCGAAAAACACATCAAACTTGGAGAAATGGTTGATGGCATTATTCCGGTGAGTTATAAAACAATAGACGAGTAAAATCTAAAAACGGAACAATCATGGCCGATTATAACATGCACGTGCTTGTTTGCGGGGGCACCGGGTGCAAAGCCTCTGAAAGCGAGCAGATCAAAAATAACTTCAAAAAATATTTATCCGAATTGGGACTGGCCGACGAGGTGCAGGTGATTACTACCGGTTGCTTTGGCTTCTGCGAAAAAGGGCCGATCGTAAAAATTCTTCCTGATAATACATTTTACACACAGGTTACTCCGAAAGATGTTTGGGAAATCGCTGAAGAACACATTGTAAAAGGACGAAAAGTAAAACATCTGCTTTATAAAGATCCCAAAAACGATCACCTGATATCGGATGCCACAGGGATGGATTTTTACAAAAAACAAATCCGTATAGCTCTTCGCAACTGTGGTTTTATCAATCCTGAAAATGTTGAAGAATACATCGCCCGCGATGGTTATGCTGCTTTGGGAACCTGTTTGTCGGAAAAAACGCCGGAAGAAGTAATTCAGATTATAAAAGACTCGGGGCTGCGCGGTCGTGGTGGCGGTGGTTTTCCAACTGGTTTGAAGTGGGAATTTACCCGCAAGGCGGCTGGCGATCAGAAATACGTAGTTTGCAATGCCGACGAGGGCGATCCCGGTGCATTTATGGACCGTTCAATTCTGGAAGGCGACCCGCATTCGGTGATCGAAGCAATGGCGATTTGCGGCTATTGTGTTGGTGCCGATAAAGGTTTGGTATATATCCGTGCCGAATACCCGCTGGCCATCCAGCGTTTGAAAGTGGCTATTGGTCAGGCAAAGGAATACGGGCTGTTGGGAACTGATATTTTGGGAACCGGTTTTCATTTCGATATTGAACTGAAGTACGGAGCAGGCGCTTTTGTTTGCGGTGAGGAAACAGCGCTTATCCATTCAATGGAAGGACTTCGTGGCGAACCTACCGTAAAACCTCCGTTCCCGGCTGAGTCGGGCTACCTGGGAAAACCAACCAATGTGAACAATGTGGAAACGTTCGCAAATATCCCGGTTATTATAAATAAAGGTGCGGCCTGGTTTTCTGCAATTGGCACCGAAAAATCGAAAGGGACCAAAGTATTTGCATTGGCCGGAAATATTAATAATGTGGGACTGATTGAAGTACCCATGGGAACGACCCTGCGCGAAGTGATTTACGACATCGGTGGCGGAATAAAAGATGGTAAGGAATTTAAATCGGTACAAACCGGCGGCCCTTCGGGTGGCTGTCTTACCAAGGATTTTCTCGATGTTCCGATTGATTACGACAACCTTTTGAAAGCCGGTTCAATGATGGGATCGGGAGGGATGATTGTGATGGATGAAGGCGACTGCATGGTGTCGATTGCCAAATTTTATCTCGAATTCACGCTGGAAGAATCGTGTGGAAAATGTACGCCCTGCCGGATCGGAAACAAGCGTTTGTATGAGATACTCGATAAAATCACTTCAGGAAAAGGTACCCGTGAAGATTTAGACCGACTGCGTATTTTGGGAAATGTTATCAAAGATACGTCGCTCTGCGGTTTGGGACAAACATCACCCAACCCGGTGCTGTCGACGATCGATAATTTTATGGATGAATACCTGGCCCATGTCGATGAGCACAAATGCCCGGCTGGTCAGTGTAAAAAATTGCTCCACTATTCTATCGACGATGAAAAATGTACCGGTTGCACCTTGTGTTTCCGCAACTGTCCGGTTGGCGCCATTTCGGGTGAAAAACGCAGTCCGCACTACATCGATCAGTCGCTGTGTATCAAATGCGGCGTTTGTTTGGAAAAATGCAAATTCGGAGCTGTTTTAATTAGGTAATTTTAAATCGAACTGGAGATGATCAATTTAATAGTAGATAATAAACCGGTAGTCGTAAAAAAAGGGACTACTGTTCTGCAGGCGGCTTCAAGCATCGGTATTGAAATTCCGACGCTGTGCCACATGAAGCTGGAAGATATGGATATTGAAAATAAGCCCGGAGGCTGCCGCGTTTGTGTGGTTGAAGTAATGGGACGAAAAAATCTGGCTCCTGCATGCGTGACCTTGGCGACCGAGGGAATGGAAGTGAAAACACACTCCATCCGCGTAGTGAATGCCCGTCGTACAGTCGTCGAACTAATTCTTTCTGACCATCCGGCCGACTGTTTGATTTGTGCCAAATCGGGCAATTGCGAATTGCAGGATATGGCTCATCATCTGGGTATCCGTGAGATTCATTACAAAGGAGAACAATCGACTTACCGTGAAGATACGTCACCGGCTATCATCCGTGAAATAAATAAATGTATCATGTGCCGTCGTTGCGAAATGATGTGCAACGAGGTGCAGACGGTGGGTGTTCTTTCGGCTGTGAACCGTGGGTTCAATGCTGTAGTGGCGCCGGCTTTCGAGATGAACCTCGACCATTCGGTATGTACTTATTGCGGCCAGTGTGTCGCTGTTTGTCCTACCGGAGCATTGACCGAAGTCGACCAAACCGGGGCTGTGATCCGTGCATTGTCCGATCCATCGAAAACAGTGATCGTACAAACCGCGCCTGCCGTGCGTGCCGCACTGGGCGAAGAATTTCACATGGAAGCCGGGACTTTGGTAACCGGTAAAATGGCCGCTGCCCTGCGTCGTTTGGGCTTTAATTATGTGTTCGATACCGATTTTGCTGCCGACCTTACCATCATGGAAGAGGGCACTGAATTGCTCGGACGTTTGTCTGCTTACATGAAAGGCGATAGAAATGTGAAATTGCCAATCCTGACTTCATGTTGCCCGGCATGGGTGAAATTTTTCGAACACCAGTTTCCCGAACTGAAAGATATTCCGTCGACAGCCCGTTCGCCGCAACAGATGTTCGGGGCAATTGCGAAAACTTATTTTGCTGAAAAACTAAAACTGAAACGCGAAGAATTGGTGGTTGTTTCCATCATGCCTTGCGTGGCTAAAAAATATGAAAGTAGTCGCGAAGAATTTTCAATGAATGGCAACCCCGATGTCGACTACGCTTTAACGACCCGTGAGTTGGCCCGGTTGATCAACCTTGCCAATATTGATTTCAAAACGCTGCCTGATGAAAATTTTGACCAGCCACTCGGAGAATCAACCGGGGCAGGTGTTATTTTTGGAACTACCGGTGGTGTGATTGAAGCGGCTGTTCGTACAGCATACGAAGTGTTTACCGGAAAATCACTTCCGCGTCTCGATTTTGAAGAACTTCGTGGAATGGATGGCTTGCGTAAGGCGACCATCGATTTCAACGGAACGCCGATCAATATTGGTATTGCACACGGATTGGGTAATGCCCGTAAATTACTGGAAGAAATAAAAGCCGGTACCAGCGAGTTTCATGCTATTGAAATTATGTCGTGCCCGGGCGGATGTATCGGCGGCGGCGGTCAACCTTATCACCACGGCGATGTAGAAATCCTGAAAAAGCGGCAACGTGCAATTTATTCAGAAGATAAAAACAAAAAAATACGGAAATCACATGAAAACCCGTACATCAAGAAATTGTACGAAGAATTTTTAGGCGAACCGTTGAGCGAGAAATCGCATCACCTGTTGCATACGAAATATTTTGATAGAAGTTGAAATTGATATAGGGTGACTTTAAAGTCTGGTAAATCTAAAAATCAACATTATGCCAAAAATAAAATTAGCAGAGAAAACGATCGAACTGATAAAGGAAATCTGTGCTTCATTTGATAATAAAGAGGGAGAGCTGATCAATGTCCTCCATCAGGTGCAAAGTAAATTGGGTTATCTTCCTGCCGAAGTTCAGGAGGTAATTGCCCGGGAATTGAACATGTCGGTGGCAAAAGTTTACGGAGTGGTGACTTTCTATTCATTCTTTACCATGAAACCGCAAGGCGAATTCCCGATTTCCATTTGTATGGGAACGGCTTGTTATGTACGTGGTGCCGAGCAGGTTTTGAGCGAATTTAAACGCCAGTTGAAAATTGAAGTCGGACAGACTACCGCAGACGGGAAATTCTCACTGAGCAGCCTGCGTTGTGTGGGTGCCTGCGGCCTTGCCCCGGTGGTGATGGTGGGCGAAAAAGTATTTGGCCGTGTTTCTTCCCAGCAAGTCTCGAAAATCATTGCTGAATACAAGGAAGTTGAAGTGGAAGAATAGAAAAATCCTCCTTTGTGCCTTTAACGAAGAAAATCTTTGTTTCTCTTTTATATGAAACTGTCCAAAAAGTCTTTTTTTTCGCCACAAAGGCACAAAATCACTAAGATTCATGTTTTCTTATTCTTAGTGATTTTGTGTGCCTGTCTGTTCGGCAGACAGGTCTTCTTGACTTAGTGGCATTTTTATATCTTTTTACTTTTTGGACAGCTTCATATTGAACCCATAAAAGCACAGCGCTACTTCATCAAAATCATTTTTTTGCTTTGGGTAGACCCTGCAGCTTTCATCGTACAGAAATATATTCCGTTCGCCAATTCGTGTCCGTCAAAAATAATTTCATAATGTCCGGGATATTTTTCTTCATTAACCAATACTTTGACTTCTTTTCCAAAGATGTTATATACACTAATTTTCACCTCACTTGTTTGTGGAATATAATAACCAATAGTAGAGGTAGAATGGAACGGATTTGGATAATTCTGTTCCAACTTAAATACTCTCGGCAAATCAGTTTCATAAGTTTCATCAACAGATGTAATAGTATTGCATGAATATTTCGCAATATTATTTGCACTTAATCCGTCAACTGTATTAAACCATCCGCCGGCGTATAAATCTCCTCCAGCAGCAACTAAAGCGTTTACATAAAACTGATTCATGCCTGTTCCAAGTGCAGACCAGTTTGTTCCATCCCATTTGGCAATATGATTTACCGTCACACCGCCTATTGTTGTAAAATCTCCCCCTGCATAAATATTTGAACCAACTGCTGTAATACTTCGCACATAATTATTATCAATTCCGTTACCAAGCGCAGACCAGTTTGTACCGTCCCATTTCGCGATACGGTTTACGTTTACGCCACCCGCAGTTGGGAAATCGCCGCCGACAAAAAGTTCTCCTTCAATTGAAGCAAGCGATGTAACTGTGCTTGAAACACCTGAGCCGAGCGGGCTCCAATTTGTTCCATCCCATTTCGCAACATGATTAACATTTACCCCTCCGGCATTTAGAAAATTTCCGCCGGCATAAAGATCGTGATCTAAAACTGCAAGCGCGTAAATGTTATAATCTGTTCCAGATCCTACCGCCGACCATCCATTGCCGTCCCATTTTGCAATATTGCTAACGGTAATTCCGTCTGCTGTTGTAAAATTTCCAGCCGCATATAAATCATCGTGAATTACTGCCAGTGATCTAACAACAGCTGGTGATAAAATAGTGCCGTTTATTCCGGTTCCGAGCGCAGACCAGTTTGAACCGTCCCACTTGGCAATATTATTAGCGCTTACTCCGCCGGCAGTTGTAAATGAACCTCCCGCAAATAAATCTGTTCCAACTATCGCAAGCGCATTTACATCTCCGTTTATTCCGCTTCCGAGCGGCGACCATGAAGCGCCGTCCCATTTAGCAATATGATTGCCCACATCGGTAAATGCGCCTCCGGCATAAATATCATTTCCCATTTGAATAATCGCTGAAACCTGAGCGCCTGTTCCTCTTCCGAGCGCCGACCATACTTTTAATTTATCATCACAGTCAACCGGTTTAACAGCAAGATGAAATCCTGTAATAGTTTGTCCGGGCGCAGCATCAAAAGTAAAACTTCCGTTTGAACTTCCGGAACCGGTCCACCCGGTTGGAAATTTTACCGCAACTGTATAAACACCAGGCTTTAAGTTGTTGAAATAAAAATTACCATCGCTGTTTGTGTGTGCTGTGCCAATTACTGCCCCGGAAAGATTTACTGTCCAATTCGGCATAATAGGTTCATGCTCATCAAAAACACCGTTAACATTTAGATCATGAAAAATATTTCCTAAAACAAAAATATCATCGGATACAGTTTCACTGCATAAATATTTTGCAGCGTAGTTTGCGTTTACAGTTCCCGCAACATCAAACCCGCCGCCGGCATATAATACATTTCCGACAGCAAGCAACGATTCAACATGCCCGTGGCTTCCCGACCAATTACTCACACCGTTTCCGAGCGCCGACCAAGCAGAGCCGTTCCATTTTGCAACTCGATACGCGCTAACTCCTCCGGCTGTTGTGAAAGCTCCACCAGCATAGAGATCAGTCCCAATTACGGCAAAAGCGTGAATATGATCATTTTGATCATTTGTTCCACCGCCGGGAGTTGACCAAGTTGTGCCGTTCCATTTTCTAATATATTGATTAAACCATCCGCCCACGTACAAATCCGTTCCCATTACGGCAAGCGCATCAACGGAACCGATAAAAGTGTTTTTTTCTGACCAACTCGTGCCGTTCCATTTTTCCGTAAAACCTACCCATAATCCGGAAGTGAGGTAATATCTTCCTCCGGCGTATAAATCCGATCCCATAACTGCAAGAGAAAGCACGGTCGTATAATCACCCCAATTATCAACCCCTCCGCCGGGCGATGACCAACTTGTACCGTCCCATTTTGCTAAACTTCTAGTGGGTACCCCGCTTGCATTAGAAAAAGAACCACCTACATACAAGTCATTTCCTAAAAACTTTAAAGCAAGTACAGTACCGTTAACACCATTTCCAAGTGCCGACCAGCTTGTGCCGTTCCATTTTGCGATTTTATTCGCGTTTACACCCCCTGCCATTGTAAACATTCCTCCAACATATACATCAGAACCCATCACAGCTATTGCTCGTACTTTTCCGTTCAGCCCTGAACCAAGCGGAGTCCAGCTTGTCCCATTCCATTTTGCAATATAATTTGCCTGTGTTCCGCCAGCTGTGGTAAAATCTCCTCCAGCGTAAATTATATTTCCATCATTTGCATAAGCGAATACTTCATTGTTCATTCCGCTGCCGAGCGCTTCCCAAACTTTAGAACAGCCGGCATCCGGATCATATTTATTTCCAAAATTTATATTCTCTAATTTCTGTCCAAAGGTAAGTGTCACAGCATAAGTGCCAGGTGCTGCGGGCATTGTCTGTACCCATCCGGTTTGATTCACTTCGACAATATTATAAACTCCTGCTTTTAATCTATCAAAACAAAAATTGCCGTTTGAATCGGTAACTACTGTTCTTGAATCGGCCCCTGAAAGTTGAATTGTCCAATTCGCTAGCCCGGGTTCATTCACATCCATTACCCCATTCCCGTTTAAGTCATTGAATTTTGTTCCGCAAATGGATCCCAGTGTTGCTTCCGCTTTATTTCCAAAATTAATACCCGACTTGTTTTCTCCTGCTGAAAGTTCAAACGAATACGTTCCCGTTGAAGGAGCAGTCTGTTGCCAGCCACTTTGATTCACTTCTCCGACGGTATATTTGCCCGCCTTTAAATTTTCAAAACAATAGTTTCCACTTGCATCAGTTATTGCCGTCATCGATGCAGCATCAGTCAGATTAATCGTCCAGTTTGGTAATCCAGGTTCATTTACGTCCATTACACCGTTGCCATTTAAGTCATTAAATTTTGTACCGCAGATTGAGCCGTTGGTTGTAACTTGCGGAGTTGATATACCGCAAATCCTAACATTATTATGAACGGCAAAAGTCGGAGTCATGGCATTGCCATTCTTAACCGCATATGGGTAAATCCGAAGCGAAAATTTTTGTCCCGATGTTATCGATATATTTAAATTTGACGCAGTAAATGTTGTCATTGAAGTATTCAGATAAACCAAAGGATTTTGAGATAAAGCCGTACTTGTCGCCCAATTATCCTTTGAGTAATAAGCTTGTGAGTTTAGAATGGAGAAGTCGGTAGGTAATTGATTATCGCCGTAATTAAAAGAAACATTGGTAATTTTAAAATTACTTCCGGACGCAGGCAGAGTATTAAACTCAATATATCTTGTTGCTTCCAGACTGCCGGCAATCCAGCCGGTATTTCCTACCCACAATCTTTGACCGAAACTGTTATAATTAAACACAGACATTGCGGGAGCGGGACCTGCGCCTAAAATTTCATTTTGCCCTGTAATGTTACCAGCAATTGAAGTGACTGAATCAGAACTCAATAAACTCCAGGTAATACATGCTTCTCTTTGTCCGAAATAAAAAGTTCTAACTTCACTTTGCATCTTTTCAGATTCACCGGTTTCAACCTGCCATGCATAACAACCGCCAAGCGCAAAGTTTGGTGCAGAAGAAGGATACTCCATATAAGTAAGTACCAAATCTTCTTTTTCAAAAAAAGGTTTGCTGTGTATTGCGTTCTCAGGTGATTGATCTCCTGAAACTTCCACTATCTTAATTTTATAGGTTTGTCCTGAAGTCGTAGGTGTAGGCGGAAGCCACGTAAATAAAACAGGCTCTACTGTGGATACAATTTCACCATCTTTCGGTGAAACGAGTACGGGCGGTTGTATTGTTTCTACATTTTTTGAAATGTTGCTATTTGAAATTGCTGATCCTGCTTTGTTAAGCATTTGTATGTATTCTCCGGAACCTGATTTAAGATTTCCCCATCTATCAAAAATGATATCTGAACTTTCTGTTTTAATAATATCATAAGTTATGGATTTCATTCCCGGCGTTAATCTGATAGATTCAGAACTTTCTACTGCAATAAGCACTGGATCTGTATTAGAGAATAAAGAAGGCTGTGCTGATGTGTTGTGTCCGGTAAAGGACAAAACAGAAAGAATAACAAAGACTACTGTGTAAATTTTTTTCATGTTTATTGCAGTTTTTATTTTTTATAAATCATTGCCAGGTGAATATTTGTTTGTATATGACTATGCATCTATCTCTAAAGTATAGTATAAAAAAAGATAATAAGATAAAATAATATTAATCTGTTTCTAAAGGTAGTATAAAAAAGATAATAAGATAAAATAATATTAATATTTTTTTGCTCATTTTTCTATTTGGCTTGCCTGATCTGAAAAGAGCAAAAATGATCTCTAAAATTTACTTCATGGAAAAACAAAAATGGGCTTGTTTTCTTATTCAAAATTATGGGTAAACCAACATGGAAAAACAGAACGTAAATAAGATTTTCACTTTTGAAGATATTTTTCTACTTTTCGGCGTTGATCAGTAATTTGATCACATCCTTTACATCTGGAATCTTTGGAGATATGTTAAAATCAAGAACTGTATACACCACCGTTATTCTTTCAGTTGCATTGCTTTATTTGTTTTTTGCCCCGATTCTGCATAACCCGAACCAAATTTATTTTGCCCCGGGTGGAGATGGGCTAAAAGCCTATTACGGAGCGTTGTATCACTTGAAATACGACTCGGATGCGTTTCGTATGAACGGCATGAACTACCCGTATGGCGAAAACATTTTTTTCACCGACAACCAACCGATGGTGGTGAATACCATCAAATTTATCAGCAATCATTTTTTCGATATCAGCGGTTATACAGTTGCCATTATCAACCTTCTTATGCTGTTCTCGTTTTTGCTGGCGGCTGTGTTCCTGTGTCTTATTTTTACTGAGTTGGGTGTCAGTTGGTGGTTTGCAATGCTGGCTTCCGTAGGTATTACGTTTCTTTCGCCTCAGATTGGCCGGTTGGGTGGGCATTTTACACTCAGTTATGCACTTTGGCTCCCGCTGATGATCTGGCTGCTCATCCGCTTCGATCGGAATAAATCGCTTCTTCTTTCAGCACTGATCGGCTTTGTGACTTTCCTTGCGGCAGGAATGCACATGTACTTTTTCGCCCTGTTCGGTTTTCTGTTCCTGTTTTACTGGGGACGTGTTTTGCTTGCCAAACAAATGCAGGTGAAAGATTATCGTTGGTTGCTGCATGTCTTTATCCAAATGATTTTGCCGTTTCTGGTCATCCAACTGCTGGTTAACCTCACTGATCCGGTGAACGACCGGACGACCCATCCATGGGGATTTTTTACTTACCGGGCCAATCCGGCAACCGTTTTTTTGCCGTTGCATAAATCGTATGCAGAGTTTTTATCATCTGTAAAAGCATTTCAGAATTTCGATTGGGAAGCCTATGCTTTTATCGGTATGGTTGCTTTGGTTGGCATGGTTTGGGGAATTGGGCAAATGGTTAAGCGGGTCCGTAACAGACAAAAATGGCACATGGTGACTGACCAACCGTTGATCAATCTCTTGTTTTGGGCTTCGGTGGTTTCCCTTCTTGTATCGTTCAGTTTCCCGTTTAATCTCGGGTTAGAATTTTTGCTCGATTATTTGGGACCTGTTCAACAGTTGCGTGCCGTGTCGCGTTTCGCGTGGGTTTTTTATTACATGCTGAATATCGTAGTTTTTTACGGCCTTTTCCTCATCTTCCGGGGAAACAAATGGATGAAAATACTGGCAGTATCGGCATTCATATTTGTATTTTACGATGCATGGCTGAATGTTGGTCTGTATCGCGGACGCATGGTCAACCGGATACCGGAACTGGAAGACAGTCAAAACCTTTCTGCTGAAAATGAATGGACGAAGACGATCAATGCTTCCGGGTATCAGGCAATTCTGCCGTTGCCGTATTTTCATGTTGGTTCCGAGAATGTCTGGCTCGACCCGAAATGCGATATAGCCAGGCAATCGTACATTGTGTCCCTGAAAACAGGGCTTCCTTCCATGGCGGTGATGCTGAGCCGTACCTCTATTTCCCAGACCTATAAAAGCCTTGAATTGGTGAGCGATCCGGTTGCCCCGTACCGTATCTTAGATGAACTGCCAAATCACAAACCGCTGCTTTTGGTTGTCGATCGTTGTACGGAGTTGAGCCACAATGAAAAAAGATTGATCAGCCTTTCAGAAAAAATATGGGAAGGGACGAAATTCAGCCTTCATTGTCTTTCGCTCGGGGCATTGCATAATTTGGCTGCGGAAGGACAAAAGCAATTTGAGGAGGAAATGAAATTGGTACATGCCGCGCAGTTGGATTCGGCAGGGTGTATCGCTTACGAGAGTTTCGACAAGATTATTTACAAGGAACCGCTTTACGGGAAAGGGGCTGTGTGGGGATCGGCGCGTTTCCGGCGCAGCTTGTTCGACAACAACCTGTCCGGCGTAAAAGCAGGCGATCAGTGTGAGATTTTATTCTGGGTGCATCATTTTGAGAAAGACCTCATGGGGCGCACTGTTTTTGAGTTTGTTCAGAAAAACGGCGATCAGGTAACAAACTACCAGCTTGGCCAGTTCCAGCATTTCTTCTGCTCATTCAGAGGTAACTGGATGCGTATCCGCATTCCTTTTGAAGTCCGTTCGGAAAACGAAAAGATCAGCCTGTCAGTCCGCAACAAGGAACTGAAACGGTATCCGTTGGTGATGGATGAATTGATTGTCCGGAAACGGAGCGGGCTTTGATTCTGTCGCATTGTATCAATAATTACGGGGACAATCGTGACCCATTTTATTTATGGAATTCCCCGTAATAATTTATCCGTCCATTTTCGAGTTGCAGTAATTTATCCACGCAGGAGGGGATTTCTTCTTTCAGATGGGTTACATAAATCATGGTGGTATTCAGGTTTTTGCAAACAACTTCCAGCAAATGGATAAAATGTTTCGTCTGTTTTGGATCAAGCCCCTGACAGGGTTCGTCAAGTATAAGCAGCGACGGTGATTTTACAAGAGCCCGGGCCAGTAGCAACAGCCGTTGCTCGCCCAGCGAAGCTTGGTAAAACTTCCGGTCGTGCAGGTGTTCCAGCTTCATAATGGAGAGCCAGGCAGTTGCAATTTTTCGTTGTAATCCGGTTGGCGATGCCGCAAAACCAACCTCGTCGCGAAAACCGGAAACAATCACATCGGCACACGAAAGGGTGTCGTAGGAAGCATGTGGCTTTTCGCCCAGTCCGGGTACGGAATTACGGATACCTCCCCCACGCAGAAAATACAGATGAAGTTCGGGTGAAACAAAACCAATCCGTTTTTTGATGTCCCAGATGCTTTCCCCGCTCCCGCGTTTCCGGTCGAACAGAACCAGGTCGTTGGAATAGCCTTGCGGATTATCGGCAGTGATCAGGCTCAGCAACGTTGTTTTGCCTGCGCCGTTTGGTCCCAGTAAAGCCCATTGCTCGCCGTTTTTTACCTGCCAGTTAATATTTTTTAGTATTTCTTTTCCACCAAAACTTACGTTTACGTTTCTCATCCTCACAATATCGGAACATGCTTCCTTAGGAGCAGGCAGGAGATCGAAAAGGGCAGCATCTGCCTCTGCGGTGGGTTCGTCAGGGGCGGATTGGGGAATATATTCAGCGGAAGGGGCAAAACGGACGAGCTTTCCTTTGTGCAGTTCGAGAACCTTGTGAATTCCTCGGGGAATATGCTCCTGATCGCAGATGATGACCAACGATATCCCGGAGTTCATTTGCCGGAAAAGAATTTCATTGAGATTGGCCCGCGCTTCGGCATCAAGCCCCGTGAATGGTTGGTCGAGTACCAGTAACCCGGGTTTTTGCAGCAGTGCTGCGGTCAGTTGGATGCGTTTACGTTCGCCGTTGCTGAGCTGTATTAATTTTCGTTCCGATATAGAAATGATTTGCATTTGTTCCATCATGTCCGAAATTTGCTGGTCATCGTCAGGATAACCGGCTTTTTTGCGGATATTTTTTAAATAGGTACGGACATCGGGTGAATGATCTTCTTCAATCCTTTCGTACCGTTGCGAATAATAGGGGCTTGTTCTTCCCGACTGTGAAATAAAATGGTCCTGCTGGTCAACCATCAGCCGTTTTATGCCCGGTGCGACGGTCAGTTCCCCCCGGGTGGGCGCTATAAGTCCGGACAGTATCTTTCCCAAACTGGTTTTTCCACTTCCGGAACTTCCGGTCAGTGCAAGCGATTCTCCTTTTTTTAGCCGGAAGCTGATGTGCTCCAGAATAGAAAACATGCCCGGGTGGAAATCCAGATTTTGTGCCTGTACAATAAATAAATCTCTTTCGGTTGACATTAGAAATATGCTTGGAATAAAAAAGCCGGACAATTTCCGTCCGGCTGTGTATATTTCTGAATTTGTTACTTGATCGGAACTTGTCGTTTAAACATCATTTCCAGCGAAATAAACGTTTCGGTGCGGGCAATCCCGTCAATTTCCTGAAGCTGTTCGTCGATGATCTTTTTCAGGTGTTTATTCGTTTTGGTCTGTATTTTTATAAAAATGGCGTACGACCCGGTAGTGTAATGGCATTCAACAATTTCAGGAATGGTTTCCAGCGCTTTTACCACTTGCTGGTGATATTTTGCCTTTTCAAGATAGATGCCCATGTAAGCACAGGTGTTATATCCTAATTTTTGGGTATTCACAATGAATTCACTTCCCGAAACAACTCCCAGATTCAATAAACGCTGCACCCTTTGATGAATGGCGGCACCTGAAACGCCACATTCCCTGGCTACTTCCAGAAACGGGATCCTTGCATTTTTTGTAATTAACTTCAGGATTTTTTCATCCAGCTCATCAATCTGAGGAACAGGTTCAATAAACTCTTCGTTCATGTTGTGTTAAATTTCAATAAGGTTAAAAATTGAAACGTAAAAGTACGAAAAAATAACAAATCCTAAATATTCATGCTTCAAAACATGTTATTTATAACGATCTGGTAATTCGCGATGCACGTTGCGCCCTTCATTCCATTTCGTTTTCGCGAATGTAATTTATTTTTTTTTCAGGCAATATGACATTTATAAGAAAATAGTACTGTCCTGGTTACTGCTTTTTAATGAATTCGGCAATGTCGTTACCTGACGGGTTCTGGAAGACTTTCAGGTCGAATTCGGGAATTACCGCAAGAACATGGTCGAAAATGTCGGCTTGTATCGATTCATAATCCGGCCAGCGCTGTTCTTTACTGAATACATATATTTCAAGAGGAAGCCCTTTTTCGGTAGGTTGGAGGTGCCTGACCAGGAAGGTCATTTCCTGGCTGATCATCGGGTGGTTTCTCAGGTAAGCTTCGAGGTATTTTCTGAAAATTCCCAGATTGGTTTGCCGGCGGCCATTAAATGTATCGTGTTCGTCGATATTCAGGCTTTTGTTGAACGCGGTAATTTCATCCTGCTTTTTTTCCACATAATCACGTATCAACCTGAACTTTTTAAATTTTTCAAGCAATGCCGAATCACAGAATTTCACGCTCTTCATATCAATGCCGATCGATCGTTTGATGCGGCGGCCTCCCGATTCCTCCATGCCTTTCCAATTATTGAAAGATTCGGAAACCAGTGCGTAGGTTGGGATGGTGGTGATCGTTTTGTCCCAGTTTTGTACTTTCACGGTGTTCAGGCTGATGTCTATCACGGTGCCGTCGGCATTATGCCCGGGCATTTGAATCCAGTCGCCGGGTTTTACCATGTTGTTGGCCGATAACTGAATACTGGCAACAAAACCCAGTATGGTGTCTTTAAATACCAGCAGCAGTACGGCGGCAATGGCTCCCAGGCCGGTGAGCAGGTATAACGGCGATTTACCGGCAATGAACGAAATAATAAAAATAGCGGCCACAAAATAGATCAGGATATGGAGCAACTGTGCATAGCCTTTTATCGATCGGTTTTGGGCATACGGAGTGGTGTGGTAAATATCGAGGCCGGCTCTTACCAAACGGTTCAGTACCATACTGACAATCACGACAAAATAGATCAGGCTTACCCGGAGAAGGATCTCATCTACAATTTTTATTTCCGAAAAATTATAGGTGAAATAAAAAATAAAAGCTGAAGGCAGATGGGAAAGGGCTGTAAAAACTTTTCTCCGGAGAAGAAAATCGTCCCAGTCGGATTTTGTTTTAAGCACCATCCGGTGAATAAAACGGACCAGTATCATACGGGTTGTAAAAAATACCAAAAATGCCAGTGTCCAGATTGCTATAAGGCAAATAACTATGGAAGACGCAGACGTGAGAAAGCCTGAAAATGACAGTTCCTGAAAAAAATCATTTAAAAAGAAATATAATTGCTCCATATTTTCAATTTATTCTGAATTTTGTTGATTGTTTAACCTTAAAACGATGGCCAAAACTATTAAATATTTTCTTCTGCTGGTGTTATTTGCTGCAATTTCAGCAAGAGCGGAAGTGCGTTTTCATGATTTCTTCAAAGAGCAAACTTTACGCTACGATTTTTTGCTGGGGGGCGATTATGAAACGGTAGAAGTTTTTCCCCGGCAAATGAAACTGGAACCTTATTGGGCAGGTTCGGTGAACCACCTGATTGATCCTTTTGATTTCGGAAATTATCGTGTCCGGGTTTTCGATGAGGCCGGTGGCCGGTTAATTTTTTCCCGTGGATTCTCTCCTTTGTTCATGGAATGGCAGACCACCGAAGAAGCGAAGCACGTGCGGCGTACGTTTTATCAGTCGGCTTTTGTTCCTTTTCCGAAGAAAAAAATAAAACTGGAAATAGAACAACGCCAATGGGAGGGGCATTTTAAAGTCATTCATTCAGTAATTATCGATCCGGAGGATTATTTTATTCTCCGGGAAACCCCGAAAAAATTTCAAACGAAAAAGATCCAGGGGACGGGGAAGTCCGAAGAATGTATCGACCTTGTATTTCTGGCTGAAGGTTATACCGTAGCCGAAATGGACAAATTTCTGGCAGATGCAGATCGCATGACCGGTTATTTATTCAGTGTTTCCCCGTTCAGCAAACACAAAGATGAATTTAATATTTATGCGGTGCTTTGCCCTTCGGAGGAATCGGGTACCGATGTGCCGGGAGAATCGGTATACAGAAACACCATCTTTAATTCAACTTTTTACACCTTTGGGACACCGAGATACCTGACTGTCGGAGATATGGAAACGGTTTACGATGTAGCGGCGCTGGTCCCGTGGGACCATATTTTTGTGCTGGTAAATACCGAACGATATGGTGGCGGCGGGTTCTACAATTTTTTAAGTGTGGGGTCGGTTGACAATGAACTTTCGGGAAAAGTGTTCGTTCATGAATTCGGGCATGCATTTGCTGGGTTGGGCGACGAGTATTATACCAGCAATGTGGCTTTCGAAAATTTCTATAACCTAAAGACCGAACCATGGGAACCCAATCTTACCACGTTGGTTGATTTTGATAGGAAATGGAAAAAAATGATAGAAAAAGATACTCCTGTACCCACGCCCAGAACTGCCCGGTACCAGAGCACAACCGGTGTTTTCGAGGGAGGAGGTTACTCGGCCAAAGGTATTTACAGCCCCATGATGGACTGTCGTATGAAATCGAACGATGTACCGTATTTTTGTCCGGTTTGCAGCGACGCCATAGAGCGGACAATCAGACTGCATACCCATTAGAATTGAATTCCGGGCGCAGGGAATTAACGGGAATGTCATTCTAATGTCCACCGGATTTTACGAGGTAAAAAAACCGCCTCTCATTTGAATGGGAAGCGGCATATCGGGTCAGAATATTTTCCGCAGGTTACAATAGCGCCCAACCTTCACGGTATTGGTAATGTAGTTTGGCCGTTGCGGCACCGTCAACATCGTCAATGAAAACTTCGTTGACAGGGTCCCATTGGATAGTGCGTTTCAGGTCGCAGGCAATGTTGCCGAGAGTGCAAACAGTGCAGGAACTGTGCCCTATTTCAACGGGGACCACCGGATCCTTACGTTCGCGCACGGATTCAATAAAATTAACCTGGTGCGGAATTTTTGTTTCATAAGGAACATTCTCGTCGCTACCTCCGGTTTTCGGTGGGAGCAACGAATCGTCCGATGCTTTGTAATGGCCGCGCGACACTTCGATCCATCCTTTATCGCCGGTGAATTTTACGCCTTTGGTGTTTTTTTCATCAAAAGGTTCAGAGGTCATGATCGTCCCATTGGCATATTTGAACATCATGTATTCAGTTCCGTCGCCAATAGGCGAAATTTCAACCGGGCCGTTACGGTCCATACCTAATCCCCATTGTGCAATATCGAACATGTGTGCGCCCCAGTCGGTCGTGAAACCACCGCCCATTTCCTTGTACCAGCGCCATGCGCCCCAGAATTCTTCATGTTTGACCGGATCGAGAGAAATTGGCGGGTTCAGCTCATTGTTGAAATGAATATCGCCGGGCAGGGGGCCTAACCAAAGGTCCCAGTTCAGATCTTCGGGAACTGATTCTTCGGGGAGGTCGTATGGTCTCGGGGGAGCGCCTACATACGCATTCACTTTTTCAATATTGCCGAGCATACCGGTTTGTACCATTTCTACAGCGTGCTGGAAGTTCGGGTCTGACCGCTGCTGGCTTCCGATGGCCAGAATGCGGTTGGTTTCACGGACAACACGACGTAACTCCTGCCCTTCTTTGATCGTGAACGTCATCGGTTTTTCTAAGTACACATCTTTGCCAGCTTTACAGGCCGCAATCGCGATCATGGCATGTGCATGGTCGGGAACAGCGACAACCACTGCATCAATATCTTCACGCTGAAGCAGGTCCTGATATTTTTCGTAGGTTTTTACTTCTACTTCAACGTTGTTTTTCTGATAGAACTCGTTTACCCGGTTTTCAAAACGTTGACGTTTCCGTCCGTACACATCGCAGCCGGCAAGTACGCGGACTCCGGGAATCTGGATAAACCCGTTCAGGAGGAACATTGCCTGGCGTCCCATGCCGATAAATCCTAACCGGGTGGGCGTTTCGGCAGCAGCCCGTGTACACGAGGTAACCGACGGGAGGATGCTTAACCCGGCCAACCCGATGGCTGTAGTCCCTATGAACCTTCTTCTGGATAAACCTTTCTTTTCCTGGTTTTTCATTGCGAAATAATTTTTAGTTTATGTGGTTAATATTTCTTCGAAACAAATATAAAAGAATTTAGCCGGAAATGCTTTTAATCTGAAACGATATGTCGGGGAAATATGTCTTCCCCGCACCGGTTTTTGCTTCCCACCTTCATGTACGGTGATATTTTCCGGCGAATTACAATTCATAATATTTGTTTCGATTTTATTGACAAATCACTCTTTCTGAATGTTAATTAAATGATAATTGTAAGATTTTTTTGAGTTTCTGAAATATTAGACTCTTGTAATATTGCTAAAATTGCTGCTGTTTTTTATAATGGGAAGAATTTTTTTTAAAAAAAGACCGGGAAAAATTATGAATGATTTTGGATTGGCTTTAGAATTATTGGGAGTAGGAATGATAACCGTTTTTATCATACTTTCGTTCGTAGTGGTTATCGGAAACCTGATCATACGGTTTGTAAACAAATATATTCCGGAAGAAAAAGCGTCTGTTGTTAGGGCTGTCGCGGCAGGTAGTAGTCGAAACGGGCCCGATCCCCGCAAAATAGCAGCAATTACATCGGCTGTCAGCATTGTGACCCGGGGAAAAGGTAAAGTCACAAAGATCGAAAAAATGTAACCCTGCTTTTCCGGTTTTTGGTTTGGGATATGATATCGGCAACACAACACTTTTTATACAAACCGGTAACATGTTCATAGAGCTGAAAACAAGACAACTTCCTGTTCTTATGTGTAGAATGCCGGTCCCTCTGCCGGTGCATACTGTGTTAGGAGCAGGATGCAGGGTATAATATAGATAATCAATAAATTTTGAAATTTAAACGTATGGAGAAAAGAGCAATTAAATTTTCATTGGTTTATCGCGATATGTGGCAGTCGTCGGGAAAATATCTGCCCAGGGTCGACCAGCTTGTCAAGGTGGCGCCCCACATTATCGAGATGGGATGCTTTGCAAGAGTTGAAACCAATGGAGGAGGCTTTGAACAAATTAATTTACTTTTCGGAGAGAATCCCAATAATGCTGTGCGTAAATGGACAAAACCATTTAATGATGCCGGTATCCAGACCCACATGCTCGACCGTTCGTTGAACGGGTTGCGTATGAGCCCGGTTCCGGCAGATGTGCGTAAATTAATGTATAAGGTAAAAAAAGCACAGGGTACCGACATTACCCGTCCGTTCTGCGGATTAAACGATCCCCGCAACATTCTTGATTCAATTAAATATGCAAAGGAAGCCGGAATGATTGCACAAGCTGCATTGAGCCTGACCTATTCGAAAGTGCATACCGTGGAATCGTATATTGAACTGGCCGACACACTGATCAAAGGCGGGGCCGATGAAATATGCCTGAAGGATATGGCCGGGATTGCCCGTCCTGTATGGTTAGGCGAGATTGTCGGGGGTATCAAAAAGAAGCATCCGGATATTCCGCTTCAGTACCATTCACATTCAGGTCCCGGTTTTGCAATGGCTTCCATTCTGGAAGTATGCCGTGCCGGGGTTGAGTACATTGATGTAGCCATGGAACCACTTTCATGGGGTACCGGTCATGTCGATCTGCTGGCAGTCCACACTATGCTGGCAGACGCCGGTTTTGAAGTGCCCGAAATCAACATGGAAGCATACATGAGAGTGCGTAGCCTCACCCAGAGTTTTATCGACGATTTCCTCGGATATTACATCGACCCGAAAAACAGGTACATGAATTCCCTGCTCATCGGCCCCGGTTTGCCCGGGGGAATGATGGGGTCGCTGATGGCCGACCTGGAAAGTAACCTGTCAAGCATCAACAAATGGAAAGAGAAACGCAACCAGCCGGCACTTACACAGGACGACCTGTTGATTAAACTTTTCAATGAAGTGGAATACATCTGGCCAATGGTTGGTTACCCGCCATTGGTGACGCCGTACAGCCAGTACGTAAAAAACCTGGCCCTTATGAATGTGATGCAGCTTGAAAAAGGACAGGAACGCTGGAGCATGATCGCCGATAACATCTGGGACATGCTGATGGGCAAGGGCGGTAAACTGCCGGGTGAATTACACCCTGAAATAAAAGCGATGGCAAAAGCGAACGGGAAAGAAGAATTTACGGACAACCCGCAGACCCTGTACCCCGATGCACTCGATAAATTCCGTAAAGAAATGGATGACAACGGTTGGGAATACGGACCCGACAACGAAGAGCTGTTCGAACTGGCCATGCACCCCGAACAATACCGTCAGTATAAGTCGGGCGAAGCGAAAAAAGCCTTTGAAGCCGACCTTGTCAAACGTCGTGAAGAAGGCGGGGGATTGCTGGAAGGAACGAAAAAAACTGTTACTGAAGTTGCTCCGGCTGTTTCCTCTGACGAGAGTTTTGAACCTGTGACCATGTTTGTTGATGTGGAAGGCGAAAAATTCAGGGTGTCGGTTTCGTATAGCGAAACAAATTCAGATATAAAAACGGAACATGCGACTGAAACCCTTGCTCCCGTTACCGCTCCTTCAGGAAACGGACAGGTAAAGGAAATCGTTGCTCCGCTTGAAGGTAAATTTTACCTGACCAAAGAAAGTTCGGAAACACCTTTAAAAGTAGGCGATATAATTAAACCGGGCGATCTGGTCGGATACGTGGAAGCGATGAAAACTTTCAATGCCATCCGGTCGGATAAAAGCGGGAAAATAATAGAGATTGCATGTGCCAACGGGGCGGAAGTCGAAGAAGATGATGTACTTGTGAAAATACAATAGTAATGGAAATTATTGAAAAATTATACGGCATGACCGCACTCCGGGACATGATAGCCAATCCCGGCTACCTGCTGATGTTAGGGATCGGTTCATTTTTGTTGTATCTGGGCATAAAAAAACAATACGAACCGTTGTTGCTGGTGCCGATTGCCTTTGGTGTAATCCTGGCCAACCTTCCTGGTGGGGGCATGGGAGTTGTTCCGGCTGAGAATATCGATCTGGGAGATGGCCGTTACAAAAACCTTTTTGAGATTGCCCACGAATACGGGATCATGAACTTCCTGTATTATTCATTGATAAAAACCGGATTTTTGCCGCCAATCATTTTTATGGGGGTTGGGGCGCTTACCGATTTCGGACCGATGCTTCGAAATCTGCGACTGGCATTTTTCGGCGCTGCCGCACAACTGGGAATCTTTATAGTAATTATCACTTCCATCCTGATAGGGTTTACTGCAAAAGAAGCTGCTTCGCTCGGAATTATCGGAGGGGCTGACGGGCCTACCGCTATTTATACTACGATCAAGCTGGCCCCCCACTTGCTGGGGCCTATAGCCATTGCAGCTTATTCGTACATGGCGCTGGTGCCGGTAATCATTCCGTTGGTAGCTAAACTGACCTGTTCTCAAAAAGAGCTGCAGATCAACATGAAAGAAATGGACAGGCTGTATCCTTCAAAAGTGAAGATTAAAAATCTTCGGGCTGTGAAAATTGCTTTTCCTATTGTGCTGGGAATTATTATTTCCATTTTCGTGCCTTCGGCAGTGCCGCTTCTTGGCATGTTGCTGTTTGGCAACCTGATTAAAGAAATAGGTGTAAATGTGGCCCGGTTAAGTGAGGCTGCAACCGGTTCTATCCTGAATACGGCCACAATTTTTCTGGGGTTGACCGTTGGCGCTACCATGACCGCCGATGTGTTCCTGAATTTTAAAACGATCATGATTGTTGTTGGCGGGTTTCTGGCTTTTGCCATTTCGATCTTTGGAGGGATTGTTGCGGTGAAGGTTACCAATCTTTTCGCGAAGAAAAAGATTAATCCGTTGGTCGGGGCAACCGGTCTGAGCGCAGTTCCGATGGCGTCAAGGGTAGCTAACGAGATTGCCTTGAAACACGATTCGTCGAACCATATTCTTCAATATTGTATGTCGAGCAACATTTCCGGGGTTATCGGATCAGCGGTTGCTGCCGGCGTGTTGATTTCATTCCTTCAATAGAGAATATAAGGCACATGAGAATAAGGCTGTTTTTCAGTCATAATACAAATAAAAAATCCGGCTTTCTGAACCGGATTTTTTATTTGTATTATGATGGTTGTGTCTCTGAAACACAATTCATGTCATGCGGTACAAGAACTGGCCTCTACAACGTTTTGGCTACTTCTACTTCGCGGAATGCTTCGATGTGGTCGCCTACTTTAATATCGTTGTAACCTTCCACGTTCAATCCGCATTCATACCCTTTCTGCACTTCTTTAACATCTTCTTTAAAACGTTTCAACGAGCCAAGTGTGCCGGTGTAAATAACGATCCCGTCGCGGATAACCCGGATTTTGGCTGTCCGGAACATTTTCCCGTCGCGCACAATACAGCCGGCGACAGTTCCCACTTTGGTAATCCTGAATGTCTCCATAACTTCGGCAGTACCGGTGATTTCTTCCTTGATGTCGGGAGAAAGCATTCCTTCCATGGCTGCCTTTATCTCGTTAATGGCATCGTAGATAATTGAGTACAGACGGATGTCAATTTCTTCTTTTTCGGCAAGTCGTCTTGCCTGGAGCGAGGGACGTACCTGGAACCCGATCACAATTGCATTGGATGCCGCGGCCAGCAGAATATCTGACTCGGAAATCTGTCCCACTGCCTTGTGTTTCACGTTTACCTGAATTTCTTCAGTTGATAGTTTAATGAGCGAGTCGGCAAGCGCTTCAACCGAACCGTCGACGTCGCCTTTCACAATCAGGTTTAGTTCCTGGAAGTTTCCGATGGCAATACGGCGTCCGATTTCGTCGAGTGTGATATGTTTCTGGGTTCGGATTCCCTGTTCGCGGGCAAGTTGTTCCCGCTTATTGGCAATGGTACGGGCTTCCCGTTCGTTTTCCATTACCACAAATTTATCGCCTGCCTGCGGGGCACCGTCCAGCCCGAGAATGATAGCCGGTTCGGAAGGTCCGGCTTCTTTAATGCGCTGGTTCCGTTCATTAAACATGGCTTTTACGTGGCCGAAATGTTGTCCGGCCAGCACAATATCGCCATGATGCAAGGTGCCGTTCTGTACCAGCACAGTAGCAACATATCCGCGACCTTTGTCAAGCGCTGATTCGATGACGGTTCCGGTTGCTTTCTTTTCTTTATTTCCTTTCAGTTCAAGCATCTCTGCTTCAAGAAGGACTTTTTCAAGTAATTCGTCAACTCCCTGTCCGAATTTCGCGGAAATATCCTGGCTTTGGTATTTCCCACCCCATTCTTCGACCAAGAAATTCATATTGGCCAGCCCTTCTTTTATTTTGTCCGGGTTGGAGGTGGGTTTATCCACCTTGTTGATTGCGAAAACAATGGGTACGCCGGCTGCGGTTGCATGGTTGATTGCCTCAATAGTTTGGGGCATGATGGCATCGTCGGCAGCTACAATGATGATGGCAATGTCGGTAACCTGTGCCCCTCGTGCACGCATGGCCGTGAATGCTTCGTGCCCGGGAGTGTCGAGGAAGGTGATTGCCCGTTTGCTATCCAGTTCTACATGGTAGGCCCCAATGTGCTGGGTAATTCCTCCCGCTTCGCCGGCAATGACATTGGTATTTCGGATATAGTCGAGCAGCGAGGTTTTTCCGTGGTCGACATGTCCCATGACGGTAACAATCGGGGCTCTCAAATGCACTTCGTCAGGCTGGTCGTCACTTTGTTCTTCTATCGATTCAATAATATCCACATCTACGAATTCTACTTTATACCCAAATTCGTCAGCCACAACCGACATGGTTTCGGCATCGAGACGTTGGTTGATGGATACAAACAACCCTAAACTCATGCAGGTTGATATAATCTGGTTTACCTGAACATCCATCATCGATGCCAATTCGGCAACCGAAACGAATTCGGTAACTTTCAATATATTCTTTTGTGAATTTTCGAGATCGGCAGCGGCAGCCATGCGGTCGCTGACTAACTGGCGTTTATCGCGACGGTGTTTGGCACCTTTTGATTTGGTTTTCGTAGTCAGACGGGCCAGGGTGTCTTTTATTTGCTTTTGTACATCTTCCTCGCTGACTTCTTTTTTTAACTGCCTTTTTTTACGCTTACCGGGCGCTTCAATTCCTTTTTTTTGCGTTCCTTTCTGGGCTTGGTCTCCGCGTTTGATCACTTCGACGCGTTGTTGTGGTTGTGGGGGGGCAATCTCCCGTCCAATGCGTTTGCGTTTTTTCTTACGCGGCTGCGAGGCATTATCGCCGGAAGAAGCAACCAGTTTGTCTTTTCCCAGTTCGATTTTGCCAATAACGGTGGGCCCGGCCAGTTTTTCAGCCCGTGCACGGATTAGTTCATCCTTTTTTACCGGCGCCTCATTGGTTTGTGCCGATGAAGGGCTTGTTGTTTCGGCTTGTTCATTACGGCGCTGACGTTCTCTTTCCCTGCGCTCTTCTTCTTTTTGCTTTTTGCTCTTTTTCGCCGGACGGGTTTTTTGGTTCAGCATGTTCAGGTCGATCTTGCCGACCACTTTTACCTCTTCAACCTTTGGGATATCGGTTTTCGTGATTACCGTTTCGGCTGGTTTTTCAGGTGCCGGTTCCGGTTTTGGCGGTTGTACGGGAGCCGGGCCTTCAACTTTAGGTTGCGGCGCCACTTCTCTGGCAGGTGCCGGTTCCGGTTTTGTTTCTTCGGAATGTTTTTCGGTGGATGGCTGTTCTTTTTTCTTTTCCTGGTTCAGTTTGTCGAGATCAATTTTCCCGACAATTTTAACAGGCTCTACTTTCCGTTGCTCAATTACAGGCTCTTCTTTTTTGGGCTGAACGGGTTTGGGGCTCACCAACTCTTCTTTTCTTCCAAGCTGGCTTTTAATCATTACTTCCTCATCGTCCTCATCGTCCTCGTCGAACCGGGAGTGGCTGTCTTTTACATCGTCCAACGAAATTGATTCTTTTACCCGATGACTTTTCAGGTTGATTTTTTCTGATTCCTTTTTCAGATCAATATCCCGTTTGTATTCTTTCTCAAGAATATGATATTCCTCGTCGGAGATTTTTTCATTTGGATTGGAATCAATCTTAAACCCTTTTTTGTGCAGAAACTCGACGATGGTTGAGATGCCAACGTTGAATTCGCGCGCTACTTTGCTTAATCGTAAATTTTTTCCGCCTGTAATCATAAACCTATATTAATTAGCCCTGAAAACGAAGTTCTTATGCCGGTACAATGTTAATCAATTTCTTTGTTATCCTTTTCCTGCCGGAGAAATAGTTTCCCGGCTTTGTCTTTTATTCAAATTCAGACCTGAATATTTTTAGTATTTCATCAATGGTTTCTTCTTCCAGATCGGTCCGTTTTATGAGTTCGTTTCGCGACAACGCCAAAACATTTTTTGCGGTATCACAGCCAATTGCTTTCAGTTCGTCGATAACCCATCCTTCGATTTCGTCGGCAAACTCTTCCAGGTTCACATCTTCGTCATCCACTTCCACCTCGCGGTATACGTCAATCTCATAACCGGTAAGCTGACTGGCCAGGCGAATGTTCAGGCCGCCTTTCCCGATGGCCAGCGAAACTTCGTCGGGCTTAAGGTAAACATTGGCTCGTTTATTTGGCTCGTCGATTTTGATGCTTGAAATTTTTGCCGGGTTAAGCGCACGTTGGATAAACAACTGGATGTTGGACGAATAATTGATCACGTCAATATTTTCGTTGCGTAATTCGCGGACAATGCCGTGTATACGTGATCCTTTCATCCCGACGCAGGCCCCTACCGGGTCGATGCGTTCGTCGTACGATTCAACGGCTACCTTTGCCCGTTCGCCCGGAACCCGCACTATTTTTTTAATAGTGATCAGCCCGTCGAAAATTTCAGGAACCTCCAATTCGAACAAACGTTCGAGGAATACCGATGCAGTACGCGATAAAATGATGAGCGGGTTGTTGTTCCGTAGTTCAACTTTATAAACTACGGCGCGTACACTGTCGCCTTTGCGAAAATAATCGGTTGGTATCTGCTCGGTTTTGGGAAGGATCAGTTCGTTGCCTTCGTCGTCGAGGATCAGTATTTCTTTTTTCCAGACCTGGTACACTTCGCCGGTCACGATTTCCCCGATTTTATCTTTGTATTTGTTGAAAATATAATCTTTTTCCAGTTCGAGGATACGGCTGGCTAAGTTTTGGCGAAGGTTCAGGATCGCGCGGCGCCCGAAATCGACCAGTTTTACCTCGTCGGTCACTTCCTCGCCGATTTCATAATCTGCGTCAATTTTTTTGGCCTCGGTCAGGGTAATTTGCGTATTGGGGTCTTCAATCTCGTCGTCGGACACGACTTCCCTGTTCCGCCAGATTTCGAAGTCGCCTTTATCAATATTGATGATGACATCGTAATTTTCGTCGGTACCATAAGTTTTCTGAAGGACGTTTCTAAATACGTCTTCAAGGACACTCATCATGGTTGCCCTGTCAATATTCTTTAGCTCTTTAAATTCAGCAAAGGTGTCGATAAGATTCATGTTATCCATCTTGTCCCGGGTTTAGAATTTAATTATATTTTTTGCTTCTTTTATTTCTTCAAAATTGAAATGGAGGATGCGGGTTACTAATTGTTTGTGCTTTTCTTCTTTCCCTTTTTCTTTTTTTGTTACCTGCAGGTCGAACCCCAGATCGTTTACATTCATCATTATGCCGGAATGCCTGACCCCCTCGCTGGTTGCAACCTCTACCTCACGGTTCTCGTTTTTTACATATTGCAGGTATACCTTGAACGGTTGTCCCAGTCCTGCCGACATAACCTGCAGCTCAAAATCTTCTGTTTCCCTGTCGAGATTATGTTCGATGTTCCGGCTTACTTCCACGCATTTGTTAATGGTGACCCCGTTCATGCCATCAATTACCACTTGAATGACATTGGAAGCAGAAATGCTTACTTCGACAAGGAACTGGCCTTCATCGAGCTTTTCTTCTGCAAGTTGTATTATTTTTCCTTTTTCAATCATACTCAAGTAACAAAATAGGGGACTTACGATCCCCTATCTCCGGTTTCTTAAATTTTCAGCGCAAAGGTAATAAATTTATTGAATTGTCAAAATCAATAAATTAAACGATTTTATTTGAAGGAAGGTGTTGAAAACCCAAACGTCGATACAGATTGTGGTCTGGAAAAGTTTTTTACATTTGCATGTTTTGTGCCAATGCACGCGATACAAGGTTTTGAAAACGAACAAGAAAAAAATTATAAACGATCCCGTTTTCGGATTTATCAGTATCCGGTCAGAAATTATTTTCGACCTGATGGAGCATTCTTATTTCCAAAGGCTTAGGAGAATAAAACAACTTGGTTTGTCGTGCCTGGTTTTTCCGGGGGCCAACCACACCCGGTTTGAACATGCCCTGGGGGCCATGCACCTGATGCGTTCGGCTATCTCTGTTCTGCGCGATAAAGGACACTCAATTACCGATGAAGAAGCCAACTCGGCTGTCGTTGCGATCCTTTTACATGATATTGGGCACGGACCATTTTCGCATGTACTTGAAAACAGCATCGTGCCCGGGATTCCACATGAATGTATTTCTTTATTGTTGATGGAAGAACTGAATCGGGAATTTAACGGGCAACTTGAAACGGCCATCCGGATTTTCAGAAACGAATATCCGAAAAAATTTCTGCACCAGTTGGTATCCGGGCAGTTGGATGTTGACCGGCTTGATTATTTGAGCCGTGACAGTTTTTATACAGGTGTTTCCGAGGGGGTTATCAGTGCCGAACGTATTATAAAAATGTTAGATGTACGCAACGACCAGTTGGTGGTTGAGGTCAAAGGGATTTATTCCATCGAGAAATTCCTGATTGCCCGTCGGTTAATGTACTGGCAGGTTTATCTGCATAAGACGGTCCTGTCAGCCGAATATTTGCTGGTTAGCGCCTTGAACCGGGCCAAGGAACTGGCAATGCAGGGGGTAGAAATCCATGCCAGCCCCTGTTTGCGGTCGTTTCTTTATAACCGGATATTAATTGATGATTTTAAGAATAATGTTTCAATCGACGGGATCCCGGTGTTGGAACTTTTTGCCCGGCTTGACGACAGCGATATCATGTCGGGAATGAAATCATGGTGCAACCATCCGGATTTTACCTTGTCATATCTTGCAAAATGTATTACCAACCGTAATTTGTTCAAAATAAAAATCAGGAACAAGCCTTTTGAAGAGCATAAGATTTTGGCTGTCAGGCAAAAGGTTTTTGACCATTTCAGAATAGAAAGCAGGCTTGCAGATTATTATTTGTTGTCCGGTTCAATAACCAATAGTGCATATGACAAAGGGAGTGAAAATATTAACATTTTATTTAAGAATAGAAAGATCAGCGATATAAACGCTGCATCGGATATACAACTGTCGGTTTTATCGGAAACTGTCAGGAAATATTTTATCTGTTATCCGAAAGAATTGGACATTAAGTAATTTAATTTATTTTTGTAGCGCTTAAGACTTAACATCTATGGAATTTCAAGCCACAAGCATTGCTGATTTCCTGAATGGTACCATCGAAGGAGACCCGAATGCAACAGTACACAACATCTCGAAAATAGAAGACGGTAAACTTGGAACATTATCATTTTTAGCCAACCCAAAATACAATAAATACATCTACGAAACCGATGCAACCATTGTGTTGGTCAACAGGGATTTTGTTGCGGAAGGGGAAATAAAGGCGACCCTGATCAGGGTTGACAATGCCTATGAAGCTTTTGCCTCGCTCCTTGATTTATATCAGCAAATCAAAGGGACCAAATCAGGGATCGAAAATCCGTCGTATATTGATGCATCGGCTACAATAGGGAAAAACCTTTATCTTGGAGCTTTTGCCTATATTGGAGAAAATGCCCGGATTGGCGATAATGTAAAAATATATCCTCATGCCTACATTGGCGATAACGTGATTGTCGGTGACAATACTATTATATATTCCGGCGTAAGAATATATGAAGATTGCAAAATTGGAGAGTCCTGTATTTTGCATGCCGGCTGTGTGATCGGCGCCGACGGTTTTGGTTTTGCACCAACCAGCGACGGTTCGTATAAAAAAATCCCCCAGATAGGAAATGTGATTCTTGAAGATTATGTTGAAATTGGCGCCAATACCACTGTTGACTGTGCCACGATGGGGTCGACCATTATTCACCGGGGGGTCAAATTAGATAACCTGATACAGATTGCCCATAACTGCGAAGTTGGAGAAAACACGGTGATGGCTGCACTTACGGGTTTAGCCGGATCGGTAAAAGTCGGCAGAAACTGTACATTTGGCGGTCAGGTGGGGGTAGCAGGCCATCTCACGATCGGCGACAATGTTACTTTTGGCGCTATGTGTGGGGTAACCAATAATGTAAAAGACGACAAAGTAATGCTTGGAGCCCCCGCTATGGAAATAGCACAGGCCGCAAAAGTAGCTGTAATATACCGCCGATTGCCCCAACTCAGGGATCAGGTCATTAGTCTGGAAAAAGAACTGGCGGCCCTGAAGGAACAAATAGGATTAAAGTAGAAAACAGGAAGATTTTTTTTGACATGACGATTCAACAGAAAACACTCGCCCGTGAATTTTCCCTGAGCGGAAAAGGACTACATACCGGGTGCATTGTTACTATGACCTTTAAACCGGCTCCCGTTAATCATGGGTTCAAATTTCAACGTGTTGACCTTGAAGGAAAACCGGTTATAGAAGCAAACGCCGAATGGGTTATTGACACATCAAGAGGAACGGTTATAGGAAAAGAGAATGCTAGGATAAGCACTATTGAACATAGTTTGGCTGCATTGACCGGACTTGATCTGGATAATGTTTTGATTGAGATCGACAACGAGGAAGTGCCGATCATGGATGGCAGTTCAAGATACTTTGTAGAAGCCATTGAAAAGACAGGAATTGTTGAGCAGGATGCCGAACGGGAATATTTTGTTATAAAGGAAAAGATTGCACTGAAAGACGAAAGGACAGGTTCCGAAATTATTGCGCTCCCCGATGATGAGTACAGCCTGAATGTAATGATTGCATTCAATTCAAATGTACTTAATAATCAATTCGCAACACTTGATAGTTTGAAAAACTTCAAAGCGGAGATATCGCCCTGTCGTACCTTCGTATTCTTGCATGAACTTGAATTTCTGCTGAAAAATAACTTGGTAAAAGGTGGCGACCTCGATAATGCCATTGTGATTATGGACCGCCAGGTAAGCCAGGAAGAGCTTGACCGTCTGGCCGATCTGTTCAACCACAAGCGCGTGGAAGTGAAGCCTCAAGGAGTGTTAAACAATATTGACCTTCAGTTCGAGAATGAATGTGCACGACATAAGCTTCTTGATGTGATCGGTGATCTCTCGCTGGCAGGAAAACGCATCAAAGGGCGTATTATTGCAACCAAACCCGGGCATGGGATCAATACCGGGTTTGCAGCCCTCCTCCAAAAGGAAATCAAGAAATCGGAAGCCGAAACATCGGTGCCCGAGTATAATCCTTCGTTACCTCCCATAATGGACAATGTGAAAATACGGAGTTACCTGCCCCACCGTTTCCCGTTCTTATTAGTCGATAAAATCATTGAGATAAAAGAAAAGCATATTGTTGGGGTTAAAAATGTGACCAACAATGAATCGTTTTTCCCGGGCCATTTTCCCGACGAACCGGTCATGCCCGGCGTACTTATTATTGAGGCAATGGCCCAAACCGGAGGATTGTATGTGTTACACGACAAGACCGAAAAATATTCTACATATTTTCTGAAAATAGACAATGTTAAATTCAGAAGAAAAGTAGTGCCGGGCGATACCCTGATCATAAAAGTAATTTTAACTTCGCCGATCCGAAGAGGTATTGCTAATATGAAGGGGCTTTGTTTTGTTGGCGATGCCCTGGTGGCCGAAGGCGATTTAATGGCACAAATAGTTAAAGTGAACTAATTCAGAAACACAGAAATAACATGAAACAACCATTAGCTTATGTACATCCCGAATCGAAAATAGCCGATAACGTAGTTATTGAACCGTTTGTTTCGATTGACAAGGATGTGATAATCGGAGAAGGCACACGGATCGGATCGGGCGTGACCATTTTACCGGGAACCCGGATCGGAAGAAACTGTAACATTTTCCCCGGGGCCGTAATTGGCGCTATCCCTCAGGATTTGAAATTCAGGGGGGAGTACTCGACTGCTGAAATCGGAGACAATACGACTATTCGCGAATTTGTGACCATTAACCGCGGAACTGCCGCAAAAGGAAAAACTACGGTTGGCAGTAATTGCCTTTTGATGGCTTATGTGCATGTGGCACACGATTGCAGTGTAGGAGACAATGTGATCCTGGTGAACGGTACCCAACTCGCAGGCGAGGTGATTATTGACAATTGGGCAATACTTGGCGGAATGACTGCGGTGCATCAGTTTTGCCGCATTGGCCCGCATGTTATGATTGGTGGAGGGGCAAAAGTCCGTAAAGATGTGCCTCCGTTTATTAAAGCCGACCGCGAACCGCTTTCGTATGTCGGGATCAATTCGATTGGCTTGCGCCGTCGGGAATTTACCAATGATAAAATTCGCGAGATTCAGGATATTTACCGGTATATTTATCAAAAAGGACTTAATACTTCCCAGGCTGTAGAAATTATCGAGGCCGAAATGCCCGCATCTCCCGAACGGGATGAAATCCTGTTGTTTGTGAAAGATTCAAAACGTGGCATCATTCGCGGATATTTCCCGGATTAACCAATTGTCTTTAGAAAATATAACTGCTGACAGCGCAAAAAAGGCCTTTGATGAAATCAGGGGTCTTTTTTTATGCCCACGTAATATATCCATGTGATTACAAAGCATATATTAAACAACAAATTTTTCTTTCCGGTTAATTTTTGTTAATCCGAAATAAATATGAAACTATCTTTTTTTCACCAACGTACACACTATTGACTTTGCTCATTTGTGAACTTAATTTGGGGTTGATTGGAAAATTGAAATGCAGAAAGCAAAGTTTGTAAAGGTAATTTTAGTTGTTTGTTTAGAGGAAAGCGGTGGGTCCCACCGCTTTTTCTGTTTAAAAGTTTTGTATCTCAAGTACTACGGAAAGACTCTCTCCCGGAGCAACGATGAGATTCCCGACTTCATAATACAATTTCAGGTTCGATACATTTTTGATTTCCTCCGATGTTCCGGTGATTTCAAGGATCGTGGTACGGTGTGCTTTCAATGTGAGCGATTTAGGCGCGGTGAAACCAATTGAAGGATGTCGTTGCGTTAACAGGTAATCGATATCCGAGTTATTGTGTACCCGGATATATTTTACCTGCATATTTTCGAGGCGCGGTAAATCGGACCGTATTTCAACAGAAGCCAGGAAAAGCGGTCCGAGAAACGCCCGGTCACCGTATAGTTTGTTCCCGTGATACGCAACCGTTCTTTTGTTTATCAGCGCTTCCTTGATCGACTGGGCACTTTTTTCTTTTGCAAAAACAAGGGTGAGCGGACGGTGGTTTGTTCCCAGATCAAAAGTTGTACTGGCAGGGCTGTGCAGATCGGAATTTGCTAAAATTGTGAGTTTTTTTTCATTTGCCCAGCGCAGAGCTTCGGAATAATAATCATCCTGGTTTACTACTTCTATCCCTCCTAACAATCCGGCCTCCAATAAACGGGTATGTTCACTCCACCAGAGGGTACGCTCTGGTTGCTGAACTTTCCATCCCGGATGGTTCCAAAATATGAAAGCGCCCTGTTCTTTTGCTTCCCTGCATGCCTCGAACCAGCTTTCGCGTTCCAACAGGTTTACGTTTTTTACAAATATGGCATTCAAGTGTCCCGGGGGCATTTTTCGTGTTATTTCGGCGCCCCGTATTAAAACAATATCTAATTGCTCGGCCAGGGGCATGGCAATTTCATGCGAACGGTTATGGCTGGAAGGGATGTCTTGAGAGTGAGGACGGTATTCAATATGGTCGGTGATGGCAATCGCATCAAGTCCCTCGGTCCAAGCTTCCATTACACGAACCGTTGGCCAGACATCTCCGTCGGAAAAAACTGTGTGGATATGAAAATCACACTTTAGGGTGAGATATCCCGGCAGGTTCGGGAATTCAATCTCTTTTCGCTCCTGGCTGTATGTGCAAACCGATGCAAAAAGAAAAAAAAGGAATAAAAGAGTCCTTACGGTCATCATGTTGGCTCGGGTTTAATTCTTTTGCAAAATATGAATTTCAGGAAGCAAATGAAATGATTATTCCGGATTTTTTTTCAAACTTCCCGGACTTTTAACAAGCACAATCATTGAGAAACGTAAAATTTTAAGCTCATGGTCATAGCCGTTCAGGTTCGGGATCAAGAAATGAGGAAATTGTATGTACCGGACAGACAGGTCATTCAACCAACATAAGTCCCGGATGGTTGCCGGTTATGCAACGTCCTCCATAAGGAGCGACCACAAATGTGTTTTCAATACCTACCATACCCACATTTTCAATTCCTTTTTTTGGTTCGACGGCAAATACCATATTTTCCTGAAGAGGTTCATCAAAACCTTTCGCCAGCACCGGCAGTTCGTCGATGGTCAGTCCAATTCCGTGGCCCAGGAATTTAACCTGGCGTTTTCCAAATCCCATGAAGTTTTTCAGAAAACCGGTATCCAGGCAATTCATATTTTCTTCATAAATCACTGAAGGAATGTTTCCGGGTTTCAACATATCGGCAATCCGTGACTGCAAATCCACGCATTGTTGATGTGCTTTCACTACTTCGGCGGGGAGGGAGGCGCCAAACATGTAGGTATGGGTTTTATCGGTATGATATCCGTTTACTCCCATCCCGATATCTACAAAAACAAGATCTCCTTTTTTAAGTTTTCGTTCACGGCTTCCCAAAACCGGCACCGACGGGGCCATGCCGAAATTTCCGCCTGGCCCGTTGAAACTGGTCGGGTAAATCGAGCTTGTACCAAAAGCAATATGTCCGATCACAATTTCAGTATCGAACATCCCAAAACGGGAAATACCCTGATGACCTTCTTCAAGCATTACGCGGTATAATTCACCGGCAAAATCCACCTCGCTCATTCCTTCTTTCAGTAACGTCGGGACCCGTTCTTCCAGTACCCGTTGATGAATTTCTCCTGATCGTTTCATGAAATCAAGTTCGTACGGGCTCTTTACGGCACGTGTCATGGCGAGTTGGTAATCAAGCGGTTTAAAGCCGGTAAAAGGAAAATATTTTTGAAACCGTTGGTACATTGCCAACGGAACAACTTCTGTTTCAATATAAATTGTATCGGGAATGGTTTTTACCGCAGCAGCCGCATCACGAAAACTTTCCATGGGGCGGATGTCGTAGAAAAGTGATTCGTGCAGGCTGCGCTCGTAACTGCGACGGACCCAGAGCGTGGCTTCTCCGTCCCGGTTGATGAGCAACATCCCTTCGGGCATGGTACCGGTGAAATAGTAAAGGTTGATTTTGCTGAAGATGACAGCCATTTCCCATTCCGGGTTTTGTTCGTCCATCAGTTTGTGAAAACGGCTTATTCGTGATGTCAATTCCGAAGAAGGTACCTGGTAGATCATTGTAACTGATTTTGAAAATATAAAAGTAACGCTTTCATGAAAAATAAAGCAGGCATATTGCCTTAAAGCCCGGTGCACGGGAAGAAAATTAACGTTTCCCTGCTCCGGGTAGCTGTCTTGGAAAACCGGGCATGGCCAGATACGGACCAATCCATATTGCGGAATATCTGTATTGTGCAGAGGTCACTGTTTTGGAAGCATGTTGCGGAGTGGAACTGATTGTCACCCTTATACAAAAAGTTTGTCGGATGCTATTGGAATGGTTATGCCATGAATTAAAAGTTGAACCCGGGCATTTCTGGTTTTTATTTTTTACGGTTCAGGAAAAGGAATACCGGAATCCCTGTCAGGATGAGGGCCATGCCAATAGCGGCTTCGCGGGGACGTGTAAGAATTGTATTGAAAAACAAACTGATGCAAAAAAGAATATACACAGCGGGCACCAGCGGATAACCCCATACTTTATACGGACGGTGTGCATCGGGCATCCTGCGGCGCAATATGAATACGCCCAGAGAGGTTGCCCCGTAAAAGATGAACACGGCAAAAATAACCATGTCGGTTAGTTGGTCGAAAGTTCCCGACAGTACCAGTACCGAGGCCCATATTCCCTGCCACAGCAACGAATTGCCGGGGACATTGTGTCTGTTCAGTTTTGCAGTTTCCGGGAAGAATAACCGTTCGCGGGCCATCGCGTAATAGGGGCGGGCGCCGGTTAGTATACTGGCATTGGTGCATCCTATGGTCGTAATCAGGATGAGCAGGGAAATAAACAGTACGCTGCCTGTGCCCCCGAAGCTTCGCACTGCCTCAATAGCGGCAATCTGGTTAACGGAAGCATGAACAGCTTCTAATTCCGGGATTGATAAAAGGGAAAGGTAGGTTATATTGACCAGTAAGTAAATGGAAATCACTGTAAAAACACCAATTACGATTCCTTTGGGAATGGTTTGTGTCGGGTTTTTAATTTCCCCGCCGATAAACCCGACAGATACCCATCCCTGGTAGGCCCAGAAAGCTGCCAGCATGGCGGTGTAAAAAGACGAAACTGTAACTGTTTGGGCCGTCAGTTCATTTAAATGAATGTAATTTGCAGGTTGTGCTTCGCTGCTGCCCAATCCGAAAAAAACGATTGCAACCAGTCCTGTGCATACCAGTAATAAAATAACTTTGCTGACCCATGCCCCGCTTTTCAGGCCGGAAATATTCAGGAACGTCAGAAATAAAATCAGCAAAATAGCGGCCAGTTTGACCCCGGAATCCTGAAAAGGGAGAAAAATACCGCCTATCGAAAAGTCATGTAAAGAAGGGAAAATAGCAGGAAGTGGTACGATGCTGTTCAGCGACTGTGCAAAAACATAAGCCAGTGACGAAATAGTTGCTGTTTGAATAACGGTGAACAACGACCAGCCGTACAAAAATGCAAAGAAACGGTTATAAATTCGTCGCAGGTACACAAAATCGCCCCCGGTATCGGCCAGTAAGCCGGCAATCTCTGCGTTGCTCAGGGCCCCGAACAACGTAATGATCCCACCGACAATCCAGGCAAGCAATATCCATACAGCAGAATGAAGTTCGGCAGCCATCGGGGCTATTTTTTTATATACTCCTGATCCAATGATGTTTGCGATTACAAAGATAACCACATATCCCAATCCGAGCATTCTGACCAAATTTCTTTGATTTTCCATATACCGATGAAAAAATGAATGCCTGAAGTTAATAAATAACTCAGGTTTTTAAGAGCTGTCGGAAAAGATGACAATCTCAAAAAAAAATTATGGTTTTCGCAGGATTATTTTTTCCAGAAAGAAGGGGAGAACAACACAAGTATGGTGAACAGTTCGAGACGTCCGAGCAACATTAAAAACGAAAGAAACCATTTCCCGAAGGGTTCAACATGGGCAAAATTTCCTGCAGGGCCCATTTGTCCGAGCCCCGGGCCAATGTTCCCGAGGCAAGTTGCCACTGCTCCCATTGATGATTCCATGTTGGGTTCGACTACCGTAAAAATGATGGTGCTCAGAAAAAATACGGCAACATAAAACATGAAGAAAGCCAGCACGTTGGTGATAATTTGGTCAGACACCGCATGTCTGTTGAACCGGACCGGTATTACCGCATTGGGATGGATCATGCGGCGAAGTTCGTAGTAACTATTTTTTATCAGCAACACGATCCGCATGATTTTGATACCACCTCCGGTAGAACCTGCGCTTCCGCCGAAAAAGAAAAGCGCAAAAAGCAGGATAATCAAAATCGGTTGCCATTGCAGAAAATCGACTGTTGCAAAGCCGGTGGTTGTAATTACTGAAACAACCTGGAAAAGAGCATCCCGGAAAGCCTTTTCTGCATCCAACCGGGTGGATATCAGCAAACCACTGAATATGAGAAGCGTGAACCCAACGATAAAAAGAACGTAATATTTAAATTCTTCGTCATGAATGATTTTTCTGAACTTCCCGGTAAACGCACAATACGAAAGGGTGAAATTGGTCCCGGAAAGGAACATGAAAAAGATAATTACATACTGAATATATGCGGAATCCCAGTAAGCAATGCTGGCTTGTTTGGTCGAATAGCCTCCGGTGGCCATAGTGGTAAACGAGTGATTGATGGCATCGAAAAATGACATACCGCCCATCCAAAGCAGGATTGTTTCGAGGATGGTGAACAAAACATAAATACCCCAGAGATTTTTTGCGGTCTGGCTGATTTTAGGGTTGAGCTTGTCGGGGGTTGGGCCAGGCACCTCGGCAGCAAAAAGCTGCATCCCTCCAATTCCAAACAAGGGTAGTACTGTAAGGCTGAGTACAATAATCCCCATACCACCCAGCCATTGGGTCATGCTTCGCCAGAACAGGATACCGTGTGGAAGCGGTTCAATGCTATTCAAAACAGAAGCCCCTGTGGTGGTAAATCCCGACATGGTTTCAAAAAAAGCATCAGTTAACGAAGGGATTGAACCTGAAAAGAGATACGGCAGGCTGCCAAAAAAAGAAAAAATAATCCACACCAGACTGACAATTACAAATCCTTCCCTTTTCCCCATTTCTTTTTTTGCATTTCGGGACGGAATCACCGCAACCGTTCCGATTCCCATACTAAGCAGTGCGGAATAAAGAAACGAACGGATATCAGGCCCCTTGTAAAGAATGCTTACTATGAGGGCAATCAGCATGAAAAAACCTTCCACGAAAAGAAGAAACCCAAGCGTTTTCAGGATGATCCGTATATTCAGCATAAATGCAGAAAACTATATTTTATGTGTTTACTTTTTCAAAGCTGATCGTACAATTTTCGTATCAACTTTTGTTTTTCATTTAAGTAACCAACGTATGGAATAGCCATAAATAATCATTTTCAGTTTGTATGAGCTTTAGCTCTTATGGCTATTTCATTTAAAAAACTTATCGAGCTTACTGATAGCCGATGGCAGTGCAAACACCACGACCTTGTCTCCTTCTGCAACTTGTGTATCACCGTTTGCCACAAACCCTTGGTTGTTCCTGATAATTCCACCAATAATGGCATCGGCAGGAAATGACAGGTCCCGGATTGTTTTTTTTGTGATTTTAGAATTCTCGGTCACAACAAATTCAATTACCTCCGCATCGCTGGCTGTCAGACATTTCACGTGGGTTACCGTGGGCCCGACTGTGTATTTGTAAATGTAACTTGCTGCCAATAGTTTTTTATTGACTAAACTCCCAATGTCCATACTTTCGGCAATATCCATGAAGTCGATATTCTCTACCTCGGCGACGGTACGTCTCACGCCCATCGTTTTAGCCAGATGGCATGAGAGGATATTGGTTTCGGAGCTTCCGGTGACGGCAATAAAAGCATCCATACGTTCAATCCGCTCTTCTTTTAGTAAGTCAAGGCTTCGTCCGTCGCCATGAATGACCAGTACGTTTTCGAGGCGGTCAGCTACTTTCTGGCTCCGTTCCCGGTCTATTTCAATGATTTTTATATTATACTGGTCGCCTAATTTTTCAGCTGTTTTCTGGGCAATCCGACTGCCCCCAAGGATCATGATGTTTTTTACCACAAAAATTTCTTTTCCCGACATCTGGAAAATCTCATTCTGATATCCTTTGGGGGCCATGAAAAAAACAATATCCCCGCTTCGTATGTAATCGCTGCCATTGGGAATAATGGTCGTGTGTTCGCGGTTGATCGCCACGGCGCGTACATGTTCCGTACGGTACGAAATTTCTTCGAGGGTATGGTCAACAATCGGCGCATTCTGCCTGATTTTTATACCATACAAGATGAGTTTCCCGCCCGAAAACTCGATTTGTTGCCGGGTTCCTACCTGTTTAATGGACGAAACTATTTCTTTCGCAGCAAGGCTTTCCGGGTAAATTAATTCGTCGACACCCATCCCGCGAAGTTTTTCCATGTTTTTTTCAAGAAGATATTCTCCATTGTTGATACGGGCAAGCGTTTTTTTCACACCCATATCCTTTGCCAGGATCGAGGCAAAAATATTCCGTTCTTCGTAAGGAGTAACTGCAATGAACAAATCGGCTTTCGGCGTTCCTGCTTCCCTCAGGTCTTTAAAAGAATTTGCATGACCGGTAATCGTGAGAAGATCAACCTGATTTGCTATTTGTTGTAATTTATCCAGGTCATCGTCAAGCAATACGATGTCGTGATTTTCTTTACTGAGCATCTTTGCCAGATGTGTCCCCACTTCCCCTGCACCTACAATAACAATTTTCATTGCCTATAAAGTCCTTTCAAAATTTAGCGAAGCAAAATAACAATTAAAACTTCAAATGACACACAAATTAGTCCACTTTCTACTTATTCTAAAAGATAAAGTTTGGTTTATCCTGTTAATTTTCTGTAAAATCTGCGATAAATGCGCCATCCCTCCATGTTTGGAAAATGTTAATTGCGGAATTGTGCCCACTGTAAGGCTTTCGGGCAATAAAAATTATTTTCCCGAAATTTTCCAGTGCGTTGATTTTTGAAAAGTTATTGAAAACAATCCGGTAATCACAAGGAAATGCAGCTTGCCGGTCACCTGCGAATTGTATCGTTTCCCCTGAAAACCAGACCACCTGGCTTCTGATAATCAGGTTTTTGTCTGCAAATTTTATGTCTTCGCCGAGCGGAATATATTGTGGAGAGTTAAGTTTCAGATGGGTGCCGACATTTTTTATCAGACGGGACAGTTGTTCTTCGCTGATTTTTGCCGGATCGGTTAAAATATAGTTGTTCCGCCCGTTGATAAATTGAATAACCGGATATTCAAAATTGTACACAATCATTTTTTTCTGGTTTAACAAACGATAATTCTGACTGAATGAGGACAGAAAGAAGGCGCCGGTCAGCAAAAGCAGGAGCCGAAGTTCCCGGATCGATTTTGATTGAATGAACCAGTACCCGAAGGCGATGATCAGCATAAGTAAAACCGCTTGCAACGGACTGATGGAAATGTTCCCGGTAACGGCCAAAGGAAGCGAATCGATTCCTTTCAGAGAAACTAACATTAGCCGGGTCGATTCCCGGATGATTATTCCGATCCAATCGGAAAGAACAGGGACAGGACTGAGAAGAAATAATAAGAAAGTGGCGCCGAGTATCAGTGTAGCGGCAGGAATTACAATGAAATTGCTGAGCCAGAAATAATTTGGAAATTGTGAAAAATAAAATAACCCAAGCGGGAAGGTGGCCAGCTGGGCAGCTATTGAAACAGTCAACAGACTCCATAATTTATCGAGCCAACGGTTGGGTACATTAATCATGTGGTAAAAAACCGGCTGGAAAAGTACAATCCCTGCCACTGCTAAATAAGAAAGCTGAAAACCGACTTCTAAAATTACCTGCGGGTTGAAAAGCATCAACAAAAAAGCAGATGCCGCAAGCGAATTGAAAATATTTACCGGGCGCTTCATGTTTTGTCCGATCAGCACAAAGGTAAACATAACGGCTGCCCGTTGTACCGAAGGCGACAGGCCTGCAAGGAGGGCATAAAACCAAATCAATGAGGCAACCAGTACGGTGTAGGGTAACGCCCCGTATCTTTTCCGTTTGAGCGGGGAGAGTAAAAAAGCGAAAAGAAGGTAAATAATTCCTACATGCAGGCCCGAAACAGCCAATACGTGCATTGCTCCCGAGGAGGCAAAGTAGTCCCGGGTTTCAGCATCCAGCTCTTTTCTGTACCCCAGTGTGAGTGCGGCCACCACCGTATATTCTTCTCCTGAGATGTTGTGTTGGCGGAGGATGGACAATAATTTGTCACGACAATTTTCGGCCCGGATAAAAAGGTTGCTGCTCCTTTTTGTCAGTACAGTGTAATCGTCACTTGTCAGGTAAACCGAATAGCCAATCCCCTGCCGCTGCATAAATGCCTGATAATCGGTTTCAAACGGATTGCCCTGGTTTTTGATGAGGTTCAACCGGGCCGAGAAAACAATCTGACAGCCCGGTATCAAATGTTCAATTCCTTCTTCTTTACGGAAATAGGCAATTACTTTCCCATAAGTATTTTCTTTTATATCTCTGATTTCAAGTATTGTCTGGAACGATTTGGGCTTTTCAGACAATTTTTCGAGTACCACTCCCGAATAGCATTCTTTACCCGGAGAAAAAGCCGGAAGCAGGCAATCATTTTGGTTGGCATGCCAGCAACCTACCAGAAACAAACTCAATGTGATTAAATAATTTGAAGCCCCCACACTCCGATAGTTCGATTTTTGTGAGAGAAAAACGATAGCCGGTAAAAGCAGAAAAAAGACCATCCACCAGATTTTGTCTGGAAAATCGAAAATATCCTTACAAAGGATACCGGCTGCAAACCACAGGGTGATCCGGATAAAAGGAACAGATTGAAATATGTTAAAATATCGTGCCAAGCCTGTTGTTTGGATGGTTAAGAAATTCAAACAACAAGTTAAACAGAATTATGGAAATAAACCAGATGGTTGAAAAAATGGAATTGTTTTTTTATGTCTCTTTTCTTCCAACTGATTTTCCGCGTTTCAAAACTGGTTTATTTTTTGCCCGGTAGTTTCTGTCGGTATTTAGTCGGGACTTTTCCTTTCGAAATAGCGGTCAGTTTTCCTTTCAGCAGGCGGCGCCTCAGCGGGTTCAGCAAGTCGATGAACAGGATGCCCTCCAGATGGTCGTATTCGTGCTGGATGATACGGGCAGCATAACCGCTGTACGTTTCGTCGTGCTCTGTAAAATTTTCGTCTATATATTTTATCCTGACGGTTTCGGGGCGTGAAACGTCTTCCCTGATCTCGGGCAGGCTCAGGCAGCCTTCGTTCATTGGCCATTCGTCGCCGGTACGTTCAATGATCTGAGGATTGATGAATGCTTTTTTGAAATTTGCCAGCCCGGGTTCTTCATCGGCATAAGTTGTTGCATCGATCACAAAAATACGGACAGACAGTCCGATTTGCGGGGCTGCCAGTCCAACGCCATCTGAAAAATACATAGTTTCAAACATGTCTCCGAGCAGTTTTGCAAGCTCCGGATAGTCTTTTTCGACCGGTTTTGCAGTTTGTCTCAGTAAAGGGTCTCCGTATACAGTAATCGGGTAAATCATTTCTTATATTTTTTTTGTTCCAAATAGGTTTGCAACATGATAGTTGCACTCACGGCATCAACGGTTGCTTTGTTCTGTCTGTCTTTCTTTTTTAAACCGGCATCAATCATGGCATGGAAAGCCATTTTCGATGTAAACCGTTCATCTACCTGTTCAACAGGAATGCCGGGAAATTCTTTAACCAGCCTTTTTAAAAAAGGATTAATATACAAAACGGCCTCGGAGGCCTCATTGTTCATTTGCAACGGATAACCCACAATAATCCGTTCGACCGGTTCCTTCTGCAGATACATTTTCAGGAAGCTGAAAATCTCGGGGGAGGGCACAGTATCCAGCTTCGATGCAATGATCTGTAACGTATCGGTAACAGCCAGTCCAGTCCGTTTTCGTCCGTAATCGATGGCTAAAATTCTTCCCATCCTGATCTTTAATAGATGAGATGCAAAAATAGCACTATTTATTGCCTCAGCCCTGATAAATGCTCATATTTTTGCTAAAAAGCTGTATGATAATGGTTTTTGTTGCAGATGTTTATTTTCTGATTTCCCGAAATCGGTTTGTCCCAGGATCATTTTGAGAAAAGATTTTTCAATCGGTTGCTGAAAAGCGAAGAGGTTTGCGCAGTGATCTGATTTTTGTAATGTAAGATATTGATTAATAAATAATTGAATTGATCCAAAGGAGTGTTTTTATTTTTTGGCACAGGCTTTGCTTTTCAGAAAATGAAAATACCGGTAACAGAAGGCGCGCAAACCAAGATGTTTAATTTTTAAAAACCGGAGTCATGAAAACAACAACTAAGATCAGGTTATTTGCCATAACAGCATTGATGGCAACAATCGTAGCAGGGACCAGTTTGGAAGTAAATGGCCAGCAAAGGGACAGCCGAAATGGTAAAAAAGAGGAACGTAAGGAAAGTCCTTCAACCCGGAAATTTGAAGACAACAAGCGAAACGATCACAGCCGCGACGACCGTAGCGCCCGGGAAATCCGTTCACACAGCGATATTAACCGGTACGGGGACACAAGGCAAAACGACATTTATCGGCGCCATGAAAATGAACGCCGCAATTACGGTAACCAGGAGCATAAAGGAAACAGTTCCCATAGCCATTGGGACAAGCATAAGAAGCCGGATCATCGCAAGCATTATGATACCGGTAAACATGCCGGCCATTATCATCACTACTACCATCATCCGAAATACGGAAAAATTTATCCGAGGTTTTACAGCAATCCGTTTGTGTTCCACCATAAACATGGCCGCTACTATTATTACGACGGACATTTTTGCGATTACCGCCCGGGCATCGGGTATATAGTTGTCGATATTCCGTACCTTACCATTTTCAGCGAATTGCCATTCCATTGCACGAGGGTGCGAATTCACGGAAATGTTTACTATCGTTACGGGAATCTTTATTTTGAAGCCTTGCCGATTGGGTACCGTTTGGTTCCTTCTCCTATACAGGTACATATTTCAGCACGCTTTTAATAAATTTTGGTTAGACAAAGGAAGCCGTCAGAAATGATGGCTTTTTTTGCTAAATTTTTTGTCTTCCCTGAAATAATTTGCGGGGACGGCATGGCTCCCGGTCAACAGTACGTCAACATGCCCTACAATAAGTTTTTCAGTTTCCCGGTAAGCCGGTTGATTTCAATTTCTAAAACCTTGATCGAAAAACCAATCTGGGTAAGCCGGTTTTGTGCATTGATCACCGAAAGCTGGGTTTGCCGGAAATCATATCCGTCAATCGCGCCTTTTTCAAACTGGGTACGGGCTATTTCCTGCGATTTTTCAGCCAAACGGATATTTTCGCGCGCCAGCGCCTGCTGTTTTACCAGCGATTGATATTCGTAATAGTTATCCAGTATGTCAGCAGTAATTAATTCGGTCGTATTCTGCCGCGTCAGTATACTGTTTTCGCTGGCCAGTTTTTCGTTGGCAATGGCTTTGTTCAGGGTCCCTCCGTTGTACAGGTTAAAACGGACAGTAATCCCGAATGTACGCCCGTACGTTCGGTTTAACTGGGTAACTCCTACTTCGTTGGTTTGTTTTGAATAGGAATAGCGTCCATACACATCGATTTGCGGATAACGAGCTGCCTGCTGTATCCGCACATTTTTCTCAGCGATCAATTCCTGTATTTGTGCCAGTCGGATATTTTTATTGGCTTGAATGGCTTGTTCCGTTAACAATTCCCTTGCAGCAATCCCCTCTGGGTTAAATTCATGGTCGGCAGGAACAAGCGGCGACTCGGGATTGTTACGCGCCAGGCGGTTCAGTTCAATCTGCAGGCTTTTTATCAACTGTTCCTGACTGATTACATCAAGGCTGTCGGCATGGTAATCCATCATTGCCAGATTATACGCGAGGGCCGTGCTGCTGCCTACTTGCTTTTTCTTTTCTTCCAGACGGAAACGGAACCGTGAAACATTGCAGGTTTTCCGAAGGTTGTGGAGCAGGGTCATTTCTTTTACTAATTGATAATAAGCCACCGAGACATCGGCAATGGTCTGCTCCATGAAATAACGGGCGTCAATAGAGCCGATTTGTTCCAGTAACGAAAGTTTATCGCGTTGGGCAAACATCCTGAACCCATCGAAAATAGTCCAGTTGGCCTCGACCAGAGTACTGTACACTTTACTTTTCGCATCTTCTCCGTCCCTGATGGTACCATTGAAAAGCTCCTGGTGGGTGTTATTGGTTGCTCCCGACGTGGTTCCCTGGACACCGACAGAAGGAAGGAAGCCTGCATTTCCCAACGTATTGTTGTTGCTTGCCTGTAATGCCTCGTTCCGTACGATTTTAATCTGATAGTTTTCTGTCAGTACACGGTCAATCAGGATGGGAAGAGATACAGGTTCCTGTGCCTGGTGCTTTCCTGCAAGCATCAACAGGAATATGGTCAGGATAATTTTATTCATCTTCTTCTGCATAAACTTTTTTTGTTTTATCAGCAATGTAGGTATAAAGCGACGGGATGACAAACAAGGTCAGGATCAGCGAGAAGATAAGTCCGCCGATAATGGAAATTCCCATCGGGATACGACTGGTCGACGCGTCGCCAAGGGCAAGTGCGATGGGCAATGCCCCCAACACTGTTGCCAGGCTGGTCATCAGGATTGGGCGGAAGCGCTGTATTGAGGCTTCTATGGAAGCATCTATGACCGACAGTCCCTGTTCTCTTTTCTGGTTGGCAAACTCAACGATCAGTATCCCGTTTTTCGTGACAATCCCCACCAGTACGATAATCCCGATTTCACTGAAAATATTCAGGGTGTGCCCGAAAATGAACAACGACATGAGCGCTCCGGCCAATGCCAGAGGAACGGTAAACATGATCGTCAGCGGGTCGCGGAAACTCTCAAACTGAACAGCCAGCGTAAGGTATATCAGGATTAGTGCAAAAATAAAGATCAATAAAATGTTTCCTGAACTTTCGGCAAAATCGGAAGAACTGCCGGTCAGTGCAGTACTGAACGAATCGTCTAATACTTCATCGGCAATACGGTGCATGGCATTGATCCCGTCGCCGATGGTTTTTCCTTCGGCGGGAGCTGCCGAAACAGTAGCGGAAACATACCGGTTAAACCGCAGCAACTGCGGCGGGCGACTGTCAAATTTCATTTCAACAAGATTGTCGAGGGTAACCATTTCTCCTGAACGGTTCCGGACTGACATCCGGGCCAGGTCGAACGGTTCGTTCCTGTTTTCTTTGTTGGCAGCGGCAATAATATAATATTGTTTTCCATCCTTTATAAAATATCCGATACGTTGTTCGCTCAGATATGTCTGGATGGTCCGGGCAATATCGGTGACCGAAATCCCCATGTCGAGAGCTTTATCACGCATTATACTGATGGAATATTCCGGTTTGTTAAATTTCAGGTCGATGGTTACGGCATCGAAAGTCGGGTCGGCTTGCGCTTTTTCCATGAATTCAGGAATGACCTTGCGAAGACGTTGCAAGTCGGGTGCCTGAATTACAAACTGGACAGGCAGACTGCTTCGTCCCCCGCGGCTGGCGCTGATGGTTGGTTCCTGTACGACTAATGTTTGTGCAAAGTTGTACTTCTTCACCAACTGACTCAATTCCTGGGTGATTTCCATCTGGCTGCGTTCCCGTTCATCGGGAGGCAATAACGAGATACGCACAAAGGCAGAATTTGAAGAGGACGATGAACCTCCCCCAAATGCCGTAATTCCCATCAGGAATTTTTTTTCAGGAAGAGTATCCATCATCAGCATCAGTTTTTGCTGATATGCGTCCATTGCTCCGTATGAAGTGCCCTCCGGCGCGGTTGACGACAACCGGATGCGGCTTTTGTCTTCAAGCGGGGCCAGTTCCTGCTGCAGACTGGCACCAAACAAGGCAATCAATCCGGCAGTAACAAGCACAACCGGGAAAGCCAGCCAGCGTTTCTTCATAAATGCCTTTAAAAGACGGGAATATCCTGAAGTCAGAGAGTCGACTATTGTTTTAAAACTTCTCATCAGGCCTTTGTTCCGTTTGCTTTTTCGTAGAATCCGCGAACTCATCATCGGGGTCAGCGACAAAGATACAAAGGTTGAGATTAGGATAGAGCTCGCCACTACCATTGCAAATTCGCGGAACAAGCGCCCTGTAAGCCCCTGAAGGAAAAAGATGGGAAGGAACACACAAATCAAACTGACGGAAGTTGAAATAACGGCAAAGAAAACTTCCCGCGAACCTTTGAAGGCTGCCTGAAGAGGAGTCATGCCTTTTTCTACTTTGGTATAGATATTTTCCAGTACTACAATGGCATCGTCGACCACAAGGCCGGTCGCCAGTACTGTTCCCAGAAGGGTCAGGACATTGATGGAATACCCGGCAATGTATAAAATGAAGTAGGTCCCAATTAATGAGATCGGGATTGTGATAATGGGGATCATGGTTGTGCGCCAGCTTCTCAGGAAAAAGAATACGACCAGCAGCACCAGCATAAAAGAGATGAAAATGGTTTCTTCTACTTCGCTGATAGCTTTTCGGATGCTGATAGTAGTATCAAGGGCAATGTCCAGTTCAATGTCTTCTGGCATTTCTTTTTTTATCTGTTCCACACGGCGGAATGCTTCGTCAACGATTTCGATATAATTGGCTCCCGGCTGGGGTTGCAGGGCAATCCCGATCATCGGTACCATGTTATTGCCACGCATGATGGTCCGTTCGTTCTCTGCGCCCATACGTACAGTTCCCAGATCCGATAAGCGAACCAATACTTTTTCCCTTTTGGCAATAATCATCCGGCTCAATTCATCCGGCGTGTTTAAACGCCCCAGCGCCCGGATGGTATATTCAGTATTTTCTCCTTCCAGCCTTCCAGCCGGTAATTCCACATTTTGTCCGGAAAGAGCCGAACTGACATCCGTTGGCGTTATTCCGTATGCTTCCAGCTTGGCGGGATCAAGCTCGATACGCATGGCATATTTCCGTTCGCCCCAGATACGGATGCTGCTTACTCCCGAAATGGTCTGAAGCCGTTCCTTAAAAATATTGTTCCCTATTTCTGAAAGCTCGAGCAGGCTGCGTTTACTACTCTGGACAGTAATGGTGAGAATGGTCTGGGCATCGGCGTCCGCTTTTGAAACCACAGGGGCTTCTGCATCGGGGGGCAGGTTCCGGACCGACCCTGCTACTTTATCGCGTACGTCGTTGGCTGCATTGTCAAGGTCCCTGCCGGTATCAAACTCAATGGTGATCGAGCTTCGTCCATCGGAACTTACCGAACTCAGGGTTTTGATCCCGTCAATGCTGTTGATCGATTCTTCGATGGGTTCAGTAATTTGTGATTCAATAATTTCGGCATTGGCGCCGGGGTAACTGGTCGAGACGGTCACCACAGGAGGGTCGACACTGGGATATTCGCGAACACCCAGCGACAGGAACCCGACTGCACCGAAAAGGACAATGGCAATGGCAAAAACAGTTGCCGTTACCGGACGTTTTATACTGAGGTCTGATAATGTCATAATTCGGCAGAGCTTGCTGTTTTTGTAATTTTTACCGGTATCCCTTCACGTACCTGTACCAGTCCGGTAGCCAGCAGTGTGTCACCTGCGGTTAACCCCCGGGTGACAAGCGCCAATTTGCCGGTACGCACCCCTGTCGACACTTTTTGTTTAACCGCTTTTCCGTTTTTACAGATGAATACGATTTCGGCCCCCAGCTCAGGAATAATCAGTTGGGAAGGGACCACCAACGCCGAATCCTGCACATCCAGTATTAAGGATGCCTGGGCAAAATCACCGGGCAACCAGTTGTTCCGGTTGTCGAGCAAAGCCCGTACCTGAATAGTGCGTGTATTTTCGCTGATCAGCGGGTTCACAGCATATATGGAGGCTGTCAGGGTATCGTTGTGGAAAAATACTTTTACTTCTTTTCCTGCTGCTAACTGGCTGATGTACCTGCCTGGCAGGTTAAAGTCGACTTTCAGCTTGTCGGACTGGGCGATTTGCGTGATAACCTGTCCCTGAGGGAGGTATGCCCCGACACTGAAATCGCGCATGCCCACTTGCCCGCTGAAAGGAGCAGGTACGCTGGCAAGGCTCACATAAACTGATAATTCCTCAATTTTTGCTTCTAATTGCAGCACTCCTGAACGGGCAAGGTCCACTTCTTCCTGGCTGGCCCCTTCTGCTTTTAGCAGTGCTTCTTTTCGCTGAAGTTCTTCTTTTCCTGCGGCAAGTTGTGCTTTCAGCCCTTTGATCTGAGCTTTCCAGACGCGGTCGTCAATCTGGATAAGCGATTGCCCCTTGTTTACTTTCTGTCCTTCCTTGAAATGGATAGACATAACTGTTCCGGCCACCGGGGTTTTTATGTCAACAGTCTCAAAAGGGAGCAGGTTGGCTGTCGCCGTCAGGTTGTTCTCGAAATGAGCGGGCTTTACGACATATCCTTCCGCAACCATTACCTGGGAAAAATTTCGTTTGTTGCCTCCATCATTTGCGTGTTTGCATGAATAAACCAGAAGTCCTGCCAATAGGGCTCCAAGACAATAGTATAAAAATGATTTTTTCATCGGAAAATGAGAGTTGATTTAAGTTTTGGCTTCTGAAAAGACACGCTGACAGGCGTGTCTTTTCAGAAGCATACAAGTTTAACCAATAATTTTTATAAAATATGCGTTTGCAAAACGCTAATTATTTTCCATTAACAAATTTTTACGTTTGTATAAGCATATTTTTCGTGGCTATATGCCAGAAAATCAGTAAAATATTAGATATTGGCCGTTTCATGGGTGAAGATTCTTCTGAAACTAACGGTTCAGTGCCCGGCAACACAAAGGAGCCAGGAGCCAATGTTTAGGCAATGGCAACGTGGTCCGATAGGAAAAGTTTTTATGCAGGCTAAAAATCTATCCTGTTACTTTTTGGGGCATTTCCTGATATTCTTCCTTCAGAATGTCGGCAGGTTTGTCTTCCTCGTTGATTTCATCTTCTTCATCGTAAATCTCAATAAGAGGTTCGGTAAACGCTTTGCTCATCAATCGCTTGTCGAGCGTGAGCAAAAGGGAAGGAAGAACTAAGATATTGAAAAACATTGCAATGAGCAGGGTGGTGGAAATGAGTATCCCCAAAGCTTGTGTCCCGCCAAATTCGGAAACGATAAAAACGCTGAACCCCAATACCAGTACAATGCTTGTGTAAATCATGCTGAAACCAGCTTCGTGCAAGGCGCTAAGCGCCGATTGTTTAATATTCCTGTTGGTTAGTTTCAGTTCGTGCCTGTAACGCGAGAGGTATTGGATGGCATTGTCGACCGAAATCCCCAGTGCGATACTGAATACGATGATGGTGGACGGTTTGATCGGGATACCGCTGAAACCCATGATTGCCGCCGTTATAATCAGTGGAATAATATTTGGGATCATCGATACCATGATCATGCGGACCGATGAAAACAACAGGGCCATCAGTAATGAAATCAGAATAATGGCGATTGCCACGCTTTCAAACAGGTTCCTGATAAGGAAATTGGTCCCCTTTGCATAAACCACACCATTCCCGGTAATGGTAACATCGTATTTGGCAGGTTCAAAAATACTGTCGATCTGAGGTGTAATCATGGCCATGAGGGAATCCATGTGCCGGGTAGGAACATCGGCCATCTGGAAACTGACCCTTGTAATTTGTTTTGTACTGTCGAGAAAAGAGCTCAGCAGGCTGGTGCCTGTATTGTTCTCCATGTTTTTCGGAAGATAGCCCAAAATGAATTTGCTTTCCATTGAACTGGGAAGCGAATACATACTGGAATCGCCGCCATAGTACGATTGACGTGCGAATTTAAAAACTTCAACCAACGACAGAGGTTTCGAGAATTCGGGATGTTGGTTGATCATTTCTTGCATCTGGTCAATCTTTTTCAGTGTCGGATAGGTCAGCGCTCCATTTTTCTTTTTTGCATCGACTGAAATTTCAAAAGGCATTACCCCGCCAAAATTTTCCTCAAAAAAGTGAAGGTCAATGTAAACCGGATCATCCGGCCTGAAATCATCAACGATTTTCCCCGACGTTTTCATCATGCTTAGCCCTATCAAACCAATCACAACAAGTCCTCCTGAAATAGAGTATATCAGGTTGCGGCGATGGCTGATCAGATAAATGATTTTATCGAGAATGGTCCCCAGGAAGTTGTTGTCGAGATGTTTGATATGCCGGGCCTGTGGCGGTGGCACAAAACTAAGGATGATGGGCAGGGAAACGATGCAAAGTATATACAGGACGATAATATTAATGGAGGTAACAATCCCGAATTCGCGCAGCATTTGGTTCGGAATAACGATAAATGCGGCAAATCCGAGTGCTGTGGCGGCGTTGGTCATCAACGAAGCGAAGCCGATACGTTGAATAACCTGGGATAAACTCCGGGCTTTATTCCCGTGGCTCCTGAATTCCCAGTGATATTTATTTAGAATATATATACAATTTTCAATGACGATAATAACTACTAAGGAGGGGATCACCCCGGTCAGAATTGTAATTTTGAAATTGAAAAGCGCCAGCGTTCCGAGCACCCAGACAATACTGATCGCGACAATTAAAAGCGAACTGAAAACGGCTTTAAACGACCGGAAGAAAAGGAACATGATGGAAGCTGCAACAACTATACTCAGAATGATGAAAAGAAACAATTCATGTTTTATTTTTTGCATCGTACCTGTGCGGATATAAGGCATTCCTGAGCAATGCACTTTTACATGGTTCTTTTCTTTGTAGGCATCAACAGTTTTCACAAGGTTATCGACCAGTCTGATCCGGCTTGCATCGTTCAGCCTGCCCTTGTCAAGCGTAACGGTCATAAGTGTTGCCTGGGTTTTGGGGTTATATAGCAAGCCTTCGTATATTTTTAATTTCAGGATCACATTTTTCAGGCTGTCTACTTCGGCTTGCGATTTTGCTTCACGGGTTACAACCGGTGCAATGTGAAATTGGTGGGTCGGGTCATTTTTTATCAGGTTGATTGAACGGGCAATGCTCACAACTTCTTTTACTCCGTCGATTTTGGCAATATCGTTCCCTAAACCAACCCAGGCATTAAACTGATCGAGTTTGAAAATATCGGGGTTTATTGCTCCAACTACAATTATATTTCCGTCTTCTCCGAAAAGCTTCTTAAACTGCTCATATTCCACCCGGGTGCTGTCTTTTTCAGGCAAAAGAGAAGAATTTTCGTACGAAAGTTTAACATTTTTTCCCTTATACGCCATGAATACAGTCCCCAGCAGAAGAGCAACGATTAAAAGAATTCTGTTCCTGAGAATAAACCGAGATATATGCGCAAACATCTGTTGAAGAATAAATTATCTGTTTCTGAAAGAAATCCCCTAAAAATTCAGTGGGTAAAAGTAGTTATTTAGAAATAAAAAATGAATCCTGATTCAATATTCGTTTGATGAATTGTCCCCTGCTTTCATTTTCGGCATTGAGTTTGCCCGGTGGAGATAGTGTTTAACATGCGGCAGTTTGATTTTCCGGAAAAACGTTTCAAAATAAAAAACCTCCCGAAAACGGGAGGTTTTTTATTTCATACGCACTGCAATTTATTTTTTAATGTTAGCCTGGGCTGCGGCCACTCGCGCAATCGGCACGCGGAAAGGGGAACAGCTTACGTAGTCCATCCCGGCTTTGTCGCAAAACATTACCGAATTTGGTTCGCCGCCATGTTCGCCGCATATACCTACTTTCAGTTTTGGTTTTACTGAACGGCCTTTGGCAACGCCCATTTCAACCAATTGACCGACACCATTCTGGTCGAGAACCTGGAACGGGTCTTGTTTCAGGATGCCCCGATCGAGGTATACCGGAAGAAATTTGCCGGCATCGTCGCGCGAATAACCGAGGGTCATCTGGGTAAGGTCGTTGGTGCCAAACGAGAAGAAATCGGCTTCGGCAGCAATATGGTCGGCAGTGAGCGCTGCGCGCGGAACCTCGATCATGGTCCCAACTAAGTATTCTATGCTTTCACCTTTTTCAGCAAATACTTTTTTTGCGGTTGCATGGATGATCTCTGCCTGATTTTTCAGTTCGGCAACAGTGCCTACCAGCGGGACCATAATTTCCGGTCGGGCATCAATCCCTCTTTGTTTCAGGTTGATCGCTGCCTCGATGATCGCGCGTGCCTGCATGGCTGTAATTTCAGGATAAGTGATCCCCAGGCGGCAGCCGCGGTGTCCCAGCATCGGGTTAAACTCTTCCAGTTCGGCAATTTTATTTCTCACGGCATCGATTGAGATGCCCATTTCTTTTGCCAGTTCTTTTTGTGTGGCCTGTTGGTGAGGAACAAATTCGTGTAATGGCGGGTCAAGCAGGCGAATGGTCACCCCGTATCCTTTCATTGCTTCAAAAATCCCTTCAAAGTCGGCACGCTGATAAGGCAATAGTTTGGCAAGCGCTTTTTCCCGGCCTTCGGTAGTCGAAGCCAGGATCATTTCACGCATTGCCTTAATGCGTTCGCCTTCAAAGAACATGTGCTCGGTACGGCAAAGGCCAATCCCTTTTGCGCCAAACTCACGGGCCACACGTGCATCGTGCGGGGTGTCGGCATTGGTGCGGACTGACATACGGGTATATTTGTCGGCCAGTTCCATGATCTTTCCAAAGTTTCCGCTAATATCCGGGTCCATGGTCGGGACTTTACCTTCGTAAACCTCTCCGGTCGACCCGTTCAGCGAAATCCAGTCGCCTTCGTTAAACTTTTTATCGCCGATAGTCATTATACGGGTTTTGTAATCAACCTTTACCGAGCCGGCGCCTGAAACGCAACATTTCCCCATTCCCCGGGCTACAACAGCAGCGTGTGAAGTCATCCCTCCACGGGCTGTCAGGATACCTTTGGCGATGTTCATCCCTTCCAGGTCTTCAGGAGAAGTTTCAATGCGTACCAGGATTGAAACCGGGTATTTATTGGCTTCGTCGGCAAAGAAAACAATTTGGCCGGTAGCGGCTCCAGGAGATGCAGGAAGGCCTTTGGCCAAAACAGTTGCTCTTTTCATCGCATCGGTGTCGAATACGGGGTGGAGTAACTCGTCAAGTTTATTTGGTTCAATTCGCAGTAATGCGGTTTTTTCGTCAATCATCCCTTCGCTCAACATGTCGATGGCGATGTTTACCATTGCTTCGCCGGTGCGTTTCCCGTTGCGTGTTTGCAGCAACCATAATTTCCCTTCCTGGATGGTAAATTCAAGGTCCTGCATATCTTTGAAATAATTTTCTAATTTTTGCTGGGTAGCGTCCAATTCCTTGTATAATCCGGGCATTGCTTCTTCTAATGAAGGATAATTAGCCGCACGTTCGGCTTCGCCCACCCCGGCCAGTTCGGCCCAGCGTTTGCTCCCTTCAAGGGTGATCTGCTGTGGGGTACGGATACCCGCCACCACATCTTCGCCCTGTGCATTGATCAGGTATTCGCCGTTGAAAATATTTTCGCCAGTGGCCGCATCTCTGGTGAATGCAACACCTGTAGCCGACGATTGTCCCATATTGCCAAATACCATTGCCTGTACATTTACGGCAGTGCCCCATTCTGCCGGAATGGTATTCATCTTACGGTAATAAATGGCCCGCGGGTTCATCCAACTATCGAATACTGCGCACACAGCGCCCCAAAGTTGTTCCCACGGATCGTCGGGGAATGTATTTCCGGTGCTTCTTAATACTGCTTCTTTAAACCGGATGACTAATAATTTGAGGTCTTCTGTGGTAAAGTCGGTGTCAAGGTGAATGCCACGTTCTTCTTTCAGGGTTTCAATAATTTCCTCGAACGGATCAATGTCTTCTTTGTTTTCCGGTTTCATTCCCAATACCACATCACCGTACATTTGTACGAAGCGGCGGTACGAATCCCAGGCAAAGCGGGGGTTCCCCGATTTCTTTGCAATTCCCTGCACGGCCAGATCGTTCAGCCCCAGGTTTAACACGGTGTCCATCATCCCGGGCATGGAAACCCTCGCCCCGGAACGGACAGAAACCAGGCACGGATTGTCTTTATCTCCGAATTTGGTGTCGGTCAGCGTTTCAATTTTTGCAACTGCCGCTTCAACTTCTTTTTTAATAAGGGCAACGGCGGCCTCTTTCCCTTTTTCGTTATATATGGTACATACTTCGGTAGTAATGGTGAACCCCGGAGGTACCGGAACCCCGATCAGGTTCATTTCAGCAAGGTTAGCGCCTTTCCCGCCCAGCAGGTTTTTCATGTCAGCCTTACCTTCGGCTGTACCGTTTCCAAACGAATAAACATATTTTGCCATATTTGAGCATTTAATTATAAAATGGTTAGTGACTATCTATCTGATGAGTATTATTTTGCGAATGTAATTTATATTTTCAAATTATTAAAGCATTTAAAAATTGTTTAGATAAACCGTATTTAAATGGAAAAAGTAATAACACTCCCGGCGATCAAAAAGTTTAGCGTGGAAATGCCGGACTGCCCGAGGAACGGGCGGATTTTCATTTTCCGAAGCCTGGAGGCTTATTCTGGAGCGGCTAAAATATTAACATTCTTTAACTTTGGTTCATACGTGTTAACTATTTGTCGCTGTACATTTGTATCGTAACAAGCAAGAAGTACAAGTAAAATTTTTTCATAGAGAAATAGGTTTGGTTAGGTAAACAAGGATGGCAAAGGCCATCCTTGTTTATTTAATACTGCCAGAATTTCTTTTCCCTTTTCTTCTCCCGATAAAACTTCATGTATATCAATTATTTAAAGCCAAAATGTCATTCCGTTTACGACTGGCAGAAATATTGACGGTCACCGGTTGTTAGAATTGTATCACCAAAAGGAAACGACTATGAATTTTAACAATTTTACCATAAAATCGCAGGAGGCTGTACAGCAGGCTTTTGTTGTTGCTCAAGGGAACACCCAACAAGCTATTGAAACAGGCCATCTGTTAAAAGGCTTGCTTCAGGCTGCTGAAAATACAACAGGTTTTCTGTTAAAGAAACTCGGGGTAAATGTAAGTATGTTACAACAGGCGCTTGATAAAATCATCGATTCGTACCCGAAAGTAACAGGCGCCGAACCGTATTTATCGAACGATGCCAACCGCAGTCTGCAAAAATCGATTGGCATTGCACAAAAAATGGGCGACCAGTTTGTGTCGGTGGAACATATTCTTCTGGCTTTGCTCGAAACGGGCGGCACGGTCAGCAGTTTATTGAAAAATAGCGGAGTTGCACAAAAAGAACTGGAAGCAGCCATTCAGGAATTGCGCAAAGGCGCCAAGGCCGATAGCCAGACTGCCGAAGATAAATTCAATTCGCTGAGCCGTTTTGCCGTCAACCTGAATGAACGGGCACACGAAGGCAAACTCGACCCGGTGATTGGCCGCGACGACGAAATCCGCCGTATCCTGCAAATCCTGACCCGCCGTACCAAAAACAACCCGATCCTGATCGGAGAACCGGGAACCGGTAAAACGGCCATTGCCGAGGGGCTGGCCCACCGTATTGTACGTGGCGATGTCCCAGAAAACCTCAAATCGAAACAGTTATTTTCGCTCGACATGGGCGCCCTGATTGCCGGCGCAAAATACAAAGGCGAATTTGAAGAACGCCTGAAAGCCGTAGTCAACGAAGTGGTGCAGGCAAATGGCGAGATTATTCTTTTTATCGATGAAATACATACGCTTGTTGGGGCGGGGAAAAGCGAGGGGGCAATGGATGCCGCCAATATACTGAAACCGGCCCTGGCCCGGGGAGACCTGCGTGCGATTGGCGCTACGACACTGAACGAATACCAAAAATATTTTGAAAAAGACAAAGCGCTGGAACGCCGTTTCCAGATCGTGATGGTGGACGAACCCGACACGCTGAGCGCCATCTCAATTCTACGGGGTTTGAAAGAACGCTATGAAACCCATCATAAAGTACGCATTAAAGATGAGGCAATTATCGCTTCGGTTGAATTGTCGCAACGCTATATTTCCGACCGTTTTCTGCCCGATAAAGCCATTGACCTGATGGATGAAGCCGCGGCTAAATTACGGTTGGAAATGGATTCGGTGCCGGAAGAACTCGACGAAATTGAACGCCGTATCAAACAACTGGAAATTGAACGCGAAGCTATCAAACGCGAAAAAGACGATGCGAAACTTTCAAAATTGAACGAAGAAATTGCCAACCTGAAAGACGAACAATCGAAATACCGGGCGCAATGGCAAACCGAAAAATCGTTGATCGACGGTATCCAGAAAAACAAAGCCGACATCGAAAACCTGAAATTTGAAGCCGAACAGGCTGAACGTGCAGGAGATTTTGGCCGCGTTGCCGAAATCAGGTATGGAAAAATTAAAGACGCCGAAAACGAAATTGAACGCATAAAAGGCGAATTGGCCAAAATGAAGTCGGAAGCCATGATCAAGGAAGAAGTGGACGCCGAAGATATTTCGGAAGTCGTTTCGCGCTGGACCGGCATCCCGGTTTCCCGGATGCTCCAGAGCGAACGCGATAAATTGCTCCATCTCGAAGACGAATTGCACCAGCGGGTAGTTGGCCAAAACGAGGCCATTCATGCCGTGGCCGATGCAGTACGCCGCAGCCGTGCCGGGCTTCAGGATGAAAAACGCCCGATTGGTTCATTCATCTTTCTCGGCACCACAGGGGTCGGAAAAACCGAACTGGCCAAAGCCCTGGCCGAATTTCTGTTCGACGACGAAAACATGATGACCCGCATCGACATGTCGGAATACCAGGAAAAATTTTCGGTGACCCGACTGATTGGTTCGCCTCCGGGATACGTTGGATATGACGAAGGCGGCCAGCTGACCGAAGCGGTGCGCCGGAAACCTTACTCAGTTGTGCTGTTCGATGAAATTGAAAAAGCGCACCCCGAAGTGTTCAATGTGCTGCTCCAGGTCCTCGACGATGGCCGCCTGACCGACAACAAAGGACGGGTGGTAAATTTCAGGAATACCATTATTATCATGACGTCAAACCTTGGCTCTCCTCTCATTCAGGATAATTTCGACCGGATGAACGAGGCCAACCGGGCTAAGGTTCTGGAAGAAACGCGCGAGCAGTTGTTTGAGTTGCTGAAACGGACTATCCGACCAGAGTTTCTGAACCGGATTGATGAAACCATTGTATTCACGCCGCTAACTAAAGCCGATGTCCGGGAAATTGTGCGCCTGCAATTCAACCGCATTGTGGAACGGCTCGAAAAACAAGATGTTTCCATTCAAATTACCGAAGCGGCCACCGACTGGATTGGCGCAGTTGGCTACGACCCGCAATACGGGGCACGCCCGGTAAAACGCCTGCTTCAGAAATATATTCTGAACGAGTTGTCGAAAACCATATTAGAAGGTAAAATTGCAAAGGGGAAACCCATAGTAATTGATGTAGCCGACGAAGAATTGATTTTCAGAAATTAGTAATACACATTTTGGGATAGAGAGACACCCGTTTTTCATCGTATGGTTTTTGTAACTGTTTGGTACGGAGAAATAATTTTCCCGGGTCGGGTAATCGCTTTTATTTTAATTTTTGATCTGATTCCATAGAAATTCAACTAATTTCCCTTTACATTTGTTTTTAATGTAAACATGCTAAATTATTTTCTATGGAGACTACCGGATTGAATCGCAGAAAGTTTGTTGCTGCATTGTCGTTGGGAACAGCCCATCTCCTTTTTAATGCTCCTGTGTTTGCATCAGGCAAACCCGTATACTCCGCCGATCCGGTGCAACTTGTTAAACTCGGACGATCGGGCCTGGAAACAAGCCTGATCGGTATCGGGACAGGTGTTCACGGAGGCCTGCGCTCATCGGCTCTTACCCGGGGAGGAAAAGATTCTGCAATCAGGGTGATCAGGCATGCATACGATCACGGAATACGGTTTTTTGATTGTGCCGACACGTATGGTACGCATCCTGTAATGAAGGAAGCCCTTCACGATATGGACCGTGAAAAAATTACCATTTGTTCAAAAATATGGGTGCGCCCGGGTGGAATCCCGGAACAGGAACGGCCCGATGCCGATGTGGTGGTAGATCGTTTTCGCAGGGAACTGGGAACGGATTATATTGATCTGGTACAGATTCACTGCATGGTAGAATCTACATGGACAGATACTCAGAAACGGCAGATGGAACTGCTCGATAAACTGAAAGATAAGGGGATTGTGCGCGCTCACGGAGTTTCTGTTCATTCTATCGATGCCATGAAAGAAGCACTGGAAAGTCCGTGGGTCGATGTGATCCATGTTCGGATTAACCCGTATGGAATTGCAATGGACAAACCGGAGCCGGAAGAAGTGGTGCAGGTCATAGCGCAGCTTCATGAGTCGGGGAAAGGAGTGATCGGAATGAAACTGATTGGCGACGGCAAATATCAAAACGACAGTCAGAAAATAGATGATGCCCTGAAATTTGTATTAGGGCTTGGTACCGTTGATATGATGATTGTCGGTTTCGAACATACAGATCAGATAGACAATTATATAGATCGGACAAAAAACGCATTGAAAACCTTGTGAATAAAAACCGGGCAGCATAAATTGATGAATTCCAATTTCTGAAATCCCGAAGATTTTCTGTTCTTTTATACAGAAATATTAAATTTATCTTAAAATTAGGAATATGGAAAATCCGGATCAGCCTCATAATATTGTTTCCGGTTTATGGCAGAAGTTTCGGCAGGGCGATTACGAATTGCTGGGCGAGATTTTTCAGGATCAATACAACGAGCTGTATTTTTATGGGTTGAAACTTGTTCCTCTTGCTGAATTAGTAAAAGATACGATACAGGATGTATTTGCCAATATCTGGAACCGACGGCAAAAAATGAATGAAATCAATAATATCAAAGCATATCTGTTCATTTCAATACGGCACGAACTTTTACACCGGGTTGAAAAACTCAGGAAGCAAAGTCCGCTAAGTGACAATCTTACCGAACCCTTTGATTTTTCGGTTGAAGATTTTCTGGTCAGGGAAGAAACCGGTTCAAAAACAACACGGTTGTTGGTCCAGAGCCTGAAAAAACTGACGGAAAGACAAAGAGAGGTCATTTTGCTGCGGTTCAATCACGAACTCGAATTTCAGGAAATAGCACAGGTAATGGGAATGAACATCCAGTCGGTGCGGAACCTGTTGTTCCGGGCCATCGAAAACATCCGAAAGGATTTAAACCATCAGAACATTGAAGGAACGGCCGATGTGGAAATATTCCTTTTTTCTGTTTTTCAGAAGAGAAAGATGAAAAATCTTTCCGCCATATGAGTATAAAATGATGGTTTCTGCTCTTTGAAGAAAAAATGCAGAAGCATGAGCCATTCAGAAAAAGATATATTTCAGCAGTTAATTTCCGATACTCAATTTATTCGTTGGGCCAAAGGTCGTGATTGTGTGAATAAAAAACATTGGGACGCATGGGAAACGGATCGTCCTGAACATGCCGTCGAGTTTGAAGATGCGGTGAAATTTGTTCAAAACCTTTCTTTTTCATCCTCAAAAATCAGTGATACGGAGATCAGGTACCTGTGGAACAAAACATCCGGGATGATGGGCCAGGGGGCGCGTATCCGCAGGTTTTTTGTTGGGCTGAACCGGATAGCTGCCATCCTGTTTGTCCCTTTATTGGTGTACACTGCCTGGACAATCGTTGAAAAAAACCGGTTGGCGCAGGATACGACAACAGGTACAGCCTGTGGAAATGAAGTTACGGTTTCTGCCCCGGTGGGTTCCAGGAGTTTTGTCACATTGCCCGATGGTTCGGTAGCGTGGTTGAATTCGGGGACTAAACTAACTTATCCTGCCGTATTTAGCGGGAACAAGAGAAAAGTAAGACTCGAAGGGGAAGCATATTTTAAAATTGAAAAAAGTGAAATCCCGTTTGTGGTCCAGAATCTTGGGCCTGCCATTAAGGTGTATGGTACCGAATTTAATGTCAATTCGTATGCCGATGAAAATTTTGTTACCGTCGCCCTGGTCGAAGGGAAGGTGGCATTGCAGGTAAACGACGAAGAACATTTCCTGAACCCAGGGCAGGTTTCGTATTTCAACAGGACCCGCAAAGCGGTTTCCATTAAAAACAACGAAGCAATCGATCACCTGATTTGCTGGAAAGAAGGCAAATATATTTTCAAGGACACTCCGCTAAGTTCTATCCTCCGGATATTGCAGCGACGGTATGATATTGAAATTGAACTGTCCGGTAACGAGCTTGGAGATTATAAATACAACGCTACTTTCCATGATGAAGGACTGAATCAGATATTGGAACTGCTTCAGCTTTCGGCGCCTATAAACTATACTTACGTGAAACGTAACTTTGCGGCCGATGCAACTGAAACAAAAGATAAAGTGCTTATCAGTAAGGATAAAAACAGGATTGTCAAACATTAAAATACAGCCTATGTAAAAAGAACTTTGCAAATTACCAAGTGTCTACAGTTACCCGCATGATCCGGATATTTCAGGTTATTACAGTTTAATCCAGGATTATACACTCTTTAACGGGAATGTAACAATAACAAAGTTACTTGCCGAAAAAACAAAATGCAGGCAATGCCCCAACATTACCCGCATCTTAAAAAATGAATTTTAATTAATTGTAGGAATTAATCAGAACAAAACTATGAAAAAAAACGATTGGTATGGTTTGTCCGTTGGGATAAACTTCATTAAACTATTACGAATTATGAAACTAACTATCTTTCTATTCGTGTTTTGCATCGTTCAAACGTATGCTGTCTCCGTTTTTTCTCAGGGTACACAACTGACCCTCGACATCCGTAATTCAAAAATTGAGGATGTCTTGTCTCAAATTGAAAAACAGAGCAATTTTGTCTTTCTCTACAACCGGGATATTGTGGATGTAAATAAAGTAACCGATATCAAGGTAGAAAAAGCATCCATCGAAAATGTGCTGGACAAATTGTTTGCAGGAAGCAGTATCAATTACCGGATTATTGACCGGCAGATTGTGCTGTCTCCCGAATTTGCTGCACAACAAAGAACCATTTCCGGGAAAGTCACCGATTCGAAAAGACTTCCGCTACCGGGAGTAACGGTGGTGGAAAAGGGAACCACCAATGGGACTATTACGGATTCCGACGGGAACTACTCACTCCGGAATGTTCCAGACAATGCCATTCTGGTATTTTCGTTTGTGGGCATGAAAAGCCAGGAGGTGCCGGCTGCCGGAAAACAGACCGTTAATTTGATACTGGAGGAAGAAACGATTGGCATTGAAGAAGTTGTTGCAATCGGCTATGGCTCTGCCATGAAAAAAGACCTTACCAGCTCGATTACCTCTGTTACTTCTGAAAACCTCAATAAGGCCGTCACTTCCAATCCGATCCTTTTGTTGAGCGGGAAAGTTCCGGGTTTAAATATTACCAAGGACGGAAACCCGAATAGTTCTTCTTCCATTATCCTGCGTGGCCCGTCCACCTTACGCGGAGGAGGTGCACAGCAACCTTTATATGTAATTGACGGGATTCCCGGCGGCATTATGCCGGCAGTCGACGATATTGTTTCCATTGATGTACTCAAAGATGCTTCGGCTACTGCCATTTACGGTTCCAGGGCTGCCAACGGGGTGATCATGGTTACTACCAAAAAAGGGGAAGAAGGGGCATTCAAGGTATCGTACAATGCGTACACTGCTCTTGAAACTATATCCAATGCATACGACGTACTAAGTTCCGATGAATACCGCAATTGGATATCCGATATGGGACTGGCGCTCGATCCGGTCGATGACGATGGAGCCAGTACAGTCTGGATAGATGAAATCACCAGGCTCGGGTTTTCTCATAATAATAACTTGTCGTTGAGCGGTGGGAATAACAGAACAACCTATATTGCCAGTGTTAATTATCTTGGGAATGAGGGTATTGTAAAGAATACGGCACAAAATCGTTTTGTAATGCGCGCCAATGTGGAACAAAAAATGTTGAACGATCGGTTAAAACTGGGGCTTACTACTTATAATTCGATCACCGACAGTAAAACAGTACTTGAAGAAGCCGGAAACTCCAGCCTGTTCAATACGGTATATAAATATTTACCAACGGTCAATATCCGTAACGAAGACGGCACCTACAGGGAAGATTACGGAGCTGCCACCTATAATCCGGTGGCCTTAATAGAACAAAACCTTGGAGAACACAGGAGCAAATCATTTATGGGGACTATTACTGCCGAACTTAATATTCTGAAGGGTTTGGATTATGCCGTCAATGCATCGTACTCAAACGGCCAGTCCCTGGGTAACTCATACATGTACCAACGTTCCAGGCTTGCTTTAAATAGCAATGGCCTTGCGATAAGGAATACCTATGAAAGCGAATCAAAACTGATGGAAACATTTGCATCTTACAAGAAAACTTTTGGAGAACATAACGTTAAACTACTGGGGGGATATTCATGGCAGGAAAGCGTTTCCGGAAATGGATTTCAAACCAGCAGTTCAAACTTTGTTTCCAATGAAACACTCTATTATAACCTCGGAATGGGAAATAATTATGAAGGGTTTATCCCTGATTACGGCACAACAGCAATCACTACTTTACGGATGATTTCCGGTTATGCCCGCTTGAATTACGACTATAAAGGCAAATACCTTTTCCAGGGAACAATCCGTCGTGACGGATCATCCGCATTTGGGAAAAACAATCAATGGGGAACATTCCCGTCTGCTTCTGTGGGATGGCGAATTTTAGAAGAACCGTTTATGCAGAACCAGCATATTTTTGATAACCTGAAACTGAGAGCAGGATATGGGATCAGCGGGAACTCGATTGGCTTTAATCCTTTAATCAGTAAGCTGAGGTTTGGACAAAGCGGGGTTTCTCTTTATGACGGGGCATTCATTAAAGGGATCATCCCGACGCAAAACGAGAATCCTGACCTGAAATGGGAAGTTACAAAGATGCTTAACGTAGGAATTGATTTTTCAGTGTTCAAAGGCCGTTTAAGTGGTACGATTGAATATTATGAGAAGAATACGGAGGACTTGTTATGGACCTATACCGTTTCTTCTACCGAATATTATGTGCCTAGTTATACTGCCAATGTTGGTTCCATGGAAAACAAAGGATATGAAGTTACCTTAACAGCTATTCCGGTTCAGAGAAAAGATTTTTCATGGAATAGTACTCTCGTCCTGTCGCATAATAAAAATTTGCTGACTTCGCTTTCAAATGACCGGTTTCAGGTCGAATATATTTACCTTGGCGCGGTCGGAAATCACGGGCAATCAGGGATGAATAGCCAGATCCTTCAGGAAGGTTACCCGGTCGGTCAGTTCTATACCTGGAAATATGCAGGACCTGATGAAAACGGACAATCTCAGTTCTACAAAGAAGACGGCACGCTGACTACCAGCCCCCTTACTACCGATAGGCATTATGCCGGTAATGCACAACCCAAATTAATAGGAGGATGGCACAACACGATAAGCTACCGGAATTTTACCCTCGATTTTCTTTTGCGTGGGGTGACCGGGAACAAAATCATGAATGTGACCCTGAGCAACCTGAATTATCCGGGAGAAGCAACCCATTACAACCAACATCGCATGGTGTTGGAGTCATCGGCAATTGATATCAATGCTCCGTATACATCGACCCGTTACCTGGAAAAAGGCGATTATATTCGTATGGATAATATCACATTGATGTACTCCTTTAAATTCTCAAATCCGTTAATAAAAGGGCTGAAGGTTTATTCGACAGTCAACAACGCTTTTATTATTACTGATTACAGGGGAAGTGACCCTGAAATTAATATGGGCGGTATTACGCCCGGAATTGACGACGACAATTATTACCCAAAAACGCGTTCATTTATTTTCGGCGTTAATGTTGATTTTTAGTCTTTTTAATTATTAAAAAAATTAAGATATGAAGAAAAATATTACAAAAAGCTTTGTTCATTCCATTGCTTTTACCCTATTATTTTCTTTCGGATGTACCGATTTGGAAGTTCCTGTTGTATCTGAGCTTACCCCCGATATTTTCCCGAAAACAGAACGAGATTTTGTCGCGGTGGCAAGCGCTGCATACAGCAGCTTAGCCGCCAGCCGATTTGATTATATGTGGTTGGCCCAGTCTCTTACTACCGATGAGATGATCATCACTGCTGACGGAGGGAGATGGTATGATGGCGCACGATGGATGCAACCGCATATGCACACGCATGACAAGGATAACCGGGTAGTACAATACTCCTGGGCTTATGGTTTTACTATCATAAGTACCTGTAACAAAGTTCTTGATATTTTGAATACGGCACAGGATAGCGACCAGAAAAAAATTGCCATTGCAGAAATTAAATGTGTCCGGGCATGGGCTTTTTATTTAATGATCGATCTTTTTGGGGATGTCCCCCTGGCCGTTAATTTCGGACAGCCGGCAGGCGCACGCGTACCGCGTGCCGAGGTCTTTGAGTTCATCGAAGATGAATTGCTGGCGGCCGTTCCCGATTTAAATGAAAATGTAGATCAAAGCACGTATGGACGCCCAACCAAATGGATGGCTTATACCATGCTGGCCAAGCTTTATCTCAATGCACAGATTTTTACCGGGACAAGCCGGTGGAACGATGTGGTGACGATGTGCGACAAGGTGATTACAGAAGCCAATACAAATGGCACGTTTGCCCTCGATGCCGATTGGCTGGGCATGTTTGGCCTTGATAATGGCCCTCACATTAAGGATTTTATCTGGGCAATTCCTTTCGACCGGAACCAAATTAAAATGCAGAGATATGGAAGATGGTGGCTGGAACGGCATCTTCAGCTTAAATTTGATTTACCCTATACTCCCAGTGGAAGTGCAAGAACACTACCTGAATATTATGCAAAATTTAACGATCCAAATGACGTACGGGATAAAATCTGGTTAAAAGGTCCGCAATATTATGATGATGGAACGCCAATCATGATTGAAACCACGAATAAAGGGTACGACGTGAATTATTCGGGTCCCGAGCCGAATAAAGTAATACAGGTACAACTGGATTTAACCCCGGAAATAATTTTCCGCGATGTTTCCAAATTTGAAACCGGTAACGATTTGAAAGGATTGATGCTGGGATACCGTTGTAATAAATTTCATTGTGATAAAATCTCTCTCGATTCGTATCAAAACAACGATCATCCTGTCTTTAGGTATGCCGATATCCTGCTGATGAAAGCAGAAGCAATTCTCAGGGGAGCATCCCCAACCATGGGACATACCGCCTTATCGCTGGTGAACATGATCCGTACCCGTGCCAAAGCGAGTCCTTTAACAGTTGTAGATTTAAACGAATTGCTGGATGAACGGGCAAGAGAGCTTACCAATGAATGGTGGAGAAGAAATGATCTGATACGTTTTGGAAAATATGAAGATAGCTGGGGGCCTAAAACGGATAATAATCCTCAGAAACGACTTTTCCCGATTCCTCAATCAGAAATCAATATCAATCCGTTGCTTGTGCAGAATCCGGGATACAATTAGAAATCTTTTTTTCAAAATAGAGGGGGGCCTGGCGCCATTTCATACATAGGTCTTGCCAGGCTCCTTTTTTCTGAATTTTCTGTCCCCGGCTAGGAAACACAATTCCAATTGTGTCCGGCCTGAAAACCATTTGAGATCCGTTCAAAGAAGAGAAAAGGGTGATTTTATAATTGCTTATTCAATTAAATAAAGACGAGCGTTTTATGAAAAGAAATGATTATTGTTTTATCGTAGTATTTGTTTTGGCTATTTCGGTAATGAGTTGTTCGTCTGACGAAAGCAGTAAACAAATTCATCCGGATGGAATAAGCAAAAACGCCGTGAATATCCAGCTTGTCAGCCACCGGGGCGCCAACCGTTTGGCGCCGGAGAACACGTATGCCTCGGCAACAAAAGCCATCGAATCGGGTGCTGCATATGTGGAAGTGGACGTGCGCCGGAGCCAGGACGGGGTTTATTACAACTTCCACGACCACACGCTCGACCGGACCACCAACGGCAGCGGCCTTTTTTCGGAAACCAGTTCGGAAGTGATCGACAAGCTGGATGCAGGCGCCTGGTTCGCCCACCAGTTTGCAGGCGAAACAGTGCCCCGCCTGTTTGAATACCTGAAATGGATCAAGGGGAAAGCCAAAATATATTTTGATATGAAAGATGCCGACATGGAGGGTTTCGTTCCCAAAATATATGAGTTGGGACTGGAAAACGATTGTTTCTTCTGGTTCTCCGATTGGCAGCAAACCAAAAAATTCCGGGAATTATATCCGAAACTGGCATTGAAGGTCAATGCTTCCTCTGCAGAAGCCCTCGACTCGTTAAAAAGCATGTACAACCCCCAGATCATCGAATGTACGGTAGATAATTTATCGGACGGGTTTGTCCGGGCATGCCATAGCAAAGGCATGAAGGTGATGCCCTACGTTTCGGGAAACGACTGGGAAGCATACCGGATGGCCATGTCGCACGACATTGACCTGGTCAACCTGGACTGCCCGGATGTATTTGCAAACATGGCAAAAAACAAGGGGGCCTATAAAGGCTACAAATTAATTGCCCACCGGGGCGGCATAGTGGAAGGCAAGTACAACGAATTTGACCCGGCCTCTATCCAGGCGGCCATCGACCAGGGCTATTTCATGCTTGAAATCGATGTGCAGGCTACCAAAGACGGGGTTCTGATTGTAAACCACGACCCGGATTTTACCCGTTTCTTCAACGACCCGCGCCAGGTCAGCGAGATGGGCTGGGAAGAAGTACAGAAACTCCGTCCCACTAACGGAAGAGCTTACCGCCCGCTCCTCTTTGAAGAAGTGGCCCAAATGTGTTCGGGAAAAATCAGGATGATGGTCGACATAAAGAAGGATTCCCCTGCTGAATTTTACCACAAGCTTGGCGGGATCATGGAAAAATACGATTTGCTCCGGGATGCATATTTCATTGATGTGGACGCCCGTAAATACTTTTGGGGCAAAACGAAATTCAGCATCCGGAATGATGAGATCAATGTACTGAGGGAAAAACTTGCCAAAGGGGAAGATGTGGCCTGCCATTATTTCTTTTTTGAAGGGGGACCGGCCTTAACCGCAAAAACAATACGAATGTGCCAGAAGGCTTCGATAACTGTGGTTCCCACCGTTAATTTTGCACACTACCGGGGTGAGAGCGCGATGAGGGGGGCCAGACGCGATATCGAATACCTGAAGGCTTGTGGGGTTAACGAGTTCCAGATTGATTCAGACTTTGACGAATGGCTTCCCTTGGGAAAATAAAATTGCAACCAGATGAATAAACTATACCACACTTTAAGAACAGGAATTCTTAGCTTTTGTATTCCGGCAATGTTTTTGGCATTATCCTATTTGTCCGGATGCAAAGATAAAACGGAGGATATTTTAAAGTATGTCGATCCGTTTATCTGTACTGAAGGCGATAACGGGCAATTGTACCCGGGAGCAAGCTATCCGTTTGGGATGGTTCAATTATCGCCTGAAACAGAAGGCAAATCGCAGGTGGGCTATTATTATGAGGACGAGTATATCGAAGGATTTTCGCATTTGCGTATCGCGGGGGCCGGTTCGAAGGGAAAAGGCGGCGGAATTCTGGTCAAGCCCGGCATCGGGACGTTTACGCCCAAAATCAGCGGATTCCGCGAAAAATACATCAAGCAGTCTGAAGAAGCCTCTGCCGGATATTATAAAGTAACATTGGAATCAGGAATAAAAGCTGAATTGACCGTTTCCGAACGGGTCGGGTTTCACCGGTACACTTTTCCTGAAGAAATGAGAAAAAACCGTTACGTGCTAGTTGAACTGTCACACAGCTTTGTTGGTATGCTCGATGCCAGCCTGGATGTGAAAAACAGCCATACAATCACAGGGATGATCAAGTCGTTGCACAATAGTTCCGGCGGTTACCATAAGTTGTTTTTTGCCATTGTTTCGGATGTTCCTTTCGAATCACATACCAGTTGGAAAGGCGATGAGTCAGGAAACCTGCCTGTCCGTGAAGGCAACGATATTGGTGTTTGGCTGAACTTCGCGGAAAACGAAAAAAATATCGTTCAACTGAAAGTTGGTTTGTCGCCTGTCAGCGAAGAAATGGCCATGATGGAAGCAACCACTGAAATCAAGGATTGGAATTTTGATATAGCATGGGAGAGTACAGCATCGGTGTGGAGAGAAAAACTCTCAAAAATGGAAGTCAAAGGCGGTTCGGATGAGTTTAAAACTTTGTTCTATACCCATCTCTACCATTCGTATCTGGTTCCAAACATTTCGAGTTCGTCTACCGGCGTTTACCGTGCATGCAATCAGCCCGATTCTCTTTATCATACGGAAGATACGGCCCCGGATTTTACCTACTATTCCACCTGGAGCCTGTGGGATGATTTCCGGAAATATTCGCTGGTTTCGCTGATGGAACCTGAAATTGCAAAAAACATCGCCCGTTCGCTGGTCGATTATTACAAACACCGGGACGGTGGCGACCCAAAATACTGGCCGACTCCCAATATCCGAATGGAGTTTACAGGAGCTGTGATTCTGGATGCATATAATAAAGGGTTGGGAGATTTCGATAAAGAAGCGGCATTTGCCGGCATGAAGAAAGATTATGAATTGTACATGGTTAGCAATGTCAGTAAAAAACTGGAGAAAGCTTACCACGCATATTTTGCAATGAAAATGGCCCGGGTTCTTGGGAAAGAGGATGAAGCCAAAGCCCTTAAAGAAGCTTCACTGGCCTACCGGGAAATGTGGTGCCCCGGACAAAAAGATAACCAGGGGAATATTCGCGGCTTTTTTACACCTGATGGAAAACCGGTTCCTGAAGTTGAGGAGATGGAAAAATATGGAGATGAAGGGAACTTGTGGCATTATCGGTGGTTCGTTCTGCACGACGTTGCCGGCTTGGCTGAACTGGCGGGCGGAAAGGAAAAACTGTCGGATGACCTGGAATATTTCTTCGGGCACGATTTTTATATGCACCTGAACGAGCCTGACTACCAAGCGCCGTTTTTGTTCAACTATCTGGAGAAACCCTATTTAACCCAAAAATGGGTCAGGACTTTTACAACCAAAGAAGTAACCCAGCTTTATCACAATCATGGCCTTTTTGAAAAACCCGTTGTAAGCAGGATCTATCGTACCGACACAAAAGGGTATATTGAAACAATGGACGATGATGCCGGGGCGATGTCCTCGTGGTTTGTGATGAGTGCCATGGGTTTGTTTCCTTACGACCCGGTTGAGCCAATTTACCAGATAGGCTCGCCGATTTTTCCTGAATTGGTACTTCATCTGGATAACGGAAAAGATTTCAGGATGATCGCAAAGAATGTGAATGAAGACAATTTTTATATCCAGTCGGCCAAACTGAACGGGAAAGAGTTCGACCAGTCATGGATTGATTATAAGACTATTATGGAAGGCGGTACCCTGGAATTTGAAATGGGAAGTCTGCCAAACAAACAGCGGGGCCGTAATTTTGAAAACAACAACAGGAATTAACAGGCACAACACTGATAGGAGGGACTATATCGTATCATAAATTTTAAACGATCAACACAACATGGACACACATAGAAAAAATAATATCAACCGTCGGAATTTTTTGCAGAAATCAGCCCTTGCAGGCGCTGCTACCAGTGTTGCAACAGTATTTCCAGCCTTTACAGTGACTGAAAAGAAAAACACAACTTTTCCAACAACCAGCCGGTCGCTTGTCCCAAAAATGATGATGAACGGGACCGTGTCTGTTTCAAAGCCCCTGCTTGCCCCGTCGCAACTTAGTTTCCGGATCGGGTTGGCACGAACACGAATGTCATCCTATCCCTGCGACCTGATGGACTTTGTGATGATAGACCTTGAACGGCCTGACAACAGGTACCGCCATGCCTATTTTTGTAACGGGGACCTGACCGGACGGTTGCTTGAATTTCTAAGTTGTTCGGAAGGAGTGGATGGCAAATATGACCCAAGATTGAACGAACTGTTTGACCGGATTGTAAAACAAAGGCAGTCTTCCGGTTATATCGGGCGTTTTGCTGCTGTTCCGGGAAGTATTGACCCGGAGGAAAGTCCTGAACGGGCAGGCGCAGGTTCAAAACATTTTTCCGGATTATTGAGATATTACGAATTAACGAGAGATAAACGGGCGTTGGATGCAGCGCTGGGTTTGGCCGAATTACTTTGGTCGGTCCGGGAGGAATGGAAAGAGAAGAAGCATGTTTCCTGGGTCATAGAACCTTTGGCCCGGCTATGGGATATTACAAAAGACTCCAGATGGATGGAGTTTTCTGTAATGGTACGGGACAATATACAACCGTTGGGAGAAAAGAAAACTCATTCCCACGGATTTATGACGACGATCCGGGGGTTGCAGGTTATGACCCTGTTAACAGGTGATCTTTCCTGGAATTTGTTGCCTGACCAGAGTCAGCGATATATTATTGACAAACATTTGGTAATGCCGGATGGAAATATCCCTGAAGGTTTTCCAACCAGTGCGAGGAACGAAGGTTGTTCGATAGCTGACTGGATATTATTGAATTTATACCAGGGATTGATCCACGGAGATGAAAATGCGTATGAGAAAGCAGAGCGGACGTTCTGGAATGCATTGGCATTTAACCAGTTTGTTACCGGGGGATTCGGACACCGGCGGATCGCCTCGAATGGTTATGGAGTGGACAATATCCATGAAGCATGGTGGTGTTGTACACAAAATGGGGGTTACGCCATGTCTGAATATGCACGGCATACAGTCACATTCAGAAACGACACGGTCCATGTGAATTTTCTGACACCCGGCGAGTTTGAAGTACTTTTGCCCGGAGATAAAAAAGCCCGGGTTACCATCCAAACGACTTATCCTGGCAAAGCTGAGGCAACGATTGAGGCAAAAAACATACCGGAAAACATCCAATTAAAAGTACGCATCCCTTCGTGTGTAAAAAATCCGCAGATAAATCAAACCCGAACCGGGAGCAAAATAGAAGTTGCTTTCCGGGGAAAAATCGGGCATCGCATTGAGCAGGCCAACCCCGGAGTGATTTTGATGTATGGTCCGCTTGTACTTGTTCCACCCAAAGGCGTTGGAGTGGGTAGTAAATCATCGCCGTCATCAGACGGAATACCGGATGGATATGTTCCTCAGTCTATACCGGAAGGTATTCCCATAATAAAACTTGACAACCCTGCGGATGCCGATGGTTTTATACAATTACCTCTTTGCCCGCCTGAACGACCGCTGCCTACCTGGAGTTATTTTGATGAAGGCCCCGGAGCCCGTACTTGGGTGGAGGGAGCAGCAACAGAAGTCCGGTTGAAATATCCTGATGAAAGTGTACTGCCTACCCGATTTGTACCCATGTGTTTCAGTACCTCTTGTATGTCGTTATTTGAAACACCGGTGGTATTCAAGGGGGTGGAATAACTGTTTATTCAGTAATAGATTCCTGACTATAATAAAATGCAAAAATTATGAGTGTACGTCAAAACAAAATCAACCGTCGAAATTTTCTGCACAAATCAGCCTTTGTAAGTGCTGCTACTGGTGTGGCAACAATATTCCCGGCCTTTACAGCATCGGAAAGCAAAAACACAACTTCACCATCGAATAGTCGTTCGCTCGTTCCCAAAATGATGATGAACGGGACGGTATCGCTTTCAAAGCCTCTGCTTGCCCCGTCACAACTCAGCTTTCGCATTGGGTTAGCGAGAACGCGAATGCAATTATACCCTTGTAACTCGATGGATTTTATCATGATTGATGTTGAGCGGCCTGCCAACAGAACCCGAAAAGCTCATTGGAGCACAGGTGATATGACTGGCCGGTTACTCGAATTTCTATGTTGTTCCGAAGGGGTTGATGGGGAAAATGATCCACGGCTTGATGAACTGTTTGAACGAATTTTCAAGCAAAGACAACCTTCCGGGGTCATTGGCCCGTATGCTCTTAATCCTGTTGATATACCACAAACAGATGACCCCTTCCGGTGGGCAGCAGCATCGAAGTTGTTCCCGGGCTTATTGAGGTATTATGATCTGACGGGTGATAAAAGGGCATTAGAAGCTGCCGAAGGTTTGGCCGAAGTACTTTGGTCTATTCGTGATGTATGGAAGGAAGCTGTAAGATTGGAGCAAGGGTATATTGGCATTCTCCAATGGGTAACCGAACCATTTGCCCGGCTCTACGGAATCACAAAAGATCCCCGGTGGATGGAATTTTGTGGCATGATAAGAGACAACCTTCGTCCGCTGGAAGGAAGAAGGTGCCATTCACACGGTTATTTAAGTACGCTCCGGGGATTCCAGGTGATGACATTGATTACAGGGGATTTTTCCTGGAATACATTACCCGCTCAGAGTCAAAAAGTTATTATTGAAAAACATATGGAAATGCCGGATGGGTGTGTCGCCGAATTTTTTCCTTTTAATAGCCGGACTGAAGGTTGTTCTATATCAGACTGGCTGATGCTTAACCTGAACCAGGGATTGATACATGGAGATGATTCTGCGTATGACAAAGCAGAACGAATATTCTGGAATGCTTTGGCTTTTAACCAGATGATTACAGGAGGATTTGGTCACCGCCGAATAGCATCGAACGGGTATGGAATTGATCAGATTATGGAAGCCTGGTGGTGTTGTACCCAAAATGCCGGAACGGGAATGTCGGAATATGCCCGGCATACAGTAACATTCAGAAATAATACCATTCATGTCAACTTGTTAACTCCCGGTAAATTTGACCTGCGTTTGCCCGGAGATAAATGGGTTCGGGTTACAATTAAAACGAACTATCCAGCCAGGGCGGAAGCAACTGTTGAAGCAGAAAATGTACCGGAAAATATCAGTTTGAGAATTCGGGTACCTTCCTGTGTGAAAAATCCGAAAGCAAATGAAACCCGTTCAGGAAAAAATGTGAAGGTTACTTTCAGCGGGGAAATAGGACACCAAATTGAGCAGGCTCATCCGGGAGTGATTTTAACGTATGGTCCGCTGGTTTTGGTCCCGACCCGAACGGTAAAATTGGAAAGCTATTCTACTCCCGATACTTCTTCCGAAAAAGTAATGGAAGGATACGATCCGCAGTCAATGCCACCGGGCATTCCGGTAATTCAACTGGATGTTCATCCGGATGCAAACGGGTTGATTAAATTGCCACTCTGCCCACCGGATCGCCCCTTACCCCCCTGGAATTATTGGGATGAAGGTCCCGGTTCTCCAACATGGGTGGAAGGAGCTGCAGTGGAAGTAAATTTGAAATTTCCTGACGGGAAAGTAGTACCTTCCCGTTTTGCTCCGATGTGTTTCAGTACATCAAACCTTTCGCTGTTCGAAACGCCTGTTGTATTTCAGGATGCAGAAAATAAGGAGTGATAAATTCGTTATAAAACCAAAAATACGATGGAGAGAAAAGGCAATGTAATTGACAGGCGTAGTTTTATTCAGAATACGGCATTTGGAATATTGGGCATCCCTTTGATTTCGGGCACTTTCAGAAATGTTGCCCCCAGCGATAAAGTCAGAGTGGCAATTATCGGGCTGGGTATACAGGGCAATAGTCACATGAAATGGTTCAACGAATTATCGGATGTTGAGATTGTTGCACTTTGCGACCTCGATAAAGTCCGGTTGGATGAAACACATAAACGGTTTCTGTCAATGAATCAAAATGCCCGGGTTCAAACGTATACCGACTTCAGGCATGTACTCGACCGGAAAGATATTGATGTAATTGCCTGTGCAACACATGACCATTGGCATGCGCTGATTGCCATTATGGCTTTTCAGGCTGGCAAAGACGTGTATGGAGAAAAACCTTTGTCGTATACCCACGCAGAAGGGTGGGCCATGCTGAAAAGTCTCGAAAAGCATAAATCGGTTTTCCAGTTAGGAACGCAGATACATGCCCGGGAAAATTATCATCGGGTAGCCGAAATTATTCAGTCGGGTTATCTTGGGAAAATACATACTGTACGGCTTTGGAAAACAGGAGGCTCACCCGGACTTGGATTTCCAAAACCTGAAACTCCGCCGGATACTCTCGACTGGAATATGTGGCTGGGCCCGGCTCCTTACGAAGAGTATACTCCTGTACGCTGTCATGGTTCGTACCGTTATTTTCTTGATTATTCAGGGGGCGTATTTGCTGATTTCTGGTGCCACATTGCCGATATCATGTACATGTCGCTTCATCCGAAAGGTTTGTATAGCATTGAAAGCCGGGGCGAAAGGCCTTACGATGGCATTGCCGATGCACCCAAATGGATTGATGCAGATTTTAAGTTCGAAGGCCTTAATGTTTATTGGACAACAACACCGCCTCCCGTTCCGGGAGCTGATAAAATGCATATCGGTGCACATTTTGAAGGGGAAAACGGTACGCTGACCTGTGATTACAATACCTGTACAATCCGTATCGGGAACGAGGTTTTAAGCGATATTCCTGAAATTCCAAAAACACTTGCACGTTCTCCGGGGCACCAGCGTAATTTTATTGATGCCGTTAAATCAAGACAACAACCTGAAAGCAACCTCTCTTATGCCCGCGAACTGACGGTCCCGATGCATCTTGCAATTATATCATTTCGATTGAAAAGAAAATTACAGTGGAACAGCCTGAACGAACGGTTTATAGGGGACGATGCGGCCAATTATTTGTTATCGAGGGCGTACAGAGCTCCGTGGGTATTGCCGGAATAATTAACACTTCAGCTAAAAAATAGAAAATGAAAAGAATTATCCTAATTAGTTGCATCGCAATTTTATACACTGTATCGTGTTTTGCGCAAAAGAAGGATGGGTTTGTTTCTCTTTTTAACGGGAAAGACCTAGCCAATTGGACCCTGAATAAAGAAGGTGGATTTGAAGTTGTCGACGGTGAATTAATCACGAAAAGTAGTGGCAACGGATTTGATATCTATACTACAAAATGGTATGGTAACTATATTTTCCGTTTCGAGTTTTTGCTATCGGAAAGAGGAAACAGCGGGGTTTTTATCCGTTGCACGCCGGCCGATCAGTATCCGTCGGCAGGAGTTGAGATTCAGTTGCTTGCACCCTGGACACCCTGGCGGGATGATCTGCATTGTACCGGTTCGATGTACGGGCATGTGGCCGTTACAAACCGGCCTGATGAAACTACCGGCATTTGGCATAAAATGGAAATTAAATGTGACCGTAGTATCATAACAATATCTGTTGACGACAAGGTCGCTACAATGGCCAACGTCGATACGGTAAAAACATTGGCTGATATGCCTTTCTTTGGCGCCGTTGGTTTTCAGGGAAGCCATACCAACAAGCCAAATCAGTTTGCTAAGTTCAGGAATATTTCGATCCGGGATTTTGATGCGGAACCGGATTATGTGTTGAAAGGATTTTATGATGAAAATGAAAAGCGGAGAGTTTTAGCAATGGAAGCTGCCGTTAACTTGGGTGCAACAATGATACAACCATTGACTCGTTTGATTTCGGACGATAATCCGGTTGCAAAAAGTTGTGCAAGGCAAGCTCTTTTTGATATTGTCGCAAAAGCTTCCGATTCTCAAACTTCAGAGAAGGGGAAAAAAGAAGTTGCCGCCGCGTTAAAGAAGAGCATAAAAAATGCCTCGGTGGATACTGCAAAAGATCATCTCAAATGGTTGTCAGGAATGATTAAAAATTGATGCGATGGGAAGCGAAAATAAACCTGAGACGAAACGGTTACAGTCGATCGACGCATTGCGCGGATTCGATATGTTCTGGATCATGGGCGGGAGGCATATTTTTCTTGGCCTTGCCACACTTACGGGCTGCCCTGTTTTTCAATGGTGGGCAACTCAGGTGAAACATACCGAATGGCACGGGTTCACTTTTTATGATATGATTTTTCCGTTGTTTCTCTTTATTGCCGGAATGTCTTTCCCTTTTTCCTCTGCAAAGCGTACAGCAATGAACGCAAGCCGTAAATCGTTGTATGTTCATGTAATCCGGCGTGGATTGCTGCTGGTTCTGTTGGGAATATTTTATAGTAATGCGGTTAGTTTCGATTTTGCAAATTTATCGTACCGGAGTGTTTTGGGAATCATTGGTCTCGCTTGGATGTTTGCAGCTCTTATTTATATGAATACAAGAACCTGCTTCCGGATCATTTGGTTTGCGGGGCTTTTAATCGTTTACTGGCTTGCACTGGTACTTTTCCCTGCCCACGATCTTGGTTCAAACGATATGTTTTCGCCGGATGGAAATCTCACCGGTTATATCGACCGTCTTCTCATGCCCGGACCGTATGGCAATTCCGAGCAATTATTCTCGATTGTACCGGCTACAGGAACTGCATTGCTTGGAATGCTTGCAGGTGAATTTATGCTATCGAAATACCTGGATGACAAGCCTTCACGAAAGGTCGCGTACATGGTGCTGGCGGCAATCGCGTTGATATTGATCGGGAAAATATGGGATCTGTTTTTTCCAATCAACAAGCATCTATGGACAAGTTCATTTGTCTGCTTTGCGGGAGGACTGAGCCTTCTTCTTTTCTCCATCTTTCACATGGTAATTGAGGTGTGGAACTATAAAAAGTGGGCATTTATTTTTATCGTAATTGGTCTGAACCCAATAACAATCTACCTCGGAAGAAGAATCATTGATTTCAAATATACCGCAGGTTTTTTCTTTAACGGTATCGCAGCTCTTCTGCCTGAAAATTGGACACAATTAATAAATGGGATTGGATTGACGACCGTTTGCTGGGTATTCCTGTACATGCTTTATAGAAAGAATATATTTATCAAAGTGTAATTATGACAACAAATAGAAAATCATTAATAAAACTGGACATTCCCGTTTTTGCAGGCGCTGTTATCGTTGTTGGATTGACAGCAGCTATAAATTTTCTCTGTAATTCTCAACCTGTTACTCCTGCTAAATATAGCGTTTTCAACAGTTATGATGAAATGATCAGCGCTACGGACATCCACTATTTTGAGCCAGTCCGTATTTCTCCGGTCGGTACAAAGGACAAACCGCTGTATCACAATTTTTTCTATTACAATCATACGCCAACCGAATGTTTGCAATTTGAGCCAAGCGGACGGTATTTGCTGGGAATGAGGTTTTTTATGGAAGGCCGCGAAGTACAGCCCACCGATATCAGTGAAATCGGGATTTTCGACCTTCAGAATAACAATAAATGGCAAAAAATAGGGGAAACAACCGCATGGAACTGGCAACAGGGGTGCCGCCTGCAATGGGTTCCGGGCAGCTACGAAGAAATCATCTGGAACGATCACTCGAAAGATGGCAAAACACTGGTAACTAAAGTTTACAATGTAAAAACAAAAACGACGCGAACAATACCCTTCCCGGTTTATGTCACTTCGCCCGACGGAAAGACAGGGCTGGGAGTAAATTACGAGCGGGTACAACACCGGGGCTGCAAATATCCGGGAGTTGAAGACCCGTATAAAGACCAGTGGGCGCCCGGCAATATTGGTTTATGGGAAATTGACATGGCCTCCGGGGCGTTGAAACGGATTCTATCAATCAGAGATATCGCAAAAGTGATGTACCCGGATGGATTCCCGTCCGATACGCTGAACCGGAACCTCTATTTTTTCAGGGCAGGCTACAATCCTTCCGGAAGCCGCATATTCATTTTTGCCAAAGATTTTCAGAACGTATGGGGCAACTGGCGGATCAGGACAGAGGGATATACCGTAAACGCAGACGGAAAGGATGTCCGGTATTTCTATAAGGAACCGAGCCACCATTACTGGGTGAACGATGAAGAAGTGTTGGATAACGGTTACCATGAATCGCCCGATGGAGAAGTCAGTTTGGGGTTTTTCCGGTTTACAGACGATGGCTCCGGACGTGCCAGGGAAAAAGTTTTTGGCGCACCCAACGGGCATATTACAATCGACCGGACAGGCGACTGGATTTTAAATGACGCATCGGATGGCGACGGTCATATCTACCTGTATTTGTATCATTTGCCAAGCCGGAAATTTATTCCTCTGGCCAAGCTGGAAACCCGTATTGGCGGGTATATTTACCGGACGCACCTCGCCGCAATGAGGACGGACCTTCACCCCCGGTTCTCGCACGACGGAAAAACCATTTCGTTTGATTCAACCCACGAAAAAGATTTTGGGAGGCAGATCTATATCATGGATGTTTCACATATTATTGGCAATCCTCCGGAAAGAGATTAAAAAGAATTTCAGATTTCCGGATTCTCAGACAACAAAATTCAGAGGCAGAGTTAATCTTATAAAAATAAACAGGATGTTTTCAGTTAAACACAAATGTATCATCATCACGGGGGCTGGCGGGGTAATCGGCTCAACAATTGCTATCGCATTGGCAAAATCCGGGGCCCGTTTATGTATTCTTGATTTCAACGAAGAAAAATTAAAAATTACCGAAGAAAAGATCAGGATATTCGGGGAAAACCATCTTGCTTTTGCCTGTAATGTGTTTGATGTGACGGCCCTCAAGAAAATAGAGGTTGAAATTTTAAAAGAGTTTGGACGGATTGACGGATTGTTGAATGTGGCGGGCGGGGCGACAAAAGGAGCATCGGCCAAAACTGAATTTTTAACTACCGAAACGCCTTTGGAAGATACATTCTTCGGCATAAACCTGTCGGATTTTCAGGCTACTACCGACCTGAATTTTATGGGCAGTGTGATCCCCTCCAAAGTATTTGGCGAAGCAATGGCACGGCAACAATCCGGTAACATCATTAACATCAGTTCGATGGGAGCCATCCGGCCACTGACCAAATCACCGGCATACTGTGCGGGAAAAGCAGCAATAAGCAATTTTACCCTTTGGCTGGCTGTTCATCTTTCAAAATCGAACATCCGGGTAAACGCGATTGCCCCGGGATTTTTCCTGACCGAGCAGAACCGTTTTTTACTAATCGATGAAGCATCGGGTGAGTTTACACCAAGGGGAAAACGAATCGTAGACCATACGCCATTGGGAAAATTGGGAAATCCGGAAGACCTTATTTCAACTGTTTTCTGGCTTTTGTCCGATTCGTCGTCATTTGTAACCGGGTCAATCATTTCTGTTGATGGCGGATTTTCGGCCTATAATGGAATTTAAACTCTGAAGGATTATAAAATTGGAACTAAAAAGAGATACTATGGAGATTGTAATTATCGATTCGGGATATAAATCATACGCGTTTGAAAAGGAAATTTTTGAGGGAAATGGATTTAACCTGAAAATTCATCCTACCTACAAGGGAGACCCGGCCGAAAAAAAAGAATTTGCAAAGAATGCAGACGGTATCCTTGTCAGGCATACAACCATTGACGAAACGTTTCTCTCGGGAATGGAAAACCTGAAAGCAGTGGTCCGTTATGGGGTAGGATACGACAATGTAGATGTGGGCGCCTGTACGAGACATGGCGTTAAAGTGGCCAATGTACAAGGGTACGCCAATCATTCAGTTTCCGACCATGCGATGGCATTGATGTTTGCATGTACCCGTGCATTATGGGATCCCCACTTTCAACTGGTGCAAAAATTTGCCGCCCCTCCGGTTCCCGATATTTTCGAACTGCATGATAAAACCCTGGGAATTATCGGCATCGGGCGGATTGGCAGCGAGTTCTGTAAAAAAGCATCCCCTCTGTATCAGCAGGTCATCGCATGCGATCCGTATAAACCGGAAACCCATTTTGCTCAACTATCGGCACAGCAGGTCACACTGGATGAATTGCTGGAAAAATCGGACGTCATCAGCATACATTGCAACCTCACGGAAAAGACGAAACATCTTCTGGATTATAACGCATTTTCAAAAATGAAAAAGCGCCCGGTGATCATCAATACGTCGCGTGGCGAGGTGATTTGCGAAAAAGCGTTGTTTGAAGCGCTGGACGCAGATAAAATCCACAGCGCCGGGTTGGATGTGTACGAAGATGAACCGGTAACCGGTAATCAGCAGGGGTTGACCAACCATCCGCGAACCGTATGTACCGGCCATTATGCGTGGTATTCCGATCAGGCTGCGTCGGAACTTCAGCGAAGGGCCGCGCTCAACCTGTTTAATTTTCTTACTGGCAATCCGGTTGAAGATTGCCTGAACGGATAAAAATTCAAAGAGATACAATCATGACACACACAAAGAATATCATTCACTTGCCAATAGGCCGGTTTTTTATAAAGACAGTTTTGCCCGTAACGATAGCCTTGACGATACTGGCAGGATGCAGTTCCGTACAGCAAATAAGGAATCCTTATGCCACGGTCGATTGGGAAAAATACGGGCAACACAAAGCCAATCTGCATACCCACACCATGGTCAGCGATGGTTGGATGAACCCTCATACGGTAGTCGAAAAGTACCGGGAAGCGGGTTATCAGATACTGGCTATTTCCGATCATAATTCAGTAACCTGGCCATGGACTGAATTTTCCAAATTTGAGATGAATGCCAAGAATGAGAAGCGGATAACCAATAAAGAGCTGAAACCGCAGGAAGAAGGTTTCATAACGCCGGATGATCTTGTTTTTAAGGATGTCAATCCTTCCGATGCAGGGATGGTAGCTATTCAGGGAAATGAATTGTCGAGCCACCATCACATGAACAGTTTTTTCAACGATCATAATGGAACAAATACAGAAATTGAATCGCTGAATGCTACGGCAGCAAAAAACGGCCTCACGGTACTGAACCATCCGGGACGTTACCATGAAACCAATCCCAAACATTACAGTCTGGAATGGTATCTCGATTTATTCAAACGATACAACCATCTGCTGGGCATGGAAGTGTACAACTGCGGAAAGCGGTTCCCCCACGATGATATGCTGTGGGACTCTATCCTGACGGTAATGGCTCCGGTGCGACCGGTTTGGGGCTTTTCAAACGATGATATGCACTCCCTGCGCGACTTTGGACGGAACTGGAATGTATTTCCTTTACCTGAACTAAACGAACAGGAAGTTCGTCAGGCAATGGAAAACGGAACGTTCTATTTCGTATATGCCCCCGATGGGCATCGCGGTTCGAAACCTCCTGTCATTGAATCGATAAAAGTGGATCAACGAAAAGGAAAAATCAGGATCGACGCATCCGGGAGCGATTCAATTGTTTGGATAGCGGAAGGCAAAAAAATCATGCAGGGGAACCGGTTCGTATTAAAAAAATCGCAGGGAAACATCAAATATGTCCGGGCTGAACTGTATGGCGTTGACGATATTGTCGTTTGTACGCAGCCGTTTTTTATTGAAAAACCAAAATAATTCAACGGAATAAAGAAATTGCGAATGAAACTAAACCAACTCATACTAATTCTCTTTCTGCCCGGATTATTATTTGCTCAGCAAACCGAAATCCGGTATCTATCAGGGACGGGGGCCGACCATCCCATCGCTTGGGATTTTTATTGTTCTGCCGGGCAAAACAGCGGCAAATGGACAACCATAGAAGTCCCGTCGTGCTGGGAGCAGCAGGGATTCGGCGCCTACAATTTCGGGCGCGATGAACTGGAAGGTCGCCTGAACGAGACCGGCACCTACAAATATCGTTTCATCGTTTCCCCGGCATGGAAAGGAAAACAGGTTGATCTTGTTTTCGACGGGGTGATGACCGACGCCGAGGTGAAAATTAACGGCAAACCAGCCGGGCCAATCCATCAGGGGTCGTTTTATCGGTTCAGGTACAACATCAACAAACTGGTCCGTTGGGGACAGGAAAACGAGCTGGAAGTATTGGTCAAAAAACATTCCGGTCATCCGGGGATCAATCAGGCCGAACGCCATGCCGATTACTGGGTTTTCGGCGGGATCTTCCGCCCGGTTTATCTCGAATGCAAACCTCTCGAAAACATTCAGCGGGTAGCGGTTGATGCACAGGCCAACGGAGATTTCAACGCAGAAGTCCATCTGTCAGGATGGAAAAATGCCGCGAAAGTGGTGGTCGAAATACAGGATTTAAACGGAAAAACAGAAGCCCGTTTCGAGACCAGAGCAGCCAGCCCGGTTACGCATTTTTCAGAAAAAATGACAGCGCCCAAAACCTGGTCGCCCGAGTTCCCGAATTTGTACAATACGGTTTTTACCCTGCTCGACAAAAACAACCGGCTTATTCATCAAATGAGCAAACGAATCGGTTTCCGTACGGTTGAGGTTCGTGAAAGCGATGGTATTTATGTGAATGGTACCCGCATAAAAATGAAGGGAGTATGCCGTCATACGTTCCGTCCAAAGTGCGGGCGCACTTCCTGTAAAACATTCAGCATTGAGGATGTCAACTTGATGAAAGACATGAATATCAATGCAGTCCGCATGTCGCATTATGCCCCCGAAGAACATTTTCTGGATGTTTGCGACTCGTTGGGATTGTTTGTTATCGACGAATTTACGGCTTGGCAGGAACCTTCACCCGAAAGTCCCCTTGCCCGTAAATTGCTTGAAGATATGCTTGCCCGCGATGTGAACCACCCGTCGGTTATACTGTGGAACAATGGCAACGAAGGAGGCGAAAACCGGAACCTGGACGATGATTTTGCTGAATTGGATATCCAAAAACGGAAAGTACTGCACCCCTGGCAGGATTACGACCTGATCAATACGCTACATTATATCGATTATAATTATTTGTCGCACGACGGGTTCAGCCGGCGTAAGATATTTTTGCCGACTGAGTTTCTACATGGGTTGCACGATGGCGGGCTGGGAGCCGGGCTGGACGACTACTGGCAGAAAATGTGGGATGATCCGCTTTGTGCCGGGGGATTCCTGTGGGTTTTTGCCGATGAGTCAATTGAACGGACCGACCGCAACGGGGAGCTCGATCCGCACGGAAATTATGCCCCCGACGGAATCGTCGGGCCTTACCACGAAAAAGAAGGCAGTTTCTATACCATCCGCGAAATATGGTCGCCGGTTTATTTTGAAAAGCGATACATCACGCCCGGTTTTGACGGGAGTTTTCGCATCGAAAACCGGTATTTTTATACGGACTTCAGCCAGTGCTCGTTCGTTGCGGAATGGGCAAAATTTCCGGGACCGGATGAGGACAAAGGTGAAACTATTACCGGCACCGAAAGCCTGAAGGTTGACCTGGCTCCCGGAGAAAAAGGGTTTTTAAAAGTTGCGTTATCTCCCGGCTGGCAATCGATGGATGTCTTGCGCATCAAAATGACCGATCCGCATGGCCGGCATGTGAATACCTGGACCTGGCCACTGAAACACCCGGAAATCAAAACCGAAGAATTGCTGACAGAATCTTCGTCAGCAAAACCGGTTATTGAGGAAACAGGTCAAACCATTACAGTGAAGGCTGCGAACCTTGTTTTTTCTTTCAGCAAAACCGATGGTACCATCCAACAGGTTATGAGTAGCGGAAAACAAATTCCGCTTTCAAACGGGCCGGTATTTGTGAGTGGCGAAAAGACAGTAAAACAGGTTTCCACCCAATTTGAGGGGGACAAACTGTTAATTGAAACTCAATACAGCAACGGAGATTGGAACAAATGGACAATCAGCGGCAACGGGTTGCTCGATCTGGAAGTGGCCTACGAACCGGCTGACCAGTGTTTGTTTGCCGGGATCACATTCGATTTTCCGGAGGAAACTATTGCCGGGATGAAGTGGCTTGGAAACGGACCTTACCGGGTATATAAAAACCGGATGAAAGGGACTGAATTTGGTGTTTGGGAGAAAGCATACAACAACACGGTCACCGGCGAGTCAGGATTTGTTTATCCCGAATTTAAAGGTTACCACTCCGGAATGTACTGGGTGAAGGTTTTAGGCAAAGAAATGCCTGATTTCATGGTGTATATTCACAGCGATGACATTTTTCTCCGGATGTTGACGCCACCGGTTCCCAAACACCCGCGAAATACAACGATTGTGTACCCGAAAGGCGACCTGTCGTTTTTGCACGGGATCAGCGGCATTGGCACTAAGTTTACCGATGCGCCTGCATCAGGGCCGCAGTCATTCCCGTATTATTTCAGCCCGGTTAAAATACATGAACGGAAATTAAGCATGAAACTGACTTTTGATTTTCGAAACGAAAAGGAAGAATGACAAAAGAAAATCAGCTAATTAAAAACGCATCAAACCAGGGATTATGAAACAGATACTAATTTTCTTGATCGTGTCATTTGCCTGTTTCTCCTTTCAGGGGTTGGCGCAGCAACCGCTTCAACTTTATAAATTAAAAAATCTGGACAGCCGGGCTGCCAGTGCAGAAAATCGTCTGGCAGAAAAAGGAAAAGGAGGAATGACAAAAGACGGCCTGAAAGGAAATCCTGCAATCAAGGACTTCAGGCAAGGCGCCACCGAAACGCTACTTGATACCGACGGTCCGGGAATGGTTCGTCATATCTGGTGTACAGTCAGCCGGCGGGCCCCGGGCGACCTCCGGAATATCATCCTCCGGATGTACTGGGAGCATAGCGATGTTCCAAGTGTAGAAATACCATTGGGCGATTTTTTCGGAATGTCGCATGGCGCCGATGCGCTGATGACATCGCAACTGATTTCCATCCAGCCTTCCTGGGGATGCAACTGCGACATTCCCATGCCGTTTAAAGAACATGCCCGGATTACGGTAACCAATGAATCGGATACGGATTTTGACTGGTTTTTTTATCAGGTTGACTTTACGCTCGGAGACAAAGTAAAAAAGGATGACGGACGGTTTCATGCCTCCTTTAACCGTGAAAATCCTACCCGGTACGGGCGCGATTATACAATCATGGAGACAAAGGGTGCCAAAGGCGTATTTCTGGGATGTGTAATTGGCGTCAGGCCCCTGATATCGGGTTGGTGGGGCGAAGGTGAAATGAAGTTTTATATTGACGGTGACACAAAATATCCGACTATTTGCGGAACGGGCATTGAAGATTATTTTGGCGCCGCATGGGGCTTGAGCACTCACAGTGTACCATACCGTGGAGCTCCATTGGTGGAGCCCGGTTTTTGTTCGATGTACCGTTTTCATGTTAACGACCCGATCTATTTTCAGGATGAAATAAAGATCAATGTCCAGCAAATGGGGACTGCTTTTCTTGACGATGCCCGGAAAAAATACGGCGATTCGCTCATCTTTATGCGGTTCGACCATCCGAGGCGAAGCACTGATAAAGTGTACTATCTCCGATCCGACGATGTCAGTTCGGTGGCCTACTGGTACCAGTATCCCCTGATAAAAGAACGAAAGCCGATACCGGCAAAAGAACAAAGAAGTAAAGACTTGTATGTTCGGAGTAAAGACGAGGAAATTAAAGCTCCGATGTAATCATTAATTCAAATTAGAAATTCAGACATGAAGAATTACCTTATTATTGTATTTTGCCTGACCGCTCTTATCGTCCGGGCTAATGATTTTAATGTCCTTGATTTTGGGGCTGTTGCAGATGGAAAAACCCTGACAACAAAAGCAATCCAGGATGCAGTTGATCAATGTAATGCCACAGGGGGCGGAACCGTTACGCTTCCGGCAGGAACCTACCTGACTACCACTGTTTTTCTGAAAGACGGGGTAAACCTGCATATTCAGAAAGGTGCCACATTACTCGGAAGTAAAGACCCAAATGCGTTTAAGGGAGGTGTTGTATTTGCCAATAATATTCAAAATGCCGCCATTACCGGATTGGGAACCATTAACGGGCAGGGATTTAAAGAGTTTTTTCCCAAATCGGGGCCAAGGCACCACAACATCTTTTTACTGAACTGTAAGAATATCACCGTCACCGATATAACCCTGATCAATTCCCCTACCTGGGTGTTCCGGATACGGGAATGTGATGGCGTAAAAATTCAGGGTATCCGCATATACTCTTTTTCAAATGTAAATAATGACGGAATTGATATTGAAGGGAAGAATATTGTCCTTTCCGATTGCGTGGTCGATTGCGACGATGACGCTATTTGCCTGAAAAGTGAAAGAGTTGGCTATATGGTTGAAAATATTGCTATTACCAACTGCGTGCTTGGTTCCATTTGCAATGCGATCAAGTTTGGCACGGCGAGCGATGCCGGATTCCGGAATATAGCCATCAGCAATTGTGTCATTCGCAGGCCGTCGCAGGTTTCTACCCGAAACTGGTCGGAAATGATTCCTGGTATTTCGAACGATACGACTGTGATTTCCGGCATTGCACTGGAAATTGTCGACGGAGGGATCATGGACCATGTAACAATTTCCAATATTACCATGACCGGCATCCAAACCCCGCTGTTTATCAAGTTAGGAAGCAGGAAAGGAGTCGGCATCTTTAAGAATGTGGTCATTAGTAATATTATAGCTGCAGATGAAAGCCTGATGACCAGTTCAATAACCGGTGTTCCCGGCGGATTTATTGAGAATTTTATCATTAAAGACGTCATTTTTAATTGCAGGGGGACTGCTATCGAAGAAGAAGCGTGGGCCCCGGTTCCCGAGCGTAACAGCGTGGGTCCCGACAACCGGATGTTCGGGTATAGTTTGCCGGCTTACGGATTTTATATCCGGCATGTGAAAAACCTGCAGTTTGAAAATTTCCGTTTTAACCTGCGGAATCCGGATGCACGCCCTGCAATCGTGTTAGATGATTGCCACGGCATCCGCATCAGTAATTTCTCTGCCGACAACCCAACAGGCGATCAATCGCTTCTGCGGGTAATCCAGTCAACCAATGTTACCTTATCCGGATATCATTCAACCGGGCCAACGTCAAAATTTGTACGGATAGAAGGTGAAAAATCGTCCAATATTAAACTGACAGGGAATGATTTTTCACAGGTAAAGAAAGTGGTTGATTTGGGCGACGGATCTACACCTGGCGCAGTCCGGGAAATATATAATTTTTAAGTGCATAGAAAACGAAACAATAAAAACAGGAAAGGATGCAAAAGGAAGTTGTACGATCATTATTTGTTTTCCTGATCTGGATAACATTATCCGGGGTACAGGCCCAGCCAGTGAAAGATGTGGATGGCAATGAATACAAAACAGTAAAGTTTGGGGGTCAGGTGTGGATGGCAGAAAACCTGAAAACCACCAAATATTCGGATGGTACAGCCATCGCCAATGTAACCGGCGATTCAACCTGGGCCGAATTGACCACGCCTTCGTATTGCTGGTACAACAACGATTCGGCTGCTTATATTAAGTATGGCGCATTATACAACTGGTATGCAACCGATGCGACAAGTAATCAAAATAGAAATATATGCCCTGAAGGGTGGCATGTTCCTACCGACGAAGATTGGAAGATACTGGCTTTGTATCTGGGGAACAATGGGTATGCATTTGAGGGTGAAAGAAGAGATATTGCCAAAGCAATGGCAGCCTCGTCGGGATGGAAAGCGCACGATATAACCGGCAATGTGGGGCACGACCAGGCGAGTAACAACAGCAGCGGGTTCACCGCTCTCCCGGGAGGTTATCGTAATTTCCTCGGAAAATTCAATTATGTAGGGACATACGCGTACTGGTGGAGCTCCACGGAGTCCTCCGGCTCAAAGGGCTGGTACAGGTTCATCCACAGCTATTACAGCTATCTCGGAAGAAACAACTTTAGCAAGCAGAATGGCTTCTGCATTCGATGTTTACAGGACTCCAAATGATAATTTAAAAAATAAATACATGGAAGGGAAAACCTATTTTCTATTACTGATCCTACTTTTTGCTGTGTCGTCATGCCAGGAGAAACAAGCTGTCGATTATGTCGATCCTTTCATCTGTACCCAGGGCGATCACGGGCATTGGCTCCCGGCAGCAGTGGCGCCTTTCGGGCTGGTGGAATTATGCGCGGACACGTATCCCGGCAGTTTGACGGCTGACGGCAATCTGGCGCATTCGGGCTACGATTATTCCGACAGCCAGTTGCGCGGGTTCAGCCATTTTCACCATCCCAGTTCCGGGGGTGTCAGCATTTGCGACCGTTCCGGCCTGCTCTCGGTCATGCCGTTTGTAACTGCCCCGACAGATACATTTTTTAAAAACCCTGTGGCCGATTTCGATAAACATTCGGAGCGTGCCAGGGCAGGGTATTATTCCACCCGCCTAAGCAGGGAAAACATTCTTGCTGAATTTGCCGCCATGCCACATGTGGGATATCATAAATACACTTTCCCCGAAGGAAGCCCGGTTAATTTGTTCCTTTACGAGGGCAACCGCAGCGGTTCGGCAGCTATTTCATTTAAAATGGCAGGAGAACAGACCATTGAAGGAATGCAGTCGGTATTCGGAGGAATTTATTTTGTGATGGAATTCAATGTTCCCGTTGTATATACAAACATCTGGAATGGCAGTGAACTGGGATCAGGCAATGCATTGGACAATCAGGCCGACGGCGGAATGGTTTGTGGTTTTGGCGACCTGAAAGCTCATCCGTTAGAGGTAAGAGTGGGCGTTTCACTGACCGGAATAGAAGCTGCCCGTGCCAATCTCCGGGCGGAATGCCCGGAATGGGGATTCGAAAAGGTGGAAAAAAAAGCGGCTGAACTATGGAATGAAAAATTATCGAGGATAAAAGTGGAAGGAAATGAAGAATACAAAACTATTTTTTATACAGCCCTTTACCACTCCTGTTTCCTGCCGGTCGTACTGAGCGATACAGATGGCGCTTATCCCGGGATTGACGGCCAGGTTCACCATGCCGAAGGATATAAACACTACAACAACTATGCGTTCTGGGATTCTTTCCGCACAAAATATCCCTTGTATAGCCTGTTCATGCCCGATGTGTACCGCGATATTGTGAAATCGTTACGCGATCTTTACAGCCAGGCCGACAATTACGCTCCTTTTCCCGATCATGACCATCCGGCCCATGGTATTGGTTTTTCTCCCCGGGGAAAGAACGGGTTTCAACCCTTTTCTACCTGTCGCCACGAACACATGCTGATGGTAATGACAGATGCGTATTTTAAAGGGCTTTTTGATATCGATGTGGCCTCTGTTTATCCGTATCTCCGGCAGGAAGCATTGCTGCAAATGCCCGAACGGTACGATTCAATCGGGTATATTCCGGCGCGTCCCGACCAGACCGGGGAATATAGCTGGGACAACTGGTGCGTGGCGCAGGTCGCCAAATCAATCGGTAATGATGAAGATTACAGGTATTTTCTGAAACGGTCGGAATACTGGAAAAATACGTGGGCCCCTTCGATCCGGTTTTTCCGGGCCCGCGCAGCCGACGGCACCTGGCTCGACTTTCCCGATGATCCGACAATAAATCGTGAAAAATATACCTATGAAGGCAGTAAATGGCACTGGCGCTGGAACGTGCTGCACGATGTTCCCGGACTGATAGAAAAATTCGGGGGTAAAGATGCTTTTCTGAAAGAACTTGAATATTTTTTTGATAACGATCTTTATACGGCGGGGAACCAGATTGACTTGCAGGCGCCTTTCCTGTTTAATACTGCAGGCGCTCCGTGGCTTACTCAAAAATGGGTACAGAAAATCCTCACCGAGCCAATCGTCCAGAAATACGGCACACACGATTTCTTCCCTGAACCCATTTTCGACAGGGTTTATAAAGCTACGCCCGACGGGTATTTGAAGGAAATGGACTGTGATTATGGTTGCATGGCTGCCTGGTATACCATGAGCGCAATGGGGCTTTACCAATTATGCCCCGGTGATCCGGTTTATCAAATAACAGCCCCGGTGTTCGATAAAGTCACCATACACCTTGATAATTCAATTTATAAAGGCAAAAAATTTACAATGAAAGCCCGAAATCTCAGCAAAGAGAATATTTACATCCAGTCAGCTTCGCTTAACGGACAGCCGTTAAGCCGCTCCTGGCTTTCCCATAAAGAGATCGCCGACGGCGGGGAACTGGTGTTTGAAATGGGCATTGAACCAAATAAAACCTGGGGAATGGAGTAATCTCCTTCAGAATATAAAAATGATTTGAAACAAGTTAAAAGGAAATTATGGAATTAAAAAATTACTACCGCAACTCATTCGTCCTTACGATTTTTATTCGTACGGCATTGATTTTATTATTGATATCTGCCATATCGTTTCATGGTCAAAGCCAGTCAGTCCGTCAGATTCAAAATCCGTATGAACATGTCGACTGGACAAAGTACAAGCAATACAAGGCCAACCTGAACGCACATACGCTGGTAAGTAATGGTTGGATGAACCCCCAATCGGTTGTTGAAGAATATAAAAAGTCAGGTTATCATATTCTGGCGATTACCGATCGTCATATCGTCACGTATCCCTGGAATGAATTTTCCAGATTTAAAACAAGCGATTTAAGTTTTTCGCGAATCTATCACATTGTGCCAAAACCTTTTGAAGACCATTCTATTCCTTTACAAGACACGGTATTTAAAGGAGTTGACCCATTAAAAGCAGAGATGGTGGCCATTCAGGGAAGTGCATTGTTGCACGAAAAACATGGCGTGAACAGTTATTTTAACGACCTTGACAATTCCGAAGGAAATGTATTGGATGCTACGGCTGCAAAAAAGGGGCTGGCGGTATTAAACCATCCGGGCCTGGAAAAATTTTCAGTCGGGTGGTATGTCAACTTGCTCAAACAATATCAACATCTGAAGGGTATTGAGATATTTAACTCGAATGGGCGGTATCCCCGTTTGCTCCGGACCTGGGACTCGATCCAGACGGCCATGGCGTCGGCGCGTCCGGTTTGGGGATTTTCAAATGATGATTTTTACTCGAAACGGGACCTGGGCAAAAACTGGAATGTTTTTCCCCTTTCCCGATTGAATGAAAAAGAAGTGCGCGTCGCCATGGAAAAGGGGGCCTTTTACTTGGTACATGCACCGCAGGGTGTCAAAGGGCCGCAGCCGCCGGCAATCAAATCAATACAGGTAGACCGGAAAAAAGGAACGATCCGGATTGAAAGTACAGGGCAGGATTCGGTCGTCTGGATTTCCGGTGGAATAAAGATGGGTGAAGGGGAAGTTTTTTCGCTGAAAGACCTGCCTGCAAAAAGCAAGTATGTCCGGGCTGAAATTCACGGCGCGGGTAACTCTTTCGTGTGTACACAACCGTTCTTTGTAAAATAGTTTTTACATGAAGAAAGAATAGGCTGTCCAAAAAGTTTGAAAATCCGCAACTCGCGTCACCCTGAATTTATTTCAGGGTCTGATTATTAGAACGATGAGATCCCGAAACAAGTTAGGGTTGACTCTATTCAGGACTTTTGGGACAGCCTCTTAAACCAACTGAATAATATAAAACCAGATACGAATGAAAAGAAATCTTTTTATCCTTATTTTCCTGATTATTTTCGCTTCCTGTACACAAAGCAGGCAGGAAGTTGATTATGTGAATCCATTGATCGGGACTCCGTTTGCCGGTTTTAAAGAAAAGCTGGAAGGCGGCGGTACAATGCCATGTGTCGGGGCGCCTTTTGCAATGACCAATTTTGTTGCGCAAACCTGCGAGAATAAAATGGGCCGAATGATTTATGTGTATGAAGATTCAACGGTTATGGGGTTTACTGCAACGCACCAGCCCACCGTTTGGATGGGCGATTACGGGTATGTTTCCGTGATGCCGCAAATTGGCCAATTGAAAGTATTGCCCGAAGAGCGCGCCCTGAATTTTCACCATGCGAATGAAATTTCAAAGCCACATTATTATTCGGTAGATATGCTCACCGGCGATAAAAAAATTAAAGGCGAGATAGCTGCTGCTTCACGGTGCGGAATATTTCAGTTTACCTTTCCTCAATCGGACGAAGCTCATTTGATCATTCAGGGGATTAACCTGAATTCGAAACTTAAAAATTCGGCAAATGATTATACCGAAAGGATCAACTCGTTGAAAGGCTATGTGAAGGTCGATCAGGAAAAAGGAGAAATATACGGTTATAATCCCGACCGGATGTCTGCACAATTAGGCCCTAAACTTCCCAATTTTAAAGGCTATTTTATCATTCAGTTTGACAAACCCTTTGATGGTTTTGGAACCTGGGAAGGAAACGATACGGCCGATATAAAAATAGGGAACGCCGAGCAATACGGTACGCGAATGGGGGCCTATATCAGCTTTAAGACAAAGGAAAATGAGACGGTAAAAGTAAAAGTTGCCACGTCGTTCATCAGTCTGGAACAGGCCCGGAAAAACCTGTCTATCGAAATACCCGGATGGGATTTTCAAAAGGTTGTAAAGGATACCCGTCAAATATGGCAGGAAAATCTTAGCCGGATAAAGGTCAATGGTGTTTCTGAAGATCAGAAAAGTATTTTCTATACCGCTCTCTTCCATACCATGCTGTTTCCCCGCGAACTTTCTGAATACGGAAAATATTACAGTGCTTTCGACGATCAGGTACATGAAGGAGATTCGTATAATGATTTCTCATTATGGGATACTTTCAGGGCGTTTCACCCGCTGCTGCAATTTACCCAACCGGAACGGGTAAGCCCGATGATCCGGGCGTTGCTGCAAATGTATCGCGAAGGCGGTTGGTTGCCCAAATGGCCAAACCCGACCTATACCGGTATCATGATCGGTACACACGCCGATGCGGTCATTGCCGACGCGTATATCAACGGGTTCAGGGATTACGACATCAACCTGGCGTATGAGGCAGTGCGGAAAAATGCCATGGTCCCGCCTGATGGCGATTCGATAAAAATGTGGGGCGACCGCGATTGGTGGACTTCCTGTGAAGCCCGTGGCGGATTGAGTTATTATCATTCGCTTGGGTACATACCGGTCGATAAAACCCGGGAATCGGTTTCCCGGACCATCGAATTTGGAATCGACGATTACAGTATCGCCCAAATGGCAAAAGACTTAGGAAAACAGGAGGATTATGACTTACTGATGAAAAACAGTAAAAATTACAAAAACCTGTACAACCCGGAAACCGGTTTTATGACTGCCCGTTATTCGGATGGGGGCTGGCATGTTGAGCCTCCGCGTTCGTCAGATGTGAATGAGGCGACCCATCCGCCGGCAGGTTTTACAGAAGGCAATGCATGGACCTATTTGTTTGGCGCATTGCATGATCCCGAAGGGATGATTGAACTGATGGGGGGACAGGAGAAGTTTGCTTCAAAGCTGGAGGAAAATTTTGAAGGCAATCATTACCGGCACGACAATGAGCCGGGGCATCATTACATTTACCTGTTCAACTACTGTGGAAAACCGTGGAAAACGCAGGAACTGATACGGAAACATACTTCGGAGGAAAACTTCAGGAACAAGCCGCTCGGGATTAACGGAAACGACGACTGCGGACAAATGTCGGCCTGGTACATTTTCGGGGTAATGGGTTTCTACCCGGTAACTCCTGCTTCGGGAATGTATGCGATCGGGGCGCCGCAATTCCCGGAATTAGTCATCAACTATTCTGTCGGTGGAAAGCCCCGGAAACTTGAAATTTTAGCCAATAATATTTCGGAAGAAAATAAATATGTGCAGAACGTGACGTTGGACGGAAAACCTCTTCAAACGCCGTTTATAAGCTATAAAGACATTGTCAGCGGAGAGAAACTGGTCTTTGAGATGGGAAATAAACCGAATTATAACTGGAAATAAATATGGATTTAAAAATGTCATTATTTAAAAGCGGGAAACCAAAATTGAAGTACTATAAAGCGATGAAGAGTTTAACCGGAATTATTGTTTTAATGGCTTTGTTGCCGCTATTAATTTTTGGGAAAGGAGAACCATCCCCCGTCCTCCGTTTCAATCAGGACGGTAAAATTAAAATAGTACAGTTTACGGATATTCATTATCTGGTAGATCCGTACAACAGGTCCGACAGTGCGCTGGCAATGATGAAAACAGTGATTGCCATTGAAAAGCCCGATCTGGTTGTTTTAACCGGCGATATCGTATGTTCCAAAAACACGGCAAAAGGCTGGATGTCACTATCCAAAGTTTTTATTGATGCCAAGGTTCCATGGGCAGTAACGCTTGGGAACCACGATACTGAGAAGGATTTGACAGGAGAACAGATCATGGAAATCATAGCTGATATGCCTTATTGTCTAACAAAAAACGGCCCTAGAAATATAACGGGTAGTGGCAATTATATTATTCCTGTCCAATCATCAAAATCGGGAAAAACCGAAGCGTTATTCTATTTTTTTGATTCACATTCCAGTTTTCCTCTTCCTGAAAGAAAGGATTTCGGCACTTATGAGTGGATTGACTTTGAACAGATTCAGTGGTACCGGAAGCAAAGCCGGAAGTTTACCGGGAAAAATAGTGGGCAACCCATCCCTTCCTTAGCTTTTTTTCATATTCCTCTCCCCGAATACAAGGAGGTTCTTGAAAAAGGTAAAATAACAGGGATTCAGGAAGAAACAGTTTGCTCCCCTTTACTAAACTCAGGATTGTTCACAGCCATGCTCGAATCGGGTGATGTAATGGGCATGTTCGTGGGACACGACCATAATAATAACTATATCGGATGCCTGCGCAATATTTGCCTGGCTTATGGCAATTGCTCGGGAAGGCAGTGCTACGGTAAGATAGGAAAGGGCGCAAGGGTGATTGAACTGTATGAAGGAGAACGGAAATTTGATACATGGATATTGAATTTGTATGAATGCGATCATAAAAAAGATATCTGGATTCCAACAAATGATTACGAAGGAAAATTTTTTGTTACCTATCCCGATTCTTTTAATGAGAAACAAGAATGACCTAAATATTCATTGAATGGGAAATTCCAATTAAAATAACAGATTAAAACAGGCGCAAAATGAAAAAAAATACTCTTTATCTGATAGGGGTGCTTACCTTGGTTGTTCTCGTGATGAGTTGTTCGTTTAATAAAAACAACCGGCCATCTCATCAGGATACTACAATCAAAAACGCCGCAACAATTCAGGTTGTTTCCCATCGTGGAGCAAACCAGCTGGCTCCTGAAAATACGTATGCTTCGGCAAAAAAAGCCATCGAATCGGGCGCTCATTATGTCGAAGTGGATGTTCGCCGGAGCAAAGACGGCGTTTACTATAATTTTCACGACCGTACCCTCAACCGTACTACCAATGGCTCCGGCGTACTTTCTGAAACCGGATCGGCAGTAATTGACACGCTGGATGCCGGGAGTTGGTTTGCCCATGAATATGCCGGTGAACGGGTGCCCCGTGTTTTTGAATTCCTTCAGTGGATCAAAGGGAAGGCTAAAGTTTATTTTGACCTGAAAGACGTGAGGTTGGAAGAATTCATTCCTGAAATTTATAAAATTGGAATGGAAAATGACTGCTTCTTCAGGCTTTCCAACCGGCAGCTCCTTCAGGAATTCCGAAATAAATATCCCGGGCTCGCCATAAAAATGAAGGCTTCCTCTGTGGAGGCGCTCGATTCATTACAAACTATTTATAATCCGCAGGTTATTGAATGTTCAGTGAATAATCTGTCGGATGATTTGATCAGGGAATGCCATAAAAGAGGAATGAAAATAATGCCTTATATGACTGGGAATGATTGGAAAGCCTATCGTATTGCCTTGTCGAAGGATGTCGATATGGTATTTGTCGACAGTCCGGATGTTTTCTCAGACATGGCAAAAAACGGGGGCGTTTTTAAAGGGTATAAACTGATTGCCCATCGTGGCGGCATTGTGGAAGGGAAATACAATGCGTTTGATCCGGCGTCTGTTCAGGAAGCTATAGATCAGGGGTATTACATGCTTGAGGTGGATGTGAGGCCAACCAAAGACGGGGTAATAATACTGAACCATGACAGCGATTTTTCCGACATATATAATGTGCCCCGCCGGGTAGCCGACATGACCTGGGAGGAAATACAAAAACTTCGGCCAGTCAATGGGAAAGATTACCATCCGCTTTCGTTTGAAGAACTTTGCCAAATGTGTTCAGGAAAAGTAAAACTGATGATTGATGTAAAAGGCAACCAAGCTCCTGAATTTTATTTCCAACTGGGGAAAATAATGGAAAAATATGGGTTGCTTACCAGTTCTTATTTCATTGACAAAAAGGGCAAAAACTATTTATGGGGCAAGGCAAAATTCAGTGTGCGGGCCAACGAGGTTGATTCACTAAAGGCTAAACTTGGCAAAGGCGAAGATATTGCCTGCCATTACTTCCTTTTTGAAAATGGAAACCGCCTGGCATCCGAAGCGATTAAATGGTGCCAGCAACACTACGTCACAGTAGTTCCAACCGTGAATATCTGGCAATACCAGAGCGAAGATTACAGGCGCGGGGCAAATCGCGACATTGAATTTTTCAAAGAATGCGGCGTAACAGAATTTCAGATCGATTCTGATTTCGACGAATGGTTTTTTGCAGAAAAGTAACAGTTATAAGCCAGGAAATTAACTAACGAAATAAAATGAAGCAAGAAAATGCCTTTCTTTCTTATGTGGCAAGGATCACTTTGGTTGCAACCTTGGGCGGTTTGATTTTTGGCTACGATACGGCTGTGGTATCAGGAGCAGTAAAAGGCATACGCGAATTTTTTGTTATTCCGCTTAGCTTAGATGTCGAACTGGCAAAAGAAGTGATAATCAGTTACCGGATTACCATCTGTGTTGCTGTTTTGATCATCGGAATGGCAGTCGGAGGTATGCTGGTCAGGTTATTTGGTTTGAAAAAAGGTATTTCTGTCACTGCCGGGCTTTTTGCCGTGGTACTGGCTGTTTTGTTTTGGCAATTCGACAATACGTTTGTTGTTACAGCCGACCTGACGAATGCCATAACCGGGTTCGCTGTCTCAAGCGCCCTGATCGGGTGTATCGTGGGGGGATCAACAGCGGGTTTCATAAGCCTGTCATTAGGGCGGAAAAAAGGCTTGTTGTTGTCTGCCTTATTGTTCATTATCTCCGGATGTGGCGCTGCATTCCCTGAGAAAATGAGCATCCCTGGCATACAACCGCTGACCTCGTTTATTTTTTACAGAATCGTTGGAGGAGTGGGCATCGGGTTGGCATCCATGCTTTCGCCCATGTATATCGCAGAAATCGCACCGGCAAATATTCGCGGAAAACTTGTGTCCTGGAACCAGTTTGCAAACGTACTCGGAATATTGCTGGTTTATTTTATCAACTGGTTTATTGCCCGGCAGGGCGACGAACAATGGAATATAACCATGGGATGGCGTTGGATGTTTTTTTCCGGTATCATTCCTTCTCTCGCATTTATGATTCTTTTGTTGTTCATTCCTGAAACTCCGAGATACTTTGCCCTGAAAGGTAAACACGACAAAGCGCTTGATGTGCTGCGAAAAACCGTTGGAGAACAGGAAGCAAAAACTGCCATGAAAGACATCATGGCGACGCTTGTTGGAAAATCGGTCCCGTGGCTCTCTTTTGGAGGTATGGTGATCATCATAGGGATACTGTTTGGGGCATTCCAGCAATTGATGGGTATAAATGTAGTTCTTTATTATGCCCCAAAAATATTCCAGAACATGGGGACAAGACTTGATGTTTCCCTTTTACAGACCGTGATGGTGGGAACCGTCTTCCTTATTTTTACAGTCATAGCCATTTTGACCGTAGACAAACTGGGACGGAAACGCCTCCTGATCATTGGAGGTATTATCATGGGATTCTCGATGGCTGCGGTCGGATTTACATTTTACGCGGAGAACATGGGAATTCTGGCCCTTGTTTTTATTTTGATTTATATTGCAGGTTTTGCCATGAGCTGGGGACCTGTCATGTGGGTCATGCTATCCGAAATATTCCCGAACTCCATCCGGGGGGCTATGTCAATTGCCGTGGCGACAATCTGGATTACCAATTTGATGATATCCTGGTCCTTCCCTGTAATCGATGATAATGCCTGGCTTATCGACAAGTTTCATCATGGATTTGCCTACTGGATATATGCCATCATTTGTTTTTTAGCGGTATTGTTCGTTGTGAAACTTGTGCCTGAAACAAAGGGGAAGACACTGGAACAAATAGAGAAATTTTGGAAAACGCATCCTGTGTAACCATATTTAAAAAGTAGCGATTATGACAAGTAAAGAACGTTTGCAATCATCGTTAAACCATATTCAACCCGATAAGATCCCGGTTGACTTTGGCTCAACATGTGTCACCGGTATCCATGTGCTTGCAGTTGAAAGGCTCCGGGATTATTTCGGGCTGGAGAAAAAACCTGTAAAAGTGATTGAACCATGTCAGATGCTGGGCGAGATAGGCGATGATCTGGCTGAAATAATGCACATTGATGTTATTGGACTATCTCCTTACAAGGGAACGTATGGATTTCCAAACGGAAAATGGAAGGAATTCAAAACTCCGTGGGGACAAGTCGTTCTTGTTCCCGGTGAATTTAACACGGTCAGAGATCAAAATGGGGATTGCCTGATCTTCCCGGAAGGTGATGTTTCGGCGCCGGCCAGTGGGAGAATGCCCCAGACGGGTTTTTTCTTCGACTCAATTATCCGCCAGGAGCCGATTGTTGAAGAAATGCTTGATCCCGAAGAGAATATGGAAGAATACAAGCTGTTAACAGAAACGGACCTGCAATATTGGAAAGACCAGGTGAGCAACATCGCTGATTCAACGAAAGGCATTGCAGCGAATTTCGGAGGGACGGCTATTGGCGACATATCGCATGTTCCGGCGCCATCTCTTAAAAACCCGAAGGGTATCCGTGATGTGGAAGAGTGGTACATGTCTACCCTGACACGGCCCGATTATCTCAGGTACATTTTTGAGAAACAAACGGATATTGTCTTGGAAAACTTCCGTTTGTTATTTGATGCTGTTGGAAATAAGATCGATGTGCTTTTTGTGTGCGGCACCGATTTCGGGACGCAAAATTCTACTTTTTGCTCTACAGAGATGTTTGATGATCTGTATCTTCCCTTTTACCTGAAAATGAACAACTGGATTCATGAACATACCACGTGGAAAACCATGAAACATTCATGCGGGGCAGTTGAACCATTTATGGAGCATTTCATCAAAGCAGGCTTCGATATTATTAACCCGGTGCAAATTAATGCTGCCGGAATGGACCCGGTAATTCTGAAGAAGAAATACGGAGACAGGCTGGTATTTTGGGGAGGCGGAGTGGATACACAACGGGTGCTTCCCTATGGCAAACCGGCAGATGTTGAAACGCATGTCCTGAAAAACTGTGAAATATTCTCAAAAGGGGGAGGCTTTGTGTTTAATACCGTACACAACATTCAGGCAAATGTCCCAACCGAAAATATAGTGGCCATTTTTCGTGCTCTTGACCGATTTAATTCCTAAAGACTTTGAAAATCAGTCATCTTAAAAAATCATAAATAGGAAACGGGAACCGCCTGGCACCGGAGCAATTAAATGATACCAACCGTGAACATCTGGCATGTCAGGGCGAAGATTAAAGGCGCGGGGCAACACGCGGCATTGAATTTTTCAAAGAATGCGGTGCAACAGAATTTCAGATCAATGCTGATTTTGACGGATGAATTTCCTGTCGTCCGTAAATGTGTTGCCATGGCATGATAACGGAGACTATGGGCTGTGCCTTGCTTTCCTTCCTGCGAAACAATATCTTTGTCTGAAAAGCAACGATATGGACATACAGAATTATATCCCGGCTGAAATCAACAATTTTTTCCTGGTGCTGGTTTTTTCCCTGTTGATCGGCCTCGGGCAGCGCCGCCTGCATCTCGAAGACGACGAGAAACAACTGTTTGGTACCGACCGCACGTTTACATTCATCGGCCTGCTGGGCTACATTCTGTATTTAACCGGAAAAGATAATTTTGTGCCTTTTCTTGCCGGCTTTATAATCATCGGCTTCCTGTTGGGTATTCAATATTTCCTGAAGATCAGGCTGAACCGGAATTTCGGGCTGACTACCTCCATCCTGGCCTTGCTTACGTATTGCATCCCGGTACTGGTTTTTACCCAACCCATCTGGCTGGTACTTTCATTTGTAGTGTCCATCCTCATTTTAACCGAATTGAAAAGCCAGTTTATTTCGCTTTCGAAAAAAGCTTCGGAAGAAGAATTTATCACGCTGGCCAAGTTCATTGCTTTTGCGGGAATTATTTTGCCTTTGCTGCCATCCGAAAATATTTCCGGGATGATACCCGTTTCACCCTACACGATATGGCTGGCAATCGTGGTTGTTTCAGGCATTTCATACATCAGTTACCTTATCAAAAAATTTATTTTCCCCGATTCCGGCTTAATGCTGACCGGCTTTTTGGGCGGTATCTACAGCAGCACGGCTACTACGGTGATCCTTGCCCGGCGCGAGAAAAAAGAAGGCACCGGTTTGCAGTCGGTCTCGGCCATCATGCTGGCCAACGGGATGATGTACCTTCGGGTGCTGGTGTTGGCCTACCTGTTCAATCAGTCGATTGGGCGGATGCTCACCATTCCTTTCCTGCTGATGTTTGGCGTGGCTTTTGGCCTGTCGAAAGTTGTTGCACTGAAAGGAAAAGATAGTTCGGTACCGGTTCCTGTCCCCGGTGAGAAACCTGCTGAAAAAAACCCGTTGGAACTGCGCACAGCAACCATTTTTGGTATTTTGTTCGTGGCTTTTGCCCTTGTTACCGAAAGTGTGATGAAACATTACGGAAGCGGCGGGGTTACAGGGCTTGCTTTTGTGGTGGGGGTGTTTGACGTCGATCCCTTTCTTTTGTACCTCCTGCAGCCGCATTCCGGGATCTTGAATATGACCATCGTGTTGGCCATTATTAATGCTACCAATAGCAACAACCTGATGAAGATGGTGTATGCCGTTTCGCTGAGCAGCAGGGAATCGAAAAAACCATTGGCCTTATGTTTTACCGGCCTGGTTGTTGCCGGCTTGCTTATTTCGTTTGTCGTTTTTCTGATGAACTGATTGCAACCTGAAATTTCCGGTTTGTTATTCCCCGGTTAATTCGCTGATCCCGGCGAGGTGCAATCTATCCTTTTATATCCGGATCACCTCCAACTGGTATCGTTTCGAGAAATCGTCGATGCTTTTTTCGCTGGAAGCAAAACCCAGAAGGTAACCGCCGCCGCCCGAACCCAGTAATTTGATGAAGAGCTTGTTTTCGAGGCTTTCGCGGATCATCTTCCGGTATTTCGCGGGAATCATCCGCTTCAGGTGGCGAAGCTGAAAATCGACTAATTTGTACATTTCAGGAAAAAATAAATCGGGATCGCCGCTTAGAAAATGCTCAATGCAAAAGTCGTTCACCGGGATAAAATGGCTGACTAACTTTTGCAGAAACCAGCTTTGGTTGACTTTCCGTATAAAATAATTCACCATTGGGGCAGTGGGACCACATATTTTGGTGTCGACCAGGAACAGTTTGATCTGTTGGTGCCGCCCCATCGGGACTGTTTTCAGGTCGTTGGAATGCTTCAGCAACACCGGGCGGTCGAGGTACGAAACCAGCGGATCCAGACCCGAACTGGTTCCGTGAAAATACGATTCGAGAATGGCAAAATCGGCCTTTAAATGGTCAATGGGCAGTGAATCATCAGGGATTTGCGCGGTGCGGATAGTCGAATACTGATCGTATAACGCAGCGACCAAAGCGCCGGAACTGCCTACACCGTATTGTTGCGGAATGTTGGAATCGAACCAGAGGCCTTGTTCGGTATCGGCATAAAAACGGTCCAGGTCAAGGGGAAAATTTAATTTTACATTGATCTTATTCCGTTGTAAATGGCGCAAAAAAAACCTCAGCGAACGGTTGCTTTCTTCCGAACCCGGTGACTTTTCGAGACTCAGCTTCCCACTGAATTCAGCAAAAGGCATACTCAGCGCATGGGCCCCTTTCATCAACCCGTATTCGCCAAAAAGCAACAATTTCGATTTAAATTCTCTCATTCCGTTTCATTTACAGTCCGTACATAGTGCATTTGAACCAGCCCTTTTTCAAAATGTTGCGATCCGGCCAGTTTCAGCTTTTGTTCCGGTATTCCTTTTCTGAAAAGCGGAATCCCATCGCCCAGGAGAATGGGGATCACTGAAATGTAAAATTCGTCAATCAACTGATATCTCAGCATTTCATTGACCAGAACGGAACCCCCGTCCACATAAATATTCTTGCCGTCCTGCCTTTTCAGCCTTTCAATAAGTTCTTTTACACTGCCGGAATAAAATCTTACCGGGCCGTAATCCTGCAGCGGCTTCGATGTCATGACAAACACATTTCTGCCAGCATGCGGGAACTCAACACCAAATGACAACACTTTTTCGTAGGTTCTCCGGCCCCAGATAACCGTGTCCACATTTTTCACAAAACTGGCATATCCATAGTCTTCGCCTTCCTGTCCCACCATCGACAAAAATGATATATCGTCGTCCGGTTTTGCGATATAGCCATCTAAACTCATGGCAATAAACAAAATAACTTTTCGTTCCATAGTTTCCATTTTCCCATGTTGCTGCATTCATAAAACCTTAAGCGGCCCTTCTCCGATCCCGTCATCAATCCAGTGCCGGCCTTCACAATAGTTCAATAAATCCCTTTCGATAAACGTTTGCACCCCGGTTTTGTTCTCCGTAAAATACAACAAATGGATGTTTGGCCCCGCATCGATGGTATAGCCCAGCGGAATTCCCGTCTGTTCCCTGAACTGCTTCACTTTCTGAATTATTTCTATACTGTTTGGTTTCAGCAAAATATACGGCGGTTTTGAAGTCAGCATCATGGCATGCAACGACAGGGCCTCGGCTTCGGCAATTTCAATGAAAGATTGCTTGTCGCCGGTAAGCAAACTGAGATACAAACGGTGTAGATGCTCGTGTGCCTGGGCAATACGCGAACGCTTAAACAGGTTATCCTCCATCAACTTGTGCCCGTCCGAACTTGAAACTTTTTTTTCGTCCGGGCTCACAAGCAACACAGCATTTTTCAATTCCCTGAATACCGGGTGAACCATATTGTTTAACGGAATGGCATATTCGTCACCGGAAGACTCAAAAAGGCTGGTCCTGCCCCACAATGAAAAGCCGCCATACACCGAACGGCAGGCGCTACCGCTTCCCATTCGTGCCCAGCGGGATGCCAAAAGCTGAATGTCGCCCAGACCTGCTTCCGTGCCCCTGATCTGCTGGTCGATATCGGCCAGGCACAAAGCGAGCGAACCAAAAGCGCTGGCCGACGAGGCAATTCCGGCAGAATGCGGAAAGGTATTTTTACTGGCTACCTGAAAACCGGCTTTCCGCATCCACGGGCATTCCTGCGACAAGTATTGAATAAACGCTTCCACCCGTTTCCCGAACGAAGATTCACGCCCGTCAAAGCTAAAACTCACTTTTCCTAATCCGCCGGGAATAATTTCCAGGGATGTTTCACTGAATGAACTTTTCAGGCTAAAACTCAACGACGGGTTTTCAGGCAACTGAAAATGCCTTTTACCCCAATATTTTACCAGTGCAATGTTCGACGGGCACTGCCAGGCAACTTTAATATTTTTCACCATTCTTTGGTTCATATTTCTTCGTTTTTAGCCGAGGTTGTCCAAAACTCTGTATTTCACCATATCTCTCCACCGAAACACTTCGGTCATCCCTTTTTCTGCAAAATAACCATACAACTTTTCAGTATCCCATTCCGTGGCCGCCAACAAAAAATCGCCACCCCACGCACCCAGCGACTTAATAGCTCCCTGAAAATCAGAAAATAACCGTTTCTGTACCGGAACCTGTCCGATCAGCTTTCCCACTTCTTTCTCGTGCCTATGGATTAATTGCTGAAATTCGCCCAGATCAGAACAGCTTGCAAATTTCTCCGTCAACAATGAGATTTCTGCAATCTTTTCATTCGGTACGTTTGCATTTCTTCGCGAAATGGCCTCCCGGGTCGCCTGCTTTTTCCCGGAATACACCAGAAATAAATTTTCGGTAAACAGATAATTCAATTCTACAGGATCTGCTTTCTGCCCGTTTGTATAAAAAACCGGCCCGTTTGCGCTGGCGCATGCAATGTCGAATCCCGAACCCCGAAACACCTTTTCGTTCAATACAAACGGATCAACCCCGGCCCATTCAGCCAGATTGGATACAAGCGTACTGCTACTTCCAAGCCCCCACTGCGGATCAAAATCAAGCTCCGTTTTTATTTCTGTTCCCGGCTCAATCATAAATCCAGGGTTCAATACTTTTACCGTTTCCAATAGTTGCACCAGAGTTTCCGCTGTTCGCAAATCACTGCTTTGAATTATATCAAAATCAGTTGCGTCCAGTTTGGCAGAAAACCAAAGCCTATCTTTAAAATATGATTTCCATTTGAAAGCAGAACCAGCACCGGAAGTTTGGAGTTTATCGGGTTGTTCAGCGCTTTCAGAATAAGGGGAAACCGTCAGCGACTGGCCGTATTTCACAGGCAATGCCAACGCTTTGGCCCCGTGTAATACAAAATATTCGGCGGTAAGAATGAGTTTCCCGTTCGCAAAAAGATTAACTGATGGTTTCAGCATTCCGTTTCCTGTTCAAAAAGTTTTCCACTTCTGAATAAGAAACCGTTTTGTCGGCAAAATGTTCCTGGATTTCGGCTCTTTCCGTTTCCGAAACCTGTAATTGATTTAAAACATTGCTGAGGTGCATTTTCATGTGACCACGCTGAATACCATTCGTGATCAGGGCACGTACGGCTGCAAAATTGGAAGCCAGCCCGGCAACCGCCATGTAGCCCATTAATTGCACAGCAGACGGGTTGTCGAGAATTGTCAGTGCGAAGGCGGCCAGCGGATGCACTTTGGTAATACCGCCAACCACTCCTACCGCCAGTGGAACTTCCATTTCAAAGCGGAACATCGTTTCTTCGATAAAGGCCTTACTTAACGCGGCATATTGCCCGTTTCGCGAGGCAAAGGCATGCGCCCCTGCTTCAATGGCCCGGAAATCGTTTCCGGTAGCGATGGCGAGCGCATCCATCCCGTTGAGAATACCTTTGTTGTGAGTCACCGCCCGCGAGATATCGTGGCGTGCAATGTGTACTGCTTCTACAAACTTTCCGGCAAAATCCGGGATGCCATCCAATCCGGCAAGGTCGGAAACCGCACATTCCACCCATACTTTCACCCGACAGCCGGGCGCATAATTCGACAGAATGGACATGATGATCTCAGCTTCCCTTTCATCGCCTGAGAAACGTCTGTCTTCAGCAAACAGTTGCAGGAGAGATGCCGCCAGTTTCTCCAATGCCGAATTGATAAAGTTGGCTCCCATGGCGTCTATTGTTTCAAACGAAACATCCAACTGGTAATAAGCAGGCAGGATTTCGGGCAGATGCCGCAATCCGATCGAAGTAATGCCACCACCGCGGGCTTCCATCCGGGCGGTAATTTCGAAGCTGTCGGCGATCAGTTTCTCCCGGATTTCAGGAAAAACCGAAATGAGTTTCTCCGGATTTCCCTTCCATTTAAAATGGACCTGGCCTTTTTTCTCAGTACCTATAATCCGGGTACGAAAACCGCCTCTTTCGGCCCAGAAACCAGCCGCTTTGCCCAAAGCGGCCACTACCGAACTTTCTTCGGTCACCAATGGCAAGGTGCGGTAAATACCGTCAACCAGAAAATTCGGGGCAATACAAAAAGGAATATGGTAATTGGAAACCGGATTTTCGCTCAATTCATCAATGATACGTTGAAAATCACTGTTATCTGACTCAAACGTATACAACCAGTTGCGAGTTTGCTCAGTCAACCCGAGGCGCTCAATCAGGAAATCGATGCGCTGTTCTTTGTTTCGTTTTGAAAAATCACGAATGAGTTTTCTATTCTGCATAATCGAAGTTTATTTTCAAGAATGCTTTTGCCAGTTGATATTGTTCTATTTGTTGTTCCATAAATTTCTTCAACGCTTCGTACGATTCGGCGGCAGGTTGAAGCACTGCCGAAGCCATACCAAAGATGGCCGGCAGATGGCTCATCCCGGTATAAAAATATCCGTCAAGCGCGTTTTTAATTCCACCGGAAATAATCAGTTGACGGCACTTCAACCCGCTTTCCGAGGCAACCAGTCCATTTACATCCTGCACCATTTGGAGGGACGTTTGCCCCACCCGGATGAAGGGTTCAAAAACCTCTTTCCCTTTCGTACGGGCCAATTCCAGTTTCGAGAAGTTGGTGCCTCCATACGCCGCAAATTCGATAGCCGCTAACGGTAGTTTCAGCAGGCGGCGTAAACTTTCGGGCCCCATCCCCTGCCCCACTTCCTTTACAATGACAGGAAACCCGAATGCTGCCAGCACCTGTTCTATCGTTTCAACCGGCATTTTTTTAATTTGATCACCCTCCGGCTGAAACCATTCCTGAAGTGGGTTAACATGAATGATCAGCCCATCGGCACGGAGATTTTCAACTAAGTCTTGCATGGCATTTTGCTGTCCTTTTTCAAAAAGTTGCTCCACCTGTGCAATACCTAAGTTGGCAAAAAAGGGGCGGTCTTTCCCGACCGTATCGCGCCAGTCGAAATCGGCAAAATCGGTATGATCGGATAAAATCTTCCGGCACGAGCCCAATCCCATTCCCAATCCAAATTCAGCACAGACCTGCGCCAGGTTTTCATTGATTTTCCGGGCAGCGGGGGTTCCGCCCGTCATACTTGAAATCCACAGCGGGAAATGCAGGGTTTTTCCCAGAAACTGAAAAGGATGGTCCTCTTCTCCGGGGTGGGCCGACAACATTGGTTCGTAAATAAACCGCCGTTCGTGTTCCTTCAGGCTCCCCTGCGATTCAAGCGCCAGTTGAATATGGTCCGATTTCCGATCCTGGTTCATGATACACTATTCTTCATTTAATATTGAACGGGAAATCACCATCCGTAGTATTTCGGAAGTTCCTTCACCTATCTGAAGCAGGCGCTGGTCGCGGTAAAAGCGTTCGATCGGCCATTCGGGGTTGGCAAACAATCCGTTTCCTCCGAATACCTGAACTGCTTCATCGGCTACTTCGCGTGCAATTTCCGAACAATACAGCTTCGCCATCGCCGCCTGTTTCCCGTAAGCATGACCGTGATCCTTGAGCCAACACGCATTGTATAAGGTGTTTCGCGCGTTCTCAATTTTCAAAGCCATGTCGGCTAATTTAAATGAAATTACCTGAAATCCGGATAAACTTTTACCAAATTGTTTGCGTTGCCGGGCATATTTTCGTGCCATTTCGAAAGCGCCCTGGGCCAATCCCAGTCCCATAGCGGCAATCGACAAGCGACCTGAATCAAGTGTTCTCAACATTATTTTCAGGCCTTGTCCTTTTTCGCCCAACTGATTTTCCAAAGGCACTATGCAATCGTTAAAATACAACATGGCGTTATCGGCAGCACGCCATACTAATTTCCGTTTCATAGGCTCACGTACAAATCCGGGCGTTTCGCGGTCAATAAGAATGGCGGTGTATTCTTTTTCCCCTTCCTTTCCTCCGGTAATTGCCACGATGGAAATTCCTGCAGCAATGGATGAACCACCGTTGGTAATGAATTTTTTATGTCCGTTGATACGATAGTTGCTGTTTTCCGTGACGGCAGTTGTTTCCACACCTTTGGCGTCTGAACCGGCATTTTCTTCGGTCAGGCCGAAAGCCCACAAACGATCACCGGTACAAAGTCCCGGCAGGTATTTTTGTTTTTGGGTTTCGGACCCAAATTCGTAAATCGGCCCAATCCCGAGCGAGTTATGAGCAGCCAGTGTTGCACCCATCGAACTGTCGATACGCGAGACCTCTTCCACGGCAATGATGTACGAAAGATAATCCGTGTTTTGCCCTCCATATTGCGGCGGCAGGTACATCCCGAACAAACCGCCGGCCCCCATCTCTTTGACCAGTTCCACCGGAAATTCCTCGCGGGCTTCATATCCCCCGATCAGAGGGCTGATCTTTTCTTCGGCCAAACGGCGTACCTCGTGCCTGATCTGATGATGTTTGTCTGTTAAAATTGCGTTCATGTTATTTAATTGATACTTGATTTTGATATCCTGCTTGAATTGTCGGGGGTTTCACTTTGCACCATTGAGAATTTCACCCGAAGTAAGGTCCTCGCTAACCTGATCCGGGAACTGCGACCAGGAACTGCAACTTTCTTCCGAAAGCTCAACGAGTAACTGCCTGTCTTTGATCCGATCGCCAGTCTGTACCAGAATGTTTTTCACTATTGCGTTTTGCGGGCAAAGTATCTGGAACTCGGTTTTCATGGATTCCAGAACCAGCAAAACATCTCCTTGCAGAACACGGTCTCCCGGCTGAACAGCAACACCCAGTACCTTCCCAAATAAATCGGAATTGATTTTTTCCTGAAACCGCTTTGTTTCTTTTACCTGCTTTTCAATTTTCACCTGTTCGGGCACTAAGTTGCTCCTCAATGCAACCGTCCGTCCGCGGAAATAGATTTCGGTTTGGTTTTTCTGGTCATCCGGATATAAAATGAACTGTGTATTATCAGAGCGAATAATCATTCGTTTAGCTGAAATTTCAGTTAACCGGAAATTGGTAGCCACTCCGTTAAATCGTAGTTGAATCCCATCCTGAACGAAAATAACACTCCCTTCGTTCTCTATTCCGTCAACCCAAATGCGGAAAACTGGGAACGACGTACGGAATCCGATTTGTTGCCAAATATTCCGGGGCTTTTCAATTTTCCTGAAAAGATGAAAAAACAGATATGCCGCAACTACGGGCGATAAATCAGGCTGCTTTTCGGGTTCAAAGCCCTTCAAAAATGAAGTGGAGATTTCATTCTTTTGAAAACGTTCATTTTCGAGTAATTGAAGTACAAACGAAAGATTGGTCTCCACCCCCTTTATCAATGTTTCTTTTAAATTCTCAGATAATACATTCAATGCCTGCGGGCGGGTTCCCATATGCGCAATTTGTTTGGCAAGCAAGGAATCGTAAGCTGGTGAAATTTCAGCGCCCGGTTGTAAGAAATGATCGGTCCGTATCCCATCCTTTTCAGGAAAGACAACTTGCTGAATGGTTCCCGTGGATGGCCGGAAATCGTGACCGGCATCTTCTGCACAAATACGGGCTTCAATCGCATGACCTTTTAGTTTTATCTCGTTTTGCTTCAGTTGCAGTACATTTCCGGCAGCAATCCAAATTTGCTGTTTCACCAGGTCAATACCGGTCACAGCTTCTGTAACCGGGTGTTCTACCTGAATGCGGGTATTCATTTCCAAAAACCAGAAGTTACTGTCTTCGTCCACCAGGAATTCTATGGTGCCTAATCCGTGGTAACCTGCTTCCCGGCCAATGGTCAGAGCTGCATGGCAAAGTTTTTCCCGTAAATTGTTATTTACAAAAGCAGAAGGGGCTTCTTCCACGACCTTTTGAAAGCGCCGTTGGATGCTGCATTCCCGCTCAAACAGATGAACCAGGTTCCCATAATGATCGCCCAACAGTTGCACTTCGATATGGCGTGCGTCCGGCACATATCTTTCAAGCATCAAATCACCGTTCCCAAAATATTCCAGGGCCTGACATTCCGCTTTTTCAATAGCTTCAGCCAATTCTTTCTCAGAAGAAATAACCCGCATACCCTTTCCTCCGCCACCAGCCACTGCTTTAACCATCAAAGGAAATCCCAGATTTTTAGCAACCTTCACCAACTCGTCCTTTGTTCCTTTTTCTGAATACAATACGGGAATCGACAGCTTTTTGGCCAATTCTACCGCTCTATCCTTTTGTCCCATCAGGCGGATTTGTCCGGGAGTAGGTCCAATGAACTGAATTCCCGCATGTAGGACGGCTTCTGCAAATTCAGCATGTTCAGCCAAAAAACCATAACCGGGATGGATGGCGTCCACCCGGTTCTCCAAAGCAATCCGAATGATTTGTTTCTGGTCCAGATAGCTGTCGGATAGCGATTCCCCCTGCAACAAAACCGCCTCGTCAGCCTGATCCACGTGCAAGGAATGTTCATCGGGGTTTGTATAAATTGCCAGGGACAGGATGCCCATTTCCCGGGCAGCCCGGATGATCCGAACCGCAATCTCCCCCCGGTTTGCAACCAATATTTTTTTGAATGTCTTCAATTTGTCGATCCTGTTTTTCCAGTCCTGACAGGGATTTAATCCTGACAGGGATTTATTTTTGCATCATCCTTTTCTTTAAAAATGAACTGATATGATCCTTCGCTTCAACCGAAGTAATCCGTTTGGACAAAACCTGGGCAGTACGTTCATAATCATTTGTGCCAACTTCCCCCGAATACACTTTATTGATCAGGTTCTTGCAATCGAGGACAGCTCCAATTGCCGGTTTCTGCAAATCGGCCAGCAAATTGACCAGCCCCGCCTCCAGTTGTCCATCAGGAAGGACGAAATCAGCCAGCCCAATCTCCTTTGCTTTTTTGCCATTGAAATATTTTCCGGTCAGCATTAGTTTCCGCGCATCGCCCCGGCCCATACGCCCAACCACAAAAGGCAGAATAGTTGCGGGGACCAACCCCAGACGGACTTCACTGAAAGCCATAGCAGCTGATTCTTCTACCAGCACAAAGTCGCAGGCAGCAGCCAATCCGATCCCGCCGCCAAACAGGTTTCCTTTTGCCAGGGCGATCGTAATCTGCGGAAGATTGTAAAGTTTACGGAGCATTTTCGCCAGTAGTTCAAATTGTGCTTTGTTTGTTTTCTCGTTCAATCGGGTTGATTCCGAAAACCACTCAAGGTCGGCCCCGGAACAAAGCGACTTGCCCTTCCCCTCTATGATTACAAACTGAACAGACTTGTCTCTATCCAGTTGTCTGAACAACCTGTTCAATTCCTCAATTAGTCCGGCGTGCAGGGCATTTTGCTTTTCCGGACGGTTCAGCGTGATCCTGCACACGCCGCTGGTACTGTCGAATTCGATAAATTGAAAATCCATCTGTTTTTTCTTTTTACATTCTGAAAACGCCATAATGCGGTTCGTCAATCAATTGATTTGCACAAACCGACAAAGCCAGTCCCAACACCTGCCGGGTTTCAGCCGGATCAATAATCCCGTCGTCCCACAATCGGGAAGAACTGTAGTAGGCCGAGCTTTGCTTTTCAAATTCGTGAAGCAACTGCTGTGAACTTTCATTGTGACCAATGGATTGCAGCACCCCGGCAGCCTGCTCGCCTCCCATGACCGAGATTTTCGCATTGGGCCACATAAACAGGAATTCGGGATCGAAAGCACGACCAGCCATGGCGTAATTCCCGGCACCAAACGACCCACCTACAACAACCGTAATTTTCGGGACCACTGAATTGGCAACCGCCTGGATCAATTTTGCACCATCGCGGGCAATGCCTTGGTGCTCATATTTTTTGCCAACAATGAAGCCGGAAATATTTTGCAAAAACAGGATGGGTGTTTTCCGTTGGTTACAGAGCTGCACAAAATGAGCCCCTTTCAAAGCTGCTTCCGAAGTCAGAAAACTCTGGTTAGCGACAATGCCCACACGAAAGCCCCAAATAGAAGCAAATCCGGTAATCAACGTCTTTCCATAATTGGCCTTAAATTCCTGAAAATCACTATCATCAGTTAAATATCCGATAATTTTGTGCATATCGGCCGGTTTTTTCATATCGACCGGAATGTGCGGATAAATTTCCTCCGGCTGCCACCGGGGCGCTTTCACTCTTTCCCAATCAACGGATTTCTTTTCAGGAACAGGCAAAGTTGCAATAATGTCCCGGCATTTTTGAATGGCATCAACATCATTCTCTGCCAGATGGTCGGCTACGCCTGAAACTGAGGCATGTACTTCGGCGCCGCCCAGTTCTTCGGCAGTAACCTCTTCGCCGGTTGCGGCTTTCACCAGGGGCGGCCCTCCTACAAAAATGGTCCCCTGGTTTCGCACAATGACCGTTTCGTCGCTCATGGCAGGCACGTAAGCGCCACCCGCCGTGCAGGAGCCCATTACTAAAGCAATCTGCGGGATACCTTTTGCCGACATTTGCGCCTGGTAAAAAAACACCCGCCCGAAATCAAAGCGGTCGGGGAAAACATTGGCCTGCTCAGGTAAAAAAATTCCACCTGAATCGACTAAATAAATGCAGGGCAGCTGGTTCCGTAATGCAATTTCCTGGGCCCGTACATGCTTTTTGATGGTCTCCCGAATGTAGGTTCCACCTTTCACAGTGGCATCATTGGCAACGATCATGCACTCGCGGCCATGGACCACCCCTATTCCGGTGACAATCCCTGCAGATGGAAATTCGTCATTATATTGTCCGTAAGCGGCAAACGCCGATAGTTCGAGGAACGGGGTTTTCTGATCAAGCAATAGGTGAATACGCTCCCGGGCCAGTAATTTCCCCCTTTCACGATGCTTCTGCCGGGCTTTTTCTGGCCCGTGCGAACACACCTCCGACAAACGGGCCTTGTATACCTCCACCACAGCCCGGTATTCATCCAGTCCCGCACGATAGGATACAGGTGGTGAAACAGTAGCATCCTTTTTACATGTTACCATCGTTTTGTCAATCAATAGAAGATTAAAATCTTCTACTACGACAAAAAATAAAGGCATAAGTTCACCGGATGATCTGATTTCTTGCAGTTGCCCATATCTTGTTCCGCAAAGCATGCCATGCAGAGGATGAAAAAGCCTCTCGTAAAGTCCTTAAAAAAAAATGACAAAATCACACAAAAAAAGATATATGGATGTTTATTTCTTTTGTAATTTTGATGAAGTGACATCAAAATTCTATCTATGAAAGCAATTACCCTGACAATTGTCATTGGACTCATAGGGTTCAGTCTGTGTGGTCAGACAAAATTCACAACCCATGATGCAACGATCAGTTTTTTTTCGGACGCCCCCGTTGAAGATATACAGGCAGAATCGAAAAAAGGACGCGGGGGAATTGATCTCTTATCCGGTCAGGTATTGTTTGTTGTTCCCATCAATAGTTTCGTTTTTGATAAATCACTAATGCAGAAGCATTTTAACGAGAGTTACATAGAATCGCATTTATACCCGGTTGCCCGGTTCGAGGGTCGTTTCACCCAGCCGGTCGATACGGCGACACGTTCCCTCCAAACGCTGCCCTTTTCAGGTAGGTTAACTATACATGGCGTTACAAAAATGATCAATGAACGGGCCACTGTCCGTTACGATACGGATAAAATTACAGCGAAGTCCATATTTATGGTAAAAACAGCAGACTTCAACATAAAAATCCCCCGGATATTAATAAAGAATATTGCCGAGGAAATACGAATTGAAATTAATGCAGACTTAATCCCCGCAACACCATGAAACGAATTGCAACTTTTTTTTTATTGTTCTTTTCATTACAGGCATTTTCTCAGGAACTGAATGACCTTATAACCCCAATAACCGATACGAATATGGATCTACCCGGTGACCTTTTCCGGGGGAGCCGTTTAGGGAACGGACATACAACCAGGCTCTCCCACGATGGGGAACTGACTATGATTGTATCACACCGCTTCGGCGAAATCAAAGGAGGGATGTATGAACTTTTTGGATTGGATCAGGCCACTATGCGCATTGGTTTTGAATATGGGTTCAGCGACCGGTTCAACTTAGGTTTTGGACGGAGTACCTACCAAAAAACGTATGACCTTTTTGCCAAATACAAATTGTTCCGGTCAACCGGGCAAAAGCCAATTGAGTCGGCTGTTGCCGGCGGGTTTTCCATTCCCACAATAAAAAATTTATTTCCTACAGGAAATAATAACGTCAATGATCGCTCATCCTACTGGGGGCAATTGCTTTTGGCCGTCCCGTTACCCTCATTCAGCCTGCAGGCTATGCCTACTTTTTTACGATCGAATTATCTTCCGCAAACCGGAAAAGCCAACAATGTGTTTTCGCTGGGGGCAGGAGCTTCTGCAAGGCTTAGCAAAATGGTTTCATTAAATGTTGAATATTATTACCACATCAGCAATACGTACCCAGATGCTTCCAATCCACTTACCTTTGGAGTTGATATTGAGACAGGAGGCCATTTGTTCCAACTTATTGTTTCAAACACCCAGACCATGTTTGAAAAAGGGTTCCTGTCAGATAATCACGGACATTGGGGAGATGGCAATATCTATTTCGGGTTCAACCTGATACGAGTGTTTTATCTAAAATAATCCATCATGAAAAGAAAAGATTTTTTAACAAGAATGCTGTCCGGGGGCAGTATTTTATTAGTGTCCCCTGTTGTTCTAAGCTCATGTGGCGAGGACGATAATATTCCCGACGAGAACGGATCGGAAAACGGAAACGGAAACGGGCAAAATACGATCGACCTGACGGACAGCGCCTATGCAAGCTTAGGGACAGTAGGCGGGTTTGCTTACAAAAACAACATCATTATCGTCAGGATAAGCGACAGTCAGTATGTAGCCCTTTCAAAAATTTGCACGCACCAAGGGTGTACAGTGGCCTATCATCCGTCGGACAATCAGATACAGTGCCCGTGCCACGGATCATCCTTCACTACCGGAGGATCTGTTATTAACGGTCCTGCCGCATCGCCCCTGAAAGCATACAGCGTGACAAAAAGCGGAAATACACTCACAATCGTGTGATCTTCCTGTCGGTCATATTCATAAGTGATTTGGAATGCAATCAGGAAAAAATTGCAAAGAATAACTATTTATCGGATGAACGACTCCGTCTACCCGGGAAAAATATCTGCCGGCATAAAGGAAGCCTTTTACCCCGGCATCGAACTCCCGCGTACAATTAAATTCGCATGCAATATCTTAGTTTTCGGCGCAGGATCAATCTCTTTGTTCATGATTCGGTCGATCAGCATCTCGGCGGCAATGGTTCCCATTTCGTAACCATGCTGGTCAACCGAAGTCAGGTTGGGCTCGGTAATTCCTGAGAAACGTCCGTCGCTGAAACCAACCACTGAAATATCGCGGGGAATTTTGTATCCGCGTTTTTGGATCGTCTGCATGGCACCAATGGCAGTGAGGTCGTTCACAGCAAAAATACCGTCGGGAGGGTTTCCCGAATCAATGAGGTTGTTCATGGTAATCCTGGCTTTTTCAAAACTATCGGCTTCAACTATCAACGCCGGGTCGACAGAAATGCCGGCTCTGCGCAAGGCTTCTGTGTAACCTTCTTTCCGGTCGCGCCCGATAATCAGGTTTTGTGGTGCAGCAAAATGGGCTATACGCCTGCGTCCGGCATCAATCAGATGCCTGGTGGCACGACGGGCAGCTTCTTTATCGTCGATGACTACGCAATCGGTTCTGATCCCGGGGACGATGCGGTCGAAAAAAACCAGGGGAATATTGCCGTCCTGCAGGTATTTCAAATGATCATAGCGGTTCGTTTCTTTTGAAACAGAAACCAGTACCCCGTCTACCCGGTGAGCCCTCAATACTTTGGCATTAGAAACCTCGCGGTCGTACATTTCGTTCGACTGACAAATAATAACGGTAAAACCAGCCTCATAAGCCACATCTTCAATTCCGCTGATTACCGAAGAAAAGAAATAATGCACAATTTCAGGAATGATCACGCCAATAGTATTGCTCCGGCTGTGTTTTAGGCTCCTGACTTCCACGTTTTAACACCCAAAATGAAAAATTGAGGCGAGGTACTTTTGTTCTTCGGTCAAGAGTAATGTTTTTTTGATGGTTTGTCCATTCTGAGGCAGGGTCACCTGAACCTCAAAAA
>JAVEYG010000025.1:0-69152 GCA_034003625.1 Prolixibacteraceae bacterium | reverse complement strand
TCTTTTAGTTATTTGGCTTATGCCATAACTAAATTACAAATCCTCTTTTGAAATGGTATCGTTCGCACCGCTCCCAATTTTCATTCTCTTGGGGGTCTTTTTTTTGTCATGTGGGTTTCATTTTGTACAGGACGTGACCTTTTAATTTTTCAAAATGGTTTTCCATTTGACTGATTTTGTCCCTTAAGAAATCCGGGGTAAAAGAAGGTTCCTTCATTTTCAGGTTCAAAAATGAATGCCCTGCAACAATTCCGTTTGAACGCACAATCTCAAGAACTTCATTAATCGAATACGTTTCCCGGTGTGGGATTCCATTCAACCGGTCGGTAAGACTTTTCAGGTGGTGCAGCATTTTCTGGTTTTCTTGCGCCTCGTTTTGCACTTCCGAAACAATTTCATTGACAATGAGCCAGCCCCCGGGTTTTACCACCCGTTTCATTTCGGAAAGCGTTTTCGGCACATCGGCCAGGTGGTGCAAAGCAAACGAAATGGAAACCACATCGAAATAGTTATCCGGGAATTCCATCTGTTCTCCTTTCATTTCCAGAAATTCAACCGAAGGAAACTTACGGCGTGCTTCACCCAAAGGTCCTTCAAAAGGATCGATCCCGGTAATTTTTGTTTTTTCAGGAAAAACACGGGCCAGGATTTCGATGAAATCGCCGCTCCCGCAACCGACATCCAAAACCGACAATACTTTTTTATCCTGAAAAAAATCAACCAGTTCCCTCATGTCTAAACTAATAATAAGAAGGCCGACAAAGCGGTGATAACAATAACGGCATACCGGTACATTTGTTCAGGAATGATTTTTACCAGCCAGATTCCAGAAAAAGCGCCCAGCGCAATGGCTGGCAACGTGTACAGATCGATGGCCAATGTAGACCAGTTGATGGTTTTCCAAACCAGTACATGGAGCGGAAATTTCACAAGATTGACAATCAGGAAAAACCAGGCCCCGGTACCTATAAAATTATTTTTAGGAAGATGAATGGCCAGCAGGTAAATGGCAAAAATGGGCCCGGCCACATTGCCGATCATGGTGGCAAAACCACCCAGAACGCCCATTGATGCCGCAAACCACCAGCTCTCAGGGAAAAACTGCCGGTCTTTTTTACGGTCCTTCCAAAGCATCAGCCCGATACAAATAAAAACCAACACTGCAATCAGGTTTTTAAACTGTTTATCGTTTACCAACACGCCGACCCATAACGCCAAACCGATGCCTGCCATTGCCCAGGGCAAAACTTTAACAAGGTATGCCCAGCGGGCATGCCGCCGATAATACGAAACCCCAAAAACATCGGCTATAATAAGGATAGGCAGTAAAACACCGGTTGATGATTTCCCTCCGAAAATAAAAGCCAGAACGGGGACCACGATCATTGAAACACCCGGTACGCCGACCTTCGACATGCCGATCAGCATTCCGCAAACACCCAGTAACACCCAATGTACCGGTTCAAGTTGAAAAGAGGACAACAGTTGCATACACAAAATTTCAGCGACAAAATTAACAGAACCGACAAGTTGGCCGCTGTTTTGTTCAAAAAAAAGCAGATCAATTAAACGGAAGGATGAGAAGAAAAAGAAAAGGCCGGGACAGTCCCAACCTTTTCCGATCTAACTAACCAAATTTATGAAAAGAAGTAGCTTTACAGGCCATCAAAATTGTTTCATGGCATTGAGACAACAGATGTGCTGCATATAAAACCAGAAACCGTTCGGTTTATTATCCGTCAGGCGCCATTAAATTTATGCTATACAAAACAATTTGCCGGAACCCGGGATCAACGGACAACAGAACAATTCAGTTTGGTCTGCTTGTTGAATGATCGACCTGCTGTTTACCGTATTGCCCTTCAATCAGATCGAGCGCATGGGTTACTTCTTCGAGGGTAATGGCCTGCAGGAGCCGGATTTTATGCTCCCTGAAGTTGGGAAGGCCAGGAAAATATCTGGCGAAATGGCGGCGCATCATCAGGATTCCGGCCCGCACGTCGTCGCGCCATTCAATCGACATGGCAAGCTGGTCTTTTACATTCTGCACTATTTCGGAAACGGTTGGCGGCGGTAGTAATTCGCCGGTTTGTATGTAATGTTTCACTTCCCTGAAAATCCACGGACGGCCAATGGATGCACGGCCAATCATCAGTGCATCGACTCCTGATTTTTCAAGAAGTTGTTTGGCTTTCACTGCGCTGGTAATATCGCCGTTACCGATAATTGGTATCTGAATTCCCGGGTTCTTTTTCACTTCTGCAATGAGCGACCAGTCGGCTTCGCCGTTATACAACTGGCTGCGGGTACGCCCATGAATGGTCAGCGCCGCGATCCCGGCATCCTGCAACCGTTCGGCTATTTCCATAATGGGTTTGCTCGTTTCATCCCATCCCAGACGCGTTTTGGCAGTCACCGGCAACGAAACGGCTTTTACAATTTCGGCGGTCATTTGCTGCATCTTTGGAAGGTCTTGCAACATACCTGCCCCGGCGCCACGTTTCACGATTTTTTTCATCGGGCAGCCGTAGTTTATATCAATAAAATCGGGCCGGAACTCTTCAGCAAGCTGTGCGGCACGAACCATTGAATTGATGTCGTAGCCGTAAATCTGGATAGCCACCGGACGGTCAAAATCGTATAGTTCCATCTTCCGCATCGTTTTTTTTACGTCGCGGATCAGCGCTTCCGACGAAACAAATTCGGTAACCATTACATCGGCCCCAAATTTCTTGCACATGTAACGGAACGATTTGTAAGTCACATCTTCCATCGGCGCCAGAAAAAGCGGCATTTCCCCTAAATCAATATTCCCGATCTTCACTGTATGATCATCTAAATACGAGGCAAAGATAGTAATTGGGTACGAGCTGTTGAAATCAACCGGGAGAAAAGGCCCAGACAAAAGCGAACCAGAGATTTAACCTGATTTTTTTCTGAAAGGAAATATTCTGTTCAAAATGTAATCCTTCGCCTTGAACAGCCCCGTTTCTTTCCGGGCAACGCACATGTTCCCCTGTCTTTTGGAAAAATATTCCCGTATTTTTGTTACAAATCCGGCACACGGTCGTTACTATCCACAGAATGACATCCGAAGAATTCAAAATACAGATTTTGCCTTGGGCCCGAAGGTTATATCCGATGATCAGGCGGTTGTTGAAAAACGATGCCGAAACTCAGGATGCCGTTCAGGATTTGATGATGAAACTATGGGACAAAAAAGATTCGCTTTCGGAACTGGAAAATACCGGCGCGTATATTCTCCGGATGGCAAGGAACCACTGTCTCGACCTGATGAAAAAGAAACGCCCCCTGTACATGGGCGATGAAAAACAGCACAGGCTGTTTGATCCCCCCGACCGGGGAGGCGATTTCGATCATCTTGAAAAATACGGACATGTCAGGAAAGCAATTGAAGCCCTGCCCGAAAAATACAGGCAGGTTATTGAATACCGCGACATTGACGGGTTTGAATTTGAAGAAATAAAGGAACTGACCGGTTACGAAGCGCCTTATATACGGGTACTCCTTTCACGGGCGCGGGTAATGGTAAAAACAGAAGTTCAAAAAATTTACAGCTATGAAAACGGAACAGCTTCAAAATCTTCTTGAGAAATACTACAATGCCGAAACCGATTTGCAGGAAGAAAAACAACTGAAGGAGGAAGCCGGGAAACCGGGCAGATATACGGAAGAAAACGACCTGTTTGCGTATTTCGGACAGGAAGCATTTGTGCCGGAAAATCTCGAAAGCGACATTTTCGGACAGATCATGAAAAAAATGGCGAAGCCGAAAACCATCCGTATGCGGTATATCCCGGCCACTGTAGCAGCTGCTGCCGTGTGGGTATTTTTCTCCGTGTTTTTACTGAAACCACGCGACATATCCACCCGGCAACTTACCGACGAAGAACAGTTCGTAGTGCTGGAACAGGCATTGTCCCAGGTTTCGTACAGTCTCCAGCCCGAAGAAGACGATGGCCTGTTGGTCGTTTTTCAGGACGAAAATTTTGAAATAGTGATGAATTAAAAGTAAACAACCAATGAAAAAACTGATTCTAATATTATTTGCAACCATTTTGGTATTATCGGCAACAGGGCAGGAACTGTTCAAAACCTTAGTCGACAAATACTCAAATAGAGACGGGTTCAGTGCGGTACAACTCTCGAAAGACATGTTTGACCTATACCTGAAAAAGAAAAATATTGATGAAAAAGACCCGGTTTTTAATGTAGTCGGAAAATTGGAAAATATCCTGGTCATTACACAAATGAAAGAACCCGGAAAAGAAGACGGATTAAAAAACATTCAGGCAGAAGTTATTGATTACTACACAAAGAAGGGCCTGACCCTTTTTAAAACCGAGAAAAAAACCGGCAACGACCTGAAAATTTACATTGAAAAAGGGAAAGACGGAATTTCTTCGTTAGGATTGGTCAACCTGTCGGACTTGTCGCTCACGCTGATCGAAATTAACGGGCTTATTGACCTCTCGGGCATTGCCGGCCTTAACAAGGCTTTCAATATTCGCGGGCTCGAAACATTACGACAGATCGACGATTCGGGAAATTATTTCGTGGCCCCCGGTTTTACGGCTTTCCCGGTCCCCGACATCCGGGTCGAACTGAGCGAAGAGCGGCGCAGGGAAATTGAGGAAAGCGTGAAAAAAGCGCAGGAAGAAATGAAACTTCACCAAAAACAGATACAAATCCGCCAGAAGGAAATGAGCGAACAACAAAAAGTGATGTTCGACAAATACAAACGTTTTCCCATATTTTTAGGCGGTGCATCCGAATCGACAGAATATTTCATCAATGGCAAGAAAGTCGAAAAAGAAGATTTCCGAAATCTGGATCCGGATAAAATTGAAAAAATAGAGGTTGTAAACGATAAAAAAGACGATAAAAAAACCAGCGTCATTAAGATTACCACCAAAAAATGAAGCACTTCCTTCAGGAGAAGGAAGGACGAAGTTGTCGAAAATTTCGACAGCTTCGTTTTTTTAGCCCCGGAAAAGCCTATTTTTAGGCAAAATTCAAGGTTATGGCAACGAAGATATTCCGGGGCATGTCCCCATTTTCTCAGTTACTGTTTTCATTTTTTGTTATCCTGGTCACCTTTCTGATTGTTTTTGTGCTTTCGCTACTGGTTGCAATCCCTGTTTTCGGGGCCGACACCATGCTCGGCCAGTTTTCCCGTCTTGATTACAGTAATCCCGGCACCATCCGATTGTTAAAATACATGCAAACGGTGCAATCGCTCGGGTTGTTCCTGATCCCGCCCATCATCATTGCCTGGTTTTTCAGCGGTTCGGTAAAAAACTATTTGCTGTTGAACGGTAATTTTAAGCTTAGCCTTGTATGGCTTGCTTTTTTACTGATCATCGTGGCCAATCCTGCCATTAATTTTATGGGTTCGCTGAACGAAAATATGCGCCTGCCCGAATGGATGTCCGGACTGGAAGCACGCATGAAAGCAATGGAAGAAAACGCGGCGCTGCTGCTTGACCGGTTCATGGACGTGAAAACCACGGGCGCTTTGCTTTTCAACCTGCTGATGATTGCCGTCATCCCGGCCATAGGCGAAGAATTTCTTTTTCGCGGCGTAGTGCAGAAAATTTTTACCGGGTGGGCCCGCAGCCATCACTGGGGAATATGGATCTCCGCCATCCTGTTCAGCGCGCTGCACCTGCAATTTTACGGCTTCGTCCCCCGCATGGCCTTAGGCGCTCTGTTCGGATATTTACTGGTTTGGTCGGGATCGATGTGGGTGCCCGTGCTTGCTCATTTTTTCAATAACGCGGTAGGGGTGTTTGGTCTTTTCCTTATCCGGAAAGGCAGTATAAGTCCTGAAATTGAAGATATTGGTTCCGGACAACTGCCAATCGCAGTGGCCAGCATGGGACTGACCATCCTGCTGCTATATCTTATCCACAAACAAAAAAATGAAAAGGAATACAGATGAAACAAAAAACCTGCATGCTTCCCGGCACACAGGTCTTTTTTTACTGCTAAAGGTTTCTCTCAAGAAAATATAATGTCGCGTTGCAGTTTACTCGCTTCCATTCGTTTAATTTCCGATATGCGGTACACATAAACCACTCCATAGCCGGAAGCCTTTTTTCGTTTTACTTCTTCAGGATATTTATCGTACTTATCTTCTACTTCGTTCCATATCTGCTGGATCAGCGAATCGGCTTCTTCCCTCATGGCCGAAACCATTGCCGATGCCCGGTTGGTAATATTCTGCAACATTTTCTGGTGACGGTATGCGTCCTTAAATTCCTCGAAATGAACTTTTACCAACGCAATCGAAGGGTTGTATATCGGGCTTCCCCCCTGCATGGTCCGCTTTTGTTCTCCTGTGATCACCCTTTCTCCCCACTTCAGGATATGCGATTCTAAATTCAGCGGCGGAATTGCTTTCGTACAAACATCCATCCCGTAATATTCGCGTACTTCAGGTTTGATCTCCTCCCTCATGATGCCAAAATTCAATACTTGCATGAAATGCGAAATATACAGTTTGGCTTTTTTTACAATTTCTCCGTAATCCTTTGCCCGTTTAAACTGGTTTTCTTTTGAAACCTGTAACTGGCGGATGGCGCTTGAAAATTTCGGATAAAACATCTGGAGGCGTTCAAGGCTTTGCGGACTGAAAGCCAACTCACGGATCGGGGTTATTTTTCCCTTTCCGAGGCAGGCTTCCATCGCCCGCAACCTGGCCTGATCGGTATTCGGTAATCTTCTGTACGGCATAATTCGTATTTTGTCGTTTTAGCGAAGGTACAAAATCGGGTATCAAAATTTTAACATTCGCAGTACGACTAATCAACAGAATAATGTTCAAAAGCGCCAATAAAACGTCCCGGCACGGCTCAATTTTGTCCCGCCGGGAACAGATATTAACAATTTGCGTTTATTCCGAAAAATCCGATGGGACAAAACTCTTGTATATTTGTTTGTCAAATACAATCGCATTGCAGGAAAAAGAGGCAGATATTAAACAAACAACTCCTTCAATTAAAGAAGGGAGCAAACCGGTAATTTTGAAATATCATTGGGTATTTTGGTATTACCGGTTATGCTATTTGTAACGAAGAATGATCCGGCAATACCCAGTAACGTATTTACTGTAATTATCATAGTCAATATTGTATCGGAGGATGTAAACTATGTAACTAACCTTGGTGATTTTGGCATTCGCGATGACCTTTGTGATATTTCTTTCGGAAAAATTGCAGTTTATTTCTGAAAATAAATTTTATACCCCCATGCAGGCATTTCAAGCGTGATTTGTGTTCCTGTCTTTTCTTTCTTCCCGGAAAAATAATCTGTATACACCTCATCTTCAGGTAATGAAAAACCCACCGGTGAAACTTCCGGAGAAAAATTGAATACCGCTAATACTTTGTTCTTCCCTTTCACCCGAAGAAAAACAAACGCATTTTCAGAGGTAGTCTCCAGAATGGTGAAATCGCCCCCGGCGCCATTGTTCCAAAGCGCCTTGTTCCCGGTTTTCAGATCAACCAGTTGCTCGTAAAATTTTTGCTTTCCCGGATTGCTCCAGTTAATCGTATCCTTCTCAAAAAACAGAAGCCGTTTATTAAGCCCTGCTTCCTGTCCGCTGTAAATAAGCGGTATGCCCGGAATGGTGAACGAAAATACGGCAAACGCATCGCTTGCCGGCCCCATGCGCTCGGCAATGGTCCCCTGCCAGGAGTTTTCGTCGTGGTTGGTAATGAATTGCATCGGGAAAGCCCCTGGTGCGTATTTGCCTTCTGCCCCTGCAAAATAATTTCTGAAAGCCGATGCGGTTTTTTTGCCCTGTGCCACTTCGTTCATCAGGTGGTGCAGTTTCCATGCATAATTTGAATGAAAGGCCTTTTCAAGAAAGACAGGGTGGTCTTCGTCCTCGGCCAGCATGTACACCGGCTTTATTGAATCGAACGAAGCACGGGCCGCTTCCCAGAAATCTTGAGGGACACCCCAGGCCACATCGCAACGAAAGCCGTCGATATCGGTTTCCTCAAGCCAGAAGTCCATGGCATCAATCATGGCACGGCGCATTTGTGGTACCCCGTAATCCAGGTCGGCCACATCCGACCAGTCGGCTACCGGCGGGATGATATTCCCCAGCGAATCAGTGCTGTACCATTCAGGGTGTTCGGTAATCCAGGGATTGTCCCAGCCCGTATGGTTGGCCACCCAGTCGATAATGACCTTAAACCCCATCTGGTGACATTCATTCACCAAGTGCTTAAAATCATCCATTGTCCCAAACTCCGGGTTCACCGCTTTGTAATCGGCTATTGAATAGTACGAGCCCAGCAGGCCTTTGCGGTTCTTTAGCGAAATAGGGTGAACGGGCATGAGCCAGAGGATTTCGACACCTAATTCTTTCAATCGGGGCAGATGTTTGGCAAATGCGTCGAAGGTCCCTTCAGCCGTATACTGACGGATGTTCACTTCGTAAATCACGGCATCTTCGGCCCATTCCGGCTGTACAGGCGATTTCTGTTCAGCCGGCTTCAGGTTTTGACAGGAAGAAATGACAAACCCTGAAAAAATGAACAGGTAAACTAACATTGACTTCTTCATACCATCTGATATTGAAATTACATTTCTTGTATTGCGCCCTTCGCAATTAATTTTTTCTTGAACAATTCCTTCAGAACGGGCCTTTCAGTTCAATGATCATCGCGGCTCCTCCGGGAACCCGGATTTTCGATAAATCATTGATCTTCGTTCCCGAAAGAATATCGGTACCGTTGCTGTACCCAACCATGGATTCGGCAAAACGGGCAGTTTCCAGTTCCCTGCTTTCGTCATTTTTGTTCAGCACAACCATCACCGATCCGGTCCTGTTGTACCTGAAATAAACATAGATGCCGTTTTGCGGCACATAGTGCTTCAATTTCCCATAGTGAATGATTTCCTGGTTTTTCCGCCAGTTCAGTATTTTTCTGAAATATTCCTTCGTTGCATGTTGTTTTTCGGAAAGACCTTCCCCTGTGAACGCGTTTATTTTGTCGCCTTCCCATCCGCCAGGAAAATCAGAACGGATTACCCCGTGTTCTTCCGTTCCCGGATTGGACATCAGGATTTCTGTCCCGTAAAAAATCTGCGGAATGCCACGCGTAGTCAGAAAAAATGCGGTTGCCAGCCGGAACAGTTTGTCGTTTTCGTTCAGTTGGGTATAAATACGCGACATATCATGGTTATCAGGAAAAATTACCAGGTTGCCGGCATCGGGGTACAAAAAGTCATTGGCCAGCCCTTCGTAAATCCGGATCAGTCCGCTGCCCCAGTCTTCCTTTTCATTCAGCCCGGTTATTACAGAATGGTGCAGTGGAAAATCCATCAGTCCGGGGAGCCACGACCGGTAGCCATCACTGTTTTGTTTGCCTTCCTGCCAGTAAGAAACAACCGCGGGATTAATGCTCCATTCTTCGCCTACCATGTTAAAATCCGGGTACTCTTCAAGCATCCGCCGGGTCCATTCGGCCATCAGTTTTTTGTCGGGATACGGATACGTATCCATTCGTATCCCGTCTAATCCCGCGTATTCTGTCCACCAAATGGCATTCTGTATGAGATAGGTTGCCATGAACGGGTTATGGTGGTTCAGGTCGGGCATCGAAGGCACAAACCAACCATCAGCCATCATTCTCTTGTCGTATTCCGAAGCATGCGGGTCCTGGTTCACCGTCCGGCGATGATTGGTTATCTGGTAGTCTGGATAAAAATTAAACCAGTCCCTGGCAGGCATGTCATTTACCCACCAGTGTTCCGACCCGCAATGGTTGAAGATCATGTCCATGATGAGCTTCATGTCCCGTTTTCCCAATTCTTTTTTTAGCTGAAGGTATTCTTCGTTGCTGCCATAACGTGGGTCTATTTTGTAAAAATCGGTAGTCGAATAACCATGGTACGAAACTTTTGTCATGTTGTTTTCCAGCACCGGGTTGATCCAGATGGCCGTAAACCCTATGTCTTTGAGGTAATCCAGGCTGTTGATCATTCCACGTATATCACCGCCGTGCCGCCCGGTGAAATCAGCGCGGTTGGCTGTTTCCTTCATTCCCTCCACATTGTCGTTGGCCGGATTGCCATTTACAAAACGGTCGGGAGTGACTAAGTAAATCACATCCGAGGCATCGAACCCCTGCCGGGCCGCCGAACCTGTTTCGCGAGCCTTCAGTTCGTACCGGAAGGTAGTTGTTTTTTTATTTTTACTGAAAAACAGATCGAAGTGCCCGGCTTTTACATCGGGCGACAGTTCGAGATTGACGAACAGGTAGTTCGGGTTATCGAGGCTGGCCACCGACTGCACTAAAATCCCCGGATCAGGAACCGTCACGGTTGAACCGGCCAGGCCGTGCCCGTGAACCATCAGTTGCAGCCGGGCGCTTTTCATCCCGGCCCACCAAAAGGGTGGTTCCATCCGGTCGATGAGGGTTTCCTGGGCAAAAACAGGAGAAAAAAGAAACGCGAACAGAAGAATAAAAAAGAGTCTCATGGGCAATTATTTTTAATGGTGATCGTTTGCAAAGCTTTTATTTGTTTTGGTTTTCCCCAGATCGACAAGAATGCCTGGGTTTCTGTATGATTGATAATGGTCAGCTCTTTGGTATTCATTTTTATTTCGAGGTGCGCTTCCCTGAAATTGATACGGAACGAGTAGGCGCTCCAACTTTCAGGAATAAACGGGTTCAAAACCAATTGCCCGTTTTTTATGCGCATTCCGCCAAATCCCTGGACGAAAGCCAGCCAGGTTCCGCCCATACTGGTGATGTGCAGGCCATCCTCTGTGTCGTTATTGTAATCGTCAAGATCAAGGCGGGCTGTCCGTAAATAAAACTCATACGCTTTGTCATAACGCCCCAGCGAGGAAGCCAAAACCGCGTGAACGCAGGGCGAAAGCGAGGATTCGTGCACAGTCAGCGGTTCGTAAAAATCGAAATGCCGGGCCAGCGTTTCCTTGTCGAATTGATCTTCAAACCAGTACAAACTTTGCAGCACATCGGCTTGCTTGATGTAACACGAACGGAGGATACGGTCCCACGACCAGTGTTGGTTGATCGGCCTTTCTTCCTGCGGCAGTCCTGCTGCCGGGATCAGTTCTTTGTCGGAAAAACCGTCCTGTTGCAGGTAAATACAACGTTTTTCATCGTAAGGGAAATACATATTCCCGATGATTTCTTTCCAGCGCGAGGTTTCTTTCAGCTCATTGAACCTTAGTTTCGGGATCAATTCTTCGTACAAAAACGGGAATTCCTTTTTCAGATAATCAATGGCTTCAAGGGTGTATTTCAGTGTCCATACGGCCATGTAACTGGTATGAAAATTATTGTTCACATTGTTTTCGTACTCATTGGGACCGGTTACTCCCAGTATCACATATTTTTGCTTGTCGTCCGACCAGTTAACACGCTGGCTCCAGAAGCGCGAAATGGCAAGCAGTACCTGAAACCCGTAAGGGGCCAGGTATTCCTTGTCTCCGGTATAGTTGATATAGTTGTAAATGGCATACGCAATAGCTCCGTTCCGGTGAATTTCCTCGAAGGTGATTTCCCATTCGTTGTGGCATTCTTCGCCATTAATGGTCACCATCGGGTACAGGGCCGCGCCATTGCTGAAGCCTAATTTCCGGGCGTTCTCAATGGCCTTGTTCAGGTGTTTGAACCGGTACAGCAACAGGTGGCGGGCAACTTTCTGGTCGGAAGTACCGAGATAAAAAGGCAGGCAATAGGCTTCGGTGTCCCAGTAGGTAACGCCCCCATATTTTTCGCCGGTAAAACCCTTGGGGCCGATATTAAGGCGCTCGTCGTCGCCCCGATACGTCTGGTTGAGATGGAAAATATTAAAGCGGATACCCTGTTGTGCCGCCACATCGCCTTCGATGCGAATGTCGCTGGTTTCCCATCGGTCCGCCCAATATTCCTGGTGTTCGGAGAACAACCGGTCGAAACCTGCACGAGAAACTTCTTTTAACGTGTTCTCGGAAATCTCGGTCAGTTTGTTTTTAGAGTGGTACAAAGAGGAAACGTTCACCACATATTTCTCGAGGCAAACTTCATCTCCTTCCTTCAGGCTGAATTCAAATTTTGAAGCAATGTACTTTTCCCGGACAGAAGTCACCGGTTGGTTGCTGGTTTCCTGTCCGTTCAGTTTGAAATGGTTGCTCATAGCCGTACAGACCACAAATCCTGTTTTTTTAGTCTGCATGCAGATGAACCCTTCATTTCCGCGGATAGCCTTTTCTTTTTCAACCCAGAATTTTTCGTTGTAGTTCGAATCTTCGTTGATCACATCGCCGTCAATGTATGGTTCGATCGATACTTTGCCGGAAAAGTTCAGCGCTTTCAGCGAATAACGAATAGCGCCGACATCCTGGCGGGCAAGGCTCAGAAACCGAATGGCACGGATTTCAACCTGTCTCCCCCGGTTTATCTGAACAATCATTGAGCGGCTCAGCAAACCGGTTCTCATATCCAGTTCCCGATGAAAAGAAAGAACGTTACATTTTGCCAGATCCAGTTCTTCTCCCTTCACGGCCACGTTGATCCCGATCCAGTTGGCTGCATTCAGAATTTTGGCAAAATACTCGGGATATCCGTTTTTCCACCAGCCCACGCGGGTTTTATCGGGATAATAAACGCCGGCAATATAACTTCCCTGCAGGCTGTCGCCACTGTATTTTTCTTCGAAGTTGGCCCGTTGACCCAGGCGCCCATTTCCGATGCTCAACAGGCTTTCCGTTATCCGGTTGTATTCAGGATAAAACCCCTCCTCCACTATTTTCCACTCGTCGTGCTTAATATAGCTCTTCATACTTCTCTTGCTTTAACAAAATGTGCAAACAGTTTTTCAACTGTAAAATCCGTGAACCCGGGAATTATCAGGTCGGCCTTTCCCAGTATCCGTGCGTCGCCAATTCCTACGCATTGCATTCCTGCATTCTTGGCGGCCTCTATCCCGGCAATTGCATCCTCGAATACAACGCATTCCGACGGACAAACCTGCAACTGTTCAGCGCCTTTCAGGAACACCTCGGGATCGGGTTTTGCTTTTGATACCTGGTTGCCGTCCACCACTGCGTCGAACAGGTGGAGAATGCCTGTTTGTTCCAGGATGATCGGGGCATTTTTACTGGCCGATCCCAGCGCCGTCAGTATCCCCTTTTCTCTTAACGCTTGCAGGAACTGCCGGGCTCCCGGCAATATTTCGCCGGGGGTCATCTTCCTGATGCAAGCAATATACCGCTCGTTTTTTTCGTATGCCAGTGCCATCTTTTCGTCTTCGTTTTTCTTAATCCTGCCGATTTCGAGCAAAATTTCGAGCGAACGCATCCGGCTGATACCTTTCAATAGTTCATTGTGCTGTTCGGTGAACGAAAACCCCAGCTTGTCGGCAAGTTCCTTCCAAGCAATATAATGGTACTTCGCCGTATCGACGATAACCCCATCCAGATCAAACAAACATGCTTTAATCAATGTCATTTCAGTTTCTCGGAATGATCTTCGTCGCGAACAAACAATACGGCAATGGCTGCAACAATCATCGATGCGCCGCCTAAGATAAGGGCATAAACAGCTTTGTCTCCAAATAAATTACGGACAAAAAAGCCCAGGATGCTGGCTGCCAGAATTTGCGGGATCACAATGAAAAAATTGAAAATACCCATGTATGTTCCCATCTTATGGGAAGGCAGTGATCCGGTCAGAATAGCGTAAGGCATCGAGAGGATGCTGGCCCAGGCGATACCGACTCCCAGCATGGAAACGATCAGCAGTTGCGGGTCTTTAACCAGATATACCGACATCAGGCCCAGACCGCCCAGTAAAAGAGAAATCGAGTGGGTGACCTTCCGGTTGGTCCAACGGGCCAAAACGGGAAGGCCGAAAGCAACTATTGCCGCAAAACCATTGTACACCGAAAACAGGACGCCCACCCAATCGGCACCGTCGTTGTATAGCTTTGAAGCAGTATCGTTGGTCCCGTAAATATGGTCCGTAACTGCTGCGGTGGAATATATCCACAGGGAAAAAAGGGCAAACCACGAGAAGAATTGTACCACAGCCAGTTGTTTCATGGCTTTGGGCATATTCATCAGATCGGTCATGACTTCCACTAACCCGTTGCGTACCAGTCCCTGGCGGGTTTGCCAGGCGGTTGCCAGCAGAATAAGCCCAAATACGGTGAGCCCGAATGTCAGGATATACAATTCTTTTTCCCATTGCTGGCTGTTTACCAGCCCCGAAAGGAGCAGGCCTGCAATCAACCACACAAAACCATTCCGGAGAAAGTGTTTCAACAATTCATGAGGGGATTTTGCTTGTTCTGTGACGGTTCCCGGCGTACTGATCCTTTCTTCCTCAAAACTTTTCAGTTCCCCGGGCGAATACTCTTTGGTACGGAGAACTGTCCAGAGTACTGCACTAAAAAAAACAGCCGCACCGATGTAAAATGACAGTTGGACGGAAGGCGGTATTTTTTCTCCTTCACCCGGAACATTGGCAATTCCAAAAATATTGGACAGCAAATAGGGTAAGCCCGAAGCAATGACGGCCCCCAACCCGATGAAGAAACTTTGCATGGCAAATCCTTTGGTACGTTGTTCCTCCGGTAACATATCGCCCACAAAAGCCCGAAACGGCTCCATTGAAATATTGATCGAGGCATCCATGATCCAGAGCATGCCGGCTGCAATCCACAGAGATGGCGAATTGGGCATGAAGATCAATGCCAGGGAAGCCAGGATTGCACCTGTCAGGAAATAAGGCCGGCGCCGCCCAAGCCGTCCCCAGGTCTTATCGCTCAGGTGGCCGATGATCGGCTGAACGATCAATCCGGTAACCGGAGCAGCAATCCACAAAATCGGGATGTCGTCCACTTTGGCACCCAGTGTTTCAAAAATGCGGCTTACATTGGCATTCTGAAGGGCAAAACCAAATTGTATACCCAGAAAACCAAAACTCATGTTCCATATCTGCCAAAATCGCAATGCAGGTTTCTTTTTCATTATCTCAAGGTTTAACAATTTTTATTGGTGCTCCGATCAGGAACACTACTGGTCATGTCCGGCAGTATAAGTTATACGAAACCTTACAAGCACTCACATGCCTGAACGAACAATAAAAGATTCCAGGAACAAATAAACAGAATGATCCGCCCGCAGGCAGGAACACGTTTGGAAGAAATTTTGGAATAAACCGGAATAAATTTACGCTACAAAGATATAAATGAATTTCGTTAAAAGTCAATAGGTTCGCCTGGTATTCCTGTGCCTTAGGAGCAATGACCCACACATAGAAAGATGAAAAGGCGCATTTCAAACGTTTGCAGAAGGGACAAAAAAAATTTCAAAAAAATGTATAATTTTTTCTTTTTTCGCGGCTTGAATGCTGTAATCCCTTATTTCGGGATTCAAACAGGAGCGGATTTTATGCAGTGCCGGCTTTTACCGGTGATGGAAAATGAAAAGATAAAAATCAAACTGTTAGAAAACACCGGGCATGGGCAATTATTCAACAACATGGTTAATGTTACCGAACCCATTGACTTTCTGGACTTACATTTAAAACAATAAAATTATCCTGCCAAATGTGATTTTTCTCCTTTCCCTTCCATTCTCCTGATCGTTACCCGGGAAAAAGTATTGGGTTCCAAGCCCGGCACTTTCACCCGGACAGGGATATAGTGTTCTCCATATCCCTTTGCGAGCCCTTTGTTATCAACCGATTCAATAAGAATGGTTTGTTCTTTCCCGATGAACCGGCCAAAATATTTTTCACGAAATTCTTCCGACAGGGTACGGACCATGACCGAACGTTCGTTTTTCAGTTTCTCAGGAATTTGCCCGTCCATCCGTTCGGCCCGGGTGCCACGGCGCACCGAATATTTGAAGGTATGAACATGGCTGAACTGAAACTCGCGAATGGCATTTAATGTTTCCTGAAAGTCTTCATCGGTTTCGCCCGGAAAACCTACAATGATGTCGGTCGTAAAATTGAAATCGGAATACTTGTTCCGAAATGTTTCCACTGTGGAAGCAAACTGTTTCCGGCTGTACATGCGGCGCATCCGGAGGAGGACTTGATCGGAACCGCTTTGCAGGCAAAGGTGCAGGTGGGGCATCAGTTTCGGGTGATCGAACAAATGGACAAACTCATTGCCAAATCCATCGGGTTCGAGAGATGAAATGCGGACCCGGAAGTCGCCCGGCACCTCCAGTATTTTTTCCAGTACATTCTCAAAACGCAGTCCTTCCGAATCGTAGCGCCCAATATTTACCCCGGTGACCACTATTTCTTTGAACCCATTCTCCACCGTACGTTTCACATTATCCAGTATCTGGCCAACGGGACGGGAAACAGCTCTTCCCCGGACACTCGGGATGATGCAGAAAGTACAGAAATTATCACATCCGTCTTGTATTTTTACAGCACTGCGCGTATGCAGGCTTTTCTTCACCGGCTGAAAATTAAATACATCGGCATTCACTTTTCCGGGATGAACAATTTCCCCGGAAAAATGTGCTTCCACCAAGGGAAGAATCGAACTTTTGCGTTTGTTGTCCACCACGTAAGTGATCTTTTCTTCACCTTCCAGTTGTTGTTTGTAGTTTTCGGCCATGCAACCGGTTACGATCACCACCGCCCCTTTGTTTTTTGAAGCTGCCTGGCTAATCGTATTCCGGGACTTGTGATCACTCTGGTTGGTCACGGTACAGGTGTTCACAACAACTACATCGGCTTTGTCCTTAAAATCCACAAGTTGATATCCTGCTTTATCGAATTCGGAAACGAGCGCATCGGTTTCATATTGGTTCAGTCGACAACCCAGTGTCTTGAAAGCTACCCGGCGACCTTTCATAAAGCCCCCTCCACTCTCTTCCAAAGAGGAAGAAAGCGTTGATGTATTGACATCTGATTCCATATTTTTCCTATCCAAAATATTCAATGTGTTGAACTCTTCTAATTGCTACTGGGCAAAAGCCTTTCCCCTGGTGAAAGGTTAGAGAGGGGCTATAGGGCTTCTATTTCTCCGCTTACGGAGAAATCGGCAGCCGCTGTAATTTTTACATTTACAATCTGCCCATTTAATGAATCGTAACGCCGGTCAAGCCGGACGGAGATCTTCCCTTCGGTCAGTCCGGTTGAAAAGCCGGTTTTCCGGTCGGTACCATTGATCAACACACGCATGGTTTTGCCCAGCAACGACCGGTTGTACTCACGTGTATGTATTTTCATCACTTCGGAAAGTTCATGAAAGCGGCGTTTCTTTTCATCCTGCGCCACTTCATTTTCCCAACGGTAACTGGCAGCCCCGGGACGCGGCGAGTACATGGCGATATAGGCCATGTTGAATTTGAATTCGTGCATTGCCGCTACCGTGTTCTGAAATTCAGCTTCCCCTTCGCTGGTAAAACCAACAATAATATCGGTAAACAGGGTGGCCTGCGGGATCAGTTCGCGTATATCGTTCACAATTTTACGGTACCTGTCCATCGAATGACGGCGGTTCATCTTGATAAGTACCCGCTCGTCGCCGCTTTGCATCGGCAGGTGGATTTGCTTGGCCAGGCAATGGTACGATGCTACTGCCTCAATCACTTCGCGGGTCATATCCTGCGGGTGAGGCGAGGTGAAATACACCCAGAACTCCTGTCCCGATTGCTTCCCGTATTCGCCGATCCGTCGCAGTAATTCAGGAAAAGAAATTTCCGCTCCATGCTTATCCAGTCCGTACGAATTTACATTCTGTCCCAAAAGTGTGACCGATTTGTATCCCTGGTCCACTAAATGGCGCACCTCATTCAGAATTTCCCCGGAAGGACGGGATACTTCCCGTCCACGCGTATAAGGAACCGCGCAAAAAGTGCAAAACTTGTCGCACCCGTTCTGAATCGGGACAAATGCCTCACAGGTTGAGTGGTAGCGGGGCTGGATGTGCCACAAATCAACAATATGCTCGTTTTTGGGCATCACCGGTTCCGGTATTTTTAAACCGGCAGGCGTTACCACCCCGTACCCGCGGATCATATCAGGTAAAGTTGTCAGTTCGCTCATCGGAAAAATGATGTCAAAGGTTTTCAGGAACCTTTCCTTATCGGCAGGTAAAACACAACCCGAAATAAACGTGAGCAGGCTGCGTTTGTTTTTCCATCGGTTCCACTGGGCAATTTTGTTGTAAACTTTATCAATCGGTTTTTGCCTTACCGAACAAGCCAGGATCCCCAGAATATTGGCTTCTTCCTCCTGTTCCGTTCTCTGATAGCCCATCTTTTCCAGCACAGCGCTCACCCGTTCGCTGTCGGAGATGTTCATCTGGCAACCCAATGTAATCAGGTGATACTTCATTTTTTCAGACTAAAGATTAAAGGCATCGGGCTTAAAAGACCAAATGCCAAACGTTTCTTAACCTTCTCCTTTTGGAAAGGCAGGCTGGGCTTTTTAAAAATACACTTCACAATGAATATGATCGCGATCGAAACCCTTTTCTTTCAGTATTTCCAGCGCATCGAAAATCATGTTGCTGTTCCCGCACAGGTAAAAGTGCGTATTAGCCGCGAACGAAGTTTCTTTCAGATATCCTGTCAGGCGACCGTGATAGTTCCCTCTTGTATCGCCCGAAGTACACAACACGTGCCGCGACGGTTCGTACTCGTGTTTATCATACCCCTCATGTCCGTACCGTACGCCGTGGATCAGGGTATAATCCAGGCGTGGATGTGTCCGCACCATGCTCCGGAAAGGCGCAATGCCCGTTCCACTGGCAATAAACACAAACCGGTTGTCGGGGATCAGTTTTTCATCAATGAAAAATTTACCAAAGGGGCCATGCACCTCTACCAGGTCGCCTGGTTTCAGATGGCTCAGTTTCGGCGAGAAATATCCATTTTTGACTTCCTTCACCAGAACTTCCAGGTGTTCATCGTTTGCCCCGCTGTATATGGAATATTCCCGGCTTTGATAGTCGCCGTAAATGCCCAGTGATATATGTTGCCCGGCTTTGTAGGTAAAACGGCTTTTGGGCAGGCGCAATGAAACCGTATCTTCGGTAAGCATCCTCACCCTTTCTACTTTGTAAAAACTTTCGTCTACTTTTATCTCTCTCTTAAAATCAACCATCATAGCATTCAATTTTCAGACTGCAAAAATATGCAATTAAGATATTTTAATCTTTTATTGCTTTTGTTTTTTCACCTTTAATAACCGTTTTATAACAATTATGTTCCCGGATTTTCGTATTTTTGATAAAAAGCCATTTTTACCATGAAAACATTAATTGTATACATGTCAACCCACGGTTGTACAGAAAACGTAGTGACCGAGTTAAAAGAAAAACTTACCGGAGAAGTTGATGTTGTCAACCTCAAAAAAGATCCCAATCCCGATTTAGGCGAATACCACCGGATTATTATTGGCGGTTCGATCCATGCCGGGCAAATACAAAAGAGGGTGCGCGACTTCTGCGAAAAAAACCTCGACATTTTTCGCTTTAAAGAAATCGGGCTGTTTATTTGCTGCATGTACGAAGGGCAGGTTGCCCGGGAACAGCTAAGAAACGCCTTTCCCGAAAAACTTCACCAGTATTCGAAAGCAGAAGCGATTGTGGGGGGCGAATTCAATTTTTCGCGGATGAATTTCCTTGAAAAGATGGTGGTCAAAAAAGTAGCGCGGGTCAACGAAAGCATTTCGAACCTCGACCACAAAGCCATTGAAAAATTTGCCCGCAAGGTGGAAAAAACCTATCAGCCTATGTTCATGTTGATATAGTCGGAATTTAAAATTGGAGATAGAAATCGCGGGTGAGTTCGCGGTATGCATTCGTATAATCGTGATGGCGCATCGATTCGATCATGAGTTCCTGTTCTGAAATAAACCGTTCGTTTCTGCTGAATTCAGCCAAAATCCGGTGAAAAGTTTTCTCCGGAGTGGGTTTTATTTTCAGCAGACGGTTCAGGAATAATCCGGTTTCCGAGGCAACAGCAATCAGTTCGTCAAACCGTTGGTACGGAAAAACAACCGCAACCGAACCTTGTTCGGCAAGCAGGAGGGAGACACCGGAAAATAATTCGCCCACGCTCAGGTTTTCGCTGTTACGGGCCAATTCGCGCGGCGCGTTTTTTACCTTGACCGAATTCTCGAAAAAAGGCGGGTTGCTGACAATCAAATCATACTTTTCACCCGCTTTTTCTGAAAATTGCTGAAAAGGGACGTAGAATAACTGGAGCCGCTCGTTCCAGGGCGATTGCCCGAAATTAAACTGTGCCTCCCGGCAGGCCGCTTCGTCAATTTCCACCGCGTCAATTTTTGAAGCCGGAAAACGCTGGGACATCATCAGCGCAATGAGCCCCGTACCAGTCCCCACATCCAGAATCCTTAACGGATTTTTACCCGATGCCCAGGCGCCCAGCAATACCCCGTCGACTCCTACTTTCATCGCAGACTTCTCCTGGACAACAGTAAACTGTTTAAATTTAAAATAGTTGTTTTTCGCCATGTTCTGGTTAATCTTTTCCAAATAAAACTGAATTTCAGGAATTAAAAAAGAATTCTTTGCCGTCAACACCTGCTTATCCGGTCATTTGTAAAAAATTACGATCTTTGGCACAGAAAAAAATACGATGGAGAAACAGGAACTCATCCGGTTAAACAAATATGTGGCCAATGCAGGAGTTTGTTCGCGCCGCGAAGCCGATGCAATTATCGCCAAAGGGCTGGTGAAAGTAAACGGCCAGGTAGTTACCGAAATGGGCATGAAAGTGGGTCTCGACGATGAAGTGACTTACAAAGGCAAGCGGCTCGACCCGGAACGGAAAGTGTACCTGCTGCTCAACAAACCCAAAGGGTACGTGACCACCCTCGACGACCCACATGCTGAAAAAACAGTGATGGAGCTGATTGCCAAAGCCTGCCCCGAGCGTATTTACCCGGTGGGGCGGCTCGACAAAGACACGACCGGCCTTTTGCTGTTTACCAACGATGGAGAACTTGCCAAAAAACTCACTCATCCGGGTTACGAAAAGAAAAAAGTGTACCATGTTTTTCTCGATAAAGAAATAACGGAGAAGCAGTTGCAGCAAATCGGCAAAGGTATTGAACTGGAAGACGGGCCTGTTGCTGCCGATGCAATCAGCTATGCCGACCCGGCTGACCGGAAACAGGTGGGCATTGAAATCCATTCGGGAAGAAATCGGATTGTGCGGCGTATTTTCGAGCATCTCGGGTTCCGGGTAGAAAAACTCGACCGGGTATTGTTTGCCGGGTTGACCAAAAAAGACCTGCCACGCGGAAAATGGCGGTTCCTCAGCGAACGGGAAATCGGGTTCCTGAAAATGAGCTGAAAAAGTCAGGGAAAAGTCAATGATAGTCAGAAATGGTCATTAATAGTCATTGGGACATTGATTGTTTTTTACATTTCTGAAATATAATGACCTCAAATGGTAATGAATGACTACTAATGACCAGTAACTATTTTCAGCAAATAATAGTGTAACAAACGAAGCCTGTTGCCAACCTATATTCAGCATTGGAAAAGGAATTTATAAAAATAGTATCAGACAATCAGGGGATCATCCACAAGGTATGTTCCATTTATTGTGATTCGGAAGAAGACCGCCGCGACTTGTTCCAGGAGATACTTGCCCAGTTGTGGCGCTCGTATTCCGGCTTCCGCAACGAATCGAAATTTTCCACATGGATGTACCGGGTGGCGCTAAACACGGCCATCACTTCGTTTAAAAAAGACAAACGGCAACCCGGGCAAAAAGGACTACCCTGCGAAAACCTTCAGATTGCCGAAGAAACCTACGACAGCGAAACAGAAGACCAAATCAGGCAGTTGCACAAGGCAATCGGCCAACTGACCGGAATCGAGAAATCGATTATCCTCCTGTTCCTCGAGAACAAAAGTTACGAGGAGATAGCCGAAATAACGGGCATTACGCAAAATTACGTGCGGGTAAAAATGAACCGCATCAAAACGAAGCTGAGAAAATACATGCAAAGTGAAGAATGATGGATTTAAATGAACTGAAATCGGCATGGAATAATTTTTCGTCGCGCGATGCAACCAATCACCAGTTAGACGAAAATACACTACGCGAGATGTTGAAAACGTGCACAAAAAACCTGATTGATACAATAGAACGCAATATCCGGATCGGATTTGGTATATTGTTCCTCATCTTGTTGTTTTTGATCGGCGGGAACAAACTCTTTTCCATTTCTATGCCCGAAGGATATGCAGTTCCGCCCTGGCTCAACTGGCTCGATTTATTTAACGTGCTCATTTTGGGCGGCACATTTGTATATTTTATCATCCGTTACTATTCCATCCGGAAAAATTTTTCCAGCATCAGCAATCTGCGCGGTGCTCTCAACCGGATGATCAAAACACTGGAAATATACAAAGTACTGTTTAATATGGCACTGTTTATTTTACTGGTTGTATCTGTTGTCGAGTTTATTACAGGCATGTATGCCGGCGCGGCTATTTCCGCCGAGACACAGGGGGGCCGTTTTGCTGACCTGGACAGCCAGCAACTTTTTTGGGCCATCATCCGCGGCGTGACAGTCCTTATTTCCCTTGTCGTTCTTGTTTTTCTTTTGTTCCGCTGGGGTTTTAACAGGCTGTACGGCAATCATCTGAAAAACATGAAAGCCACCCTCAAAGAACTGGACGAAATTGAATTGCAGGACGATGAGAAAATATCTTTTGTGTAACATTTTTCTCCTATTGAATGGTCTTCATTTGGCAGCCCTGCCTTTTTGCGGACGGGTGGTGGATGCTGCAGGGGTACAGCCCCTCCCTTTTGTCAACATCATTTTCAACGGAAGAAACCAGGGTACCACCACCGACATCGACGGCTATTTTTCCATCCCTTCCGAAGCAGTTGAGTTTCTGCGTTTTTCATATGTAGGCTACCAACCAGTTGTTTTTTATCCTGAAGAATTCCCTGCCGACGGTGTTTTCCTGCTCAACGAGACCAGCGTGCTGTTGCAGGGCATCGATGTGTTCCCGGGCGAAAACCCGGCGCACCGCATCATCCGGAAAGTGGTTGAAAACCGCAACCGGCACAATCCGCAAAAATGGGGTTCATATCAATACAACTCGTACAATAAGCTGGTTTTTTCGGTACTTGATGACAAAGGCTTTCTCGATTCGTTGCCCGATACGCTGAAAACCCGGCAGGATTCGGCCCTGCACCGTTTCAAAAAAATAATCGGACGGCAGGATTTATTCCTCGTCGAATCGGTCAGTTTAAAATCGTTCCTGAAACCGGAGAAAGAAAAGGAAACCATTCTCGCTTCGCGTGTTTCAGGCCTCGAAGATCCTTCGTTTTTCACGCTGGCCACCCAACTGCAATCGCTCACTTTTTACAACGACTATGTAAACCTTCTCGAAAAAGACTTTCTCAGCCCGGTTTCGCCCAATTCGTGGAACAAATATTTCTTCCTGCTGACCGACACGCTGCTGACTGCCGAAAACGACACCCTCTTCACCATTCAGTTCCGTCCGCAGAAAAGCAAATATTTCTGGGGATTGAAAGGGGTGATGAACATACATACCGACGGTTACGCCATTCAGTCGGTACGGGCCGAAGACGCCAACAAACCCTCCGACATCCTGCGCATAAAAATTGAACAACGGTACGAGAAGCTGGCCGATGAGAGCCATTGGTTCCCAAAAGAACTGAACTCGGAGATCGTGTACAACAAATTCAATATCACGCCGGTCCCGGGCTACTCGTTTTTACTGAAAGGGAGCGGAAAGACATATTTGTTCAACCAGAAAGTAAATCCGGGGCTGGACAAAAAAGATTTTCGGGGCGCCAACCTCGAAGTGCCGGAAGAAGCAACAACCCGCGATGCTGCTTACTGGGAGCAATACCGCCCCATTTCGCCCGACAGGCGGGATTCCGTTACCTACCATGTAATCGACAGCATTGGCCGCGCCGAAAACCTCGACCAAAAAACGAAAATGATACTGGCCTTGTTTGAGAATAAATTAGACCTCGGAAAACTAAACCTTCGCCTTCAGCATTTCGTGGACTACAACCATTACGAAGGGATGCAACTGGGGTTTGGGCTGGAAACCAATGAAAAACTCAGCCCTGTTTTTCAGCTGGGGGGCTATTGGCGGTACGGTTTTGAAGACCGCAAACATAAATTTGGTACCGATGCAGCCGTGCGGCTCAACCAGAAAACCGAGAGCAAAGTGTTTGTCGAAGTAAAGCGTGACCGCCAGGAAATTGGCGAGATGTTTTTTCTCGAACAGCCCCGCGTTTTTTCTTCGGAAGAATACCGGAAACTGTTGTATACCGACATGTTTTCCATCCAGTCGGTGAGTATTGCCGCCGATCACCGCTGGAGCAAATTCCTGAAAACCCGCCTTTTGTACAACCGCACAAAATATTTTGAGCCGATGAGCCTGTTTCCCACGCTGGTTCCGGTTGGCGTGTTCACCCTGAACAAAATCGGGATAAAAATGCGCCTTTCGTTTGGCGAGCAATTTTTCAACAACGGCCAAAAAATTGTTTCGACGGGCAGCCGTTACCCGTTTGTTTTTATCAATTACGAAACCGGCTTCAACCGTTCGGGCGTTAACGATTACCGTTCGTTGGAACTGAAAGTGCGCGACTCGTTCCGGATGCGGAACATCGGTACCAGCCACCTGACTTTGCTGGGCGCCATACGCGACGAGATGGGTTTTGGTAACCTGTTTGTCAGTCCGCCTGCCGCCGCCGACCATCTGATCTCAATTTATGCCGAAAACTCGTTTGCCACCATGCCCATGAACCGGTTTTTCGCCAACCGGATGGCCGCGGTATTCTGGCGCCACGACCTGGGAACATTGCTCTACAAAACCCCAACATTCAAACCCCGGGTATCGCTGGCACTGAACGCCTGCTGGGGCGGCACAAAGCAGGATTACCCCAACTTCAGAAGTCCCGAAAAAGGGTATTATGAAGGAGGACTGCTGATCCGCAAACTTATTAAACAGCAGATTATTGCCTTGGGATTTGGCGCTTTCTACCGTTTTGGCCCCTACCGGTCCAATAATTTCGACGAAGACACGGCGTTTAAGTTTACCGTAGACATTGCGTTGTAATGGTTGATTTACGATTTGCGATATTTGAGGTTCGATGCCTGATACCCGATTTTGGATATTGAGCATTGAATATTCATTTTTCAGATATTTTTCTTTTTGAAACTATTGATAATTAGAGCATCAATAAAATAAGGTTTCGGTCTATCCATAACATAACTCATAACTCGTATCTCATTTACGACTTTTTATTTTCCTCTGTAACCATTTTCTTTCCCGGTCGTCTTACGGAAGAATGCTTCGAAAGCAAGCGGAAGACGAACCATGAGAACAAAAACCTTATCCCCGTTTTTCTATCATTTTACATGGCAAAATCCCCTGTTTATCGAAAAAATTCAACAACAGGATGTAATTATCAGCAAATTTGACAGACCAAGCAGAAAACAACAGCCATGATCCGATTAAACAACATTCACAAAAGTTATGTGACCGGGAACAACAAGTTGCATGTACTGAAAGGTATTGACCTTCACATCGAACAGGGAGAATTTGTCTCCATCATGGGATCGTCCGGTTCCGGAAAATCAACCTTGCTCAATATTTTAGGGCTGCTCGATGTGCACGACGAAGGCAATTATTACCTTGCCGGCAAGCAGATCAGTAATATGAACGAGAAAAAAGCAGCCCTGCTCCGTAACGAATATTTAGGGTTTGTTTTCCAGTCGTTCAACCTGATCTCGTTTAAAAATGCCATGGAAAATGTGGCGCTCCCATTATATTACCAGAAAGTAAGCCGTAAAAAGCGCAACCTGATGGCAATGGAATTTCTCGACCGGATGGGGTTGAAAGAATGGGCCGGGCACATGCCCAACGAACTTTCCGGCGGACAAAAACAACGCATCGCTATTGCACGGGCGCTGATTTCAAAACCCAAGGTAATTCTTGCCGACGAACCAACCGGGGCGCTCGACACCACAACTTCTTACGAAGTGATGGGAATCATCAAAGAAATTAATGGCGAAGGGATTACCGTTATTTTGGTCACCCACGAACACGACATTGCTGCCATGACCCGCAAAATTATCCAGCTGAAAGACGGACAGATACAGGAAATCATCCGGAATGGGGAACTCGGGCGTTTCCGCCATACGTATATGAAAGAACTGGAAACTGCATAAACCGGAAACCATGTTTGATATCGACATCTGGCAGGAAATTCTTGCGACCATCCGGAAAAATAAAATGCGTACGTTCCTCACCGGGTTCAGTGTTGCCTGGGGAATCTTCATGCTCATGGTGTTACTCGGCTCAGGAAACGGGCTGAGCAATGGCGTTTCGGCAAACTTTATGAACCAGGCTGTCAATGCCATGTGGATATGGACAGGAGAAACCAAGATGCCTTATCAGGGCTTAAAAGAAGGCCGGGAAATCCGGTTCCACAACGACGATCGAGAACTGCTCAAAAATATGAAAGGCGTAGGAGCTGCTTCGGGCCGCTATTTTATGGGCAACAGCAAACTCAGCTACGAAGGGGAATATGGCGATTATACCGTAATGACTTGTCACCCCGACCTGTTGGAAGTAGAAAAATACATTCTGGAAGAAGGACGTTTTATTAACCAGATTGACATCCTGCATACCCGAAAATCAGTCGTGCTGGGAAAAGACATTTACGATGCTTTTTTTAAAGGGCAGGAAGCGATAGGAAAATACATCAAGATAAACAATGTCCCGTTTAAAGTGGTTGGCGTCAGTACAGAACCCGGTTCCACCCGCAACCGCACTGCTTATGTACCGGTAACCACCGCCCAGAAAGTATTCAACGGATCGAACCGGATTCATAATTTCGCCATCACCAACGAAGGGACAAGCCTCGAAGAAACCAAAGCTATCCAGGAGAACATTAAAAACACGCTGGCACGCAAACATCGTTTCGACCCGAAAGACGAAGGAGCTGTGGGCATGTTCAACATGATGGAAGCCTACCTTGAAACCCAAAAGATTTTTAATGCCATCCGTATTTTCATCTGGATCATCGGAGTCGGCACACTCATCGCCGGGATTGTCGGGGTGAGCAACATCATGCTGATCGTGGTAAAAGAGCGCACCAAAGAAATCGGCATCCGCAAAGCCATCGGGGCCAGTCCCCGCTCGGTAATCGGGTTGGTGTTGCTTGAATCGATCCTGATCACGACCATCGCCGGATATATCGGACTGGTGCTGGGAACAGGGTTGATGGAGATAGTTAACATGTTCGTTGAACAATCGTATGAAACAGCCAAAGCAACGAACGGCGGCAATGGCGAAACCATCTTTCGCAATCCGACCGTCGATCTCAGTATTGCTGCGATATCTACATTCCTGCTTATCATTGCCGGCACCCTGGCTGGTTATATTCCGGCCAAACGTGCAGCCCGTATCAAACCGATTGAGGCGCTGAGGGATGAGTAAATGAAAGCCCCACCCAAACCCTCCCCGAAAGGGAGGGCTTAAAGAAAACGGTATAAATAATGAATTTTGAAAATAATCAATAATGAACCATCAATACTCAATATCCAAAACCAGACCGATTGCAACAATTCTTATCATCTCTCTTTGGGAGGGGCAGGGGGGAGGCTTTTATGTTTGACTTAGACCTTTGGAAAGAAATAATAAGCGCCCTGAAGAAAAATCGGATGCGTAGTTTTATGACTGCATTCGGCGTATTCTGGGGGATATTTATGCTGATCATTATGTCGGGAGCCGGAAAAGCGTTGGAAAACGGGATAATGGATGGTATCCGTTCATTTGCTTCCAATTCAGCTTTTTTCTGGACCGAACGGACCAGTGTCCCGTACGAGGGGTTCCAGCGCGGGCGCCGCTGGCTCTACGACAACAAGGACATTGAATACATCCGCCGGAACATCGACGAAGTGGAATATCTTTCACCCCGGCTGTTCGGCCCCAATTCCTATTCGGGGAACAATACCATCAGGGGGGAACGTACCGGAGCATTCAATATTTACGGCGATTATCCCGATTATTTCAAAATAGACCTGTGGACACCGCTCGAAGGAAGGCTGCTCAATGAAATTGACATCCAACATAACCGGAAAGTTTGCGTGATTGGCGAACGGGTGCGGGAGTTGATGTTTGACAAAGAAGAAACTGCAGTAGGGCAATATCTGAAAGTAAACGGCGTATACTTCCAGGTAGTAGGGGTGGTGAAAGCCGAAACCCGTATCAATATCGGGGGCGGGAGAAAAGAAGAAACCATCATCATCCCGTTTACCACCATGCAACGGGCGTATAATTTTGGCGACAAAATCCACTTTTTCTCGGTTACCGCAAAAAAAGGGACTCCCGTAAGTGTGCTGGAAGAAAAACTGAAAAATTTGCTAAAGGAACGCCACCAGATTGCCCCCGATGATAAAATGGCCGTTGCTTCTTTTAATATTGAAGTAGAATGGAGAAAATACAGCAACCTGTTCCTCGGCATCCAGGTACTGACCTGGATTGTGGGTACCGGTACCCTTTTCGCAGGGGTCATCGGGGTAAGCAACATCATGCTCGTAATCATCAAGGAACGTACGCCGGAAATTGGCATACAGCGGGCTATTGGCGCAACTCCGGCGAAAATCATCACCCATATTGTCGCAGAAAGTGTTTTTCTTACCACCCTGGCCGGTTACTTAGGCCTGTCGCTGGGAGTGGGATTGTTGCAACTGGTGAATATGGCGCTCGAATCGGGCAACCCCGATGAGATGTTTTTCCGTCGCCCGGAAATCAGTTTCCACATGGCATTGGCCGCGCTGGCCATACTCGTGGTATCGGGAATTTTTGCCGGCTTAATCCCCGCCAAAAGGGCCATCAGTATAAAACCAATCGACGCCATCCGCGACGAAGGAATGTAGAAATAATGAATTTTGAACGATGAATGTTTCTGACAGATCATAAACGCGAAATACAGATATTGGAACAATAAAAAACAACATAACCATGAAAAAAATTTTCAGAATTGTAGGAATTGTAATCTTAGTCGGGATATTTGGAGGAACAATTTATTTCCTCTACTCCAAATCGAAAAAGCAGCCCGACCTGTTTGAGACCAAAACACCGCAAATCGACAATGTGGTGAAAAAAACTGTTGCGACCGGATCGGTAGTACCGCGCCAGGAAATCGAAATCAAACCGCAGGTGTCGGGGATTATTGATGAACTGTATATTGAAGCAGGCAATATTATCCACAAAGACCAGGTAATTGCCAAAATCAAGATTATTCCCGACATGGTGAACCTGAACAGCGCTGAAACACGCCTGAACCGTGCCAAAATTAATTTTGAAGACGCCAAAATCGACTTCGAGCGTCAGCAAAAACTTTTTGACAAGAATGTGATTTCGTACGAAGAATACAAAAATGCAAAGGTGTCTTATGATTCGGCGAAAGAAGAAGTGTCGGCAGCTGAAAACAACCTCGACCTGATAAAAAACGGGGTAACCAAGAAAGCGCAAACCGCGACCAACACGCTGGTGCGATCAACCGTCGATGGAATGGTACTTGATGTGCCGATCAAAGAGGGAAATTCGGTAATCCAGGCGAATACATTTAATAGCGGGACCACCATTGCTTCGGTGGCCGATATGAAAGACATTATTTTTCAGGGGAAGGTGGACGAAACCGAGGTCGGGAAAATTGTAACGGGTATGCCCATCGAATTAGAAATCGGCGCTATTGAAAAAGAAAAGTTCGACGCCGAACTGGAATACATTGCCCCCAAAGGAAAAGAAGAAAACGGGGCCATCCAGTTTGAAATAAAAGCCAAAGTAAACCTGAAAGAGAACCAGTTCATCAGGGCTGGCTACAGCGCCAACGCCAACATTGTGCTCGACCGCAAAGACAGTGTCCTGGTTGTTCCCGAAGGATATTTAAAATTTGAAGGCGACACCGCTTTTGTGGAAGTGGAAACCGCAACCCCCCAGGTATTTGAAAAACGGAAGGTGCAAACCGGTATTTCCGACGGGATCAATATTGAAATTGTTTCAGGTTTAAGTAAAAATGAAAAAATCAAGGGCGATAAAATCGACCCGAAGAAACAGAAAGAAGAAAATAAAAAGTCGTAAATGAGATACGAGTTATGGATATAGACCGAGACTTCATTTTATTGATACTCTGATTATCAATAGTTTCAAAAAGAAAAATATCCGAAAAATGAATATTCAATGCTCAATATCCAAAATCGGGTATCAGGCATCGAACCTCAAATATCGCAAATCGTAAACCAGGACCTGTTCTTTAAAACTTTTACACCGGACATATAACAGATTCAATGGATATAAGTAAATTAGCTTCATTTAAAATAAAAACCGAACAAATGAGAAAATATTTAAGCATCCCGGCCCTGTTTTTCCTGATCGTGCTTTCCCCCGGGGCTCAATCGCAGGAGGTATGGCCACTGCAAAAATGTATCAACTATGCCTTGGAAAACAATATCCAGGTAAAACAGGGAGCGTTGAGTTCGGATTATTACGGCAACGAGTTGGACCAGGCAAAAAACAACCGCCTGCCCAACCTGAATGCCTACATGTCGAACGATATGAGTTACGGACGTTCACTTTCGTATGACAATACCTACCAGAATGTCAATTCAAACAATGCCGGCGGAAGTTTGTCGAGTAGCGTTACACTGTGGAACGGGTCCATCTTGTCGAACCAGGTAAAAAAAGCAGAACTCGACCTGAAAGCGAGTATGGAAGATCTGCAAAAAGCGAAGGACGACATCATGCTGAACATCGCGGCAGCTTACCTTGAAATCCTTTTTGCCGACGAATTGGTGACGGTTGCTGCCGACCAGATGGGGGTAACCAGACTACAAATCGACCGCACCTCAAAATTAGTCGATGCCGGGAGCTTAGCCAAGGGGAGCCTGCTCGAAATTGAAGCCCAACTGGCCCGTGAAGAACTGCAATTAGTGAACGAGCAAAACAGGCTGCAACTGGCCTATCTCAATTTGTACCAGTTACTGGAACTTCCTTCTACCGAGACATTCAAAATTGAAAAACCCTCTCTCCCAATGCTGGGGGCCGGGCAAACCATGATCAACTCGATGGATATTTTTAAAACGGCAGCCGATGTCCGCCCGGAAATTAAAAGCGCCGAATACAAACTGAAAAGCGCTGAAAAACAACTGGAAATTGCCAAAGGGTACCAATATCCCACCCTCTCGTTCGGGGCCAATTACTACAACTCGTACAACAACAAATACAAGGATGGAACAGGAAATAACATCCCTCTTTCAGACCAGATAAAAAACAACGAACGGTACGGGTTTGGCTTCGACCTGAGCATCCCGATATTCAACCGGCGCCAGGTGAGAAACGGGATCAGCAATGCAACCATTCAGAAAACCAACCTTGAATTGCAGTTGCAAAGCGCCAAAAACCTGTTGCGCAAAGACATTGAACAGGCATACACCAATGCCCTCGCTGCATTGAAGCGGTACATGGCCAACGAAAAAGCAGTGGTTTCCATGTCCGAAGCCTTCCGGTACACCGAAGAAAAGTTCACTGTCGGGATGGTGAATTCGGTGGAATACAACCAGTCGAAGAACAACCTCACAAAAGCCAAAAGCGACTTGCTCCAGGCAAAATACGAATACATCTTCCGCACAAAAATCCTCGATTTTTATGCCGGGAAACCCATTGAGTTGTAGTTCGGTTAACAATCAGAAGAGCGCAACTAACTGTGTGGCCCGCCTGTTTTCAGGCGGGTTTTTTATTTTACATGGAAAAGATCATCCTGAAAATTTGATTTCCGCCCCCCTCTTTCTTATTTTTGGATCCTATGGAAACGATACCTAAAAACACTTGCACAAAAATTGGCAGTATCCAGAAACCACACGGAATTAAAGGGGAACTTTCCGTTCGATTTCAGGAACAATTTTACGAAACACTGGAAAAAGCGGATACTCTTTTCATAGAAGCCGACGGACTACTGGTCCCATTTTTCATTACCGGCGACGGGATCCGGTTTCGTACGGGCGATTCTGCCATCATTACGCTGGAATGGGTCAACACCGAAGAAGAAGCCCGGAAACTGACAGGTTTTTCGGTGTATGTAAAAAACGACGACATAAAAGGCGATGATAACTTTTTTGATTTCCGGATACTCGAAGGTTTTTTACTGATCGACCAGCGGAAAAGCCCCGTTGGCAAGATTGGTCCCATACATGATTTTTCAGGAAATGTCGTTTTGGAAGTAAATTATCACGGTAAAAAAATCATGGTCCCGTTTAATGAAGATTTTCTGATCGGCATCGACCAGGATCGCCGGATATTGGCGCTCGACCTTCCTGACGGGCTGCTGACCATGAATGACTGAACCACAGAGCCCGGTGTTGTTGTACAAAAGGTGAAGATTTGAAAACAAAACTGTAACAACGGAACAAACGCATCGTCTTATGAAACGTATTCAGAAAACAATTAAAAATTTGCCGAAAATGAAACTACTATTTGTATCACTGGTTGTTCTCCCCTTGTTTGTTTTTTCAGGAACCAATGTCAATGCCGAAGGACGGGAACGAAAAGTTGACCCGTTTTCCGAAATTTCGCTTCGTGTTCCCGGAGACCTGTTCCTGACCCAGGGCGACAGGCAACATATTGAGATTGTTGCCAAACCGACAGCTCTCGACGAAATCCTTACTGAAGTAAAAGAAGACAAACTGATCATCCGCTTTCCAGGCAAAAACTACGTGTGGAAAGATTTTGAAAGCGGTAAAATTGTTATTTATGTGACAGTTCCCGAAATCAATGCGTTGTCGGTTTCCGGATCGGGCGACATTATTTGCGAAGACGGAATTAAAACCCGGATGCTCGACCTGGCGGTAAGTGGCAGCGGCAACATAAAACTACAGGGCCTCCGGGCCGAACAGCTAAAAGTGGCCATCTCGGGCTCGGGCGATGTGGTCATTCGGGGCAACGAAACGGCAACCGATCTTTCTGTTGCCATATCGGGAAGCGGTAACCTGAAAGCCCTTGATTTTCCGGTTGAAGATGCACTTGTAAAAGTAGCCGGATCGGGTAACTGCACGTTGCATGCAAAAAACAGGCTGACAGTAAAAGTAGCCGGATCGGGTACCGTGAAATACCGAGGGGCCCCACAGGTCGACAAAACAGTGATTGGCTCCGGTTCCGTTGCAAACATAGAATAATTCCCGTATCTATTTGTTCATGAAGAAGACAAATGCCGCCCGGATACTCGATAAGCATAAGATTGGGTATGAAATGGCAGAATACGAGGTAAATGAAGATGACCTCAGCGTTGCCACAGTAGCTGCCAAACTGGGACAAAATACAGAGCAGGTTTTTAAAACGCTGGTATTGAGGGGAAATGCAACCGGAGTTTTGGTGGCGGTCGTTCCGGGCGATGCCGAAGTAAACCTGAAGAAAGCGGCGAAGGTCTCGGGCAACAAAAATGCCGAAATGGTGCATTTAAAAGAACTTCTCAGTCTCACCGGGTATATCCGGGGTGGCTGTTCCCCGTTAGGCATGAAAAAGCCATATCCGGTTTTTATTCATGAAACCTGCCTGAATTTTGAGTTCATCTTTATCAGCGGCGGGAAGCGGGGTCTGCAACTGAAGCTCCACCCGAAGGATTTGATTGACTGCGTTGGCGCTACAGTTTGCGACCTGATTTAGGGTACGCCGGGTTTCATTTGTTTTCGTTCTTCTATTTCGGTTCAGCTTCGTTTGAACAGAAGCCTGGCGGTACGCCGGCTTTTTTGCTCAATGTATACCTGATGCCCGTTGGTAATACGGTCAATAGCTTCCTGGTTGTAGTATCGGATGGTTACCAGTTCGAGGCCGGTGTTATATCGCACTTCAAACAATTTTTTCAGTTCGGCAATCAGTTCTTCAACACCCTGTTCGGGTTCGTCGAATGCCAGCGACAAATTGAGCGCCGATTGCTGGATCAGGCTCACCCGTAAACGGTACCTGGCAACCAGCGAAAACACACCGGAAACCGTATGGATACTGATAAATGAGAAATCCGCAGGGGTAAGTGTTATCAAGGCCTGCCTTTCCTTATTGATGAACACGGGGACGAGTTCCAGCGGATGGTCTATATTGTGAATGATGGTCCCTTCTTTTTCCGGATTGTCAAACGATTTCACAAATAATGGAATATGTTTGTTTTGAAGCGGTTTGATTGTTTTCGGATGAATGATCTTTGCGCCCGAATACGACAACTCGATGGCTTCGCGGTACGAAAGCTCGTCAAGTTTTTGAGTCGCAGGCAAAAAATCAGGGTCGGCATTCAGTATTCCCGGCACATTTTTCCAGATGGTCACATCCTGTGCATCCAGTATATTGGCCAGAATAGCTGCCGTGTAATCCGAACCTTCACGGCCCAGCGTAGTGGTGTGATTTGTGGTTGTCCCGCCTAAAAAACCCTGGGTAATGATCAGTTCGTTTTTTTTGCAGTCGAATGCCTTTTTAACCTGCTTTTCCGAAAGTTCCCAATTAATGGCTGCATCCCGGTAAATATCGTCAGTGATGAGGTATTTGCGGATATCAATCCACTGGTTATCCAGCCCGGTTGAATTGTAAAAACTGCTGATGATGGCTGTTGATATCAGCTCACCATACGACACAACCTGGTCGTATTCGTAATCAAAGTTCATCGATGGCGCCGTATCCAGGCGGTCCTCCAGCGTACGGAAAAGAATGTCAACCTGCGAATAATCCACCGGATGCCCCTCTGCCAGTTGCTGCATAATGCCGTCATGGTATTTCCTGACCGTCTCTAAAATATCCGTTTTTCTCGGATCATCGTGGTAGTATGCCCTTACCAGTTCTTCGAGCGTATTGGTCGTTTTGCCCATAGCGGAAATCACGATTACCTTCGGTCCCGGGAACATACGAATGATCTCCGCTGCATTTTTTATGGAAGGCGCCGAGCTAACGGAAGCTCCGCCAAATTTAAACACCTGCATCTCGTAAATTTATAATCGCGGCAAAAATAATTATTTACAGATTATTTTATGCTGATGAAAAATAGTTTTATACTTCTGAATTTTTCTTTGTGCCCACCACGTTTCAATACGTTTTCGGGAATAAAAAATCAGAACCAGCTTTTGCGTTTAAAGAAAAATATCCCCGCCAGGGTCATTACCACCGAAATCAGGATAATGGCATAGAAGGCATACGGCGAACTCTCGAAGTGGTTCGACACGTTCATCCCGTACAGGCTGGCAATCAGGGTTGGGATCATCAGCACGATGGTGACCGAGGTCAGTTGTTTCATGATCACGTTCAGGTTATTGGAAATAATCGATGCAAAAGCGTCCATCATCCCGCTTTGAATATCGCTGTACACTTTTGCCATTTCGAGCGCCTGTCGGTTTTCAATGGTCACGTCTTCCATCAGGTCTTCATCAAAACCGGTAAGGCCCACATATTTTTTGGTCCTGATCTTTTCCAGCACCATTTCATTTCCTTTAATGGAAGTAATGAAGTACACCAAACATTTTTCCATTCGCAGCAATTTGTGCAGTTCCTCGTTCCGGGTGGCATATTCCAGGTCTTTTTCAATATGTGAAGTCTGGGTATTGATTTCCTTCAGGAACTGGAGGTACCACGAAGCAGAAAGCATAAATATCCGCAATACATCGTCAACCCCTTCTCCTAAAGGAAACTTCTGAATTGCCGCCATTTTGAAAAGTTGCGAAATGACTTCATTGCGCTGCGAACAAATGGTTACCGTTCCGTGTGGAGTAAGTGCAACCCCCAACGGGACCGTAACATACGGAACGCCATTGTTCGGGTTGCTTAACGGCACCCGCAAAATGATGTACGTATTGGGTTCGTCGATCTCGATACGCGGGCGTTCGTCGATGTCGAGAACGTCTTTGATGAAATCTTCGGCAATATCAAAAGTTGTTCTTAAATAATCGGTTTCTTCGGCAGTCGGGACCTTTACATTTACCCAGCACCCGGGCGTAAAAGTCGGGATTTTTGCAACATTCCTGCCTGTTTCCCAAAAAGTAATCATATCCTTTCAGTTTTGCGAAAAACAAAAGGAACCACGATTACCCTTTGTTTTTCAGGTTAATTACTCAGAAAGCTACTCTCGTGATAGTCGTCCATCTTCGTTTTTTTGAATTTTGCGCCGTAAAGGTAAATGAATCATTGGCGAACCAAAAAAATATACAGAAAAATATGCAGAATATCGGAAATAAAATAATATCCCATATTTTTAACACCGGAAGCAGAACTTTAAACCACAGCATATGACCGACCATATTTCACAAACCACCCGCCTGTACAATGGGGTTGAGATGCCTTGGCTGGGACTGGGGGTACACAAGGCCAAAGAAGGCAGCGAAGTGGAGAATGCTGTTCGGGTAGCGCTCGACGCCGGCTACCGGAGCATCGACACCGCGACACTGTATGGCAACGAAACCGGAGTAGGAAGGGCCATTCGCCAGAGCGGGATCAAACGGGAGGAACTGTTCATCGCCACAAAGATATGGAATACCGACCAGGGATACGAAAGCACTTTCCGGGCAGTGGAAACCAGCCTGAACAAACTGCAAACCGATTATCTCGACCTGTACCTCATCCACTGGCCGCTCGGGCAGCGCTCGGTAGAAAGCTGGAAAGCGATGGAAAAACTTTACGAAAAAGGAAAACTACGGGCCATCGGGGTCAGCAATTTTCTAATACCGCACCTTCAGTCGCTGATGGCGCAGGCAAACGTTAAACCAATGGTGAACCAATATGAGTTTCACCCGAAACTGACACAGCCTGCCCTGTATGAATTTTGCCGGGAACAGGGCATTCAGCCCGAAGCATGGCGCCCCATTATGAAAGGGGAAGTAAACGAGGTCCCCCTGCTGAACGAGATGGCCAGCAAATACAGGAAAACGCCGGTACAACTGGTTCTGCGATGGGACTTACAAAAAGGTGTGGTCACCATTCCAAAGTCGGTCCACCCGGAACGGATCCGCTCCAATGCCGATATTTTCGATTTTCAGATCGAAGAAGAAGACATGAAACGCATTGATTCGTTAAATGCCAATTACCGGTTGGGCGACGATCCAAACGACCTGGAAACGCTCTTCCGAAAATACGGAAACCCGTAACAAAAACGAAATACTCCCATAGTTCAAATAATAATTTAAACGTTCGTCGGACCTTCAAATTACAGGCTCCTGTAAATACCAGTTGTCATTTATCTGCATTCCTCATCACCGTCAGCCGGCAATCATCCAGTAGTTCAAGGGCGATGATTTCCCCCGTGATCTGCGGCGCCTTTATCCCGTGGCCAAAAAACTGGTTGCCCTGGTACACATGCGCTTCGTCCCACAATCCGGATGAAATGACGCTGGTGAGCAGGCGGGTCCCTCCTTCAATAATGACCGACTGGATATTGTTACGGTACAAATGATCCATAATCAGGGGAAGCGGGTTGGCACTGAAATCAATCGTTACAAATTCAACCTGCGCCCGGCCTGTTTTTTCGGTCGCGGTAAAAACAATGGTTGGCACTGCCCCGTCGAAAAGATGCAAATCCGGCGACAACCTGCCGGTACGGTCAAGCGTCATGCGGCAGGGTTGGTTTCCTTTCCATTCGCGGACGGTAAGCGAGGGGTTGTCTTTTGCTGCTGTGTTGGTGCCAATCAGGATCGCCGCTTCCTCGCTGCGTTGTTTGTGTACCAGCCGCCGCGCCAGTTCGTTGGTGATCCACGATGGTTTTTCGTTGTTCCCGTTCCGCTCCCGGTCAATAAACCCATCGGTAGTTTGCGCCCATTTCAGGAAAATGTACGGGCGTTTTTTCTCATGAAAAGTGAAAAATCTCCGGTTCAGTTCGCGGCATTCGGTTTCGAGCATCCCCACTTCCACATCAATCCCGGCTTTGCGCATTTTATCAATGCCTTTGCCTGCCACTTCAGCAAACGGGTCGATGGTTCCGACTACGACCCTCGGAATCCGGCTCTCAATGATAAGATCGGAGCAGGGGGGCGTTTTCCCAAAGTGGGCACACGGTTCGAGGGTCACGTACAAAGTCGATTCGGGAAGCAATTCCTTGTTTTTTACTGAACGGATGGCATTTACTTCGGCATGGGCGTCACCGTATTTTTGATGGTACCCTTCGCCGATAATTTTTCCGTCGTGTACCACCACGCAACCCACCATCGGGTTGGGAGCCACATCTCCAAGCCCGAGCGCCGCCAGTTCGAGACTGCGCTGCATGTATTTCGGATCGCTTGCCATCGCCGGAAAAGTTTAACTTTGCCAAAAATACAAAAATGCAGGCAGGCATTGCACATATCAAAAAAGAATTGGCAGGCATTTATTCCGCACCCGAGATTAACGCGATGAGTTCCCTTGTCCTTCAGCATGTAAAATCGTATAGCCGGACACAGGTTCTGCTGGCCCGCAACGAAATTCTTTCTGCGGAAGAACGAAAAAAACTGGAAGAGATAACTGCACGCCTGAAAAAACAGGAACCCATCCAATATATTTTGGGGGCAACGGAATTTTTTGGCCTGAAATTTTTATGCTGCCCGGGAGCGCTGATCCCCCGCCCCGAAACAGAAGAACTGGTTGACTGGATGTTGAAGGAAACTTTTGCCCCGGGAACCCGCATCCTCGACATCGGGACCGGAACAGGCTGTATTCCTGTTTCATTGAAAAAACACCTGCCTGCCGCCCTGGTTTCTGCCTGTGACATTTCGGAAGCATGTTTGCAACTGGCGCATGAAAATGCAATGCTGAACCAGACTGAAGTTTCATTTTTCAGAATGGATATTCTTCAGCCCATAACAAATGCAACCCATCAGCAACACGATGTGCTGGTATCGAATCCTCCGTATGTATGCGAAAGCGAAAAGACACGCATGCAAGCCAATGTGCTGGACTACGAACCCGGACTGGCCCTTTTTGTCCCCGACAGCGATCCGTTGCTTTTTTACCGTGCAATTTTATTTTTTGCGGAACATGCTCTGAGCCCGAAAGGCCGGATTTTCTGGGAGATTAACGAAGCGTTGAGTACAGAATGCACACGGCTTTTGAATGATTCGGGATACACAAATATCCGCCTCCGGAAAGATATACATGGAAAAGACCGCATGATTTCAGCCCAAAAACCGTAAATTGCAGCCCGAGAACAAGAACAATGAGACGACGGGATTTTTTACGCAAAACTACCATGGGAACTGCATTCGTATGCAGCGCTTCCTTCTTTTCAGCCGCCAATCCTTTTTTGCCGGATACCCGAAAAACAAAAGTGATTGTTGCCCGGGGTAACGATTATCAGCAACTATTCGACCACGCCCTTTCTGAATTGGGAGGTTTGTCCAGTTTTGTAAAAGAAGGGAGCCTCGTGGCGCTGAAACCTGATATCAGTCGGGATGCTTTGCCCGGAGAAGGGTTAACTACTCATCCGTTACTGGTGAAGCACATCACAAAACAATGTTATAAAAATAAATGTAAAGCGGTTTATGTATTCGATCACTGCATTGACGAATGGACCAAATGTTACAGGAACAGCGGTATTGAGCGGATAGCAAAAGATGCCGCCGCCAAAGTGCTTCCCGGTAATCAGGAACTGTTTTTCAGGGAACAAGATATACCCGGTGCGGCTGTTTTAACCCGCGCCCGTATTCACAACGCACTCTCCAACGGAAGTTTACTTATCGATGTGCCGGTATTGAAAACCGACCCGGAAACTACTATTTCCGGAGGATTGAAAAACCTCACAGGCTGCATACTGGATCAGAATGTTTACAGGCAAGCCGGGGCAAACCGTTGTATCGCAGAATTCCTGTATTACAAAAAGCCCGATCTGACGGTGATCGATGCGGGGAATTTGCTGTCAACCGTTTCAGGAAAAAGCGAAGAGCATGTGGTGATCATAAGCGCCGATGTGGTGGCAGCCGACGCCGTTGCCTGCCGCCTGACAGGCATCGACCCGCTTACCGTGGAACACCTGAAAATAGCCGCAGAACTGGGACTGGGAGTCCTTTCGGAAAACGAAATTGAGGTAAAAAACATTTTTGTTTAATGCATCACACTCAACTCAGGGAGAAACATTCATTTGCAGGTTCCAATTAATATATCTGCTATCTTTGCACAAACCGGATAAATACTTCTAAACCTGTTCAACTTGAGACGTTTATTCAAAAATATATTCATCCTGATCAACATACTGGCCGTGATTTGCCTGTTGTTTTCCTACACTGCGGTATTCATTGATCCGGCAATATCCTGGATACCCGCTTTTTTCGGGCTTGCTTATCCGTATATTGTACTGGCCAATATCCTGTTTGTGCTTTTCTGGTTCGTAGCCAATGCAAAATATTCGTTTATTTCCATTCTTCCCATCTTGATTGGTTTTGGGTTCCTGGGCAATTATGTCCGGTTTTCAGGAGAAAAAGCTCCAAAAGAAGGCATTCGGGTTTGCAGTTACAATGTGAAATATTTCGTTGCCGACGGTGTCTCTCCTAAAATGGCAACGGTTGAAAAAATAGTTCAATACCTTGAAGACGCTGAATTTGATATCATCTGTTTGCAGGAAGCCAATATTACCAGCCGGAGTTTCAGGATGGATGCTATAAAAACCAAGCTTGGCAACATCAACCGGATGCAGGTGATACGTTCCTCCCGCACAGGCGGACCGGTTATTTACACACGCTACCCGGTTGCGGGTAAAGGGGAGATACGGTACGAGAACACGGGAAACATGATCGTTTTTGCCGACCTGATCATTCATAAAGATACCTTCCGGGTATATAACTGTCACTTGCAATCGAACCGCTTGAAACCGCACGAATTAAATACAATCGATTCCTTACGGTATACCAACAAACCCAGGAATTACGACGAGGTAAAGAAGGTTGGTTCAAAACTGAAAGAAGCATTTATAAAACGGGCAGAACAAGCCCGGATACTTGACGGGCACATCCGGAGCTGCCCCTACCCGGTAATTGTTTGCGGTGATTTTAACGACACCCCGGTTTCCTATTCATACCGGAAAGTAAGAGGCGACCTAAAAGATGCTTTTGTAGAATCGGGGCATGGCATCGGCAATACCTATAACGGACGCCTTCCTTCATTCCGTATCGATTATATCCTGCACGACCCGGTTTTTGAAAGTTACGGTTTTGAAACAGGGCATGAGGAATTCTCAGACCATTTTCCGGTATACTGTGTGCTGGTGCTGAAAGAGAAAAAAGATAGGTAGTGCCATGTCAGGCGTACGTTGTCACCCTGAACGTAGTGAAGGGTCTCGCGTTTTGCGCTATTCACAACAGATGCTTCACTACGTTCAGCATGACAAAACAATGTTGGCATAACAGTAGAAACAATAAAGACGCCTGAATTGTGCGTCTTTATTGTTTCTACATGCTCAATTTAATATTTAAACACTTTTCCCCCTGCCATTACCTGTCTGGCCTTTTCATCGAAAGTAGCACGTTGGCCGGTACGTAACGCCGCAGTTACCATGATTGTCGCGATGGAATGGCTGTATCCCGCTTCAACCGGTGCATTGGTTTTCACAATCCCCGCACGGACACAGTCCATCCAATTTTTCATGTGTGCATTGGTCAGCGGGTCGGCTCCTGTATTTGCTGCAGCTTCAACTTTTATCTGTGGCAATTCAAAATCTTCTAAAAGGAAAGGTTTCATTCCCATACGGCTTGCATAATTTTCATTCAGGCCTCCGTCACTGTTTACCTTGTTCGTGTCCAGATCGAGCTTTCCCCCGTTCGAAAAGTACCATTCTTTGGTGCCTCCCGATGAGTTGGTCTGACGCGACGAATAAATTACCTGGAACCCTTCGTCGGGTTTATCGTCCGAACCGTAATCGAATACGGCGGTCATGGTATCGAAATTGCTACGCCCGTCCTTCCACATGTAAATTCCACCGTTGGCCACTGCCGAGCGAGGATATTGAAGATGGGAAAACCAGTGTACTGTATCGATCTGGTGCGACATCCATTGTCCCGGAATACCGGATGAATAGGGCCAGAACAACCGGTATTCAAGATACTTGCGGGCATCCCATGGTTCGTATGGACGGTTCATCAGGTAGCGTTTCCAGTCGGTGTCCGACTCTTTGATTTCCATAGTAAGTTCGGGCAATCGCCATCTTCCCGGCTGGTTCACATTCCAGGTCATTTCAACGGCAATAATTTTCCCGAATTTTCCCGACTGAATGTAATCGTGTGCCGCGTGGTAATTGGGACCGCTGCGCCGTTGCGATCCGATCTGGATGACTTTCCCGGTTTGTTTTGCCGCTTTTAGCGCCACGTTGGCATCGTCCATTGTTTCGGCAAAGGGTTTTTCGCAATACACATCGCAACCCGCTTTTACGGCTTCGGCCAGGTGCAGGGCATGCTGAAAATCGGCTGTACTGATGATCACCGCATCGGGTTTCTGTTCCCATAGTTCGTCGGTGTTCCTGGCGGTATTGATGTCTCTGCCAGTCATTTGTTTGTACCATGCCTGTCCTTCGTCGCGGCGGCGGTTCCAAATGTCGCAAACCGTAACAAGTTCAAAATTCATCTCTTTGGCATATTTCAGGAATGCCGGTCCCAAAGAGCCTCTGAAACGACCGGAGAAACCCAGTATACCAACTTTTACTTTATCGTTGGCCCCCATAATGTTCCCATAACTCCGGGCCGGCATGCCCATACCGCCAATGGCAAGGCCCATAGTGCCAATGGCTGTTTTCCGGATAAAATCTCTTCGTGTTTTTTCCATGGTCCAGTTCTATTTAGTAGTTGTAATTTGTCCCTGAATGGTTTTAATAGCCAGGGGAGCCTGGTTTTCCAGATTCTCCCAACGACATTCTATTGAAATGTTGCCTTTGTATTTCACTTTCTTCAACGCCTCAAAATACGGACGGAAATCTTCTCTGTGGGTTCCCGGTGCGGCACGGCCCTCTTTTTCAGCAATGTGTACATGCCGTAAGAATTTACCATATTTCAAAATACTTTCCGGTCCTTCGTGATCCATTTTCATGTGATAAATATCTGCCAGCAACTGAATGTTCGGATGTTTCACCTTTTTAACAATCTCGCCCCCTTCGGAAACCGAATTGATAAAATTACATTCTTTTTTGTTCAGTGGTTCAATCACTACCGTTACGTCGTATTTTGCGGCAAGCGGCCCCATCCGGGCACACAGGGACACAAACTGTTCCCGGGCTTTTTCCCCCGAAAACCCTTCAGGAATGGCACGGGATCCACCACTGCCAAACACAATGATTTTTACCCCGGCAATTTTCGCCCTCCGGAATGCAGTTTCTGCAAATTCCAGAATTTCAGGATGAACAGCTTCTTCTCCTACGCTTTTCAGATTGCCGGGCAGAAAACTGTTACAGGCAATTACCGGAAGTTTCGATTTTTGGGCCAGCGACAGTAAGCCGTTAAATTTTTCTTCGCTTTCCTGTGGCACAAGAAAACCGCGGACTCCTTCCTCAATATAAGAATATCCGTGTTCCGCAAGCATATTGCCATTGGCGGCCCTCGTACAAACACCAATATCCGTTAAAAAACCATTCCGTCTACCTGTTTCAGAAAATAAGTCGGAAACGGATAAGATGCTTGCAACGGCCAGGGTATTTTTCAGAAAAGCTCTTCTTGATTGGCTCATGAGTTTATCAGGTTTTGTTGGTCGATTGTTTAGAAAGAGCACATTCTACGGTCCGCCCCAGATGCAAGCCTGTCGGCTATGGACGAAGGGCAAGCAGTGGAATATCGGTTAATTCCGAAATTTTTACTGGCCGTTTTTCTTCGATACTTTTCCGTGCTGCAATACCGATTAAAATGGACAAAGCGCCGTCGCGTGTCCCGGCTGAATGGCGATACGGATCGGCCATGTCCGGGTCTTTAAATATCTTGTCCTGAAGGCGCACATCGCCGCCGCCATGTCCGGCCTTGACGCGCGGTACTTTAACCAGTTCGTATTCGCCCCAGTTTGGCGTCACCATAATTTCATCGTATTCCGAACCTTCGGTTGCCGCATTCTGGTTCATTTCCCGGGCATGTAACTGCGACTGGCTGACCATTTCCTTTGTACGCCATGGGATACCTTCCCACGAATCCATCCGCCCGTCCATGCCGTTAAAGGCAATAGTCCATCCTTCATACGGGGAATAGGTTGTCAGCGAATAATTTACTACCACGTTATTGGCATACCTGATCTGTGCCGACATTTTATCGTAAATATTTACCGCATGGCGCCACAAACAGTTATCGCGGATGTACCCGTCGTATTTTTCATTTTCGACATACAGTTTTACTGCGTGCTTGTCTTTCGTGATGTCCCAATAAAATTTACACTGATTGGTATACGCACAGTTTCGGCAGTTCAGCCCGCGGAATTTGTTGTTGCTCCCGTAATGTTCGAGGCTTCCGTAGGCCGTTACTTCCACGGGGTCGGAATCGAGCCACCAGTTCAGCAAATCGAAATGGTGGGTTGCTTTGTGTACCCAGAGGGTCCCGCCTTTGTCGCGTTCGCCGTGCCAACGCCGAAAATAATCGGCCCCGTGATAGGTATTCAGGTACCAGTGAAAATCGACCGAGGTGACCTTGCCCACTTTCTTTTCGGCAAGCAGTTCTTTCAGACGGGAAAACTGGACCCCCCAACGATAGTTAAAACCAACAATTACTTTCTTTCCTGATTTTTTTTCAGCATCAAGGATCAGGCGGCATTTGTCTTCGTCGGTAGTAAGTGGTTTTTCGGTAATTACATTGCATCCCATCTCCAGTGCGCGTATGATATAAATGTGATGGGTGCAATCCATCGTGGTAACAATGACCGTGTCGGGCCGGGTTTTCGCGATCATTTCGTCAAAGTCGGTATACACCGGGCAGTTTACACCCATATATTCCTTCGCATATTCCAATCTTCCCGGGTTGATGTCGCACAGCCCGACAAATTCCACTAAATCAGAATAACGATTGACCACTGTTTTTCCCCAGAAACCAGTGCCCCGCACACCAACGCCCACTAACGCCAGTCTTTGTTTTCCTTTTGCCATCGAAGCAATTGTGTTTACCGGATTGGTAACCAAAGCCCCGGCAGTAACAGCGCCGGTTACGCCAATGAAACTCCTTCTGCTTAAATTTCTTGTCATACGATTATTTTTTAGGTTTGAATTCCACATTTTCTATTAAATGTAAACCCGTTTTTTTGTTCCTGAAAAATTTATACTTTTAAAACAGTAAAAAGAAGGTTAAAATTTCCTTTAACAAACCTCATTTCCAGAAGTTAATGGCAGATCACAAGCAAATAGCGCGATATCTCGAATCCATTCTGAAAAGCCAGTGTTTTTCAAAGTCGGGGATCAACCGTGAATTGCTCCGCTACTTGGTGGATGCCACCATAAAAGGGGAAAACCCGAAGGAGTTTCAGATCGCCAATGAAGTATTCGGTAAAAATGTCAATCACGAGAAAGACCTGAACATTCGTGTGTACATACTGAACCTGCGGAAAAAATTAGAAGAATATTACGAACGGGAAGGCAAAGACGATGAAGTCCGGTTTTTAATACCAAAAGGGAAATACAACGTTCAATTCAACACCAACTATTATAAGATTTACAGCCGCCGCCTGTTCCGTATCGCGCCGGCACTGTTTGTCCTTTCCGTATTGCTACTGGCCTCCACATTTTTTTTATACCGGCACCGGCGGGGCCCGGAAACTGCACGGCTTTCGTTCTGGAAAGAGCTTCGGGATGGCGGCTACCCGATTTTGCTGATCTTAGGCGACCATTATTTTTTCAGGTTGAACAGTAAAAATGAAGTTTCAGGGACCATGCGCATTAACAACATTAACAACGACAGCGAGCTGGACCAATACATCACCGGTCATCCTGAACTGATCGACCGGATCGAAAAGACCAGCCAGACATACATTAATACACAGGCGCCTTTCGGCATTTACAAAATTATGAACGTTTTGGGCGGAGGGTTGGCAGATATCAACATGATCTATTCAAGCCAGTTGCGGTGGAGCGACCTTCCGGGAAACCATGTGATCTTTATCGGTTCGTACAAAACACAAAACCTGCTTCAGCCAATCAACGAAAAAATCGGGATTTATTACGATGTACGGCAAGGGTTACTGAATTACACAACTGCCGACTCGGTTATCCGTTTCAGGAACCACAGCCTGAACAACCTGATGTATGAATATGCTTCGCTGGTCCATTTTGTGACCGGCGACGGGCGGAAAATTATCTTTTTCATGTGCGACAGCGATGTAGGGAATATTGCCACCCTGAAAATGCTGACTGAAAAGCAAGGCTTGCTGCAACTGGAGAATGCGGTAATCCAAAAAAGTTCGCAAAACTACAAGGCAGTATTCGAGGTGAAGGGGCGTGACCGTACCGATTTTGAAACGAACCTGCTACGTGTGGACCCATTGGAAATCCCCATCTCGGAGGTTTGGCCATAGTGTCATGTCAACGTGATACTTCCGCACTGAAACTTTTCCCAAAAACCCACCATGGTGTTCTGTCAGGAAGTACACCGGTCATAGGAACTATAGAATGTTACACAGGAACTTCCAAAATGAGGAGATCAAGCTGCCCCAAAGCCTCAAGAGCAATTTTATCCGGTTTTTTCAGGGTGATGGCATCCCTCCGTCCAAGCGTTTCCCCGGAAATTGCAGCAGTTCCATCAATTACCATCATGAAAAGGCCATTGCCCTTTAAGTAAGGTTGATAATCAAAACGGTTCCTTTCTTCCAGATGTATCCTCGAAATAAAGGCATTCTGGTTTATGCTCAGCGACCCGTCGCGCCCGTCGGGCGAAACCAGCAGGGAGAGCTTCCCGGGTTCTGTTTCAAACTTCTTCTGATCGTAACGGGGTTTCAACCCGTCGCGATACGGGAATATCCATATCTGGAAAAGGTTCAGGGCTTCTTCTTCCGAAGCATTGAACTCGGAATGCCGGATGCCTGTTCCGGCACTCATCACCTGCACTTCGCCAGTCGTAATGACCGACTGGTGCCCCATGCTATCCTGATGCTTTAACGCGCCTTTCAGGGGAATGGTAATGATTTCCATGTTGTCGTGAGGATGGGTGCCAAAACCCATTCCGGGCTGAATTACATCGTCGTTCAGCACACGAAGCGCCCCGAAATGAATGTTTTCCGGATTGTAATAATTGGAAAACGAGAAGCTGTAATGTGCATTCAGCCATCCATGATTTGCCTGCCCCCGTTGCTCTGAACGGTATAATTTTGTTTCCATGCAAAAATGTATTTTTTGGTCATTCTGAGAGCCTACTTAATTCTTTATTAAATACAATGTGAAAATGACAGTTGCATTTCCCTTGTCATTCTGAACGAAGTGAAGAATCTGTTATTTCAGCACACCGACCACGAGACCCTTCCTTCGTCAGGGTGACAAAGAAACATTGTATTTTGTCATCCTGAGCCAGCGAAAAATCTGTTTGTAAACCTGACAGATTATTCGCAATGCTCATGTTGACAGGAAATTGAGATTTGTCCGGTACCGGTTATCTTCCGGCCACCACCTTAAAGTCGAGGGTAAAATCATCATAAATAGTTTTATCTCCCAGGTTATCGAAAAACTTTCCCGAGCCGTAACGCACATCGTATTTCGACCGGTCGATCACGAGGGTTCCTTCGGCAGTAGCAGAATTACCGCTTATTGAGACCAAAGCCTCAAATTCGGCAGGATTTGTAATTCCCTTAATGGTGAGGTTTCCCTTGAAAAGATACTTGTCGCCGCCTTTTGCCGTTACATCGGTTAAAACTAATCTGGCCGTCGGAAATTTTTCTACTCCGAAGAAATCATCCGATTTTAAATGCCCGACCAACTTCTGGTTCCAGGTAGCATCGGTCAAATCTTCATTTACAATCGAATTCATATCAATCACAAATTCCCCCCCTGTTGGTTTCCCGTTGGTAACCTGCAAAGTGCCTTCACTAAAAGAGATTGTCCCGTTGTGCTGGCCGGTAACTTTTTTACCCAGCCACTTTACGGTGCTTTTGGTTTTGTCTACTTTATAAGTCTCGGCATAAGCTGCCGAACTCAATCCAACTGCCATTAAAAGGATAAAAACTGTTTTCAATTTCATTGTCTTCATAACTGAAAATTAATTGGTTAATAATTCAATTACAAAAATAGAACGGGAAAAGCAGAAGGAAAATGGATTAAAAAAAGATTTAATGGTACTTTTTTCGGCTAAGGTCGCGAAAATGCTTCAGCGTTTGCCCGGTATATTTTTTGAAAAAGCGGCTGAAATAGGCCGGATCATCAAACCCCAGTTCAAAAGCGATCTCCTTTCCCGACAAATCGGAAGCATATAACATCCGCTTCGCTTCCCCGATCACTTTATTGCGGATCATCTCCCCTGCCGTGATGCCGGTTGCTTTTTTTGACACCTCGTTCAGGCACGAAGGGTTCATGTTTAGCATGCTGGCATAGGATGAAACATTTTTATGATTTTTAAAATGATCCTCGATCAGCAATTTAAACTGAATGATTGCCTGTGTATCGGCATGTTCGTCCGATTGTTTTTCCGGTTGTTCGTATTGCATGTCGAAAATGCGCCGCGATTCGAGCAGTAAAAGATGCAAAAGGTTCAGGATAATATCGGGGCTGTAACTGTCTTTTTTCTGAATCTCATCGGACATGAAACCGAATACCTGTTCAAATTTCTTTTCCCCCGATCCATCCAGCGTGATAATGCTTCGAAAAGAGAGATTGTTGAACAACTTGTATTCTTTCAGCGGAACGTGGTTTTTCCGGTTGAAACAAATAAATTCTTCATTGAAAATAAGGGAATCGCCTCCCGCCCGGTTATTTAGAACCAACCGGTGCTTCAATCCAGGCGGCACAAAAAGGACAGACCCTGCCGGCAGATGATATTCCACGAAATCGGTCGCATGGACTGCTTCTCCTTCCCTGATCCAAAAAACAGAATAAAATTCATGCAGGTGGGGAATCTCGTTTTGCAAACGATCTTCCTCGCTGAGGTCGCAAATTTTCATCATATCGAAAATTTTATCATTGCCCTGACCAAACAAACTGAACCTTCTCATTCGTTTTGAATTTTCTCAAAAGGTATGAATAAAAATGGATGCCTGTGCCCGACATCCATCCATAAAAACCACCGGGTTTGCTATTTTTTGCAACACCCGGAGAAATCAGTTTATTCAATGATCCGGATTTCCGATTCCATTCGCAGGGCGTCGCGATAAACAGCGCTTACCCCGCAATATTTTTCCTGTGAAAGATCGACCGCTTTTTGCAGCTTTTCCTGCGAAAGGTTTTTCCCTTTGAACTGGTAAATAATTTTCATTTGTGTATACTTTTTTGGATGGTCGTCGGCTACATCGCCTTCCACAATGACATTGAACCCTTCCGGTTCAATTTTCATTTTTTTCAGGATGGAAATCACGTCCATCCCGGTACAACCGGCCAATGCAACCAGCATCAGTTTTTTCGGACGGGGTCCCTGGTCGTGGCCACCCGAATCGTGGCCTGCATCCAATACCAATTTATGCCCGTCCATATCGGTTTCAAAAGCCATGTTTTCCTTCCAGATCAAATCAATTGTGTGTTTCATAATAATATCTGTTCTTTGTTGTTGTTGTTTTTATTTGTTTTATCTTGCTGTGCGAAATATTTAAATATATAAATTAATCGTTTCTGAAGAAGAAAAGTTCATTGTATCTTTAAATTTAATTTCAACCAGTTTTTCATTCAATAAAAAGAAGAGGTGATGAGAAGCACGATTAAAAGACCGACCGACGAGGAAGCCGATCTTTCAGGTTTTCAGTTATTCAAAAAATTAACCGATCAGGAATTTGCCCAGTTGAATTTCGACAAAACCTGTTCGCTTTACAAAAAAGGAAATATTATTTACCGCGAAGGGAGCCGTTTGACCGGGTTTTACTGCATTACCCGGGGAATCCTAAAGATTTTCAAAACCGGGATAGACGGAAAGGAGCAGATTATCCGTTTTGCCAAGAAAGGCGATATTATTGCATACCGTTCGCTGTTGAGCCAGGAACTGGCCTGTACCACGGCAAAAGTGATCGACGAAGCAGTGCTGTGCCACATCCCTTATCAAACTCTTTTGTACCTGATCCAGAATAATTGGCAGTTTTCGCACCACATGTTGCAGATCGTTTGCAGGGAGCTGCGCGAGGCCAACGATTACATTACCGATATTGCCCAGAAAACCGTCCGTGAAAGGCTCGCCGAAGTATTGCTCCTCCTGAAAGATAATTTCAACTTAGACAACACCAACACGCTGCAAATTTCGCTGACCCGTGAAGAACTGGCCAACATGGTAGGTACCGCCACCGAAAGCGTGATCCGCCTGTTGTCGGAATTCAAACAGGATAAACTCATTGATTTACAAGGCCGTAAAATTAAGTTTTTAGACACCCCTAAACTAACCCGGGTGGCGAACTTATAAAATAAAGGTAGCTGTCAGAAAAGTGGGAAAATAAAACACGAAGAAGCCACAAGGCCACAAAAAAGATTATCTGAATATTCGCCTTCGGGTTTTACACCGGCCCCGGCTCCCTCGACTGTTTGGCAAGTTAGCTGTACATCACAAAAATGGGACAGGAAGCAGAGCATCAAATGCCCGATGATTCGTTGATCTGTCCAGTGGAAAATTGGCCGGCTTTTGAGCATACCTTTCATTTCGCCGGAACAGTTTATGGGGAACTCTCCTAAACTGTTCCGGATGGATAAAACCGATTTACAGGTACCCAAAATTTACCACCATTTATACAACCGTTCCTTAAAATGGATAAGGAATAACAAGAACTGTATAATATGGTTATTTCCCTAAGAACAAATTTTGGGTGTCCCATTGACGAAAACAGGAAGGATCACCGAACAATGAACTTCAATAAAAAAGCCCCGACAAATAAATGCCGGGGCTTTTTTATGATTATATACGAATTATTCACTTAATCGTGTTTTCAGGTATTCCCTGTTTAAGCGGGCAATGTTCGAGATGGAAATGTTTTTCGGACATTCCACCTCACAGGCGCCGGTGTTGGTACAACCGCCAAAACCCAGTTCATCCATTTTGGCAACCATTGCTTTGGCGCGGCGGGCCGCTTCAACCCGTCCTTGCGGTAACAAAGCCAGGTGACTGACTTTGGCCGATACAAACAGCATGGCCGACGAGTTTTTGCAAGCAGCCACGCAGGCCCCGCAACCAATACACGAAGCAGCATCCATTGCTTCATCGGCATCTGCTTTCGGGATCGGGATGGCGTTGGCATCGGGTACCCCCCCCGTATTTACTGAAACATAACCACCTGCAGCAATGATCTTATCGAACGCCGAACGGTCAACAATCAGGTCTTTAATGATTGGAAAAGCCGCGGCGCGCCATGGTTCAATGGTCACAGTTTCGCCATCTTTAAATTTGCGCATGTGTAACTGGCAAGTGGTCACATCGTCGTCCGGTCCGTGCGGACGGCCATTGATGTATAACGAACACATTCCGCAGATACCTTCGCGGCAGTCGTGATCGAAGGCAACCGGTTCCTTGTTTTCGCCGATCAACTGCTCGTTCAGGATGTCCATCATTTCGAGGAACGAACTGTCGGTAGAGATGTTGCTTACCTTGTAGGTTTCGAAACGGCCTTTCTCTTTGGGGCCGTTCTGACGCCAAACCTTAAGCGTGAGATTTATTGTTTTTTCCATGATTGGTCTCCTTTCTTAAAAGCCATTACTTGTAATTACGCTGAACCATTTTCACACTTTCGTAAACCAGTTCTTCCTTGTGAAGTGCGGGTTTCTGGCCTTCGCCTTTGTATTCCCAACAGGAAACATAAGCGAATTTGTCATCCTGGCGGAGCGCTTCGCCCTCTTCAGTCTGGTATTCTTCGCGGAAATGGCCGCCGCAGCTTTCTTCCCGGTTCAGCGCATCGCGGGCCATCAAGTCGCCAATTTCGATGAAATCTGCCAAACGGCTGGCTTTTTCTAATTCAATGTTCATCCCTTTGATGTCGCCCGGAATCCGCAGGTTGCTCCAGAATTCCTTCTTGATTTCGGCAATCCTTTCAATGGCATGTTCCAATCCTTTCTTGTTACGGCCCATTCCAACGAAATCCCACATCACCAAACCGAGTTCCTTGTGAATATTGTCAACTGAACGTTTTCCCTTGATGCTTATCAGCTTTTCAAAGCGGTTTTTTACCGCTTTTTCAGCTTCAACAAATTCAGGTTCGTTGCCGGTCATGCGCGGGGTGCGGATGTCGTCAGCCAAATAATTCTGAATGGTATATGGCAATACGAAATACCCGTCGGCCAGGCCCTGCATCAATGCCGAAGCGCCCAAACGGTTGGCGCCGTGATCGGAGAAGTTGGCTTCACCGGCAGCAAACAGCCCGGGAATATTGGTCTGTAATTCGTAATCGACCCAGATACCGCCCATCGTGTAGTGGATGGCCGGGTAAATCATCATCGGGGTTTCGTACGGGTTTTCGTCAACAATTTTTTCGTACATCTGGAAGAGGTTCCCGTAACGGGCCTCAATTACATTTTTGCCCAGGCGTTCAATCGACGATTGGAAGTCGAGATAAACGGCCAAACCAGTAGCGCCTACGCCATAACCGGCATCGCAGCGTTCTTTGGCCGCACGCGAAGCCACATCACGCGGAACTAAGTTCCCGAAAGCCGGATAACGGCGTTCGAGGTAATAGTCGCGGTCTTCTTCTGCAATTTGCGTCGGTTTTAATTTACCTGTACGGATGGCTTCGGCATCTTCTTTTTTCTTCGGGACCCAGATACGGCCATCATTACGGAGCGATTCCGACATCAATGTCAGTTTCGACTGAAATTCACCATGAACCGGAATGCAGGTCGGGTGGATCTGGGCCATACACGGATTAGCAAAGAAAGCACCTTTGTGGTACGCTTTGATGGCTGCCGAACCATTTGATCCCATTGCGTTGGTTGACAGGAAAAAGGTATTTCCGTAGCCGCCGGTGGCCAATACCACTGCGTGACCGAAATGGCGTTGCAGTTCGCCTGTTACTAAGTCGCGGGCAATAATACCCCGGGCTTTGCCATTAACAATCACGATGTCAACTAATTCGGTGCGGGTATACATTTTTACGGTCCCAAGGTTTACCTGGCGCATCAATGCCTGGTAAGCGCCCAGCAACAACTGTTGGCCGGTTTGTCCTTTGGCATAAAATGTACGGCTTACCTGTGCGCCTCCAAACGAACGGTTGTCGAGCAGGCCGCCGTATTCGCGTGCAAACGGGACACCCTGTGCCACACACTGGTCGATGATGCTGTTGCTCACTTCGGCCAGACGGTACACGTTGGCTTCGCGGGCGCGATAGTCGCCGCCTTTGATTGTATCGTAAAACAAACGGTACACCGAGTCGCCGTCGTTCGGATAGTTTTTTGCTGCGTTGATCCCTCCCTGCGCGGCAATCGAATGGGCGCGGCGGGGCGAATCCTGGATGGTAAAGTTTTTTACATTGAAGCCCATCTCTCCAAGCGAGGCAGCAGCCGAAGCGCCGGCCAGCCCGGTACCAACAATAATCACATCGAGCTTACGCTTGTTGGAGGGGTTTACCAGCTTCTGGTGATTTTTATAGTTTGTCCACTTTTGTGCCAATGGCCCTTCGGGTATTCTTGAATTTATTATGCTCATAGTTCAATTTCTTTTCGATTAAAATTTAATCAGGAAGTACATAGGAATGATTGAAAAGCCAACTGCTACAAGAATTGCATAAATTGTTGCAACAAACTGAAGGCGTTTGATCCAAACCTTATTTGAAAGGCCAATCGTTTGAAACGCTGACCAGAACCCGTGTGCCAAATGGAATCCAAGCAACAAGCCCCCGGCAACATACAGGAAATCGTAAACAGCGCTGGCTTTAAACAAGCCGGCAACCAGCGTGTAGGTATCTTCCATCTCTACACCATTAATCACAACGGTTGACAGCGAATGCGGGTTGAATTTAATTACCCAGAAAAAGTTAATAATGTGCATCACCAGGAAAACCAGGATCAGCGCCCCCAATACCAGCATATTGCGCGATGCCCAAGTACTGGAATTGGTTTGTTGCGATATTTTGTATCCAACCGGCCGCGCTTTCATGTTTTGAAAACTGATAATTAGCGACCAGATAATATGCACGATGAAACCCAGCCCGAGGAGAGGCTCCATAATTTTGATGGCCGGGTTGGTAGCCATAAAGTTTGCGCCCAGGTTGAAAAGTTCACCGCTATCATCAAAAATCAGCAACAGATTAATTGTCAGATGAACTAAAATGAACATCATCAGGAACAATCCGGTAATGCTCATTAAGAATTTCCTTCCGATAGAGGCAGTCAGAAAATTGCTCATAGAATATTAGTTTTTATTTTTAATATTTTTTTCAAAAAAAATTATACAAATGTAGATGAACCATTTTCACTTGCAAAAAAAGGTATGCGAAAATAGCTAATTTAGATTCGTTCCGAATTCTGTTCATTCTGAATTTTTAACTATTTGACCAAAAAATTAAACAAGAGAAAGAATTTATAGTTCCCATCTTCCGGAAATTTTTTCTCCACAATTTTTACATGCCCCTTTTTCTATATTGTTTTTGAGTATGGCGAAGCCTTTCCGTTCCACCGCAACTGCCCGGCATTTTGGGCAAATGGTATTTTGCGTGCCGAGGCCGGGCACATTACCCACGTATACAAATTTCATCCCTTCGGAAAGGGCAATTTCACGGGCGCGTGCCAGGATGCCAATTGGCGTGGCCTGAAGCTGCGTTAATTTGTAGGCCGGATGAAACCGGCTGAAGTGCAGCGGAAAACCGGCCAGTCCGTTTTCGGTCAGCCAGCAGCACATCCGTTTAATCATTTCCATGTCATCGGTCCAGCCGGGAACCACCAGATTGGTAATTTCGAGCCAGACCCCTTCCGCGGCCATTGTTTTTAGCGTATTCAACACCGGTTGCAGCGCCCCGGCATTCAGGCGCAGGTAAATGTCGTTGCTGAACGATTTCAGGTCAACATTGGCAGCATCGATGTATTTACAAAGGTTGCGCAATGGCTCCTCGTTGATGTATCCGGCAGTTACCATCACATTCTTGATGCCTTCTTCACGGGCCAGTTTTGCCGAGTCGAAGGTGTATTCGTAAAAAGTAACCGGTTCGGAATAGGTATACGCAATCGACTGGCACTGATTGGCAATGGCTTCGGCGACCAGTTTGTCGGGCATCAGGTCGTAGTTGCGCGTTTCTTTGGGGCTTTTTTGCGAAATCTCCCAGTTCTGGCAATTCAGGCAGGCCAGATTACAGCCGGCAGTGGCTACCGAGAAGGCTTTCGAACCGGGCAGAAAATGGTTTAGCGGCTTTTTTTCAATCGGGTCGATATGCACCGCGCAGGGGTTTCCGTAGGCGATGGTGTATAGTTTGCCTTCGTGGTTTACCCGGTTGCGGCAGTCGCCCGCTTCGCCTTCTTTAATGACGCACTCGTTGGGACAAATCAGGCATTTGACCCCCCGCGGCGTGGGCGACCAAAAATCGCCTTCCCGGCTCCATTTCCATAGTTTTTCTCCGGAAATTCCAGCCATCACGGCCCGGGGCATACAGGCCAGCGCCCCTGTTATGCTCAGCCCTTTTTGTATAAATTCACGTTTATTCATTGTAAGAGGCCATTACTCTTTCAGTTTTTTGATAGTCGCATTAAATGACAGTGCTTTCATCTGGTTGATCGCTGTTTGGTTGAGTTTTATCAGCCGGTCGCTTTGGGGCAACCCCATTTTATGAACTCGGCATTCAGGCTTTCCAGATTTGCCAAAACCAGAAGCTGTTCAATCGTTGCATAGTCACGGATGTTTCCATCGGAATCCGGGTTTTTATCCCGCCATTGTTTTGCCGTTTTCCCAAACATCGCTACGTTTAGCACATCGGCTTCATTTGCATAAATTTGGGTCACTTGCTCCTTGTTCAAATCTTCAGGCACCATGTTTTCTTTTATCGCATCGGTGTGGATACGGTAGTTGATTTTGGCAAGGGTGCGATTGAGGTTCCAGTTAAGTTTAAGGCGGTCGTTCTCTTCAGCCTTTAAACGCTGAAATTCTTTTATTACATACAGTTTAAACTCGATGGAAATCCAGGAAGAAAATTCAAAAGAAATGTCCTTGTGTGCGAATGTTCCTCCGTATCTTCCTGCCTTTGAGATAATTCCTATGGCTTTTGTAGATTCTATCCATCTTCTGGGGGTTAATACAAAACTATTTAAGCCGGCTTGTTTTTTAAACCCCTCGAATTCGAGGGGTTTAAAATCAGGATTATGAATGGTTTCCCATAAACCCAAAAGCTCTACGGTGTTACGGTTGCGCATCCAGTTTTGAATAATCGTATCGGTATGTTCTGCGTCTTTGTACCGGGCAATATCTGTCAATGATATATAATCTTCCTGTCCTACCTGAACAATGGTGATCCGTTGACCTTTTACTTCTATTTTACTGCTTTTTGCCATGATGTATATTTCTCTTTAAAAGTAACCAAAAATCCAAAAACTAAATTGATTGCCCCGATGGTTGCTGTTGCCGGAAGGATGCCCCAGCGGGGAACGAAGAAAAGGGAAACCGCCAGCGCCCCCAGCGCCGAACCAATCAGGTCGGAACTGTATGTTTTTCCTGAAATTTCGGAATAACTGCCTTTTTGCAACAGGCTGGCCAGTGTAAACTGAAGGCCGGTGAGGCCGCCCAGTAGCAGAATCAGGAGGAAACACAATGTGTAGATGAGTACAGGAGCAATCTTCGACTGTCCGGAAATGAAAAGCAAAAGTAACAAGAGAATTGAAAAACCTGCCATTAGCAACTGGTTGTGCAAAATTTGTTTTTTTGCCGAAGCCGGGCTGAAGCGTTTTCCAAAGAAAGCCCCGGCTGCCAGGCCTGCCATAAAACCGGCAAACACGAAACTGGTGAGCAGGTAAATCGTTCCGAAGAAAAGTTGCAGGCCAAAAAGCAGCAGAATTTCCAACCCGGAAGCCGAAAAGCCGGTGACAATCATGGCTTTTGAGGCAAGGCTTCCCCTGAAAAACAGAAACAGGGCAAAAACGACTAACACGGCAGACATCAGTTCGTATTGGCCCGGAAAATAGCTGAGCCAGTACGCCAGTTGTTGCCGGTAGGCCAGCGGTTTCAGGTTTTGGTTGGTTTCCGCAGCGGGATCCAGATTGGAAAGAAGGATTTTGCCACGGTTTTTCAACAACATATCGTCTATATAAAACGGGTTCACGTATAGCGTTTCAATTCCCCGGTTCTCAATGGCTTTGGCGATGTTGTATGTCAGTTCTGCCTCCGAAGCAAGAAAATGGTTTTTCTCGCCGGGCAGGATAATCACATTCCGAAAAGCTGTTTTCAGACTGGCAACAAGGGCCGAATTCAGTTGTACCGCTTCACTGCCCTGGTAATTGGCCGAAGCCGGTAAGCCAAACGACAGGATGCCGCCGGCTCCGAGCTTCGTTTTTGTCATCCTGAAAAATTCTTCGGTGTAAAACCGATTCGACTGAAGGGTGGCAGGTGGCGGCAGGTTCAGGATAATAACATCGTATTTCTCGTTGGTGCTTCGCAGGTAGCGGAGTGGGTCGCCCGAAAATATTTTTATTCGCGGGTCGCTGATTTTTTCAAGCGAATTGTTCAGCAAGTGGAGCATCCAACGGTTTTCTTCGAGATAATGAATGGTTTCGGGAGAATATTTCTGAAGTTCGGTAAGCTCCCCCATCGGATCGCCCGAAACGAGTAATATCTTCTTCGGATCAGGGTGTTGGAGCATTGCAAAATGGACGGTTTCTTCGTTCAGCATAAAATTCTCGGAATCGAAAAGCAGCGTATTGTTGTGGTACACGCTCACCTGGTTTTCGCGTTGCGTAACCACGATGTTGCCAAAGGGCGAATCTTTTGAAACCGTTACCTGCTGGTTGGGGTACACAAAGCTCCTGATCCGCTTTCCAGGACTAAAAAACAGGGCAGTAAAAGCCAACACAATAACGATGGAAGGCATCCACCTCGCTTTTTTCTGTACCAGCAAAAGCGCCCCTCCGTTCAGTACGACCAGCGCCAGCAGGCTTTCGATGGACGAAAACAAAAAAATAAACACGGCCCCGGAAAGTAACCCGCCGGCCACGCTGCCGAGCGATTCGAAACCGTACATCGGGCCGGTTTGGTTTTGCTTGCTGCTTTCAGAAGAACAGTTGGCCAAAAAAGTAAACAGAAAGCCGCTGACGAGACAAAACGGGAGCAACAGCAGGAATGACGAAAAAAGCATTTGAAACACGCCGATCATCGCGCCGATGGGGAAAACAATGTTTTTCAGGAAATTGACCAGAAAAGCAGTAACAAACGGTAGCGCCGACAACAGCAGCAAGCCGGGAACAATTACTTCGGACGTTTTTTTTACGTTCAGGCGGAACAAACCCAGCCAGGCGCCAAGTCCGGTCAGTACCATCCAGTTGGCCAGCGCTATCCCGATCGCCAGTTCGTTGCCGTTGAAAACGGTCAGGAATTCGCGCAGCAACACTACCTGGGCAATCATGGAAGCGCTTCCTAACAGAAAGGCCGATGTTTTCAAAAAAGCAGGGCGGGTGTCGTTTATGAGTTCCGGTTTCGTTGTGGGTTCCGGTTTCTGTGTTGCCCTGAACAATTGGAGGTAGTAGTTCAGGTGCCATAAAAAATGAATAAACCCGATAAGGGCCATCGCGATACCAAACTCGACATGGTATTTCAGTAACTGATCGTAAAACGGGATTTCCAGTTTGTAATTGATTTTCACGACCAGCAACAATCCCAGCAATCCGGCGGTTAGAAAGGTGAGCAACAATAGCACATTCCAGAATTTCCGGTGATTGGCGCGGCTGACAATACCCAATCGCGACAGCACGGACGAAAAAGCATAAAAAGCAATTAAAAGCACAGTAAGCGGCAAAAGCGGATAAGCGGTGTTCATGTCCCGTGGGTTCTATTCTTCTCCAAAAACCAAGGCTTCGTAAGTATACAGTTCGGCAGTTTTCCATCCGTCCCAGCCAATGCCAGCTTTATCGCGGGCGCAATGGCCGAGAAATTCTTCTTTGCTCCAGCCGGTGTCGGTGGCTACCTGCGGTAAAAATGTCCCCGACGCATTTCCTTTGCGGATGTAAATCCCGTGTTTCCCCAACACAAATTCATCAGCCGACCGAATGCGTTTCATGGGCGTCAGTACCGAAATTTCGATTTCCAGTTGGTCGATTTCGCTGAATTGTACCCGTTCGAAGCGGTGGTCCTGAGTGGCTGCGGCGATGGCCATCGACTGCACCACTTCGTACAAAGGCAGGCCCGGGTCGAAACGACCGATACAGCCGCGCAACCGTTGGTTTTTGTGCAGGGTGACAAAAGCCCCGCAAGGTGTTTTCAACACGGAACTCAACGGAGAGGTATTGACCGTCGGGACTGTTCCTTTCCCGATAAATTCGGTGATGGTTTCGCGTGCCAGTTCCAGAAGGTATTTTTTGTCGTTTTCGCTTAGCGAGAATTCCTGGTTTGCACCGGTTTTTGTTTCTTTTGAAAAAGAAATCGCCCAGTAGCCAACCACCCGTTCTTTGTCGCCGTAGCGTGAATCGCCCGAGTTTTTATATTGAACCAGATTGGCTTTTATTTCCTGAAATTGCTCCGTTATGTACAAAAGGGCGAGCGCCGAACTCCATCCGCAAAGGCTGGTCGATAACCCGGGAATCCCTTTTTTCCGGTTCCGGTCCAGTACATCGATCAATGTCGACGGCTGGTTGCTTCGAATAGCTTCGGCGGTGAGCCGGTCGGTTGCCACCGCATCGGAATACGAAGGGTAATGTGAAAAATCGCTGCTGATCACGAATAAATTTTTTTCATTCAGATAAGGTTTTAAAACAGACGCCAGGTTTTTTGCCGTTTCAATATTCGACGAACCAATAATAATGGGGACGATCCGGAAGTCGTTTTTCAGGTAATATTGAAGAAACGGCAACTGTACTTCGATGCTGTGTTCGGTGCGGTGTGCTTCGGGATGAAAGCGGATGAGCTTATTGTCATCGATCAGTTTCTGCGCCAGTTCGGTATCCACTTTCACGGTGCCGAGCGGGGTTTCATAATCGCCCTTGCAATAAATTGAAGCGCCTTGGAAAGCAGTGGTGTGGCTTGACCCGATAATGAAAATACGCTCGAATTTTTGCTCCGGATCAATTTGCCGGTAAGCCGATGCCGCTACTTCGCCGCTGAACACATATCCGGCATGGGGAACAATAAGCGCCAGTGGCTGATCACCACTTTTCCCCTGAACAGCCGCCGAGAAAAGTTGTTTCAGGGTGGCTTTCAGTTCGTCGGCATTACCGGGATAAAAGCGCCCTGCCACGCAAGGTTTCCGGTTTTGAGGGGCTTCCTGTCCGGAGACCGTTGTTGCCCCAAAAGCCGAAAACAATAAACAGATTAAAACCCTGGTCTTCATAATTGTAAAATATTGTGTCTTTACGAAGTTAGTACATATTTAAGAAAAAGACAGGCCGCATTTTGTTTGAATGCTCAATTTCGATATTTTTGCAGGGCTTTTTTGAAAACAGATATTAGATTATAGATTAAAGACAAAAGACATCTTAAGTCAAGGTAGTTGATGAATATTTACCTTCTATACAAAATCCGGTTTCAAAAATAAAATGGTTCCATAGTTCAACGGATAGAACGACAGTTTCCTAAACTGTAAATCCGGGTTCGATTCCCGGTGGGACTACTGAAAAAGAAGTTAAATTGAACTAAAAGCACTTAAATTCAATGATTTAAGTGCTTTTATATTTTTATAAAGTAGTCAAAAAATGCACTAAAACTCAACAAAAAAGGGACTAAAACGGGACCTATGCAATACACACTACAGAAAGGTCCCGATTTATGCTATAACTCACTGTAATTCAATACAAATTAGTTTCAATTGGTTCGTTTTAATACGCTGAAAATCCAAACATTCTGGGTATGTTTAGCGGTGAAAACGGGACCTATTTTAGTAATATTGTAAAATAGGAATTATGAGAGTTTCAGTTTTATTTCAGTTAAGAAAGTCAAAATCAAGACCTGACGGCAAATCTCCTTTGTATTTAAGGTGTACAATGGGTGGCCAGCGCTTTGAAGTTTCCACCGGTTTTTTTCTGGAAAAATCTTCCTGGATTGAGTCAGCTCAGCTTGCTGACGGCAAATCGGAAGAGATAAAAGTCATCAACAATCGGCTAACCAAAATCCGAAGTAAGATTCTGGACATTTACAACCAATTGGATTCGATTGGGGAACCATTCGATATTCTTTCAATCAGGGATAAATTTCTGGGAATAAGCAATGGTCAGGGATTTTTAGAAATTTTTGATTCTATAATTCAGGATATAGAAGCGACGTTAGGGAACGATTATTCTCCGTTAACCCTAAAACAGTACAAGACTGTCCGTAGGCGATTTGAAGAATTCTTGCAAAAAAAGGAAAAGCGAAAGGATATTCCAGTTGCAGGCTTCGACTTTAAATTGATCAAATCTTTTGATGTTTATCTGAAAAGTACTTATCATGTGGCTTCAAACACTGCTTTTTGCTACCATAAGATCATTAAGAAGGTATTGAATCAGGCGGTTGCCATGAATTATTTACTTCGGAACCCTTACAGTTCCTTCAAGCTTTCAAGAAGTGACGGTCATCGAGACTTCCTGACCCTTCAGGAAGTAAAGAAAATTCATACAAAAGAATTGGCAATTCCCAGGATGCAGTTGGTCCGTGACATTTTTGTTTTTGCTTGTTATACGGGATTATCTTATGTAGACATTTCGAAATTGAATTCAAGAAATATTCAGAAAGGAAATGACGGGAATGATTGGATTATTCTTGACCGAACAAAAACTGAATCAAGATGCCGAATACCAGTTCTTCCGGTTGCACAACAAATAATGATGAATTATAAAGACCATCCTGTTGTATGCTCTTCCAATAAAATACTTCCGGTTCTTTCCAATCAGAAAATGAACAGTTATTTAAAGGAACTGGCTGATCTCTGCGAGATAAGTAAAAACCTTTCAATGCATGTTGCGAGGCATACATTTGCCACTTCAGTGACGCTTTCGAATGGTGTTCCAATTGAAACAGTATCGAAAATGCTAGGGCACACTTCGCTGAAGACCACTCAGATTTATGCGAGGATCGTGGATAGTAAAATCTCGGAGGATATGAATCAACTAAAATTTAAACTTAGATGATATTTTTCTTTCAGACTTCAAAATTCATTTTTATATACTATTGAAATCTTAAAAAGAATTATTAAACTGGTAATTTTGGTAGATTTCATTTTTGCAATCTTTGTTACTTGAAATGAATTATTAGAATAATGTTTGGCGTAATTTTGTTCTTGATGTACAAATGAAGGTTGTCGATGTGTAAGAGATTCTTGTAGCTGATTTTTATGATATTTTTTGATTTTTAATCATTAGATATGTCAATTTATGGATAAGAAACATTTCTATAAATATATTACTGTCAGTGAGGCAGATCGTAAATGGGGAATTTATGTTACTGGTGTGGGTTATACTGATGTAAGTCAGCAAATAGAATATCCTTTAACAGATCATCCTGTTCATCATTATTTTCATTGGTCCATTGGTAGACGTTTGTTTGATTATCAAATCATGTACATCACGAAAGGTGAGGGGATTTTTGAATCTGAAGCATCAGGTTCATGTAATGTAAAAGCTGGAGATATTTTTGTTTTGTTTCCTGATGTCTGGCATCGTTTCTGTCCGAATCGAAATACGGGCTGGAATGAATATTGGATTGAATTTAATGGCAAGTTGATTAATCATTTTATTGAAGAAAGATTTCTTGATCCTCAAAATCCTGTTTTAACCATTGGATTAGATGGTGAATTAATCGATAATTTCATTCAAATGTTTAATTTGGTGAAAGAAGAAAAATTGGATTTGCAATATCATGCATCAGGCTTGATTTTTCAGATTCTTGGGCAAATTTTTGCTTTGAAAAAATTTAATTCGATTGAAAAAAATAATTTGGACAATCAAATCCGTATGGCAAAATTAATCATCCATGAAAAAATGGATATTACGATCTCTCCAGAAAAACTTGCAGATGAGCTGGGAGTTGGGTATTCTTTGTTTAGAAAGGAATTTAAGAAGAGGACAGGGTTTTCTCCTGTGCAATATCAATTACAATTAAGAATAAACAAAGCGAAAAATTTATTATCTACGACAAATTTGATGATCAAGCAAATTGCTCTTCAACTCGGATTTGATTCAAATAATTATTTCTCGCGGCTTTTTAAACAGAAAACTGGGATGACACCTGCTGAATATAAGCTACGTAATAGAAGGTAGTTTTTTAAGTCTAGTCTTTTAAAATTCCCCTTTAAAATCGTAATTTTTTAATTGCCGTTGCTTTTTATTTTCTTTTGTTAAAGTGTCTGTTCATTCTATATAGATTACCTTTTTCATTTCACTTTTTATAATAAGATAGAGATTCTATCGAATATATTAGCTGCCATTTTATGCTATTGATATATCATTTTATATATTGATAACATCATAACCCAGTATTAATTTTATACTCGTGATATTTGAGAATTAATTCATATTAATCAAAATGTGTTACTCTTTTGTGCAATGCATAGGAAATATCTAGTTTTTATTATTTATATATAAACTAGCGTAATAAAATTACAAGAATCACAATAAACTAACTAATAAAAACTATAAAGGATGAGAAACAGTCGACTCGTATATTTTTCTGTTTGTACTGCTTTATTAGGAGGCCTTCATATGGGATTCGATACCATGGTCATCTCCGGGGCAGAGAAGACTGTTCAACAACATCTTAATCATAAAGGTTTTTTAGGTTCAAAAAAAAATATAGTTGCACAGGAGGAGGTGTGGGGTGAAATAAGAAACAATGAATTCTATATGAATATATCTTTAAAAAATGGTGGTATAAATAAAATACAAAACTCAGAAGACAATCGCTACGTAAATTATGTTGTTGGCGAAGAAGAATTTGCAAATCGCAAAGAGGGAGCGGAATGGTTAGGTGATGTTAATTTTGAATACCGGTTGAGCGACAATAAATGGAAAAATGCCGCCACTGCTTATTCTTCTGACTCAAGGAGAATTACCCAACAGGGTGATACTGTGATAAATGTCAATTATACGGAAACTTCTCTAAATAATCTTGGCATTAGGGATTTTAATCTATTTGAGTCATATAAGCTTTCCGGCAATGAGCTTGTATGGGAATTAAGGATAAAAAACACAAGTGACGAAACCATAGAATTTGGCAGCATTGGCCTTCCGCTTATGTTTAATTCTCCCCTCAATGGTACAGAGGCGGACTTTTACGAGCGAACAACTTATTGCCATTCATGTATCGCTTATAATGGAAGCTATTTTTATGTTAATAAAAATAATGGAAAGGGACCTATTTTGCTGATGTATCCGAAGTATGATACAAAAATTGAATATCAGAATTGGCCGAATTGGCCGATCAATTTTGAATGTCAGACAATATATATATGTGCTGATAAAGAAGCAAAAGACAATCCTAAAACTGAATATCTGACCACAAGTTCTGTGAAGCTGGAAGCAGGTAGTGAAATTACATATACTTTCGGTTTTAGATGGGCAGACAACTTTGACGAAATAAGTAAAATACTGTATGAGGAGAATAAGATTGCGGTAACATCAGTACCGGGAATGGTATCTCCAACAAACCTTCCAATATCATTAGATTTATTTACCAAACAAGAAATAAACACTGTAAGTTCTGAATATGAGGACAATACAGTGATAGAACGTGTTAAGGTAAAAGATGACCATCATGTGTATCGATTAAGATTTAGCAAACTCGGAGAAAACAAGATCACGGTAAATTACGGCAAAGGTTTTTATATGACTCTTATTTTCTTTATTACTGAACCTCTTGAAGATCTGATCCTTAAGAATTGTGAATTTATATGTAAAAAACAGCAGCAGAGAGATAAATCGGATCCTTGCTATATGGGTTTTCTTCCTTGGGATATGGTCATGGAAAATCTTAATGGCGACGGATTATTGGATGAAAAGAACAATTTTATCCCCCAATACTATCCTACTGGCTGGTGGCATTACGGTGGAGACGAGATGGGATTTTCTCCCGGACTCTACCTATCTGAAAAAAATGTTTATTGGCCTGATCACGAGCAGATTAAGCAATTAGTCGACTATGTCAATGTGTTTATCTACGGTAAAATGACTGAAAAGTTTCCTGACAACACATATAGACTCCATCGAGGGAGCCCTTGGTATGTTATGGGTAAATGGGAGACAGATCCGCGGATGGATAAAATAGGAAGGGAAAGTAATGAAGACTGCTGGCGTTCATATAATTATCTACATGTTATTAATACATATTATAACATGTATAGGATTCAGAAATATTATAACTTCGATATTGAAGGGATCCTGACAGCAAATGAATACCTTCAAAGAGCATATCAACTTGCGTATACTTTTTTTACTTCATGGATGTACCCCAGAGGGGCTGACAAACGCGGAAAGGGCGGCATCAATTACGGAAATATGGGAGAAACGATGTTTCCATATCTTGTTGCAGCATTGAATGAGGAAGGGTATCCTGATAAAGCAAATTGGCTGCAGGTTCAACTAAATGAAAAAGCGGAATATTTCAGAACGGTCTCATATCCATATACCAGCGAATCCTATTTTGATACTGCCCCATATGAAGCGGTTTATTCTTATGCAAAAATGGCGGGAACTGAAAAGCTTGTCAAAGAGGTTACTGCTACAAATATAGCAACAAGGGGGCAGACACCTGTTTGGTATTTGTACGGCTCGGATTTGCCAAGCCAGGACGGCGGAGTTGCGCTTAGATATATGACGCAGCTCGGTGGATGGTCGCTTCTGGACTATACCCTCAATTACTCTGAAAATAAGAGTTATGATATAAAATTGGCATATGGCTCGTATCTTGCAGGATGGGCATTGATTAATTCGGGATATTACGATACAAACGAGATAAATTTATATTCTTCCATGTGGTATTATCAGGGACGGAAGGGAACGAAAATGCACAGTGTAAATTCATGGGAACAGATTCTACCGATTTATAATGGAGGTATTGCTGTTTCCGGCGAAAGTGCTCTTGGATTTTGGGCTGCTCTGAAAATGGCTTCTGTCGTTGTTTCGGATGATCCCGTTTTCGGTTTATATGCATATGGAGGTACGGTTTCTGAAAAGGGAGGAGCATATAGTGTTGAATTAAAAGACGGAGTAAGGAAAAGAATTCATATTTTAAATCTTGAAAAGACAGTGTCGGTTGAATTGATGCAAGATAGATTTAAAGCTTTTGAAATATCTAAAAGAAGGAATTATATGAAAGCTGAAGTTGAGAATTCAACAGGTACATCAAGAGTTTCAATAATTAATCTTACCGGTTTTGAATCTGGAGAATATGTTATAAAGATCAATGGAGTCATGACAGAGACCGTAACTGTTTTTGATGATAAAACTGCAAAGATCGTTTATGAGATTCCCCAAAATAATACTTACAATATAGCCATCTACAATCAACAAGATACAGGTACTGCTATTGATAGATTGGTATCTACTTTTGGTGAACTATCTGTTCTTTCCAAACCCAACAACCGATAAACTCGTTTTTTGTGGAATATTTAAGGAGTATTTGGGTAACGTGAATGTGACCTTGTTTAGCAGTACAGGACAATTCATTTACAAAAAAGAATTACAGGTGAATGGCATGAGCGTTCAGGAGAATATTGAAATGAATGGCTTGAATGCCGGGCTTTACTTTGTGAACGTCCAGTTTGAAAATGGACCAGTTATTAACCGTAAAATTATAAAAAAGTAAAGTAAACAGAATAATCACTAAAATTTGGTTGTTTATGCTCCCCGACCTGTAACAACTAAAATCGCGGAACTTTGCGGCACTGTATATCTACTATTATGTGTAAAATGTCAAATCGCATTTTGAAGTTGCCTGTTTAATATTCTCTGTTTTTTCCAAAGGGTAATTTCTTAAGCCATTCTTCATATCATGTTATACGCTTAATCATATTTTTTTCTGTGTCATTTTATGCTATTGATATATCATTTTATATATTGATTCCACAGTAAGACCATCTTATTTTTGTATTTACATTATTACTTGGACTATAGAATTATTCAAAATATGCTATTCTATTTGCTATATAAGATGTCTTTTGGTGTTGTTTATGTAAAATAAAAAAATAACGACTATCATGAATAAAAAACAATCGGCGCATGTATTCAGTATTGGAAGAATCTTTCGAAATAGAAAGTTTTGCATGACTACAATTGTATATTGTTTTATTATGTTGTCCTGCGAAAGATCAATTGGTGATCAAATTGAAAATCAAGAAAAAACAATCAATAACATGGCAATGTCTTCTGGAGATTATGTTCTAGAATTTGTCAAGGGAAATGCAGGATACTCAGTTAAATTAAAGGAACGAGATAGTAAAAAAATACTGTATATATCTGATATGCCGGCAATAATTAATACTGTGAGACAAGGAGGGCAAGAAGAAGAAGGATACACAACTACTTATAATACAATCGAAAAGCAAAATAATAATAATTATGTATGTACAGCTGAAATTACATCTAGTAAAAATAGTGTATTTGTGATAACTGATATTTATTCTTGTAATTCAGAAGGAATTTTCGAAATAGATCGTACGGTAAATGTCAGAAAGCATGGAGGAGATTATGGATTCTCGAGTCAGTTGTTTTTTTCAGATGCGAATCAAGTAAGCAGTTGTGATGGATATGAATATTTTATACCTTCTATTTTATACCGAGATGTTTCCAACATGCGGACTCACAATACCAGTGTTAGTGCTCCCATTGGAGGAGAACTAGGCGAGGGTCTTGTATTTGTAAAAGAAACTCGAACAGGGACTCCTTTGATTATGATGAGAAACAAGAATACGGGAAGTGCTTTGTCAATGTTACACTTGCATCCTCAAATCTCCGTGGGGAAAGAAAATATTTTCAAAGTTCCAAATAAAATAAGTGAGGATCTGCATTTCGGTTCCTTAGGATATGACTTTAGGCGAAATTTGGCGATTGGATATACCTATCCTTGTGCAGAAGGACCTACCACATATAATATGGGTAATAGATGGGTGAAATATTACCATCCTGTAAATGAGGGGTTCTTCCATTCATATAAACTATTGTTAATTCCCACCCGGGATATCAATTACCAAGAAGCAATGGTTCACGCTTTTCATTCAGCTTATAAGGTGGAGTCATTTGATGTATCCAAGAACATTGACAATGATGTTTTTTATGATCTTAATATTGAGTTATTTTCTAAATTATATTGCGAATACAAATCTCCGACAGTGACAGTGGCTGGTCTACCGTTTGATGTTAGTGTTATGACAGGAAAGCCTTTTTCTCCTATTTCTTTTTACATTGGTTTTAGTGGTGCACAGGCTGCAGTGGGATACCATTTACTAAGGGCCGGAATTGAAAAAGGGGATTTCGATTTAAAACGAAAAGGGGAAACAATCCTTAATTTTTGGTCAAGTCACCAAATAACAGGTACAACAGTACCTGTTATTTGGTGGGATCCTCCTACAGATTCACAAAATGATGGGAAAATTCATTTAGGTTCAGCACCATTAATATTGGATACAAATAGCAACGAAAAACCGTACCCTTCTTTTCTTCGCTGCTTTGTAGACGGAATGGAGTCACTACTAGATGCTTATGTTGTTTCAGCGAGACACGGCGAAGACAAAAAACAATGGAAGCAAGCACTCTTAAAAACTGCAGATTTTTTAGTAGCCCACCAAAATACAGATGGATCTTTTTGCCGCGCTTATAATTTAGACGGCACAATCTGTCTTGATAATTCAAATCATTGCTGTCCCATTAAAATTTAAATATGTTCTTTGAAATATTTGAAATTTAGCTAATTATAGCGATTATCAGAGCGAACGGACTTGAATTTTAGCTTTGCATCAGATTAATCTGATAGCATATG
>JAVEYG010000090.1:0-3479 GCA_034003625.1 Prolixibacteraceae bacterium | reverse complement strand
TTTACGTTGCCATATGTACCTACTGCTTGGTAGCAATTGTCCAGAAAGACATGAATCTTGACAGAAGTACTTATGAGGTTTTGCAAATCTTGAGTATATCATTGACTGATAAAACTCATCTTCGAGATCTTTTTGAGAGAACTAAATTTCAAAATGACAAAGAACGTTTTAGGCTTAATGAGCCAAATTTGTTTAATATTAATAACGTCCCAATTTTAATGGGACACTAGTGATGAAAAATTTTAACAATGTCTGTTCGATTCAAAAATAAGCACTACTGATATTCAGATATTTGCCCCCTACCCCCCAGATGGGGGGACTTGGGGCGTGCACAAATGCGATTGTCTCTGCTTTTTTGAATATCAACATTGTTGCTTTTTCAGGCCAAACTCCCTTTCCTTTATGGGAAAGGGCTGGGGATAGGGCATTTGAAACAAGCCACCGCCACTACTACAATGCATTTTCTTATTTCGGGAAAATTCAAGTTATTTTAACCCCTGAAGGACAAGAATAATAACCGACATAGGTAGATAACCGGCAAATTTTTTCCGGTAAACCTCCAGTGCTTTGGAGATATGTTTTTCCACCGTTTTTATACTGAGTCCCAGGCGATCGGCTATTTCCTGATTTTTAAGCCCCTCTATGCGGCTCATCCGGAAAACAACACGACATTTTTCAGGAAGTTCGTCCATGACTTCCATCACTTTTTCGCTCAGCTCTTTTTCAATTAAAAGATAGGGTTCGTTACCGACCATATCAATATAGTACAACTCTTCTCCAAGATATTGGTCTTTTATTTCCGATTTCAGGTTATCGACAACTTTCAGATGACGGATGTAATTCAGGCTGGCATTGCGCACCATTTTGTACAGAAAGGCTTCAGGATGTTCGTACCGAAAGGTTTCGTGTGTTTCCCACAAACGGATAAACACATTCTGTACCATGTCTTTTGCCAGGCTGCCATCACTGGTTATTTTCAGCACAAATGTATACAAACGAGGAAAATAAAGCTTATACAACTTTTCAAAAGCTTTTTCATCGCCTTTGGAAACAGCATGAAACAATCCGATATGTTCTTCCGCTTTCATCGTCCCGAAAATAAACTTTTTGAACGACTTTTCGGCAATCAGCGCCTGCAAATTCAGGGAAATCGCTTTTAGAATTTTACTATCTGAAGGATTCAATAATGAGAGCTTGTTAGATGAATGATTTTCCTTGTCCTGAAGCCGGACAGTAAAGGGTTTAATTTCTACAAGCCTTCTTTAAATGATTGTTGACAAGTTCATCTCTGCAAAAAATTCCGATAAAAGAAAATTCTTTTCTATCAAAACCTTAAAAGCGATTTCCCTGACTGCAAATTGACAAAGTCGTTCAAATCATTCCGATTTCAGATGATTATCGTTATTTTGGCAGACGAAACCATTTTTAACCTGATGAATTATGACATTTCTGATTATCATTTTGGGGTTCCTGTTTGGCGCTATTCTGCAATCGGCCCGGCTTAACCGGTACAACACGATCAGTGGAATGGCCACTCTCGAAAACCTGACCGTTGCAAAGGCCATTGCCGTTGCCATCGGCGTCGGCGCCATCTTAATCCATGTGGAAATTGGCCTTGGTTTTGCCTCTTACCATGTCAAACCATTCATTTTAGGGGGAATAGTGTTGGGCGGTTTAATCTTCGGGGCCGGGATGGCCATTTTGGGCTATTGTCCCGGAACCATGGCAATTTCGCTGGGCGAAGGTTCGCTCGATGCTTTTTGGGGAATTATCGGAGGGTTGCTGGGAGGTTTGGTATATACGATCCTGTTGCCATCTGTTCAGCCCATATTGGGGCCCGATTGGGGAATGATTTCGCTGAACTCATTGGCGGGCAGTAATCCAACGTTTTTTTACCTGCTGGTTTTTATAATTGGAGCTGTATTTATTGTAACTGCTTTCATCCTGAATAAAATAGAGAGAAAAAAAGAGATGACCTGGCTGTATGCCGGTATTGCTTTGGCCGTTTTGAATGCAGTTGTCTTCTTATCGGCTGTCACCGACCGGGTTATCGGCGCCTCAACGATGTTCCCTTATCTGGCTGACTGGCTAACCGGAACCACTGGCAATGACTATTTTACCAAAATACAAAAATCCGGTCAGTGGGAAGTTCTGTTTTTAGGCGGCGCTTTTGTATCGGGCATCGTAATTTCTCTTTTCCGGAAAGAATTTAAGCTCAGGCTTATTCACGAAAACTGGAAAAAATACAAGGGAACTTCTTCTCTTAAGCGTATTTGCTGGGCAATTTTTGGTGGTTTTATCCTGATTTTCGGGGCGCGTATGGCCGGAGGATGTACCAGCGGACATGTCATTTCGGGCGGAATGCAACTGGCTGTCAGCAGCATGGTTTTCGCACTATTTGTATTTGCCGGTTTATTAATTACAGGAAAACTCTTTTACAGAAAAAAGTAACGACATGAACAAACCAACATTCATCTTATTTCTGCTCCTGGTTTCGGCTTTGTCAGGAAATGCACAGGAACAACTGCCCATGCTCGCAAAAGGCAGTCAGTTGCAAAAAATACAGTCGGGCTTTGCATTTACCGAAGGGCCTGCCGTTGCAAAAAACGGAGAAATCTATTTTACTGATCAGCCCAACGACAAAATTTATATCTGGAATGAAAAATCCGGTATCCGCGAATTTAAAGTAGAAGGTGAACGTTCAAACGGCCTGTATTTTGCAGCCGACGGGCAACTGGTAGCCTGTGCCGACTACCGGAACAAGCTGATTAAAATTGCCATGGACGGTACCAAAACCGTTTTGGTTGATCAGTATGATGGAAAACATTTGAACGGGCCCAACGACCTTTGGGTACATCCCAACGGCGATATTTATTTCACCGACAGTTATTACCACCGGTCATGGTGGCCCGAAGGCCACACCCAGGTGCAGGACTGCCGCGGTGTTTATTGCCTGAGAACAAACGGGCAACTCATCCGTTTAATCGATGATTATAAAATGCCAAATGGAATTATCGGAACTCCGGATGGAAAAACGCTTTACGTGGCCGATATTGCCGATGGAAAAACATGGAAATACAGTATTGAGCCGGATGGAACACTTTCAGAAAAAATATTTTTTGCCCCTGAAGGTTCCGACGGAATGACTATTGATAAAAAAGGAAATGTATACCTGACTAACCGTGCCGTTTCAGTTTTTGCACCCAACGGGAAAAAACTGGGTGAAATAGATGTCCCCGAGCGGCCTGCAAATATCTGTATTGGTGGTAAAAACAGGAAAACACTGTTTATCACTGCACGGACATCGGTATACACAACAAAAATGAAATAAGTTTTGTGCGTTACAGCTTATCTCCTGACTTCCACGTTTTAACACCCAAAATGAAAAATTGAGGCGAGGTACTTTTGTTCTTCGGTCAAGAGTAATGTTTTTTTGATGGTTTGTCCATTCTGAGGCAGGGTCACCTGAACCTCAAAAA
>JAVEYG010000062.1:0-16615 GCA_034003625.1 Prolixibacteraceae bacterium | reverse complement strand
TTGTCTTTTAGTTATTTGGCTTATGCCATAACTAAATTACAAATCCTCTTTTGAAATGGTATCGTTCGCACCGCTCCCAATTTTCATTCTCTTGGGGGTCTTTTTTTTGTCATGTGGGTTTCATTATTTCTTTTTTATGCTTGCTCAAGGGTTTTGTAAAATTACCGGCCCGTTCATAATCGAAAAATCCCTCACACTGGGAGAACAGTCAATTTTAAAAATTTGTCTAAGAACGAAATCGTTTCAAGTTGCGGTTACAATTGGCTACAACTACCAAATATATACAACATTCCGCATTACTGACCTAAAAATCAGACGTCCAGCTTGTATTTCTTGCTTTTCAGATAGGAAATTACCATCAGCACTGCAATTATACCGATTGACAGGTAAACCGACCAATGTACCGCACCTGCCGTTCCCCGTCCGTACGAATGCAATCCGCTCAGATAATAATTGACTCCGAAATAGGTCATCAGCACCGAAGCAAAGCCAATTACCGAGGCAAAATTATAGTTGTAAACTCCCCTTATGGAAGGGATCAGCCGCATATGTGCAATAAACGAGTACAACACGATAGTTATCAGCGACCAGGTTTCCTTCGGGTCCCAGCCCCAGTAGCGGCCCCAGCTTTCGTTGGCCCAGATGCCTCCCAGAAAAGTGCCAATCGTAAGCATATACAGACCAACAATAACCGACATCTCGCTGATGGTCGTGAGCTGGTCGACAAATCGGGCGACATTATTCCTGTTTTTTTCGTTGACGATGCAGAACAAAGTCAGCACCAGTATACTGAGAAATGCGCTTAGCCCGATAAACCCGTAACTGGCGGTAATCACAGCCACGTGGATCAACAGCCAGTACGATTTCAGCACAGGGACCAGGTGGGTAATTTCAGGGTTCATCCAGTTCAGGTGGGCCACGAAAAGGGTGATTCCCGACAGGAAAGCAGCCGTACCGATCACCAATGGATATTTGCGCCCGAAGATCAATCCGGCCAGCATGGTCGCCCAGGCCACGTAGATCATCGACTCGTACCCGTTGCTCCAGGGGGCATGTCCCGATGCGTACCAGCGCAACGCAAGCCCCCCGGTATGGATGACAAACCCCAATACAATAAATCCAACCAGAATATTTTTCAGTATCCTGCTGATATTTTTCTGCCTGAAAATATTTACAAACAATGCAAAAAGCAAGGTAATCCCAAATAACAGATAAACAGGGAATACCCGTTTGAACGGATTGAATTTATTGTAAAATATTTCGGCTTTTTTATGTGCTTCTGAAGGGAGCAAACCGGTAGCAAATTTCTCCTGAAAAGCAGCAACCGTCGCAATAATCTGACGGGCATCGACAGCTTCTTTACCCGAAACCGATTCTTTTAAAAGCTCGAAGCCCCGGTTCACAAACAACGAATCGGCAACCGGAAGGGCGATGGCTTTGCTGCCCGGCGACAACCAGGGCTCTTCAAATTTCCCGGTAGGGAACACGTTCAGTAATTGTCCCCGAAAAACCATGAAACACACGTTCACCCGTTCGTCCACATAAATATATTCCTTGTCGAGGTGATTACGAAAAGCCGGCATTTTCGCATGAGCAGCCTGCACCTGTTGCGCAATACGGTAATTCCCTGCCTCGTCGAAAAAATGGGTGACCGGAAGCTGGTCTTTGGTTGTGCCCAGTTGTGCCTGGATTTGTTTGTCCGACACTTTCACCATGGGGACTGTTTTCCACAGGTCGGGAAACAAGTACATGCTGAGCATTACTTCTTCTGCCGGTTTTCCTTCAAAAGAAGACTTGCGGCTTATTTTGCGCAACACTTCGGAAGCCAGCGTGGAAACGGGTTCGATACGTCCGTCATGACCGTGTACCCACAATTCAGAGAAATCCTTTACCAGCAATGGGTCCAGTGCAGGAATATTGGCCAGGTCGGCTTTGTTGGCTTTCAGTGAGGAACTTCCCAGTAGCAACAAGGTCAGGATAACCGCAACGACCTTCGAATTTTGTTTCAGCCGCCGGATCAGCAAACTGAAATATGAGTTTTTGTTCAGGAGCGATAAAATGATCCCCAGAAACAACATGCCATACCCGAGATAGCTTACTGCTGTTCCCAGCCCGTCTACATTGACCGACAAAACCGTGCCCCGCTCGTCCTGATCGTAAGATGACTGATAAAAACGGTATCCCCGGTGTTTCAGGGTGTTGTTCATAAATACCCGAATATCTCTTTCAATTCCCTTTTCCTGATCAAGCAGGGTCAGTTCGCTGGCAAAGGACGAAGGGCTTTCCGATCCGGGATAGCGTTCCAATTGGAAGTCCCTCAGTTTTAAGGCAAACGGCAATTCGATGGGAACTGCGCCGTAGCTTATTTTCACATCGCTGTGCCCCAGTTTAAAAACTGTTGGTTCGCCCGCCATATTGTGGCGCCCAAACACATTCACGATGGTTTTTGTCTGGCCGTCGGAAACCTCGACCAGCACGGCGTCTTCCCTTGCATTGCCCGAAGGGTCGTGCGTGACCCGAAGGATTGCTTTTTCGTAGAATTTTTTTACCAGCAACATGTACCCGTCGAATGAATACAAGTGCATAGGTTGAACTTCAACCGGTTCATTGACCGGTAAATCTTCGGGTTCGCCGCCGGTCATTGAGCGAAGTTGCAAAGGAAGGTCGCTTTGCAGAAACAGTTTGTCCTCCTGGTTAAAAAAACGGATATTTGAACTCGTATCGTCGTATGCAACAACAAACCCGCCCAAGTCGACATGATCGTTTTTCCGGAATACAAAACTTTCCATTCCCTGTCCGGCTGAAATCACAAAATCAATCATCCCGGTTCCGGTGGGGTAATCTACCGGCGTTTTTTTTGCATCTTTTACAAATCCGACGGATTTCAGCTTCACTTCCTGTTCACCGATGGAAATGCGCGTGTTCAGTTCCCCGGTTTTAAATTCAGAAAACAACACTTTTTTCTGAATTTTTTTTCCTTCGTATTCAATGGTGATATAATCGTCGGTCGATAATATCGAATGACTGGCTTCCCCTTCCCGGATGTGCATAATCCCCTCGAAACTGATATACCGTGTGATGGCGGCGCCCAGCACGATGACCACAAACGAAATATGGAAAAGGCCAACAGTGAACCGGTATTTGCTATATAATTTTGATCGGAAATAATTCACAATCAGGTTGATGCCCAGCAATGCAAGGATCAGTTCGAACCACCATGCATTGTATACTAATCCTCGTGCTGCAGCCGTTCCGTAACTACCTTCAACAAAGGTCGCAACCGCCATGGCAAATGCCATGATCAGAAGCAAAAAGCCCATAAAGGAAAAGGAAACCAGGAAATTAAAAAATTTCTTCATTGCATTGGATTTATTAGGAAAGCTAAAAATACGCTTTTGTTGTTAAAATTGGCCGGTATCTTCATTATTAGCTTAAACAACAGTTATTGTTTCGTTTGGTTTGGGGCGGTACGGTTTTTCGGGTGGCGTAATTTTTAATCGTACGTTGAAACCGGAGACTGGAAACCTCCGCAACCACGGCGATTAAAAATCGCCATACCCTAAAGCAGCTGCTGAAAAACCAGCTCGTCTTTCCAGCCGGAGCCTGATTTTATCCAGTCTTTTTTTCGTCCGCAAAGCTCAAAACCACACTTTGTGAAGAGATGAAGACTGGCTTCGTTGCCGGCAGTGATGTTGGCGAACAACTGATGCAAACCCAAAATTTCACGGGCGTAGCTGCACAGCAGCAGCAGGGCATCGGTAGCATATCCTTTTTGGCGTTCACCGGCATGGTGGATTAAAATACCCACTCCCGCCCGTTGGTGAACGGGTTCGAACTCGAATAGATCAACCGCGCCAACCGGTTTTCCCTCAAGCGTTTCGATGACTAACCGAAGCTGCCTGCTTTCGTAAATATCGCGTTGTGAATTCAGAATGTATTGTTCGAGAATATATTTCGAAAACGGGACCAGCGTGTTGCTGACTTCCCAAACCGCCATTTCGTTTTCCCACGAATAGAGCAGGCCGATGTCTTCCGGTTCCAGTGGACGGAGCCTGACTGTGCCGTATTCGAGTTTGTTGATTGTCATTTTTCTCCTTTCTTTCTTCATTCAGGTGTCGCGGGTTAATTTATGGAGATTGGAAATCTCCGTACCCGTTTCCTAATTTCGTCCATGCCTTGTAAATATACTCCAGATCGTGTACCGGCTGGTAATCTTTCGCGTACAAAATATTCAGTTCGTCCTTTTTTGTTTCCGGCAAAGCAGTTTCAAAAATATCGGTGGGAGAAACCACCCCGGGACGGATGACCGGCAGGTTGGCATTCCGCGTTTCGCAGGTAGCGTAGCCCACCCAGCTTTTCTTCCCGGAAAATACCCGGAAAATATTTCCAAAGAAACCCGCTTTGTTCCCGACCGTCCAAACGATGAACGGGGAGCACAGCAGAAAAGCAATGGAAAGAAATACATCGAGCATGCGTTTGTAACGCCGGTTTTTCTCTTTTGCAATCGAGTTGATTTGCAACACGTACAAATCGCCCGCGGTATCAATTGAGTTGCTGCCGATGATGGAAATGCTTTCGGGCGGCGCGATTTTGTAGTCCACGTTCAGTCCGGTAAGCTGCAGCATGGTATTGATGATGTCGCGCGAAGGCATATCGACCGACGAAAAGATCAGTTCGTCAATCGTATTGATTTTGACGATTTCTTCAATCTGTCCGATTTCGCCTAAGTAGTCGTGCCCGAATTTCTCTCCGGAGGGAGAAACCATCCCGAGCAGTTCGGTTTTTAGCTTGGTCTGGCCGATCAGGCTCCCAATACGTCCGGCTTCTTCCGGTTTGGCCACAATGGCAATCCGTTTTTTTAGGTCGATATCCAATTGAAAATTTTTCAGCTTCAGGCGGCTTAAAACCAACCGGTACGAAACCAGCGCCACGAAAGCCCATGCCGAGCCGAGCAGGATGAGCGCGCGAGAGAAACGCAGGCTTTCGTCGACCAGCGAGTACAAAACCAGGATTGTGAGCGTGCCCCAAACCAATCCTGAAATAAGCCTTTTCAGGCTGACCGGGCGACGGTAGCCACCAGCAAAAAGGAGCGCTGCAATCCATATCAGGATGTACACGGGAACAACAATATTCAGGTATTCGGGTGGATAGTAGCCCATTTCAAATTTCAGTTTTTCCCAGTACGGGAGCAAGACCACGTAACCCAGGTAAACCAGCAGCGCATCGGCGACCGGCAGGAAAACCCGCCGTACAAAACGGCTGCCCAAGGCCAGCAAAGCCCGGAAATAGATGGCTAGCCTGATCAGGAATCGGTACATTTTGGCGTTGCCTTTCGAAAAATGTTTTTGCGCGAAAATAATCATCGCATTGTAAAACATCCGTACATAGTTGATACTGCTTTTTTTTGTGCTTTCCCCCTTATAATGAATGATCGTGGTGCCGGCAAAATAGTAATTTTTGTAGCCGCCCAGCACCAACCTGTACGACAGGTCGATGTCTTCGCCGTACATAAAATAATCTTCGTCGAGCAGTCCCACTTCGTCGAGCGCTTTTTTGCGTAGCAGCATGAATGCGCCGGCCAGGATTTCGACCTCGTGTGTTTGGTTTTCGTCAAGATGCCCCAGATGGTAACGGCTGAACTCCTTCGATCGGGGAAAAAGGGCCGATAGTCCGAAAATCTTGTAAAAAGCCACTTTGGGCGTGGGCAAACCGCGTTTCGATTCGGGCAGGAAGCGGCCTTTGCCATCGATCATTTTCACGCCCAGCCCTCCGGCTTCGGGGTGTTCGTCCATGAAAGCGCAAATTTTTTCGAAGCTGTGTTCTTCCACCACCGTGTCGGGGTTCAGTAGCAAAACATACTCGCCTTTTGCCCGTCGGATGGCCTGGTTATTGGCTTTTGAGAAGCCTGCGTTTTGCTGGTTTTCAATTAAAATGACCTGTGGAAATTTTTCGCGCACCATCGTGCACGAGCCGTCCACCGAATGGTTGTCGACTACGAAAATTTCGGTACCGATATTTTCAGAAGCTTTCAATGCCGCATGAAGACACTGTTCCAGAAAGTGCTTCACATTGTAATTTACTATGACTACCGAGAGCTTCATGCAGTAAAGATAACCGAAAAAATCAGCAATAATTGTGTCCCCCTCGCTGATAATACTGTTTTTATCAGGACCTTGCTTGTCCATTCTTGTCAGGGAAAAATACTTTTTTCAGATCGGTCAAGTCCGATAAAACTGTTGCCTGTCAATGGTTTCGTTAAAATTTTTTTTACAATACTTCGTTAATTTTTAAGCGGCAATTTTGCCGTAATCCAATAGTTCTTTGACAATTTTTTGATTTTTAGCAGTGTTTGGGTTAATAGCGAACCTGCATAGGAATCGTTCGAACATCAAGGTGTTTTTCATGGCGCTACTTTTATGACAAAACTAAACAGGCGTAGAGTAATGCGATTGGAAAAAATTTACCTTTCAGCCTGAATGCAAAAACGCTGCTCTCATTTCAGGACATGTGGGATCAGCAGGACATCAAGAAAGGTGACTTAATGGAATAACACAAATAAAGGCGTTGATGGCTGATGACAATTGGTGACCAACTGGCACTGCTTTAGTGAGAACCGATCGGCCGGCAGAAACAACCTTCAAAAAATGTGCTCGCTGAATTGTTGAGCTGTTCTTGTTTCTTTGCCCGGAAGGTTTTTTTCGCTATATTCGGCCTCGTGAATACAGCAAGACTGCTTCATTGATGCAAGTCTGCATGTCGGAGTGGGTTGACCCGGAGGATGGACTGTCCTTCGGTCTGACTGATTGAACACCTGGATGGACAGAATATAGAAGAGGAAGAAATTATGATCGTGAGCGTGTTTTTCTATTTACCGTTCAGCGTTTGTCTGTTCTGGCTGGTGTTGTTTTTTGTGGATTTCAGGAAGGCTGATCCGGCAAAGCGGTTTCTGACGTTTTTCTTGTTGGTATGTACCATCCTCTATTTTTCCCATGCCGTCTATTTTAACCGGAATGCCTATCTTTTCAGCCTGATTGAGAGCATTTACACATTTTGCACGTTGGCCGTCTATCCGCTTTACTTCTTGTATATTTGTAAATTGACGGACGAAAAGCCATTGCCGGTATATCGTTACTGGGTGTTGTTCCCGGCGTTTCTCGTGTGCATCCTGTCGGTCGCTTTTTATTCGATGATGAGCGAAAGCGAGCGGATCAGTTTCGTGGAACGTTATTTCTATCAGCATTCAATGCCTGCGTACTCCCTTTCATTTGCTGAAACCGGACAACTTTACCGGATGCGCGCCATGAGGGTACTGTTCCTCGTCCAACTGATCCCTGTCTGCTATTTTGGCTTGAAGAAACTGATCCGCTTCAACGCGCAGATCCATAATTTTTATGCCGATACCGAGGAGAAGACATTGGCGCCCATAAGGGTGTTGCTGGTGTTGTTTATCCTGTTTTCCCTTTTCTCGGCAGCAGCCAACCATGTAGGACGCGACTTTTTTGTGCGGACCCCGTGGCTGGTGGCAATTCCTTCAGTCATCTTCAGCAGCATGATCTTTGCCGTGAGCTACATTGGTTACCAGCAACGTTTTACGGCTGTCGATTTTCGAAAGGCAACCGAGGCGGCAAGTCAGGAAGACGTGAATTATGTCGATTCGCCGAAGGAGGTGCTTGTCGAGCGTATCCGCGTGCTCATGGAAGAGCAAATGCTGTTTCTGAAGAAAGATCTGCATATCTCGGATGTGGCAAAAAAGGCGGCAAGCAACCGGACCTACGTTTCCAATTATATAAACCAGGAACTGAAGTTTTCCTTTTCTGACTACATCAATACTTATCGTGTCCGGTACGCACAATCGTTGATGACCATGCCTGGCAGTTCACTTTCTCTTTCTGAAATAGGTGAACGCTCGGGCTTCGCGAATGAGGTGTCCTTTTACCGGAATTTCAAAAAAATAGCGGGAACTACACCGGCTGGTTGGCTTAAACAGCAGGTGCCGGCGAAAGCGTGAACCCGGCGTACACGACGGAGATCCCTGCTGACAGGCCGGGGACGGCGCTTTTTGTACGATTTGTTAGTCCGGATGTATTTTTTGTCAGACCGCCTCATCCTGCTTCTTCGTAATTTTATCAAAAACCAAAAACAGAGATGCGATGAAGCCAATATTTCAATTTTTACCGGCGGTGGAGAAGAAGTTTAGGTTTGTTCTTCACGTTGTTTTTATCCTGTTGTTTGCGGTAGCGCTTGGCAGTTGCAGCGACGCCGACGACGAAATAGACGATCCGGGAGGCACAGACAATCCGGGAGGTAACGAACCAAAAGAAAATGTCAAAGTAGGGAAAGAGGGGGGAGAGATCGTGAAAGGCAAATTGACGATCATCGTTCCGGCTGATGCCTTTGAGGCCAATATGACGCTCGAAATTAGCAAGCAGGCTGCCGGCGCTGTCATGCAGAATTATGAAGCGTCGGAGTATTACAAGATCAAAGTACCCCAGAATTTTTCCAAGCCACTGACCATTCAGTTGCCCGTGATTAAAGCGGTCACCTCGGGAGATGTTTTTGTCCGCTTTGCGGTTTTCGGGTTCCAGGTGAGCACGCAGCAGGAAAGCCAGACGGCTTGTTGGGTGAAGGCAAAAAAAGAGGGCGACGTTTATGTGGCAGACTTGCAGCCCAGTGGGGAAGCTGCCGAAGGAGCGGCCGAATTCACGGTGGGACTGGTAAAGGATTACCAGGCATCGGCGGGGCTGGAAACGCGGGCCGCCACGCCCGGGCTCACCTGTGTGGTGATCGCCCCCTCCAAATACAGCGATCACAGCGAGAAACTCAAAGGATGGGCAACCGATGCGATAGACAAACTGAAGGCCACCGGGTTTAGCTTCGATAAACGAAAAAGCCCCATTCAAATTGAGGTAAAAGAAATTCAAAAGCCGGATAACTACGGGTATTTTGTGGCCTCTTGGTGGGACAGCGAGTACAACTCGATCCAGATAAACGCGCTGCAACTCGCGAAAACGGCAGAGATGAAAAGAACCATGATGCACGAGATGACGCACTTCACCCAGTATTACTACGATCCGCGCTCCACGTGGGAGAAAGGAAGAGCTTCGGGTGATTTCCTATGGATGGATGAGGCGGTGGCCGTTTGGGCAGAGAAACTGTATGTCGAGGGCATTTCTTCGGTGCAGCAGGGGAATCAGTATTGTCCGGTCGACGGTTTTTTCCCCCTTCCGGGAGAAAAAATAGACACGCACGGGTATGGTATGGCCGCCCTGATCCAGTGGCTGGCAAAAAAATACGGAGACAAAAAGATCGTCAGCCTTCATGAAAAACAGTTTGAAAAGGCGACATCAGTCTACGAGGCCTTTAACCAGGCGTTCCCCGACTTGTTCAAGGAATATGGCAAATTCCTGAAAGATTATGTGGAAGAAGGAGGTGTGAAAGACCTGTTGCCGGGAGTTACCAGGCCCAGACTGTACGTGGCCGATATGAACGAAGTGAGCAGCGGAGAGCCGTTCGGAGGCAAACAGCCATATTCTGTCTTTATCGAACGGATTGGCATCAATCCCGACATAAAGCTGCCCTCCAATCAGGTGACGATGAGCATTACCGTGACGGGTGGAGAAAGTGACGGGACCGGACAGGCGTGCGGGTTGTTCAGGTACAGCAACGAAACCAGAAAGATAAGCAAGCTTGCTGATTTCCATGATTCATACGGTTTTAGTGACGTGGTGAACGTCAAAGACAAGAGAGACCAGTTGTACGTGGTTTACTACCATCCGTACAACAAGGTAAGTCAGGTCAAAATGACCGTCAAGCTGGACGATAAGCCCGATTTTAACGTCGGCATGTTCAAGATGACTGTTGACGGCCTGGTGAATTACAGCGGTTCGTTCTCCACTTTGATACCGGACGAGTCGTATTTCCAGTTCAAAGAAATGAAAGGAAAAACCACGTCCGCCGGAACGAAGCTGACCTATACCTCTTCCCTGAGCCGTGAACTGGTAGAATACGGGTATGATGCGGTGCACCAATGGGATCTCTCTCTGGAGATCGATACAAAAACGAATAAAATTGTCAGCGGCAGCGCGAAGGAGGTCAAAACAAGATTTTACCGCAATACAACAACATTAAGCCGTCGGTATACCACTTCCGTTCAGTTTGGTAATATTCCGTTCCGGGCAGTCACTTCAGGCCGGGACACCTTCGGCGCAACCAAGGCCGATGGGAAGATGGATAATTACGTGACGACCTTTTCCTATAAAACAGAAGAATATTCCGCTGGAACGATAAAAACCAAGGTGTTTGATTCCTGGAACGCCAATGCCGATTTTTCGATCACAATTCAGTTGGATAACCTGTAAGAAAGCCGGGTTATGCGTTCAGAAGGTAAAGACCGGTTTACGGCAGACGATGTGCAGTCGCCGTAAACCGGTCTTTTTATGACTGCTTTACTGATAAACGGATATGTCGTCAATCTCCCATTGTTGCCAGTAGGCACACTTGAAGCCGATCTCGATACCTTCTTCCGGTTTAAAGTCAATTCTTTCACAGGTCCGGACAACATGACCAGTTTTGAGGCGTTTGTCTGGGAAAACACCTGTGGAACGCTGACCCGGAAAATAAGGATGAGCAGTATCCGTTTCATTTTAGTATCGCGCTTTACCTTTAATCTCCTTGTAATATTCCTCAACCTCGATTTTTGCCATTCGCTCGTTAATTGCCACAAACCGTTTATATCGTCGAACGTGAAAAATATAATTCCGTTTTTCACGTTCGACTATTTAAAAGATCCATCCTTCCAGTTCATCACATCTTTGTCCGATATTGACCGACTTTTGATCTCTCTAGGAAACTTGGATTTGTTGTTACTAAAGCAGAACAGGGGCAGATTCTTTCATATAAAATAGAAAACAAAGGTTTACCAATTTATTACAATGGTTTCGTTAAAATTTTTTTGATTTTTTTTAAATATTTTAACTTTTTGCGACTAACGATAATTCATAAAATTGTAACCCGAATTTTCAAACCTTTAAATTTACGGAGGAAATCTTATGTCGTTAAAAACAAATGTATTAAGGCTTTTCCTGTTTATCTTTTCAGGAATGATTTTTATGAGCAGCCATTTTGTTTCTGCTGAAGGCCTGACCCTGTACACCCCGTACACAAAAGTTTCGGTAACACCCGGACAGTCAATCGATTATTCTATTGATGCCATTAATAATACGGCAGAAATCCAGAATGAGGAAATTTCGGTAACCGGCATTCCCCGGGGTTGGAATTACAGTTTAAAATCCGGGGGGATGAGCATCGGGCAACTGGCCGTTCTTCCGACAGAGAAAAAAAGCATTTCGCTTCAGGTTGAGGTGCCTTATCAGGTAAATAAAGGGAACTACCGGATTACCGTGATGGGAGGCAAATCGTCTTCCCTTCCGCTGATTATCAATGTTTCGGAGAAAGGGTCCAGCGAATCGGAAATCACTTGCGACCAGAACAACATGCAGGGCAACTCGAAATCGACCTTCACATTTAAGGCGCATCTGAAGAACCGGACGCCCGACAAACAATTGTACGCATTGATGGCCGATCTGCCCCGGGGCTGGAATATTGTTTTTAAGGCCAATTACCAACAGGTAACGTCGGTTGAGCTGGAAGCCAATACCACCAAAGATATTGATATTGAAGTTACGGCGGCGAACGAGGTTTCAGCCGGTACCTATAAAATACCGGTGCGTGCAGTAACCGGCTCTACTTCGGCCAACCTCGAATTGGAGGTGGTGGTAACCGGTTCGTATTCAGTGGAACTGTCTACCCCGACCGGTTTGCTTAGTACACAAGTCACTGCAGGCGAAGAAAAGAAACTGGAACTGGTGGTGCGGAATACCGGTTCATCGGTGCTGGCCGATGTTGAAATGAAGGCGTCTTCGCCAGCTAACTGGTCGGTTGAATTCGACCCGAAGAAAGTGGACAAAATTATACCGGGACAGAGTGCAACCGTTTTCGCGCTTATTAAGGCCGATAAAAAAGCCATTCCCGGCGATTATGTGGCCAACATCGAAGCAAAAACCCCGGAAACATCGTCGAAAATAGCATTCCGGGTTTCCGTGAAAACATCGATGCTCTGGGGGTGGATTGGCGTTCTGGTGATTGTGGGCGCGCTGGGAATTGTGTATTATTTATTTCGCAAATACGGAAGGAGGTAGCTGTGGGCCATCCAATTATTGAACTGGCAGGCCTGACCAAAACCTATCAATCGTTTACCGCCGTCAACCAACTCGGCCTGACGGTCGGGAAAGGCGAAATATTTGGTTTGCTCGGGCCGAATGGCGCTGGCAAGTCGACCACTATCCTGATGATGTTGGGCCTGACCGAACCTTCGTCGGGCTCGGTCAGGGTGTGCGGGATCGACCCGGTGACCAACCCCATCGGGGTAAAAAAGAAGGTGGGTTACCTGCCCGAAGATGTCGGGTTTTACGACGACCTTACCGGATTGGAAAATATTCTGTACACCGCCCGCCTGAACCGTATTCCTGAAACAGAGGCAACACAAAAATCAGTACAACTGCTGGAGCGGGTCGGTTTGGCTGATGCCATCCACAAAAAAACCGGAAAATATTCGCGGGGAATGCGCCAGCGGCTGGGCCTGGCCGAAGTGTTGATTAAACAACCGGGAGTAATCATTCTCGACGAACCCACTTCTGGGATTGACCCCAAAGGGGTCCGCGAATTTCTGGACCTGATTGTGGAATTGCGGAACGAACAGGAACTTACCGTTTTGTTTTCGTCGCACAACCTGCACCAGGTACAACAGGTGTGCGACCGGGTCGGGATATTTGTCGACGGGAAATTACTGGCAGAAGGCGATATCCAATCGCTGTCGAAAAAACTGTTTACCGGCAGCCTGTATGTCATTGAAGTAGGAATTGAACCGGCAGGCGGTAGCTGTTCTGCCGAATGGCTCGAAAAGATAGTCCGTCCCATCGGGAATATTTCTTCGGTAAAACAGAAAAACGGGATCTTTCAGGTAGAATGTTCCCGCGATGTGTCGGCTGAAATAGCCCGCACCGTTGTTGCTGCCGGCGCCGGGTTGAATTACCTGAGCCGAAAGGAATTCGGACTCGATGATATTTATAATCGTTATTTTGAAGGAGGGACACGATCATGAACAATCCGGTAAAAATGAAGCGTTTTTTCACAGGTTTTGCAACGGAGAAGAATGAAACGCCCCATCCGTTTTGGGTGATTGTCCGCAAGGAAGTTTCCGATTACATACGAAGCTGGCGGTTCATTATACTGATTGCCATTATTGCGCTTACCTGCATGGGCTCGATGTACACGGCTCTGGCCAACATGTCGAAAGCGGTGAAGCCAAACGACCCGGAAGGGACATTTTTCTTCCTGAAACTGTTTACCATCTCCGATGGCGCCCTGCCTTCGTTCTTTGTTTTCATCAGTTTTCTCGGCCCTTTGCTGGGGATCAGCCTCGGGTTCGACGCGATCAATTCGGAACACAACAAAGGGACGCTCAGCCGCCTGATGTCGCAGCCCATTTATCGCGATTACATCCTGAATGCAAAATTCATAGCCGCCTTGATCGTACTCAGCGCCCTGTTTTTCTCGCTGGGCTTTCTGGTGATGGGCTTCGGCCTGGTTGCGATCGGTATTCCGCCAACGCCGGAAGAATTTATGCGCATTGTTTTTTTCATTTTGCTTAGCATCTTTTATGTGGCGTTCTGGCTCAACCTTTCCATTTTTTTCTCTGTCCGTTTCCGCCAGGCAGCTACTTCGGCCTTGGCAGGTATCGCCGTTTGGTTGTTTTTCAGCATCTTTTTCGATATGATCATTAACCTGCTGGCGAAAGGCTTTGCCCCTCCGGCAATGGCCAGCGAACATCAGGTAATCGGTTATCAAAATTTCATACTGAACCTGATGCGTTTCAGTCCGGCACAGTTGTTTAGCGAGGCGACCACGACCCTGCTGATGCCATCGGTACGCAGCCTTGGCCCCCTGACCATGGAACAACTGAGTGGCGCTATTCCCAGTCCGCTGCCCCTTGGGCAAAGCCTTCTGTTGGTGTGGCCGCAGGTTACCGGCCTGGTTGCCGGAACGATCCTGTTCTTCGCTCTCGCATACGTCAATTTTATGAGAAAAGAGATCCGGTCGCGATAAACTGAACAAGTTGTTTTTACAGAGCAGATCTTACCATCCTCTCAGCGCCGGTATTTTCCGGTATTGGAGGATGGTTCTTTTTAGAAGATATTTCCTTCTATTGATTTTTCTGTTTAAAATAAAATTTCAGCGAAAGACTGATATTCCGCCCCGGGTTGTAATAGTTCACTTCTTTCAAAGTTGACAGATGATCGGTGTATTTCCTGTCGAACAGATTGGTTGCATTCAACCCAAAGAAAATAGTTTGTCCCGAAATAGAGAGTTTGCCCCCGGCTCCCAGATTGAAAAGAGTATATCCGTTTGTCGGGACCTCGTCCGGCGCTGCATGGTTCTGATCCAATGCCGTATGGGAACTCGCCGAAACAAAAGCGTCGCGTACAAAGAGCAGCCGGTCTTTCTCCGCCCTCATTTCAAAATTGACTTTGTGGGCGGGGATAAAAGGCAGGTACTTGCCATTGTCCTGCTTCCCTGTTACCCTTGAAAATGTTCCTTCCACATGAAGCCATTCCAGCGACTTTGGGTGGAAATGAATTCCGGCTTCACCTCCGTATAAGCGCGAATCGTTTTGCATATACCGGTAAATTGGAAGTCCTTTCGAAGTTTCGGTTTCCGTCGGGGAAATATAGATGAAATGGTTTACCCGGTTGAAGAAACAGGCCAGGTCGATGGTCAGGTTGTCGATATGGTAATGCATTCCCAGATCGGCTTCGTACGACCGTTCAGGGACAAGGCTTTGGTCGCCAATCTCATAACGGGCTTCGTGCGGCCCGTTCGAGCTTAGTTCAGCCAGATTGGGCGTCCGGTAGGCTGTCGCAATATTGGCCCGCAGCAATAAGTCTTCTGAAAAATAATACGTTGTTCCTGCCGAACCACTGAAACTTTCATAGTTTTTTTCGAGTGCCGGGCGAAAAGTCCCTGAGCCGGACAGGCCAACAGCTTCCGATGCAAGTGTCCGGTAATCGTAACGAAGCCCGGTTTGAAACTTCAGCTTATCGAAAAAAGTACGTTGCAACAAGCCAAACAGGGAGTAGTTGTTCATTGTGGCGCCGGGCAGGAGTATGGTTTCCCGGTTGTTGACATTGGTGTTTACCTGGTTCATTCCCTGGACCCCCAAAATATATTCCGATTTGGCATCGGATGGCAGGTAAAGCCTGGCCTCGTAGGTAGTGGTAGCGAGCTTCATCTCCAGTTCGTATTCTCCGGCTTCGCCAAAATGGGCAAGCCCCGTTTCCTGAAAGGCAACATTCACATCCAATTTCATTCGGTTAAAATAGATTTTGTTTTGCGACGAAAGCAAATGAGTATTCAATTGTTGATAAAACAACCTGCAGTTACGCCCCCGTTCCGGGATGGCTTCGACTGCTTCCTCTTCGGCAAGCCCAAGGTTTTGCTGACTGTAATCGTAAAACAACTGGAACATCCCCGTTTTCCCGGTATGGCCGATGTTCGTTTTTACTGAATATTCGTTGAACCGGGTGTTCGCAGCATATTCGCCTCCTCCCTGAAGAAAGTCGGCATTGGTTTTGTGCCCGGCCCGTATTCCCCCGAAGAACTTTTCCGAAGCGCCTTTTATTCCAAGATTATTTGTCATGCCCAGCGTATTCGAGAAAAGCTGAAGATTGTAGTCTCCTTCGATGTGGCGCTGTGTCGCTGGTTTTTCCCGGATAAAATTAATTACCCCGCCAATGGCATCGGAACCGTAAAGCAAAGATGCAGGGCCTTTGATTATTTCCACGTTGTCGATCCCAAACTCGTCGATTCCCAGCGGGTGGTGACTGGAATACTGATAGTTCTCGAAACGCACGCTGTTGTTAAGCACCAGGATATCGTTCATCGAAAGCCCGCGGATGACCGGCTTCGAAACGCCGCTGCCTTTCGAGATCATGTCAACGCCGGGAACTTTTGTCAGCACTTCGGTAAAGTTCGGAGTCGCTTTTATCTCTGTCGGGAGCAGCTTCAACACGTCGATCTTCACTGCATTCCCGTGCTGGGTCGAGCGGTATCCGCCCGAAACTACGATTTCTTCTGTTTCGAGTACCGACTCCTGCAGCATTACATCTACCTCTTTTTTTTCGCCGGTAAGAAACACGGTTTTTATTTCCGGTTTATAACCTATAAATGAAATCCGGACGGTGGTTTTTCCATTGGGCAGGTTCGTCAGTTTAAATTGCCCGTTTTCATTGCTTACTGCCCCTTTGTTAAGGTCGGGCAGGATGACCGTTGCCCCGGCTATAGGGAGATTGTCCTGGCCGGTAACTTTGCCTGACAGTATATTTTGAGCGTTGATGATAAAACCGGACAGTACCATCACGCATACCATGAATATTTTTTTCATACGTAAATAATTTCTATTAAATGAGCCTTTAAAGCCCATATGTTGTTTAAAATCAATAATTTTTAGAACTACAGACAAAAGAAAAGAAAGCACTTGTCTTTAAAGCAAATGCACGGT
>JAVEYG010000089.1:0-3522 GCA_034003625.1 Prolixibacteraceae bacterium | reverse complement strand
TAATAAAAGTATTGCTGGCCAATATGACACCAAGGGCTTTCCTTCCTCAATCAGATCCATCTCCTAATGACGGACAGTTAAGCCTTTTACTAAATTTTGAAAACTAAAAACGGGAGATGGTCAATTAAAAAAATTACTGAACCTGGAATATTGCTTTTGAATAAAGGTTCAACAAAAAAAACAGTTTTGTCTGCAACATATTTTATCATGGAGAAGTCAGATGGGTAAATATAAATTTTAAAACAGACAATTATGAATGACGTATTAATGGCCGCAGTGGTATTTTTTGCAATTTATCAGATATTGAAAAATTTTACCGACTTTTTGCTGAAACGAAAAATTATTAAAAGTGGGCATTTCGAAAAAGCTGAAATCCTCAGTCAGAAAGATATGGAACCTACCGGTGAAGTGAATAGATATCCTTCGCTAAAATGGGGGTTGGTAGCTTTTATGGGTGGCTTGGGTTTGATTGTAATCGACGTGCTTCGTTCAAACGGGACAATTAGTGACAATTATCGCGATGGAGCTGTTTTACCGATTGGCATCGAACTGGTGTTTATTTCTCTTGGGTTCCTGGTCTACTTTGTAATTATAAATTTCAGTAACCGAAAAAAATAACAAGATTACTACAGTGTCCCTTTTTCCGGTCGAAGTCGTTCTCCGGGGAGTATACTCTGTTGGAAAAAGTGTACCCTCTCGGGAATATATCTGATCTCCGAAAGCTATTTTAAAGTAGTTGTTTCAATGTATCCATTTTACGAAGTAGGGTTATAGAGAAGTTTTGTTGCCACATGTCAAGCCCAAAGCCTTTTTCCTTGATATTGGCGATCTCTCAGGTCAGCTATAATTAAGCCTTCTACTCCGGGTGATCTAAAAAAACAGGAGATGTTCAAATTAAGAATGCAAGTTATGCTTCCGGTTCGACAGGATTACTTTTCCATTAATTTTTTACGTGAAATTCGGAAAATGAGAATAAATTGATTGATAATTTTTGCAGTACGCATCACAATGTTAATTTTGGCATCTCAAAAAAACCAAACGGTAAGCTGCCTTATCATGAACAAAATTATAGAGAAAGAATTTTTTTCGCCCAAAGTGGCTCGTTTTGTGGTCGAAGCGCCCCGTATTGCGCGTTCGCGCAAACCCGGCCATTTCGTGATCCTGCGGGTTGACGAAAAAGGCGAACGTATTCCGCTGACCATTACCGATGCCGACGAAAAAACAGGCACTATTACACTGGTAGCGCAAAAAGTAGGGGTCAGTTCCGAAAAACTTTGCGCCCTCGAACCGGGCGATGAAATCCTCGACCTGGTTGGCCCGTTGGGCCGTGCAACCGACATCCACAAAGTGGGAACTATTTTGGCTTGTGGCGGCGGTGTTGGCGTAGCTCCTTTGCTACCTATCGTGCAGGGTTTCAAAAAAGCCGGGAACCGGGTGGTGACCATTCTGGCAGCACGCAGCAAAGACCTGATCATCCTCGAAAATGAAATCCGTAAGTGGTCCGACGAGGTAATTGTGATGACCGACGACGGTTCGTACGGAAAAAAAGGCCTTGTAACAGCCGGCGCCGAGGAAGTGATCCTTCGCGAAAAAATTGACGAATGTGTCGCCATCGGGCCAGCTGTCATGATGAAATTCACTTCATTACTGACGAAGAAATACGGTATCCCCACTCAGGCCAGCCTCAATGCAATGATGGTGGATGGCACCGGGATGTGCGGCGCCTGCCGGGTAAGCGTGGGTGGAGAAACCAAATTCACCTGTGTGGACGGCCCTGAATTTGATGCCCACAAAATCGACTTCGATGAGCTAATGCTCCGGTTGGGCGGCTATACCGAATTAGAAAAAGAGGCATACCAACGCTATTTCGAATCTTCAAACAAGTAAGCCATGACAGAACCGAAAGAATACCTGAAGATTGAACGCGAGAAAGAATGGCGTGTTGAACTTCGCAGCAAAATAAAAAACAAAGAACGCACTGATCTGCCACGGGTAAAAATGCCCGAGATGGACCCGATGGAGCGCATTAAATATCAGGACAGGGAAGTAAACCAGGGTTTGTCGGTTGTACAGGCGCAAGCCGAAGCTATGCGCTGCATGGACTGTGTGAACCCCACCTGTATAGAAGGTTGTCCGGTGAATATCAACATTCCGAAATTCATTAAATACATCGAAACAGGCGAATTCCTGAATGCAGCTAAAACGCTGAAAGAAACTTCAGCTTTACCGGCTGTTTGCGGACGTGTTTGTCCGCAGGAAAAGCAGTGCGAACAAAGTTGTTTCTACACCCAGAAACTGAAGAAAGACCCGGTGGCCATTGGTTTTCTCGAACGTTTTGCCGCCGACTACGAACGCGAAAGCGGACAAATTTCGGTTCCGGAAACCGCCCCGAAAAACGGGATTAAAATTGCCGCCATCGGTTCGGGCCCGGCTTCGCTTTCATTTGCCGGCGACATGATTAAACTGGGGTACGATGTAACTGTTTTCGAGGCGTTGCACGAGATCGGCGGCGTTCTGAAATACGGCATCCCCGAATTCCGTCTTCCTAACAAAATAGTAGACGTTGAATTGGAAAATCTGAAAAAAATGGGAGTCCGCTTTGAAACCAACTTCATTGTCGGAAAAACGGCCAGCTTCGACGACCTGAAAGCAGAAGGCTACCAGGCCTTTTTTGTAGCCAGCGGCGCCGGATTGCCCAACTTTATGAATATTCCCGGCGAAAACTTCAACGGCATTCTCTCATCAAATGAATACCTGACCCGGGTGAACCTGATGAATGCGGCCAATAACGACTTTGACACACCTGTATACAGAGGCAAAAATGTGGCCGTAATTGGCGGCGGCAACACGGCGATGGACTCGGTGCGCACCGCCAAACGTCTGGGTGCCGAACGGGCCATGATCATTTACCGGCGCAGCCGCGAAGAAATGCCTGCCCGTATAGAAGAAGTGAAACATGCCGAAGAAGAGGGCATTGAGTTTCTGAACCTGAACAACCCGGTGGAATATTTTGCCGATGCCAAAGGGCATGTCAACCGGATGCGCCTGCAACGGATGGAACTGGGAGAACCTGATGCGTCGGGGCGCCGCCGTCCGGTTACCATTGAAGGATCGGAATACGATATTGAAGTTGATTTAGTGGTAGTGGCCGTTGGCGTATCGCCCAACCCGTTAATACCTAACGCCCTTCAGGGAATAAAAGTGAGCCGTTGGGGCACCATTGATGTCGACAAAGAAAAGATGCAAAGCTCGATACTCGAACTCTTTGCCGGTGGCGACATTGTTCGTGGTGGCGCAACGGTGATCCTTGCCATGGGCGACGGGCGTAAAGCAGCCGCTTCGATGCACGAATACCTGCAACAACGAGTTGTGAGTAATGAGTTGTGAGTTTCAGGGTGTCCATGCCTAAATAACGTTGACCGAATTAGACATTGTATTCTTCTTTTTTTTATTCATCAAATCTAACTGATGATGATTTTCTGTTGACTTTGGAAAATAACTCTGAACTGGTGAAGAGTTATT
>JAVEYG010000061.1:0-16708 GCA_034003625.1 Prolixibacteraceae bacterium | reverse complement strand
CCTATCTCATGTTAAAATACTCTCGCAAAACCTGCCTTTGGAAACTTATGAATTGTTGCCCTCAGGATTTATAACCAAACAAAAATCCTTCGTTTTAAAAGACTTTAATCACCTTAATGAATGATTAACCCAAATTGCGCATTAGAATAATGTAAAAGGCCGTTTTGCCTGATTTGAATGGTTTCCAATCCGGAAAACCATTTCCTCCGTTTCATGTTTAAGCTCAATTTGAGGGTGTATTTGTTGTTGATTTTCTGGAAATACGCACCAATGGCAAACGTTCTGTATCGCAGTGTTGATAAGGTATGCTGGACTTTTGAATTGAGCAGGAACTGCCTGAACAAGGCCATTAGGTTATAGGCAAGCATGGCAAAGATCAATGCAGCTTCGGTCCCGAAAAATGATTGCATGTTAAAGCTGTCAAAGCCAAAATCGTATTTGAGTTCTTTAATCCGGTTTTCGGCATCGCCACGTCCACGGTAAAGCCGCCAAACATCGGCAGCAGACAGGGTCAGGTTGGTAATATAGGCTGAATACCGGTACTGTCGGTAATAATCTTCATCCTGAAAAAGCTTCCGCATTTTTCCTGCTGCTTTGGGACGTTTTTCAATTTTTTGTCTGACCACGATCATCCTGCGCGGCTTGTCCCACAATGGGCTTTTGTATTGCAATTCACTGATTTCAATGCCTTCATCCAGTGTTGTCCAAACCTGATTCCCAGCGATAATACGTTGGATTGGTCCATAGAAACGTGCTGCAACGATATAATTGATGGGCTTCTCTTTTTCTTCCAGATAATCAAACACATCTTTGCCAAAAAATCCACTATCAAGGCGTAGCAGGCTGATGTTTTTACCCTGCAACTTGGTAAAAGTATCTTCCAGAAAGGGAATAAAACCTTCTGCCGATCCGGTATTACCACTTCTTAACCACAGGTTCGCTACCAGCTTGACATCTGAAACAAAGGCAATAATGGGATTGTGCGATGCCCTGCCCTGCCTATGTGGGTTATATCCTCGTTTGGCCCCTTGCTGTTCCCCGTAGCGGGTCAATACCGATGAACCACAATCGAGAGTGTAATTATCAAACTGTACCGAATTGAATATCCAAGAATAGAAGTGGTCGCTCACCCGTTGGTTAGTTCCTTGTGTGAACCTGGCAAAATAACGTTTGTAAACGTCTTGCGCCGGAGATTGCTCCCAACCAAAGATCTTCTTCAAAGCTTCGTCATGGCGGGTGACCTCGGTGTGCATGAACCTATTGGCCCCACACCAGATACTCACTAAAAATGATTCAATAATTGAGACTGGGGAGTAACCCCTGTTTGATCTCGGTTGTGGCAAATCAATACAGTTCTCAATTTGCGATTTGAACCCTATTTTGTCCAACATCTGGCGCAAAAACACCATTCCACCCCAGGGTGTAATCTCTTGATTGGTATAGCTTATATCGAATCCCATACTCCAAATATGCCTATTGCTAAGCATTAGAAAATTCTATCGCGTAATTTGGGATAAACGAAGGTAAAGAGCATAAAAAAAGCGGGCCACTGCCCGCTTAATTTTAATTTTCCACCCCAAACGCACCGGGTTTCAGGACGAAACCCTTGCGTTAATGATGTAAAGATAATACCATTTAATTGAAAAAACCAAATATCTTTTGAAAAAAATTTAAACTAACTCAACATTTTTTTTACCTTTTCTGCAATATTCTTTCCATCAGCTTGTCCTGCAAGGTTTTTCGATGCAATTCCCATTACTTTGCCCATGTCTTTCATTCCGGAAGCCCCTGTTTGCTCAATAATCTGTTGAACAGCTTTTGTCAACTCCTCATCATTTAACATCGAAGGAAGGTACGATTCAAAAACCTCAACCTGCAACATTTCCTGCTGATACAGATCTTCGCGGGCCTGTTCCTTATAAATATTTGCCGAATCTTTTCCTTGCTTGGCCAACTTTTGTATGATCTTTAAAACATCCTGATCGAAAAGCTCCCCGGAACTTCCCGCGGCAGTTTTTGCTTCGAGCAATACTTTTTTTATCCCACGCAACGCTTCCAGCTTTTCCTTTTCGCGCGATTTCATCGCCGACTTGATATCTTCGTTGATTTGATCAAATAAATTCATTTCAAATTTCTTTTAAATTGATACTAAATTTTTATTTACAGGAAAAATACCCGCTAATATATCAGTGAAAATAAGAATATTATCTTTTCATTTTACCCAATAAAAACAGAAGATGTCCAAAAATTTTTCAATCAATTTTAAAAGATGCCATAATTGAACCAATTTTTACTGAGTTGCCTGATTGCTTTCTTTGAACAATTGATAATTATTATTACTGTAGATCAGTTCATAATTTTCAAAGATAGCGTCTTTTAAAATCATACTGCAAGAATCCGTTTTCACATTCAAATTTCCCAATACAAAAACATAATCAATCTTTACCGTAGGATTTTCAACATTGCTTTTCCATTGTAAGCAGGGCAATTGATTAACAGCCAGATTGCCAAGTATTGTATTGGGGACTGATTCTTCCTTCCATTTTAATGGGAATAATCCCGATCCACATTCATAGTTTTCAAGAATGACCATTGGTTTATCAACTCCTAAGTAGTTTGAGAAATGACCAACCAGCCAATTATCCGAATAATTAACAGGGAGAACTATACTGTTGGGGGCAATTTGCTTAGAAGCATTGTGACAATCAACCGCAACAGTATTTAAATCTTTTATTACTGACAGATAAAACCTTTCCCGTTTCAGATGAACGAACAATACAACTACGACCGCAGTAGCAATCAGCCATTTGGGAATTGCCTGAGAAGCGACCCAAATAAGCAGGATTATAAAGAACAATAACCCAAGTCGTATAGAAACAAAGCCAGCCGAACCATTCGAGTCGGGCAAAATAAAATACATCGCAAGCACCAGAAATGCAGCAATAATCCAGGATTCTGAAGCAAATGTATTCTTTTTTAATATAGAAAGAAACTCTCTCTTTGGAGAAGATGCCACTGTTTGGATAAGCTGATTGATCCGGGTATAGCCAACAATAATTAGCAGAATGGCAATTACATAGAATATTTTCGTCGTGTAAACCTCTTCAACTTCAATATTATAGGTAATAATTGGCCGTATATTTTTCAACCAGGCAATGAGTTCATAACGTTCCAAAAAGGTTGGGTTGCCAACTGATGGCCTGGCAATAAAAAGCAACAAAAGCACGATGGGGATAAATGACACCCCCGACAATACACCTGATTTCTTGAAAAATGTATTTAAGCTACCTGATTTCTTCTTCGCAAAAAGAATTTCTTTAAAAAACAAATCGGCCCCAATTAATAATAGTAAAATGGCAAATACTACAAGGTGGGAGAAATAGGTAAGTACCATTAATACAGATAAAAGGATAATTTTCCTGATCGACATTGGCCAATGACCGGATTCCCTGATCCAACATTGCAATGTAATGAGCATTAACACAATAGCTACAGAAAAATTATAGAACCCCAAAAGGAGTGGAAAAGAATAAGTAAAAGGGAAAATTAAATAACCCGCCAGGCGGTTATCCGGATTAATGGTGTTTACTAATCCTCGGAATGCATAAGGCAGCCCAACAAAATAAAAAATCAAAAGCGCTTTCTCTGCAATAAAAGCAGGGAGAAAAAAATTAAAAAAAGATAAAAAAAGATGGCCAGTCCAGTTTGGGACAGGCTCTGGATTAAAATCAAAAAAACTGCTTAATTGGGAATTTGGCTCAAATAGAAGACAATTAATAAGGTTCGAATTATAAAGATGGGCAGCTCCATCCATTGTCGGGAAAAACCTGAAACCCAAAGCAGGGAGCAGGTTAATCCCGGTCATCAATAAAAAAAACCATTTTTCAGTTTTACCCATTTTCAACCAATTATTTCTTACCATCTTCTATTCTTGAAACAACGAATCAATCAACATTATCATGCAGGTACGGATTGTTATTGCGCAAAACTATCTTTTCATCTTCATCAGGGGTGAGTGAAAAACGGGACAACTTTTGCTCAAACTTTTTTTGCAGCCCCTTCATTTTAAACTTTTTTCTCCGGTAGGCAGGGATATTTTCCAGTTCTTCCACTATTTCGTCTGACGATTCGGCATAATCAACCTTTACGGAAATATCGTGTTTCGGGTCTGGTTGTGTTTTACGTTTACCATACAGGTTATCAAATTCGTCGGAATCTCCCGGGCTGAGTTCAAATTCAAAAGTTGGCTGGCTGACGGGCCGGGCAGCATGTTTGGCTGGTTCTGCTTTTTCTTTTACAACCGGCTGGACAACCGGTGTTTTTTGTGCCGGTTCATCGATCAGCGTATGGTACGTTTTTTCAGGCTGCTTGGCGGCAACCATTTCCGGGATGCTGCTGGTACTGAATCCAGTGGCAATTACGGTAACCGAAATCTCATCTCCGAGGGTTTCATCCACTCCGTTCCCCCAAATCAGATCGGCTTCGTTGCCTGCTTTATCCTGTACATAATCGGTAATATCGCCAATTTCGTCCATGGTAACTTCTTGTTTCCCGGAAGTGATGTTCAGAAGAATGTTTTTCGCCCCCCGAATATTGTTGTTATTCAGGAGCGGCGAGTTCATGGCATCTTCGATGGCGTGTAAAGCACGGTTTTCACCACTCGCTTTGGCAGATCCCATAATGGCTACCCCACTGTTCTGCATGACGGTTTGCACATCGGCAAAATCGACATTGATGTAGCCCGCTACGGTAATAATTTCGGCAATTCCTTTGGCTGCAATGGTAAGCACATTATCGGCTTTTGAGAACGCTTCGGAAATGGTACTGTCTCCATACATTTCACGAATCCGCTCATTGTTGATTACCAGCAACGAATCGACATGTTTCTCCATCGCTGCAATTCCGTCGATGGCCTGCTTGATCCGTCGGCGCCCTTCGTTCCTGAAAGGCAAGGTAACAATGCCCACTGTCAGGATATTTAATTCGCGGGCGGCTTCGGCAATTACCGGGGCACCGCCGGTTCCTGTACCACCGCCCATCCCGGCTGTAATAAATACCATTTTTGTATTATCAGCCAGCATTTTCTTTACGTCTTCAATATTTTCGATGGCTGCTTCACGTCCGATTTCGGGTTTATTTCCTGCTCCCCGCCCTTCGGTAAGCGACGACCCCAGTTGTATTTTAACTGGTACCGGACTGTTTGCCAAAGCCTGCGAATCGGTATTGCAAATCATAAAATCGACATCTTTAATTCCCTGGGCAAACATGTGGTTGACCGCATTGCCGCCCCCGCCGCCAACTCCGATCACTTTGATGATAGAACTACGGCCTCGTTCCAAGCTAAAATTCATTATATCTGACATACACGTTTATTTTTCTGTTTTTTTTAATGTATCTATTTTATTTTTCATCTGAAAGAGGGATATCGCTATCCTCGAAAAAGCGGGTAAACTGGCGATGAAACCAATTATCCAGGTTTCCGTTATCGCGGTTATTCTCAGTAATCAGTTCTTTCTTTTTTTTCTTTTCTTTTCTGGAAATTTCAATTTTTTCTGTTTTAGGAGGTTCGTTTACAAATACTTCTTCAACTGTTTCTTCTTCCCCCAAGTTAATAACAGGCTCACTATCGAACAGCTGAAATTCGGCGACAGGCTCTTTTTCCTGAAATAATTTGTTCGGATTTGTATTAAACCCGGTTGCTATGATCGTGACGCTTATTTTTTCTCCCAGTTTTTCGTCGGACCCATTGCCCCAGATAATGTTGGCATCCTGTCCGGCAGCTACCTGCAGATATTCAATTATTTCGCCTATTTCACCCATCGTAATTTCCGCTTCACCTGAAATAATATTTAACAAAATATCTTTGGTGCCGTTGATGTCGTTGCTGTCGAGCAGGGGCGAATCGAGGGCAGCCTTCACTGCTTTCATGGCCCGGTCTTCGCCCCCGGCAAGACCGGTACCCATCAGGAATACGCCGCTACCCCCCATCACCGTGCTGACATCGGCAAAGTCGATGTTGATATTGCCGTGCAGGGTAATAATTTCGGCCACTCCCTTCACGGCAGTGGTGATTATATCGTCGGCCTTTTTAAAAGCAACAGAGGCAGGCAGGTCGCCATATATTTTATGAAGTTTCTCGTTGCTGATGACCAACATGCTGTCGACATATTCCTTCAGTTTATCGACTCCTTCGAGTGCCTGCTGAAAACGGCGGCGTCCCTCCGAGGGGGACGGGATAGTTACCACCGCGATCGTTAAAATATCAAGTTCACGGGCCAGCCTGGCAATTACCGGCGCCGCACCGGTACCGGTACCACCCCCAAGTCCGGCAGTGATAAAGACCATTTTAGTCGATCCTTCGAGAACTGTACGCAGGTCTCCCAGGTTTTCAATTGCCGCCTGTTCCCCCTGTTCGGGCTGGTTTCCCGCGCCCCGGCCTTCGGTGAGGGTAACACCCAGCTGCACTTTCACCGGAACCGGACTTTTCAGCAAAGCCTGAGAGTCGGTATTGCAGATTACAAAATCGACCCCTTCAATGCCTTCTTCAAGCATGTGGTTCACTGCGTTTCCGCCTCCTCCCCCAACCCCGATTACTTTAATAATCGACGAGGTTGCCTGTTGTAATTCGAAATTGATAATGTCACCGTTCATAAGTCTGACGGGTTTTTGATTTATTCTCAATACATTTCCGTATCCTGTTCGTCATCGAAAAACATAGTCACCTGTCGGGCAACTTGTTTTTTCACCTGACTGAAGAAACCTTCTTCTGAAACTTTTTTCTTCTTTTTCTTAGTCGCTTTTAGCGTACCTCCTTCTTCATTTATGGAGAGCGAAAGCAATCCGAGCACAGTCCCGTAACGGGGATCTTCCAGGTTATTGGCTGTCATCACCGACTTCATGTTGGGTAGTCCCTTGCGGACATCCAGTCCGGTACGGAATTTCACTAACTGGCTGAGATTGGGCATTAGCGAACTTCCCCCGGCAATTACGATCCCGGCTCCCAGTTTATCTAAATAACCTGATTTCTCAAGCTGAAAACAAAACGCATCAATGATTTCTTCCATTCTTGCCTGGATAATAAATGCAAGGCTTTTGAAAGATATTTCCTTAGGTTCCCATCCCGAAATTCCGGGAATAGTAACCACCCTGTCCTCGGGGGCAAAATCGCCCATAGCCTGCCCAAACTGGGTTTTTAGCGATTCAGCCTGCCGGAGCAATATGGAACACCCTTCTTTTATATCGTGTGTAATTACATTTCCTCCGAATGGGATAACCGACGAATAGCAAAGCACATTATCGAGATAAACCAACATTTTCGTAGTACCGCCGCCAATGTCAAGCAACACTACCCCGGCTTCTTTCTCATCTTCGGAAAGGATTACCTCGGAAGAAGCCACCGGGTCGATCACCATTTTTTTTACCCGGATACCAGCCCTGTCGAAGCACTTCTGGATATTTGTCCCGTATTGTTCGGGAGCAATGAATACTTTAAAGGAGGCTTCCAGTTTTTCTCCGGTAATGCCCACCGGGTTCATGATACCGGCTTCGTCGTCGATGGTAAATAACTGCGGGCTTATCTGGTAAATTTTATATCCTTCCTGAATGGGTATCCGGCCCACCTGTTCGTACATTTGTGCCACATCTTCTTCCGACACAACGCTGCCCGGGGCCAGGTACTTCTGAACCTTGGTACCAAGGGTTTTCAGATGCTGTCCTGCCAGGTTTACAAAAACCTGCTCAATGTCGTCGCCAAAGGAATCTTCCGCTTTCCGTACGGCCTCACTGATGGCCGCATAAGCCTCGTCGATATTGAGGATAACGCCCCGCGTGATGCCCCGTGACATACTCTGTCCGAACCCGATAACTTCGATTTTACCTTCTTCATTTTTCTTTCCGACAATGGCTGCAATCTTAGTAGAACCAATGTCAACTGATGCAAAAATTTGTTCGTTTCTGGCCATAACCGTCAGCTTTTTGTGCAAACAACCTGATTTTTATATTTTAAATTGATGATTTTGTATTTTTCCCATCCGGTTTTACTGAATCCGTGCCGGTAAACGGCTTTCAGGTTCCGTAATTTTTCCTGGTAATTTTCAGGTGTCCCGAATTCAATTAAATGATCGCCCACGCGGGGGATTACCAGCAATTCGCTGTTTTCCTTTACAAAAACCTGTTCGATCTGGGCTTTCCAAAACGGATCGGAATAAATGAACCCGGCAAGCGGCAGCAATTCTTTGGCAGCATATTCGCTGGTAACAGTTCCTGAAAACACAGGCACTTTTACGGTAAATTTTTCTGAAATCGGGATTTTCTTCCCTTCCTTGTCTAAGTAATAATCAAACTCATTTGTTTTTATCCTTACCACCGGGTTACGTTGCTCTACTTTAAAGACCAGTTTTCCTTTAAACCGGAACGACTTTCCTCCGACTACCCGGAAAATTTCCACATTGCGTATGTTTTCTACCGTTCGGAGTTTTTCTTCAAGAATTTCTGTATCGATTTGGTTCAGTTTTTTCCCGAAAATGCTGCGATCGGTTTTTTTGATCAGTTCCAGAATATCGTCTTCCTGCAAAAAGCGGGGCGATCCGTCAACGATCCGCACCAAAACTTCCTGGCAGCTCACGCGGTCCAGTTCCTGTTCGGTGAACCAGACTGTGAAGCCCAGAAATCCGAACAACAGCAACCATAGTACTATTTTCAGGATCGTCTTAAGCATGTTCTTTTTCTGTTAATACCGTTTCCACTCTTTCCACCATCGTATCAATGTCGCCTGCACCCATCATCAACACAACACCTGGTTTAAAACTTTTTGCCAATTCCGGTAGTTCTGCTTTTGAGCAACGCACTTTGTTGTTTTTTTTCAGTTTCTGGAAAATCACGTCGGAAGTAACACCGGGAATAGGTTCTTCCCGGGCCGGGTAGATGTCCAACAGTACAATTTCGTCGAGCAAATCGAGGCTTTGGGCAAAATCATCGGCAAGATCACTGGTCCGGCTGAATAAATGCGGTTGAAAAATTCCCGTTACAATTGCGCCTTTAAACATGTCGCGGACCGAGGTGATCGTTGCCTTCAACTCTTCCGGATGATGTGCATAATCATCAATCAAGATGTATTTTCCGGTGCGTAAATGAATATCGAACCTGCGTTTTACACCCTGATATGTTGCCAGCGCTGCCTTCACTTCTTCCTCACCGGCCCCGGCCATCAGGGCCATTGCCGATGCGGCCACTGCATTTTCCACATTCATCAACCCGGGATAATTGAGAACAAGATCCGGGATAATGCCATCCGGGGTAAACAGGTTGAACTGATATGCCCCTTCCTTCAGTCGAATGTCCGGGGCATAAAAGTCAGCCTGTTCGGATAACGAATACGAATAATGCCGGATGTATTGATTGGATGATTTACTAATTTTCAAACCTTTTTTAACCAGCGCCACTCCACCTGGTTTTACCTGGGCCACAAACTGGTTGAATGCTTCAATGATCGCTTCGTGCGAGCCGTAAATTTCCAGATGGTCGGGGTCTATTGAAGTAACCACTGCCATCGTAGGCTGCAACTGCAAAAACGAACGGTCGAATTCGTCGGCTTCGGTCACGATGAACGGGGTTTCTTTCCCGGACAGCAATAAGTTGGTCTGGTAATTTTTTGAGATGCCGCCCAACACCGCACTGCAATCCAGCGATGAATTTTTCAGAATATGGGCAATCATGGTCGATACTGATGTTTTACCATGTGTCCCCGACACTGCGATACAATGTAAGGGATTACAAATCATTCCCAATACCTGTGAGCGTTTTTTGATACTGAAATTGTTTTCTTTCAGGAAACAGTATTCACGATGACTGGACGGAACAGCCGGAGTAAGAACAACCAGCGTATTATCAGGGCTTATCCCGGGAGGAAGGATTTTTGGGTCATCGGCGTAATGCACATGAATACCTTCGTCCTGTAACCGACGGGTAAGTTCGGTTTCCACACGGTCGTAACCCGAAACACTTTTGCCCAGATGTTTAAAATACCGGGCCAGTGCACTCATCCCGATTCCACCGATACCGAGAAAATATACCTGTTCTATTTTATTAAGGTCTTGCATCTATTGTTCTAACTCGTTCAGAATCACATTTACAATTTCTTTTGCTGCATTGGGTTTTGCGAGTTTCAGAATATTCCCGCTGAGGGCCTGCAACTGTTTTTTGTCGTTCACTAACCTGAAAGTTTCATTCCAAAGCCGTTCTTTTGCTTCTGTATCGCGTATCATCACGGCAGCATTACTTTTTACCAGGGCCATGGCATTCTTGGTCTGATGGTCTTCGGCCACATTGGGAGAAGGCACCAAAACCGAAGGTTTTCCCAGCAGGCACAATTCTGAAATGGTACCGGCCCCTGCTCTCGAAACCACCACGTCAGCCACAGCATACGCCAGGTCCATACGGTTCACAAATTCGCTTATTTTTAAGTTTTCAGGCTTGCCATTTTTAAATTTTTCCTGAATCTCATGATAATAATATGTCCCGGTTTGCCAGATAATTTGTACTCCTGATTTTTCAATCCGTTCAAGGTTTGCAAATATGCTCTCGTTCAAGGTGCGGGCGCCAAGGCTTCCGCCGATCATCAACACTACCGGCCGGGCCGCTTTCAATCCGAAATATTCCAGCGCTTTATTTTTATCTTCTATTTTCTCAAGCAGGTTTTTTCGGACAGGATTGCCTGTCAGGACAATTTTTTCTGCCGGAAAATATTTTTCCATCCCGGGGTATGCCACACAAATTTTTCGCACTTTCGGAGCCAGCAATTTATTTGTGATCCCGGCATACGAGTTCTGTTCCTGCAAAATGGCCGGAATACCTTTACGGACAGCTGCTTTCAGCACCGGTCCACTGGCATAGCCGCCCACACCGACTGCCACATCGGGCTGAAAATCTCTAATGGTCTGCCGTGCCTTATTCAGGCTTTTAAAAAGTTTTACGAAGAAAGTAACCATTTTCAGGGAAAGCTTCCGGGGAAAACCCATCACAGGCAACCCTTCGATGCGGTAACCGGCAGCCGGAACACGTTCCATCTCCATCCGTCCCAAAGCGCCGACAAAAAGAATATCGACATCGGGAAGGCGTTCCTTTAGCTCATTTGCAATGGAAATGGCCGGGAAAATATGTCCGCCGGTCCCCCCTCCGCTGATTATGACTTTAATTTTATTCATTCAATGTTTTTAAGCTCCGAGCTTTCACTTCTGCTTACTGCTTTTTACTTACTATTATATTATAATGCCTGATCTTCATCGGGTGTATCAATGGTCACTAATTGTTCTTCGGCTTCTTTTTGTTTGTTGTTATGATAGCTCACTGTTAAAATAGCGCCAAATGCAACGGCTGTAAACAACATGGATGTGCCCCCCAGGCTGATCCATGGGAGCGGTTGCCCGGTTACCGGAAAAACCCCGGTGGATACCGCCATATTGATACATGCCTGAAAAACCAGCATCAGCACCAGTCCGGTTACTAAGAATGCAGGGAAAGTACGATCTGATTTCCGGACAATAACAACTCCCCTGTAAAAAAATATCAGGTAGAGGAAAAGCACAAAAACCCCGCCCACGAAGCCATATTCTTCCACAATAATGGAATAAATAAAATCGTTGTATCCCGCTTCCATGTAATTACTTACTTCGCTGTTACCGGGACCTTTTCCCATCAGTCCGCCTTCGTAAATAGCCAGTTTGGCAAAATCGGCCTGCGTGGTGCCTTCCTTTGAATTGTCGTCGCCGTATATAAAATCGTCAATCCGTTCTTTGAATGTGTGAACGCGCCCGAAACTTTTTGGTAAAATATCGGCGGTAAAATAAATGAGGAGCCCCAAAGCTGCAATAGCTGCCACCAGGATGAAAAAATATTTAAGCGGGACACGGGCTACAAAAAGCATGCACATAATGCTTCCGAAAATTAAAACAGAAGTTGAAATATTCCCAAAAAAAATAATACCGCAAATCGCCGCACTGACACCGGTCACCCAAAAGAAGGCATGCCGTAATTCTTCTTTTGATTTCTGGTATTTTGAAAGCATTTTGGCGGCATACATCACTAATGAGATTTTAGCCAGCTCGGAAGGTTGAAAGCTGATTATCCAGAAACTTAATGTCCTTGATGTTTCTTTGCTTCCGTCGAGTTTAAACTGGATAAATGCGGCAATGAGGGCAATGAACGTTACGCCTACCATCAGGTTTGCAAAAATGGAATAAATTTTTACAGGTACCACATTCACAAGGAAGATCATCAGCCCGATGCCAAGTCCGATAAATACCAGCTGGCGGACCAGATAATATCCCGTATTGCCACCGGCAACTTTGTAAGCCAGTTTACCGGTTGCACTGTATACAATGAGCAATGAAATCAGCGAAAGGAAGATCAACACAATCCACAATACCTTGTCGCCTTTAAATATTTTACCTATCGAAAAATTCATCTTTACTCTATTACTGACATTCTATAAATCCCTGACTGCAGCTTTAAACTGACGGCCCCGGTCTTCGTAATTTTCAAACAGGTCGAAGCTTGCACAGGCTGGTGAAAGCAGTACGGCATCGCCGTCTTTTGCCAGATAATAAGCCGAACGCACGGCATCAACCATGTTGCGGACCTCCACAATATCGGGAACTACGTTTTTAAACGCATGAATAATTTTTGAATTGTCTTTTCCCAGGCACACAATTGCCTTAACCTTGCTGCGAACCAGTTCAATGAGTTCATCGTAATTATTTCCTTTGTCGATCCCGCCCACAATCCATACGGTTTTTTTGGTCATGCTTTCCAATGCATACCATGTTGAGTTCACATTGGTAGCTTTCGAGTCGTTGATGAAATCGATGCCGTGTACTTTCAGGAAGCGTTCCAAACGGTGTTCCACGCCTTTAAATTCAGCAAGGCTTTCACGAATGTTTTCGTTCCTGATTTGCAACACCATTCCGGCCAGGCCGGCTGCCATTGAGTTGTAGGTGTTGTGTTTCCCCTGTAATGCGATATCTAATATTGACATGCTAAATGTATTTTGTTCCCAGTTAATAATCATGTTGTTATTTTCGATTCCTGCTCCGTTTTCCCGGGGCTCTCCAAGAGAGAAAGCTGCTTTTCGTGCCATTATTTTTATTTTTTTCAATTCGGAAAGGATGACCGGATCATCGGCACAATAGATGAAAACATCTTTTTCGGTCTGGTTTTGCAAAACCCGGAATTTTGAATCCACGTAGTTTTGCATCTGGTAATCGTAGCGGTCGAGATGGTCGGGCGTGATATTGAGCAAAACGGCAATATCCGCCTTAAAATCGTACATGTTGTCCAATTGGAAGCTGCTCAGTTCAATCACATAGTAATCGAAATTTTCTTCAGCTACCTGCCAGGCGAGGCTGCGCCCCACGTTACCAGCCAGCCCCACATTAAACCCTGCTTTTTTTAATAATTCATAAGTGAGCATGGTCGTGGTGGTCTTTCCGTTGCTGCCGGTAATGCAAATCATTTTTGCAGAAGTAAATTTCCCTGCATATTCGATTTCAGAAAGGACCGGAAGGCGTTTCTCTTTCAGCTTTTTGATAATCGGGGCTTTGTCGGGGATTCCCGGGCTTTTCACCACAAAAGCGGCATTCAGGATAAATTCTTCCGTATGTTGCCCCTCTTCAAAACCGATCCCATAGCTTAAGAGCACTTGTTTATATTTTCCACTGATAACCGATAAGTCGGATACAAAGACGTCGTTTCCCTGTTTTTTCGCAAGGATTGCCGCACCTGTTCCGCTTTCGCCTGCCCCCAATATAACCACCCGCTCTTTCATTTTTACCGCATTTTCAATGTGACAATGGTGACCACTGCCAGAATAATCCCGACAATCCAGAAGCGGGTCACAATTTTAGCTTCCGGTATTCCTTTTTTCTGATAGTGGTGATGGATCGGGCTCATCAGGAATACCCTGCGACCTTCGCCGTACTTACGTCTGGTGTATTTAAACCAGGTAACCTGTATGGTCACCGATAAATTTTCAATTACAAAAATTCCGCACAACAGGGGTATCAGGATTTCTTTGCGAATGATGACGGCAAAAACAGCCAGGATACCGCCCAGGGCCAGGCTTCCGGTGTCGCCCATGAAAACCTGTGCCGGATACGAGTTGTACCAAAGAAAACCGACCGTTGCCCCGATGAATGCCGCAATAAATACGGTCAGTTCGCCCACATTGGGAATATACATGATGTTCAGGTAATCGGCATAAATAATATTACCGCTCACATACGCCAATAGCCCGAAAGTGGCCCCGCTAATGGCCGAAGTGCCGGTAGCGAGCCCGTCGATCCCGTCGGTGAGGTTGGCGGCATTGGAAACTGCCGTGATAATGAAAATAATAGCCAGTCCGTAAACCACCCAGGCGGCAATGGTCCGTGAATTTTCGCCCATAAACGAAACCAGCCATGCATAATCAAATTCATGATTTTTTATGAACGGGATCGTGGTTTTAGTCGATTTGGCTTCTTTGGTTACAAACTGTACCTGTTGTTGTCCGGTTTCCTGGTTTACCAGAATTTCCTTTCTGAAATTTCCATGCACATCCTGCTGTTTTTCGCGCACCACCACTTCATCGGAGAAAAATAAAGTAAGTGCGACGATAATCCCCAAACTTACCTGGCCAAGAATCTTGAATTTTCCAGCCAATCCTTTTTTATCTTTCAGAAACACTTTTATATAGTCGTCGGCAAATCCGATCAGCCCGAGCCATGCAGTGGTAATCAGCATAAGCAGGATGTAAACGTTGTGGAGTTGCGCGAATAGTATCGTCGGAATAATGATGGATGCGAGGATGATCAGCCCGCCCATGGTTGGCGTGCCTTTTTTCTGCAACTGTCCTTCTAATCCCAGGTCGCGTACTTCTTCCCCTATTTGCTTTCGTTGCAGAAAACTGATCAGTTTTTTTCCGAATACCATCGTGATCAACAACGAGGTGATAATGGCCGCGCCTGCGCGAAACGAAATATACGGAAGCATCCCGATACCGGGCAGGTCAAAATCTTTAAGCACATCGTACAAATAATAAATCATCGTTGCGGGTTTACTTGTTATTGAATATTTCGTTGATCACTTCTTTATCATCGAAATGATATTTCACCCCTTTTATTTCCTGATAATCCTCGTGCCCCTTGCCTGCAACCAGGATAATATCGCCGGGCTGTGCCAGCATACACGCCACACGGATTGCTTCTCTGCGGCTTTCAATAGCCAATACCTTCTGTTTCTGGTGTGCCTCAATGCCTGCCTGCATGTCCCGGATGATGTCGCCCGGTTCTTCCGAACGCGGGTTGTCGGACGTCAGTATCACTTTATCGCTCAGGGTTGCTGCTTCCCATGCCATTTTCGGGCGTTTGGTCTTGTCGCGGTCGCCGCCTGCACCCACTACCGTAATCAGTTGTTCGTTGCCGGTACGTATCTCGGTAATTCCTGAAAGCACATTTTTCAGCGCATCGGGCGTATGTGCGTAATCCACCACTGCATATTTGCCTTCGGGCGAACGAATAATCTCGAAACGTCCGGCTACCGGCCTCAAGTCGCTGATAACCGGCAAAATTTCCTCTTTCTTTTCCCCCAGCAAAAGGGCAGTGCCGTACACAGCCATTAAATTATACGCATTGAAAACGCCGGTAAAGTGTGTCCACACTTCCTGTCCGTCCACATTCAGCAACATTCCGTCGAAATGTTTCTCCAGAATTTTACAATGGAAATCGGACAGGGTACGCAGCGAGTAATTTTGCTTGTTTGCCATTGTGTTTTGCAGCATCACCGGCCCGTTTTTATCATCGATATTGGTCAGTGCAAAAGCGTCTTTTGGAAGCCTGTCGAAAAATGCCTTTTTCGCTTTGAGATATTCGGCAAATGTTTGGTGGTAATCGAGATGGTCGTGGGTCAGGTTGGTAAAAATACCGCCTGCAAACCAGATCCCGGCAATTCGTTCCTGATGGATGGCGTGCGAACTTACTTCCATAAAACAGTATTCGCAGCCGGCTTCCACCATTTTTGCCATCAGCGACTGAATGGCAATGGCGTCGGGAGTGGTATGCGTGGCCGGAAATTCTTCGGTACCCACGTAATACTTAATGGTAGAAATCAAACCGGCTTTGTAGCCCAGTTTCAAAAACAATTTATACAGAAGTGTAGCAATGGTGGTTTTTCCATTGGTGCCGGTAACACCCACTACTTTCAGATTTTTTGAAGGGTTCCCGTAATAAGCGGCAGCGATTTTCCCGATGGCTGCCTGTCCGATTTTGACCTGAACATATACTATCTGCCCGATTTTGACGTTGGGCATGGTTTCGCATACAATTACAGTGGCACCTTGTTCGATTGCTTTGTTTATATATTGATGTCCGTCGGAATGCACACCTTTGACAGCAATGAAAACATCATTGGCTTCCACTTTCCGCGAATCGAACTGAACCTGCCGCACCAGGCATTTCAGATCACCGTAACTTTCGATGATTTCAACTTCCTGTAGTATGTCGTTTAAATATTTCATTCCCCTTTATGATCGTTTCTTTGTATTGGCTGTTTTATTGTTTTTCATACGTAAATAATTTCTATTAAATGAGCCTTTAAAGCCCATATGTTGTTTAAAATCAATAATTTTTAGAACTACAGACAAAAGAAAAGAAAGCACTTGTCTTTAAAGCAAATGCACGGT
>JAVEYG010000060.1:0-16857 GCA_034003625.1 Prolixibacteraceae bacterium | reverse complement strand
CCAAACCGCTTGTAACCCGCACGGGTGTGGGGAGTGTTTCGATCTCGGGAATCGGAAATAACGGCGATGCCGTCATTCTGATCGAAGGATCCGATTATGTGACGTTCGACAGCATCGATGTGGCTGCGTCAGACCAAGGTATTGACTACGGGTATTATATCCGGAAGAAATCGGCAACCGACGCCTGCAAGAATGTCACAATTTCCAACTCTTCCATAACTATGACTAAAGGCACCAGCCGGTATGTGGTCGGAATCTGCGCGGGCAATAATATCGCCGGGTCGAATAACGTAGCGGTAGCCAGCCCCGGCGGAGTGCATGAAAACATCACCCTTGCCGGGAATGCCATCAGTAATGTGTTTTCCGGCATCTATGTGAAGGGATCGGCTGATTTCAAAGATCAGAGTTTCATTATCGGCGTCAGCGGCAATGGAAATACGGTCACTAATTTCGGCGCTAATTCTCCAAATGATACCTGGGGGATCTACCTTATCAACAACGACAATTCGGAGGTCAGTTATAATACCATCAACAACATGACCGGCGGTGGCGCAGGCTTTACAGCAGCCGCTTCGGGTATTTATCATGCAAGCACCGACGGGGTCTCGTTCACAGCAGAGTATAACAATATCAGTCTGACCTCGGTCTCTTCACAACTTTATGGCATATACAGTTCTGTGTACGGCCCGTTGCAAGTGAATTATAACAACATTGCGCTGGCGAATACCGCTTCCTCCTCTGCCATTTATTCTTTTATTTATAATTACCAGCTGGCAATAGTTACTTCAAGCAACATCACCATTAACAATAACACCTTCGCAACCAGCAATTTTCAAACATCCGGAAACACTTACCTGGTCTATAATCATAACCAGCGGCTCAATCCTTCGGTGACCAGCGTCCAGAACAACAACGTTTCCGGGACGATCAACCGGACCGGTACCTCAGGTGCATTTTATCTTTATTACAATGCCAACGGAAATGGAACCGGCACTGAAAATATCTCCGGAAATAGTTTTTCGAATATTACCCTTGCCGGCACCTCTTCTTTCAGCGGGATCTACTCTACCATCAACGCCAATGGGACCCAGAACGTATACAACAACACGATATCCGGTATCACTGGCGGGACGGGCACTTTCCATGGCATGTACCTGGGAACGGCCAATAACCGGTCGGTTTACGGTAACCAGATTTTTAACAACACCACCGGGGGGATAATGAATGGGATCTTCCTGAACTCGGGGAATCCTTCAAATATTTACAAGAATGAGATTTATAATCTGACGTCAAACTCAACCGCAACTGACTATACTGTGAACGGTATCCTGGTCCAGGCCGGCGTCAATGTGTTTATTTACAACAATTTCATTTCTGATTTAAGAGCCCCTTCATCCGCCAGTTTCGAGGCGATCAGAGGGATTTCCATCACCCCCGGCCAGAGCAACTCCACCATAGGTATTTATTACAATACCATTTATCTGAATGCTACATCGACAGGCGCCAATTTCGGCTCTGCCGGTCTTTATCATGTATCCAGCACCGATGCCAATTTTTCGAAGCTGGATCTCCGCAACAACCTTATCATCAATAACTCAACGCCAAATGGAAGCGGTTCTACCGTGGCATTCCGAAGAAGCGCCCAATCCACAGCCAATTATGCAGAGACCTCGAACAACAATATTTTTTACGCGGGCACCCCGGCGTCGAACCGGCTGATTTACTGGGGGAATACGACCAAACAGACCATCGAGGAGTACCGCGAAATCATGGGTCCCAATCGAGACTCCATCTCGTTCAGCGAGCTTCCTCCGTTCATCAACATCGCCACAACGCCTTATAATCTTCGCCTGCAGGACGGCACGACCAACTATTGCGAAAGCGGCGCTCAGCCTATAACCACGCCCCTGGCTATCACCGATGATTTCGACGGCGCCGCCAGGCCCTCAACCCCTGATATCGGCGCCGATGAATTCGCCGGGACGTCGGCCTATGTGGAATTTCCCGCATTCTTAACGGCTACCTCCGTTAATTCCCAGCAGATCAGGCTTGAGTTTGATTCCAATCCGGATGAGGATGATGTCGTTATCGTGTTCAATGCCACCGGCGCTTTCAGCCTTCCATCGGGGACACCCATTGAAGGACAACCGCTGGCGGGCGGGACAGTCGTTTCGGTCGGCACAACCTCTCCCGTCATCCACAGCGGCCGGACCCCGAATACGGCAGTTTACTACAAAGCCTATTGTTACAACGGTGCCAATTATTCGCTCGGCAAAATAGCCAACGCGACGCCGGTCGTTACGCCGGTTACCAATCTCACCGCAGTCTGTGCCGGCCAGTCGGAGATTGACCTCGGCTGGACGAAAAACATCTATGATCATGATGTAATGGTGGCCGCGCATAACGTTTACATGAATGGAATTCCGGTCAACGGAACGAATTACGATGTGGGAGATCCGATCCCGGTCGGGGGAACCGTTATCTACAAAGGCCCGGCCAGCGGTTTTGACCATACCGGCTTGAGCTCATGGACCCAGTATTATTATAAAGTATGGTCTGTCGATATTTTCAACTATTTTTCGTCGGGGGTGACCACAAATGCGATCACCGACGCCGATCCGGTGACCGAATATGGCTATGAGCAGGACTTTGACGGCACCTGGGCCCACGACGTGCTGGCGCCTCCTAACTGGCTTGTAGTCGATGTCGGTGGTTCAGGCGGCTTTACCTGGATCAGGAACAGCCTGGCGGAAAGATCTACCCCGTATTGCGTGCAGGGATATGGTAGTGGGGCCTGCAACGATTACCTGATTTCGCCTCCATTGCAATTGCCCGATACCCTCATCCAGCTTACCTGGTGGGATAAAGTTTCAGTGGGGACAAATATCAACAATTATAAGGTATTGCTTTCCACGACCAATAACCTGGTTTCATCGTTTACTGTTGAACTGGGCGATTATGAATGTACGAACACCGACTGGCAGCAACATACGCTTGACCTCACGCCTTACCGGGGACAGACCATTTATATTGCTTTTTATCATTATTATACCACACAGCAATATGAATATTTTGTCATCGACGATATTGTTATTGAAAAGAATGTCCCCGGTCCGGCTATAATTGGTTTTCCGAAAGATGATATGCTGACCCTGGTCGATCAGACCCTGAAATGGAGCAACCCGGTGGCATCCATCCCGGTTCTTGGTTATAAGGTCTATATGGATAGTGCCCCGAACCCAACGACTCTTGTTTACGACGGCGCCGCAACCAGTTATACACCAGCCACTCTGGCTTACAATACGACCTATTACTGGAAGGTCGTACCTTACAATGCCAACGGGGAAGCGTACAATGTGCCGGTCTGGTCATTTACGACGGTGACCTCCTCTCAACTTGCACAGAGCTTTGAGGCGCCCTATTTTCCTCCGGTAAGCTGGGAAATCCCGAGCACGGGATGGTTCCTCAATTATTCAAATGCCTATCATGGATTGCAATCGGCATACAGGTTTACCTATCCTGCACTCCGCCCGAAACTCATCACCCCGCTGCTGGAGGTCAAGGCCGGCGACGAGCTTGAATTTTACGAGGGAACTTCCGACAAGATCAACAATTTTATGGTGATTTGCTATTCCACTGACAAATCCGACTGGGATACTCTTGGAGGCATCCTGGATGTTACCCGGGGTGGTTGGGGCCACCGGGTATTCGATCTCAGCGCCCTGGCCGGCGGTCAGTACTACTTCTCCTTTGAAGTGTGGTGCGCAACCAACTATAATGCCTATGTTTATATCGACCATGTGATCGGGCCGGATGTGGTTCCCATTTTACCCTGGGCGGCAACCAACCCGGATCCGCCGGATACTGCGTCCTTCCTGCCTGTGAACCTGACACTGGGCTGGGCCCCGCAAATCTGGGGCGGCATCCCGTCGGGCTATAAAGTCTACCTCGATACTGATCCCAATCCGACAACACTGATCTACAATGGGAGGGCGGAGTCATATGCTGTCGGTCCACTTCAGCTAAATACAACCTATTACTGGAAGGTGGTGCCGTATAACACACTGGGAGATGCTCAGAACAGTGTGGTATGGTCGTTTACAACGGTGCCTGTCGGGGGCGTTCAGATCGGAAGGGATACCGAGGGATTCTGGGACCTGCCCGTTTATACTTCCTATGGCTATAATTATTCCCAGACCATTTACCTGCAATCGGAGATCGATATCCCCGGCAAGCAGATCTCAAAAATTTATTACCAGTGGAACGGTGAAGAAGAGGGAACCCAATATAAGGACTGGGTGATCTATATGGGCCACACGGAAAAAACGGAATTTACTTCTGTTACCGACTGGGTTCCTTTGTCACAGATGACAGAGGTTTTTAATGGAGAAGTCATTATTCCTTATAACGATTATGCCCCGGTTTGGATCGAAATCATCCTGGAAACCCCCTTTGATTATACTAATATCGATAACCTGGTCATCGCGATCGATGAAAATACGGAAGGGTACTCATGGGCTTACGGCGCTGAATTTTATTGTACGGAAGACCCAAATGACAGGAGCATCCAGTATTACAGCGATGACGACAATCCCGATCCCGCCAGTCCGCCCGATGCCGATAACCTGGTGACGGCGTATCCCGATATACGCATCCTGTGTGAGACGGCGGCCACTACTCCGGTCTATTTCTGCAGCCCGGCATCGAAGGATTTTGGCACGGTCGGAACGTTTATGTCTTCTGAGCCGAAAGTATTTAAGATCAGGAACCGGGGTGTAGGAACATTAACTCTTACCAGCACTGCTCTTGGTGGAACGGATGCCGGCCAGTTCCAGCTTACAGACACTAATTCGTATCCGGTTGCCTTGCTGGCCGGAGAATATATTTCGGTTGAGGTCAGTTTTATCCCCACTGAAGAAGGTGTGCAAGCCGCTTACCTGTCAGTGTTGCACGATGCAGCCGGCTCTCCGGGGATTGTGCCTCTCAGCGGCACCGGTTTCGAAGGCCGGATCAAGACCTTCCCCTTTGTTGAAACATTTGAAGACTATTCGTTGACACAGAACAAATGGTCACAGCTTCAGGAAACGGGAAGCAGTGCGTGGACTTACTCAGTTGGCGCCGGGGACGGAACCATTACCACTGCGCACGATGGATTTTTAAATGCCCGGTTTACCGATCTGGGCCTGGGAGCGGTCACCAAGCTGGTCAGCCCCATCTTTGACCTTACTTCTGTACCCGATCCGCAGCTCATTTTCTGGTATGGCCAGGAAGAATGGAGCGGCGACCAGAACGAGCTGAAGATCTATTACCGGACAGCTTATAACCAGCCCTGGGTGGAAATTTTTTATGACAACACGAACAGGGCCGAATGGACAACCGATACACTTTCGCTGCCGAATCCTTCATTATCCTATCAGCTGGCTTTCGAAGGGATCGATAATTACGGCTATGCCAATGTCCTCGACGATATTTACGTTGGCCCTCCGGGCGCTCCTGTTACCAGCTGGATCGGAAATGTTTCAACCGACTGGACCGATCCGGCGAACTGGACCAACGGCGTGCCCGATGCAACGTATGAGGTTGTTATAACGAGCGGTTCGTTCGATCCGGAGATCAATATTCCGGTCAGCATCTACAAGATAACCATAGAAACCGGGGCAGAGGTCAACATCGGCCCGACCGGAACCCTGAATGTTACAGGGAATTGATAGAAGACATCCTCATGGAAAAAACAAAAGCCGGCGGATTCACCCGCCGGCCTATAAAATCTTTCACAAATCAACATCACAAATCGTCCAATCGTCCAATCGTCCAATCGTCAAATCGTCAAATCGTCAAATCGCCAAATCGTCCAATCTCTAGTTCCCTTTCGGAGGCGTTCCGGTCGATTTACCGCACTCTTTGGCATGCGGGCAGGTTGATGCACAACCCGATTTCGGGGTGGTGGCAGCCGCCTTGGGGGCACACGCTTCTTTGCACTCCTTTTCGGTCTTGCCGCAACTGTCGCATTTGCCGTCGCCATTGGCGTCAACCCATTTGCAGTCGGCCTTGGCCGTTGTCGTATGCCCGGTGCATTCGCCGGTCTTGGCATGATCAGGGGTGGTTACCACCGCAGGGGCATCCTTTTTTTCCACCGGATCGGCCGTTGTTGCCTGGGCAAAAGTGATCGCACTGAATCCTAAAAAGAGGATGAAAAAGAAAAAGAATTTAGCTTTCATAGGTTAGTTTTTAGATATGAACCGCAAAGATAATAGAAATTTGGAAATTTGGAAATTTGGAACCAGGAACGTTGGAACAGTGGAACATTGGAACACTGGAACATTGGAACGCTGGAACTAAAAAGCGATATTCGCCTCGTCCTGGTCGAAGTAGAGATTGAATTTTACCTTTTCCGAAAGGTGCGAGAACTCCTCCACGAGCTCCGTGCTTTTGTACTTCCGTCGCAGGCTGAACTGGTAAAACGCTTCGATGCCGTCGTTCTCACCCTGGCTCTTCAGGTTAGAAAGCCGGATCCCCCGGCAGTATTTCTGCAGGATGCCTGCGATCCGGTCCTCGGTATCTTTCGATGGTTTGTAGATGATCTGGAGGACATACTCCGCCCGGCCGGGTGCGCCGAAGTTAAACGTAACCATAACCACGGAAACCAGGCAGATCAGGATCGTTCCCGAGATAGCGATGGCATAAAGCCCCACACCCGAGGCCATCCCTACCGTTAGCGCAAAGAAGATATAGACGATGTCCTGCACATCCCGCACCGCCGTCCGGAACCGGATGATCGACATGGCGCCGACCAGCCCGAAAGCACGCGCCAGGTTGTTGCCGATCACCATGATCACGATCGTGGTGATAAGGCTCAGGAGAACCAGCGAGTTCACATAGGTGGCCGAATAGCTCGGCCCTTTGTAAATAAAGCGGTAAACCAGGGCAATGACGATCCCGCACGCCAGCGAAACGCCCATGTTGGTGAGCACCGTGTAAACGTTCAGCGGGAATAGCTCTATGTTGGTGAATTCTTCTAACATCTTCCTGTAATTATAACCTGTTCCAGTGCATAAACCTGAACATATCCGATTTTTTTGACGGCTCCGTCAGGCGATGGGAATCGATGCAGAAAACATACTTCGATGCCGACCTTCTGACCAGCCCCAGGTGACCCGTGATCGGCCGCAGCCATACCGGGAACTGATCTTTGAACTTAACCTCAAAAATGAACCTGCCCGGGATAGCCGGGATCACTTTATCCTCAGAATAAAGATCATCGAGGGTAGGGTAGGCGATGCTCCGCAGGTTTTTATCAATGGTTATCCTGACATCGGTTTTAAACCGGTCGAAATACGGTTCCCGCTCGTAAATCACCAGCACCACCGGCTTCAGGTTGTTACGGTAAACATGATAGAGAAACTTGCCGGCCCCGTTGACCCCGTGATCATCGGGCACATCGCCGTAAGCAGCCGCTCCTTCGCCCGCCATCAGGCGTTTCATGACTTCAAAGGTCAGCTTCTCCCGGTCCTTCTCGATCGGCTCCTTGAATTTCCTTTTGATCTCCATAAAGACCGTATCTCCGCCTTTTTGATCATTATACCCCCTGATCCGGATCTTCTTCCTCATTTTATATCCGTCGACCTTTTCAAAAAAATAATCGAACCGGGCCGTATCATAATAAATCGATCGGACCGTGTACTCGTTAAGATGGGTTGCTTCGGCATACGGATCCACCTCCACGTAAGGCTTTATCGCCTCCCTGAGCGCATCGAGCTGGCTCACCGGCACCACATATTTAAACTCGTACTTCATGATCAGAAAGATACGGAAAAATTCCGTTTGAGGTACTCCAGCAGGTAAACTTTATCGCAATAAATACGGCATTGCACCACCATCCCCGGGTAAATCCCTGTCGTTGGCCCGGTCGTCACCGCACGGGCTATCACAAACTGCTTGTTCTGGATCTGGTTCACGCTCTCGTCGAAGCCCTTAAAGGAGGCATTGACCGTTATTTTATTGTCGGGAGTCGAAAAAGTGACTTTGTAAAGGTTGTTCAGATAAGAAGAGTGTTCGTATGCAACCGGGATCTTCAACAAAAGCTTTTCGCTGTCGCTCACCTTTATGATCCCGCCGATCTCCGTATTGTAGCTCAGGATGCCGGATATGGGGGTAACGATCGTGTATTGCGCTTTCTGTGTTTTCAAACGTTCAACCTCTTTTTCGTATGAGGTGATCTTCTGTTCCGACAGGTTTACGACCGGGTCTTTTTCCCCGGTCTGCAGCGATGTCAGGGCTTCAAAAGCTACCTGTGCATTGATCTCGGCCAGTTTCAGGGTGTTTTCATACAAGTCGAACTCCGCGGGAGTGATCACGCTGTCGCGGAAAAGCTTTTCCTGCCGGGCAAAATTCTTCTTCTCCAGGTCGAGCTGCTGCAAAGCGTAGTTGTATTGGCGCTGTGCCTGCTCCACCAGCGGTCGCTTCTCGCCGGTCGACACCACATCCTTGTTTGCGGCCTCAACATCGCGAAGGTTTTCAAGCCGGGTGATCTCATTTTCAATAAAGAAAGAACGGATATGTGCGATGGTATCATGCTGGCTCACAGGCATATCGAAAACCAGCTTCTCATTGATCTCCAGTTCGGCAATATCACCCCGCTCAAACCGGTAATTCTTGAAATCGCCCAGGGCGTCGGTCTCGTAATTGAAAGTCTGGCTCCAGAATCCCTCTTCCGTTCCGCGCATCAGCTTCCATTCCCTGAACGGGTAAATCTTTGCCGTGGCAATAAAACTGTACCTGACCGGAATAGGGAGAAAGATGGTGATGACGATCAGCACAAAGAGAATGATGAGAATATGACGGCGGGAAATGCGCATCCTGAATATTAAAACTGGGGCAAAGTTAAATTATTATTAATTTCTTTACGATTTGATTATTTTTCCCTTTTCCCATTTCCTTTTTAGCTATTCCCTGAAAATCCCCTTTTCATAGCTATTTCCGATCGGTATCTGCTTATCTCCGATAAAAATGATTTTGTTCCTCACCTTATCGATCCTGGAAACGGGGACGATATAGGACCGGTGCACCCTGGCGAACCGGTCGGCGGGCAGTTTCTCCAGCATCGTTTTCATCGTCATCCGGGCAACGACCGGCTTGCGGTTCGTGAGGAAGATCCTCAGGTAATCATCCAATCCTTCAATATACAGAATCTCATCCAGTATGATCCTGACCAGGCTGTAATCGGCCCTGACAAAGAGATATTGCTGCAGGGCCTGTTCCGACTGGTGAAGGAACCGGTAATAGTCTCCGGCTTTGTTTACTGCCTGCATGAAACGCTCGAATGTAAAGGGCTTGAGCAGATAATCGACCGCATTGAGGTTGAAACCTTCAACGGCATACTCACTGTACGCAGTGGTAAAAATGACCATCAGTTCTCCGGGCACTTTTTTAGCAAATTCCACGCCCGACATGGAGGGCATCCGGATATCGAGAAAGAGCAGGTCGGCCGGGAACTTCTCCAGGTGCTTCAATGCCTCGTGAGGATGAGTAAAGCTCTTCTCCAGGCGGATGAAATCAACCTTTCCGCAGAAGTTTTCCACGACCCTCAGTGCGGGAGGTTCATCATCGAGTGCAATGGCTGTTATCATCCCAGGTCAATGTATAAGTCAACTTTAAACTCTATTTCATTTTCGCTGATATCCAGCTTGTATTTGCCCGGATAGATCAGGCCAAGCCGCTTGCGGGCATTGTTCACACCAACGCCTCCTGCTGCTTCGTCTTCTTTCCGTTCCTGGACCTTGTAATTGAACACATGCAGGTGAAGATCGGAGCTATGGAGCGTGACCCTGACCGTTATATTGGAATCGGCTTCCGGATTAACGCCATATTTGAATGCATTTTCGATGAAAGGGATCAGCAGAAGCGGCGCAATAACCTTACCCGGAGCGGTTTCACAGGGAAGATAATCGATTTTAACCGTTTCCCCGAAGCGGATTCTTTGCAACTCGATATAATCGGTGATATACCCGATCTCCCGGTCGAGCGGCACCATCTCCTTACTGGCCTCCGACAGAACATAGCGCATCATTCCGGAGAGTTTGACTACGGCGTCGGGCGTGTTGTCGGCCTTCTGGATAGCCAGCGAGTAGATCGAGTTAAGTGTATTGAAAAGGAAATGAGGATTGATCTGAGCTTTGAAATATGACAGTTCGGCATGAAGTTTCTCCTGTTCGGTCAATTTCAGCCGGTTGTGGATTTTGATCAGAAGAGAGAAAAAGACGACGGCCAGAAAGAATACCAGGTGATGGCCCATCCGGAAGAACCATTTACCGCTGCCGATCAGGTGTTTTCCGACCGGTTCCGGCCCGGGTGGCATGCGCCGCGGAGGCTCATTGAAAGGAACGATCAGTTCGGGGAGGAATATAATGACCAGGTAAAAAGCGATCAGAATCAGAATGAATATCGCATATCTTTTTTTAAAATATAAACGGGGAATGAAGAAATAGAAATTCAGGTAGAAAAAGATCAGGACCAGGATGTTGACGGAGTATCCACGGATGGCCCGGGAATCGTTGAAGAATTCGCTGATCCCCCCTTCGCCGGGCCAGAAAATGATCGGCAGCAGCAGGAAGATCGTGCATCCGATCACATGGAACAGTACTTCTGCGGGTTTGATCTTCATCTCGTTAAAGTTTCATCCGTAAAAGTAATTTGATTATGATTAGATGTTTTGAATTTGAGGTGATCGGCAGGTTTTTGTAGGGGAATGGAGTAATTCTTCCGACGGGTAAATCGGTCGGTTCGGGTTGATTCTCTTCCGACGAGCGTCCTGTCGGTTCCGGAGCGGATTTTCTTCCGACGACTAAAGCCGTCGGTTCCGACAATCCTTATAACCCGTCGGACTGCGGACATCAGAAACCGTTGAAACTGTAAATAATATTTGCGAAAGGATTTGAATTTAGGTATTTTTGGAGAATAAGGGAAAATATATGCTTCGTACAGTTATCATCGATGACGAATTCCATATTCGCGAAACCCTCACCAGTCTGCTTGAAAGCAATTGCCCCCATGTCTCAAAGCCGCAATTAACCGATTGGGGACTTGGGATGATAAAATCAGATCATGAAATTGATTTTTTCGCATTCCATTTGGCCGGATTATTCAGGATATAGTTGGAAATCGCATTGAACGCCCGATCGTTCCGGATGATCCGTTCGTAATAATTTCGTTGCCATAATTTACCCATTTTTTCGTTTTTCGATTTGAATATTTTTAAACATTCGTTGGCAACCAACGATTTATATGCCCCAATTATATTGCCGACCGTTGGATTTGACGGTGATACCGCAGGGGCAGGGCTCGCCCCTACCCCTGCGGTTGCAAAATTATTTTCCGGGGCAACCGGGGAAAAATCGTCAACCGGGGCAACCGGGAAAAAATCGTCAACCGGGGCAACCGGGAAAAAATCGTCAACCGGGGCAACCGGGGAAAAATCGTCAACCGGGGCAACCGGATCATTATCGATCGGTCCAACCGCAGCAGGGGCAACCGCGAGGGTTGCCCCTGCTGCGGTATCGTTTTCGGTGTGGTCGTGCAAAACAATAATTGCATGGATATGGTTGGGCATGACCTGGAATGCGCTCAATTGCAAATTGTGGAACCGGTCTGGTAATTTATACCATTCGTTTTGGGCAATCCTGCCAAATTGGTTTAATACCATCGTTTGGTTTTTGATTATTCCGAATCGAAATTTATGGTCCTGACAACAAATGGTGATGAAATACTTACCTGCCCTGGAATAATCATACCCCTTTAATCTGAGGGACCTGCGATGATGTATTGCCGGATTGTATTTGACCGCCCTGTACATGATATCCTCCCTTCTATCTTCCGCACACTATCACCTGCGGCTTAAAATGAAATGATTTTAATAGGTTCTTATCAAAAACTTTACCACTTTAATGACTTTTGCATTTAAAATGAATTTCCGGAAATTATTTTACCTGGAAATTGACTTATTTGTAATTTAGCAGGTCATCAGAATCTGATCACCTCTTAAACCTGCCGATATGAATCTCCTTCGAAAGTTAGTATTGCCGGCTATTGCAGCGCTGTTGATCTATTCATGTCCTGCATTATCCCAAATCCTCATCAACGAATACTCCGCCTCAAACCTCAGCTTTATCCAGGATAACTATGATGAGTATGAAGACTGGATTGAATTGTACAATGCCGGCCCTTCCGGCGTCAATATCGGCGGGTATCACCTGAGCGACGATACGGCCAGCCCGGTTTTGTGGACCTTCCCGGCCGGCGTATTCCTCCCGTCGAACGGTCACTTGAAGATCTGGGCTTCGGGCCGGAATGAAGTCTCCGGAAACCATTATCATGCCAGCTTCCGCCTTACCCAGACAAAACCTTCACCCGACTGGATCGTCCTTTCTGATCCGGAGGGAGTGATCATCGACCAGGTGCAGCTCGCCATTACACAAAAAGATCATTCCCGCGGACGTGCCGTCAGCGGTGGCGATCAGTGGGCCATCTTTACCACCCCTACACCGGGCTCCTCCAATGGAAACTCCACCGCCTATTCGGCTTACGCTAAGAAGCCTGTTGTCAGCGATACGGGAGGCTTCTATAGCAATCCGGTTACTATTACCATCATAAACTCCGAACCCAACTCCAAAATCCGCTATACACTCGACGGAACGGAACCATACTCCTATGCTACCGAATACACGGCCCCCATTTCAATCTTTTCAACCAAGATACTCAAAGCCAGGGTTTTCAGTAACGATCCCTCCATTCTCCCCGGCCTGATCGAATTCAATACATATTTTATCAACGCCAGCCATTCTCTGCCCGTTCTTTCCATTGCAGGAAATGAACTGCTGGAGTTGCTCAACGGAAATTCAGCATTGCGTCCCAGGGGATCCATCGAATTTTACAACAAGCTGAAACAGAGGACTACCACGGCTTATGGCGAGTTTAACGAACACGGGCAAGATTCGTGGGTCCATCCACAGAGGAGCATCGATTATATCACCCGCGATGAAGCCGGTTATAATTATGCCCTTCAGCAGAAATTCTTCTCCCTGTCGGACCGCGATGAATTCCAGCGGGTGATCATTCGTGCCGCCGGCGACGACAATTATCCCGGGATAGATACCAGCGCTCATCTCCGCGATGATTTCGTCCAGACCCTTTCTCAAAAATCGGGTCAGCAACTCGACTGGCGGAAATCGGAACGGGTCGTTATCTATGCCAACGGACAGTACTGGGGAATCTACGCCTTACGCGAAAAGGTACACGACCATGATTATACGGAATATTACTACGACCAGGGAAAATACGATATCCAGTTTATCATGCTCTGGGGAGGGACCTGGGCCGAGTACGGCGGCCAGCAGGCGCTCGACGACTGGTATGTCCTGCACGACTTCATCATGGAGCATGACATGAGCAACCCGTTCACTTACAACGCAGTAGCTGCACAATACGACATCACCAGCCTGGTGGATTATGTAATACTTAACTCCTATGTGGTGTGTTCCGACTGGATGAACTGGAATGTAGGCTGGTGGCGCGGATTGGATCCGGAAGGGAGTCACCGGAAATGGGCGTATATCCTCTGGGATGAAGATGCCACCTTCGGGCATTACATCAATTATACCGGTATTCCGGCCCAATCACCGTATGTTTCACCCTGTTTTCCCGAAGACCTTACCGATCCATGGCAGGACCCCGAGGGGCATATTGCAGTGCTGAACAAACTGCGCACCAACGACGAGTTTAACCAGTACTATATTTCCCGGTACATCGACCTTCTCAACACCACATTTACAAATGATTACATGCTGAACCTGCTCGACAGTATGGCGGCGATCATCGCCCCTGAAATGCCCCAACATACGCAGCGGTGGGGAGGCTCGGTTACCCAATGGCAGAATAACGTACAGAAGATCAGGAATTTCATCACTACCCGGAACAGTATTATGGACGCCGGCCTGAGAAACTGCTGGGACCTGACCGGGCCTTATGATTTGGTCATTGATGCCGAGCCGGAAGGTGTCGGCAAAGTGCAGATCAACTCGCTGGAGTTGAATTCTTTCCCATGGGACGGCGACTATTTTGGCGGTGTCGATGTAAAATTGTCGGCAATCGAAACCAGCCCCTATTTTGAATTCGACCGGTGGGTCTTAAAAAATCATGAAGTAACACCATCAGATACCGTGAAAGACGTCAGGCTGAGCCTGATCATGGGCGATTCGGTCACCGCCTTGTTCAAGCCCAGGGTATTCGAGGATTCCCTGGTGATCAACGAAATTAATTATAACTCTGACGGAGGATTTGATCCGGGCGACTGGGTGGAGTTTTATAATCCTCATCCTTATCCGCTTGATATTTCCGGGTGGGTTTTTAAAGATGAAGATGATGCGCATGAATTTGAATTCCCAGCCGGAACCGTTATCGGTCAGGAGGGATATCTGGTTTTGGCGGGAGATACGGCGGCATTCGACAGCTTGTTCCCTGATATTGACAATTACCTGGGGCCTATGGGTTTCGGCCTTTCCGGAAATGGCGAGCTGATACGGTTGTATGACAATGAAGGGACGCTGATCGATACCGTGCTTTACGATGATGAGGATCCCTGGCCCACAGAACCTGATGGCGACGGAGCGACGCTTGAACTGATCAACCCGGCCTGGGACAATGCGCTTGCCGAAAGCTGGGCAGCTTCCGAACTTTACGGGACACCCGGGAAAGAGAATGGTAACTATGTTAAAGTACCCGATCCTGTTGCAACACCTGATATCAGTTGCCAGGTGATCCCGAATCCATTCAGGTCAAATGCTATTTTCCGGATCCGGTCGGAAGAAATTCTGAGCAACGCATCCATTGAGGTTTTTGACTTGTATGGACGCAAAGTGAAAGAGATAAACGGCATTCAATCCAATTATATCCCTCTGTCCGGCCAGGGCCTGAACGCAGGAATATACATCTACAGGATATTGGATAGCAAGGGGATGGTGCTGTTCCAGGGGAAATTTGTAATGACGGAATAGGGTAAAAAGATGAGACTCCATCTCAAGAATTGAGATGGAGTCTCACTGATCCATCAGTCAAAAAGATCACCCAGCCAGCCTTTCTTTCTTCCTTTATAGTAATCGCCATGATGGCGGTAATCATCATGATGCCCGCGCTGTTGTGGCGGAGGTTGATTGAATCCTTTCGGCTGATCTTCGTTCATTGACCGCTCGATGATCTTGTCGAGCTCTCCACGGTCAAGCCATACGCCACGGCATTGCGGACAATAATCTATTTCGATGCCCTGGCGTTCGGACATCACCAACGGTACATTGCAAGTCGGACATTTCATAGCTTATATTTTTTTGCTAATTTAAACATTTATCCTTCCTGAAAGTTTAACGGTTTTCATCTATTGACTTCTTTATTTTGGCAAGAATGACTCCGTTCTCTTTTTTCCAGTCCTTCTTCCCGGCCCAGAATCCGAAGATGATCACCGACACAAAGAATATGATGTAAATGACAAGCGGCCAGGGACTGTCTTTGAAATATTTGATAAAGCTATAATAAACGATGAAACCACCCCCGGTTCCTAGTACGCCTAAGATTGGAATGATAATGAACCAATCTGCGGCAGTGATAAAAGTGTACCTCTTTTCTGCTTTTCTTAAAAATATAATGACCGGGGCTGTATAATCAATTCTCCGGATAAGGATGATTTTTCGGAAAAAATAGACCAGAATAAAAATAAAACCGGCTGCCAGCAATTCATAACCGATAGATAGCGGGCCGTTTTTAGTGGCAATCTGTATTGCATACACTCCGAGTAAAACAAAAATAATGATCATGAATCGGGATACCAATTTTTTCCCCTTCTGGTCAGCCGCTTTCAACTCTTCGATCAGTCCGCCAAGCCCATTTGCATTATTTACATTTTCTTCCGGCACGTTAGGGGCCGAAAACCTTTCATTCATTTTGAATTCTTCCAGTTCCATTTTGTTCCTCCTTCCATTTGATTTTTATTTTTTCTTTAAGACGATGGATCTTCACCCTTACATTACTCTCCGAAAGGCCTGTTACATCTGCTATTTCCCTTGTGCTCAATTCCTCAAGGTAAAGCGATACAGCAGTTCGGTCGACGGGGGAAAGTTCTTCCATGAACCTCCGGAAAAATTGCAGTTTATATTCCTCCTGTGGATTTTCTTCGATAATAGGTTCGTCGGGTCTGTTCTCAGCTGATCTTATGCCCGACAACTCAAATAAAGTCTTTCTTGATTTATCCTTCCGTATGAAGGTCAGGCAGGTATTCACCGTTACACGGTAGATCCAGGTGCTCAACTGTGACTGGTTGCGGAATGTTGAAAGGTTCTGCCAGATACGGATCAGTGCTTCCTGGCTGGCGTCATTGCAATCTTCCCGGTCATGGAAAAAATAACGGCAAATGCGAAAAACCCTGTCCTTGTTTTCCACTGCAATTTGCCTGAATAACGCCTCTTTTTCCATCAGGTTCGATTTTTTGCTGATTTAGATTAAGCGCCAGGCAATTTGTTACAAATAATACTTATAAATCGCAAAATATACTCCCAAATCTCCAAATCTCCAAATCTTCAAATCTTCAAATCCCTCAGCTCTTTCGCGATTCTCCTGTCATCACAAACATGCACCACCTTGTTCTGACCGCCCAATTTCCCCTGCGATTCCAGGTATTTTTTAAATGTTCCTGCCGGCAAAGGCAAAATGTGCAGCGGTTCAAGGATACCGCCCCGGATCAGGTCGTTGTAATATGGATTACGCCGGCGCATTGCCTGGTCCAATAACCCCGGTAGAGACGTTGCATGCAACGTCTCTACC
>JAVEYG010000059.1:0-16984 GCA_034003625.1 Prolixibacteraceae bacterium | reverse complement strand
TCGTACCCACACCTGCTATTTTCAGACCCGTGAGTCGGATGAAACTGCGGGTAATGATTCTGATATAAAAGAATCAGAAGCAGAGGAAGATCCTGCACCCGAACCGGAAGACGATCTTCCATTCTAATCCAAGAGCCGAAAGGCTCTTTTTTTTGCCTCAACAGTCCTCCGCTTGAATACTGTGTCGTTTATAATTGACAATTACATCGTTGTTTTGTGAATTGCGATCGACAAAATAGATTGTTTTCGTTTGTTAATTGCTTCAGGCTGCATATTTGGCAAGAAATTCATCTGTGAACAAAAAATGAGTGTATTGATTCTGGTTGGTCGGACTAACAAATAACATATTAACAAAAGTAGTCTGGCTGATTTTTAGAGGAATAAATGTAGCCTATTTATATTAACGCAATACGCATTACGGTAATGCAGATTGCAATAAATAAAATTGCATCATGAAATTTTATAACCGGCAGAAATTCAATGACTGAGATTTCATTAAAATATTCATTTGTATCAAAAGGTCCCTAAAAAAATTGATACCGTAATAATGCAGGATGTTCCTTATTTTGTAGTTTTTAAAATGACAAATGTATGAGATGCACACATTGTGTTTTTTATAAATGACAAAAATACTTATATTTGACTTTTTGTTGTTTATACATTAAAATGAAAACATACATTACAAGAGAAATTTATAAGAAGCAGGTTGACCGCTACATCGGAAAGGAGCTTATTAAAGTGCTTATTGGCCAGAGGAGGGTTGGAAAGAGCTATTTGTTGTTTCAGGCTATGGATAGTATTCGTGAGCGGTTCCAAAATCCGAACATTATCTATATCAATCTTGAATTGAACGAATTTGAGCAACTCAACACTTCGACAGCCCTGTATAATTACGTGAAGTCGAAATCACAAAAAGAAGGGCCCAACTTCTTGATGATAGACGAAATACAGGTTGTTCCTGAATTTGAGAAGACACTGAGAAGTCTTCTGGCAGAAGGGGGATATGATATATATTGTACCGGGAGCAATGCCAATATTTTGTCGGGGGAATTGGGAACCTACTTGGGAGGAAGATATGTTGAAATCCCTGTTTATGCCCTCAATTACCCTGAGTTTCTATCGTTTCATAAACTTGAGAATTCGCAGGAAAGTCTAACCCAATATCTGAAGTATGGTGGACTCCCCTACTTGATTCACTTGGATCTTACTGATGAGACCGTATTTGACTATTTAAAAAACATAAGCCAGTCCATACTTTTTAGGGATGTTGTTTCCCGTTTTGAAGTTCGCAATGTGGATTTTCTGAACCGTTTAATCAGATACCTGGCGAACGAAACAGGCAACTTGATATCCGCCCGGGGGATTAGCAAGTTTCTGAAGTCGCAAAATGTGTCTATTTCGATCAATGCGATTTTGAATTATTTGAATTACCTGACAACAGCCATGCTGGTATCTGCAGTCCAACGGTCCGATATCCAAGGGAAGAAGGTTTTTGAGGTTGGAGAAAAGTACTATTTCAATGATATTGGCCTGAGAAACTCCATCGCGGGGTTTTCACCCTTTGATTTGGGACAAATTATCGAGAATGCAGTATATATGCACTTAAAATCAACCGGATACTCTATTTTGATAGGAAAGCAGGGAGATAAAGAAATCGATTTTATTGCAGAACGGCAGGGTGAAAAGGTTTATATCCAGGTGGCCCTACGCATTTCAGAGAAGCCAACCATGGAAAGGGAGTTTGGGAATTTGCTGGCAATAAAAGATAATTACCCCAAGTACGTAGTTACCCTGGATGAATACTTCGGAACCAGTTATGAAGGAATTGTCCACATTCCTTTGAAACGATTCCTTTCTGAATTCGTTTAAAAACAATGTCTGGTCTTTTCGGCTGGTTTTCAAATGTCATAACCAAAGCCGTTAAAATTATCCTGTGTTTTAAACAATATTTTTCGAATCAAATTCAATTATTTTGTATATTTGTATGTAACCAACTCATTTCAAATTGATTGAAATCCGATCAAATTTCAGGTGAGTTAAACGGTGAGTTCTTTCTGGAAACATTTTGATATTTTTCTGAAAATAAAATACTTACAGGACACAGGACGAATCCTGGTATCCCGACCAAATGGGAAACCAAACAACATCAAAAGCCCGCAAGCACCAGTGTTTGTGGGCTTTTTTGATTTTTTAACATATCAATTCAGACCATATAAAACCAGTTTCCACGTGAACTATAAGGTGACCTGAATTTTTTGTTAAGTTTAGGTCGTTTTTTCTTTTGTATGTCAATGAATACTGACAATATTGAAGATTATGGGTATAGCTCCATTTGATGCTTTTTTGTATCAAATGGAACTTTTCAGGTGACCTATTCGGTGACCTTTAATTTGTTTTAACCCAAATTACGTGATATGCATTTCTAATGCGTAGCATTAGGCATATTTGAAGTATGGGATTCGGCATACGCTATACCAATCAAGAGATTACGCCTTGGGGCTGAATGGTGTTTTTGCGCCAGATATTGGACAAAACAGGATTCAAGGCGCAGGTTGAAAGCTTCATTGATTTACCTCAGCCAGGACCGAATCGGGGTTACTCCCCGGTTTCAATTATTGAATCATTTTTAGTGAGTATCTGGTGTGGGGCCAATAGGTTCATGCACACCGAGGTCACCCGCCATGACGAAGCTTTGAAGAAGATCTTTGGTTGGGAGCAATCTCCGGCGCAGGACGTTTACAAACGTTATTTTGCCAGGTTCACACAAGGAACTAACCAACGGGTGAGCGACCACTTCTATTCTTGGATATTCAATTCGGTACAGTTTGATAATTACACTCTCGATTGTGGTTCATCGGTATTGACCCGCTACGGGGAACAGCAAGGGGCCAAACGAGGATATAACCCACATAGGCAGGGCAGGGCATCGCACAATCCCATTATTGCCTTTGTTTCAGATGTCAAGCTGGTAGCGAACCTGTGGTTAAGAAGTGGTAATACCGGATCGGCAGAAGGTTTTATTCCCTTTCTGGAAGATACTTTTACCAAGTTGCAGGGTAAAAACATCAGCCTGCTACGCCTTGATAGTGGATTTTTTGGCAAAGATGTGTTTGATTATCTGGAAGAAAAAGAGAAGCCCATCAATTATATCGTTGCAGCACGTTTCTATGGACCAATCCAACGTATTATCGCTGGAACCCAGGTTTGGACTACACTGGATGACGGCATTGGAATCAGTGAATTACAATACAAAGGGCAATCGTGGGACAAGCCGCGCAGGATGATCGTGGTCAGACAAAAAATTGAAAAACGTCCCAAAGCAGCAGGAAAAATGCTGAAGCTTTTTCAGGATGAAGATTATTACCGACAGTACCGGTATTCGGCCTATATTACCAACCTGACCCTGTCTGCTGCCGATGTTTGGCGGCTTTACCGTGGACGTGGCGATGCCGAAAACCGGATTAAAGAACTCAAATACGATTTTGGTTTTGACAGCTTCAACATGCAATCATTTTTTGAGACCGAAGCTGCATTGATCTTTGCCATGCTTGCCTATAACCTAATGGCCTTGTTCAGGCAGTTCCTGCTCAATTCGAAAGTCCAGCATACCTTATCAACACTGCGATACAGAACGTTTGCCATTGGTGCATATTTTCAGAAAATCAACAACAAATACACCCTCAAACTGAGCTTGAACCTGAAACGGAGGAAATGGTTTTCCGGATTGGGAACCATTCAAATCAGGCAAAACGGCCTTTTACATTATTCTAATGCGCAATTTGGGCTAATGGCGGGACAATAGGGGGATAAATATTTATAAAATAAAAACCCAAGAAGTTGATTCCATGCTTCTTGGGTTTTTTATTCCGAGGTTCCTGGCGGATTCGAACCGCCGTACACGGTTTTGCAGACCGCTACCTAGCCACTCGGTCAAGGAACCGTTTTTTGTTCGGACTGCAAATGTAATAAAATTTTGATTCCTGCCAATAACTTTCTCTTTTTGTCAGGAGTTAAGGCTAACGCTTACTTTCTCGATCAGTCCTCCCATTGGCGGGTTCATCTTTGATACTTTTACCGATGATTTCTGTACTTCAGGGAATTGCCTTTTTAGAGCACCGAGTATCCGCATCGCTACATGTTCCAATAAATTCGAAGATATTCCCATCTCATTTTTTATAAGCAGATATACTTTCTGGTAATCAAGAGCGTCGTCCAACTGGTCGGAAACAGCCGCTTTTGAACAGTCATATTCAACCAGGATGTCAACTAAGAAACGGTTCCCCACTTTTTGTTCCACATCATAATGTCCGTGGCAGGCAAAAAACTCCATGCCTTCAATTTCAATAATTCCCATCTTTTTCAGGCTTTTGATTATTTCGGCACAAATTTAAATTTTACGATTTGCTATCTCTTTTTTTTTCGTATTAAAACATCGTGTTGTGAATCATTTTTTACTTTTGCACCCATCTGTTACAGGAACATAAAAATCAAGGGTCTGCAATGAACGAAAAAAATCAGGAAACCGGTGTCGCGGTAAAGAAGAACTTTATCCACCAAATTATTGAAGAAGAAATCAGGGAAGGTAAAAACAACGGACGTGTACATACCCGGTTTCCTCCTGAACCCAATGGTTATTTGCATATCGGGCATGCCAAATCAATTTGCCTGAATTTTGGCACTGCGCAGAAATACGGCGGACTGACCAACCTGCGTTTTGACGATACCAATCCCTCGAAAGAAGAGACCGAGTATGTTGAGTCGATAAAAGAAGACGTACGCTGGTTAGGGTTCAGCTGGGATGACCGCGAATATTACGCATCGGATTATTTCGGGAAACTTTTCGATTTTGCAGTGCAACTGATCCGGGAAGGAAAGGCATATGTTGACGATCAGGATGCAGAAACCATCAGTTCGCAAAAAGGCACGCCAACCCGTCCGGGAACGGAAAGTCCGTACCGGGGCCGTTCGATACAGGAAAACCTTGATTTGTTTATGCAGATGAGAGATGGTAAATTCAATGAAGGCGACTGTGTATTGCGGGCCAAGATTGATATGGCCTCGCCAAACATGCACATGCGCGACCCCATTCTATACCGCATCATGAAAACTGCACACCACCGTACCGGCGACCAATGGTGCATTTACCCGATGTACGATTTCGCCCACGGACAGTGCGATTACTGGGAAGGCATCACCCATTCGATCTGCACACTTGAGTTTGAAGTACACCGCCCGTTGTACGATTGGTTCATCGACCAGCTAAAAACCGATGATTACCGCCCCCGACAAATTGAATTTGCACGGCTGAACCTTAGCTATACTGTGATGAGCAAACGCAAGTTGCTCGAATTGGTAAAAGATAACCATGTAAACGGATGGGACGATCCGCGCATGCCCACCATTTCGGGACTGAGAAGAAGAGGCTATACGCCGGCATCAATCCGTAATTTCTCCGACCGCATCGGGGTGACCAAAGTAGACGGGATGATTGATGTCGCCCTGCTGGAACATTCGGTACGTGAAGACCTGAATAAAACAGCACAACGGGTTATGGGCGTACTCGACCCTCTGAAAGTAGTGATTTCTAATTACCCGGAAGGGCAGGTGGAGGAACTGGAAGCGGTCAATAACCCGGAAGATGCTGAGGCTGGTACCCGCCTGGTGCCATTTACCCGTGAAATATATATCGAGCGCGACGATTTCATGGAAAATCCGCCCAATAAATTTTTCCGTTTGGCGCCGGGACGTGAGGTACGTTTGCGCTATGCTTACTTTATTACCTGTACCGATGTTATAAAAGATGGAAACGGAAATATTTCAGAATTGCATTGTACTTACGATCCGGCCTCGAAGGGTGGAAATTCGCCCGACGGGCGTAAAGTAAAAGCAACTTTACACTGGGTTTCGGCAACTGAGAACGTGAAGGCCGAGGTCCGCCTGTACGACCGGTTGTTCTCCGACGAAACGCCCGATGCCCACAAAGATGTTGATTTCAAGGAATTTATGAACCCCAATTCGTTACAGGTTCTTCCCGGTTGTTACATTGAACCGTTTGTAAAACAATCGAAACCATATGATCATTTTCAGTTCGAAAGGTTAGGGTATTTCAACCTCGACCCCGATTCGGCTCCCGAAAAACCGGTATTTAACCGAACCGTGCAGTTGCGCGACACATGGTTGAAGGAGATAAATAAATAAGTGGGTTTTGTATTGCAGGTGATGTGACCGGGTATTAAAGATCAGGACATAATATAATGGCGTATACGTATCAGTTGCAAAGAGAGCAGGCAGGTTGTCTGCTCTCTTATTTTTCAACTGCGCCTTTTTACCGATGAATCACAATCACTAACCGATCCGGGTGAAGCCGTTTTTATTTGTGATGTCTATTTTTACCGCGAATTTAAAATTGTAATGAAAGATGAACGATCATTGTCGACAACGAAAATCGGGTTCAACATTGGCCTGGATACTTATTGTTCTTGGCGTGGTATTAATTCTGAAAAATACCGGTTGGGGCCTTTCAATTCCTGGTATCGGGTGGATGTTTGCCGCTATTGGCAGGTTCTTCAGTAACGCTTTTCATGCCATAAGCCAGATCGGATGGCCACTCGTTTTAATCATTGCCGGAATTTTACTGCTGATTGGCAGACGGTTTCTGGGGGGATTGGTCCTGTTCCTGATCTTGTTGTTCATTTTGCCGAAATTTATTTTAATTCCCGGTATCCTTTTAATTCTCTTTGTCCCTTTTATTTTAATCATCGCAGGAATCGTAATTCTGACGAAATTGTTTTAATTTGTCCGATATTTAAAAGGGGCCATAAGTTTTCAAAAATTAAAATCAGTGGGTATGAGACATGAACATGGAGGAAATAAACGATTTTATTTTGGCGTGATTTTAATCGTGATAGGTAGTTTTTTAATTCTTGAGAAACTGGACATTATTCCCTGGAATGTAACCGACATCCTGATCAGTTGGCAAATGATCATCATTGCGATCGGGGCAATTTCGGTACTTGGGGGAAACCGTACCGGCGGGGTGATCATGATCGTAGTGGGAACATTTTTTCTTCTTCCCGACCTGTTTGACATTCCGAGAGAGGTAAAACGGATATTCTGGCCCGTCATCCTCGTCGCAGTGGGCGTTGCAATGCTGATGAAACACAAAGGGAAAAGAGACGAGGTGATTATGGGGAGCCAAAGCCCTTCCGTTGATTATTTTGATGATTTTGTGATTTTCGGCGGGCGGGAGATATTTATTAATTCCCAGCATCTTATGGGAGGGAAAGCAACCTCTATTTTCGGGGGGATTGAATACGACCTGCGAAGGGCCGTCCCTTCCGAGAACGGATCGGTCATCGATTGTGTGACGATTTTCGGTGGGTGCGGCTTTAAAATTCCGCCCGATTGGAGTGTGCGTAACGAAGTGACCACTATTTTTGGCGCATTCACTGACAAACGTGGCGAGACCTACCAACAAGCGGGTTACGACCCTTCCAAAACAATTACCATTAAAGGGATATCTATTTTCGGCGGAGTGGAGATCAAACACATCTGATGCGCACGATACAACCAAACACAGTTAACGGCAACTTTTCCTGACCCATGGAACATCCATTGTTAAAAAGCAGAAAACTGCTCATTTCCTACCTGTTGTTTTGGCTACTGCTGGGAATCGGAAGTATTTTCCTTCAATGGCTCTATTATGATACCTCATTTAAACTTGCACTTGCCGAAGCAGTTATCGGCATAGCGATTTATCCCACTATCGGGTTGTCGATTTGGTTTGCTATAAAATACAACCGTTTTGAAGATTACGCGATCCTGCGCATCTTGTTTTTCCACCTGGTTTTTGCAACCATTGTAGTGACTATCTGGTTGTACTTAGGGGTCACTTTTACCAAACTGATTGACAAAAATTTAGTGGGCCAGATTTTTTCACGGTTCCCGGAAAAGGTTTTGGCCAGTTATGTGTTGTATGCCATTTTCGTGATTTTCTTTTCGGCCATCAACTATTACCAGAATTTCAAGGAAAAAATCAAACAGGAATCGGAACTAAAAGCGCTGGTGCGGGAAGCCGAATTGCAGGCGCTCAAGTCGCAGATCAATCCGCATTTCCTTTTTAACAGCCTGAATTCGGTTTCCTCGCTCACCATTTCCAATCCTGAAAAGGCACAGGAAATGGTCATTAACCTTTCCACGTTCATGCGTTATTCGCTGATGCACGACGAAACCGAAACCGTACCGTTTAATAAGGAATTGGAAAATATAAAATTGTACCTGAGCATTGAAAAAGTACGCTTTGGGAAGAAACTAAATACCGAGTTTGAGATTTCAGAAAATTGTGGGGACCTGCGTATCCCGAACATGATTTTGCAACCATTGTATGAAAATGCGATTAAATACGGGGTTTATGAAACCACCGAACAGGTGATGATAAAAACCACGGCTTCCTGCGACGATTCATCTCTTCATATCTCAATTGTCAACGACTACGACCCGAATGCTGTTCACCGTAAAGGTGAAGGGATCGGGCTGAGAAATATCAGGCAACGGCTTGCAATTATCTACAAAAACCCCGATCTTTTACAAGCCAAAGATCATAAAACATACTTTGAAGTTAACTTAAGCATTCCGCAAAATACCAAAGACCATGAACGAAAAACTTAAAACCATTATCATTGACGATGAAGAACTGGCACGGAACCTTCTTCAGACCTATCTAAAAGAAAACCCCGACATCGAAATTGCCGGTGAATGCGAAAATGGCTTCGACGGGGTGAAAATGGTCAATGAATTAAAACCCGACTTGGTATTCCTCGATATACAAATGCCTAAAATAACCGGCTTCGAGATGTTGGAACTGCTCGAACACAAACCTGAGATTATTTTCACAACCGCTTATGACCAGTTCGCCCTAAAAGCGTTTGAACTCAATGCGGTCGATTATTTGCTGAAACCGTTTGCCAAAGACCGTTTGCTGGCCGCCATTGAAAAAGCTGTTGCCCGGGTGCAATCGGGTGACAGCCCGGCTGAACGCATTGAAAAACTCAGTAACTATCCGCACGAAGGTTATCTCGACCGCGTGGTGGTAAAAGACCGGCACAAAATCAACATCATCACCGTGGATGCAATCCGTTATATTGAATCGCTCGACGATTATGTGCTGATTTACACAACCGAAGGACGGCATACGAAGCAAAAAACCATGAGATATTTTGAAGACCACCTTAACCCGAAAGATTTTATCCGGATTCACCGTTCGTATATTGTGCAGGTGAAATTCATTGCCGAAATCCAGCAATACGAAAAAGAATCGTATGTAGTCATCCTGAAAGACAAAACCAAACTTAAGGTTAGCAAGGCCGGCTACAAAAACATAAAAGACGTACTTCATTTCTAAGAAAAATAAGAACAGGGTTTCAATCTTATAGAGGGGGTCACTTCGGGTGAACTTCCTCAATATTCTTTGGCATGCACCATCCCGAAAAAGTTCCTATTTTTGCAGAATGAAAATCCTCACTCTTCTTATATTTGTCTTGATCCCTTCTGTGGTGCTGGCACAAAAACAGGTAGGCCCCGAGGGGTACAAACTTTTCTGGATTGCTGCTTTTATCCTGCTGTTTGTGGCAGTAAAAATGCTGTCTTCGTTCATCCGGAGCAAAAAAGGATTTAAACCCCGGAGCCCGAAAAGCTGGTTTAAACGGAAAAGGCTGGAAGTGGAGCTCACCAAAGACCGTTTGGTCAGGCCTAAGGTGTTGACCCTGAAGGTGAAAAACACAGGTGCCCGCTATGTTGATATCGAAGCCCCGGTATTGGTTTTCAGAAAGCTCTGGTCGATACGGAAATTCAGGTTGAAAAAAGTGAAAAACGAGGAAATTTATCCGCTTTATCTTGAAGTGGGAAAAACGTTTACACTCACCATTGAACTCAGCCGTTTTTTTGAACACGACCGAAAGCTGAAGCGTTTTTACTGGGGCCGGGTCATCCTTGAAGATGTAGATGGGAGGCGTTTCAAAACAAAATATGTGAGCCTTCGGAAAAGTTTGTACACCTGAAGATGCGTAACTGGAAATTCAACCATATCGACTTCTCCGTTTATCCGTTTTATGATGGCGGTGATCTTGGCGTGTTCTTTTCCGAGGGTCATCTTTCTGTAAAAATATGGGCGCCCACAGCCCGGTCGGTCGAATTCAGGATATATGAAAACAGTACGTGGGGGCATACAATGCGGGTTGAAAATCTTATGCCTTCGGAAAACGGGACCTGGAGCCTGTGGTTAAAGGGCAATTTTAAAAACCTGTATTATACGCTGAAAGTCGATGACGGTGAACCGCTCGATGAGGTCCCCGATATGTATGCACGGGCTGTTGGCACAAACGGAAAGCGGGGATTGATCTTCGATCCGGCAGAAACCCATCCCGAAGACTGGGAAAACGACCGGCCTGTTTCCTGCGAAAATCCGGTGGATGCCATCATCTATGAACTGCATGTGCGCGATTTTTCGGTTGATCCGGCTTCCGGTTTTCTGCACAAAGGCAAATTTCTTGCTTTCACGGAAGACGGATTGGTCAATGCTTTCGGCGAGAAAATCGGGATTGCCCACCTCCGGGAACTCGGGATTACCCATGTTCACTTATTACCCGTGAACGATTTTTATTCGGTTGACGAAGCCAATCCGGGAGCACAGTACAACTGGGGATACGACCCGCTTCATTACAATGCCCCCGAAGGAAGTTATTCGGGCAACCCCGATAATCTTTCACGGATCATAGAGTTGAAAAAACTGGTACAATCGCTTCACCGGAACGGTATCGGGGCGATTCTCGATGTGGTATACAACCATACCGGTTACACACGCCGGTCGGTGTTCAACCAGACTGTTCCCGGTTATTTTTACCGGCAAAACCGCACCGGGGGCTTTGCCAATGCCAGCGGTTGCGGTAACGAGATTGCTTCGGAACGCGCCATGGTGCGCAAATACATTGCCGATTCGCTTTGCTATTGGGCGAGGGAATACCATGTCGACGGGTTCCGTTTCGACCTGATGGGCATCTTCGATATTGAAACGATGAACCACATCCGCGCGAAACTCGATGAGATCAATCCTTCCATTATCCTGTACGGCGAAGGTTGGACAGCCGATAAAAGTCCGCTCGACGAGAAATACAGGGCCGTGAAAAAAAATGTTTCCCGGCTCAACCGTATAGCCGTTTTTAACGATGACCTGCGCGATGCGTTGAAAGGCAATAATTTTGACGGGCGGTCGAAAGGTTTTGCAAGCGGGCTGACCCTGCGCGAGGAACAGCTGAAGTTTGGCATGGTGGCCGCCTGTTTCCATCCTCAGATTACGTATCATTTTGTTGAAAGTTCAGACCAACCCTGGGCAATGGAGCCCTGGCAGTGTGTCAATTATGTTTCTTGTCACGACAACTATACGCTTTTTGATAAGCTGGCGCTCAGTTCGCCGGGGGCAGGCGAAGAGGAACTCCGCCGGATGATATGCCTGGCCGGGGCAATTATCCTGACTTCGCAGGGAATACCCTTCCTTCACGCCGGATCGGAAATGGCGCGTACCAAAAAGGGCGATCACAATTCGTACAAATCGCCCGATTCAATTAATAAAATCGAATGGGACCGGAAAAGCCAATACCGCGATGTTTTTAATTATTTCAGGCAACTGATTGAACTGCGCAAACACCATCCGGCCTTCAGGATGCGTTCATCCGACCAGATCAGGCACCATTTCCGTTTTTCAAAATATTATCATCCGGGCGTTGTGGCTTGTTTGCTTACCGGCCATGCAAACGGCGACCCGTGGAAAGAAATATGGCTGATCTTCAATGGGAACAAATCGGAGGTTGACTACCCGGTACCTGAAAACAAACAATGGAAAGTTGTCGCCCGCGGCCTGCAAATGAACAATGAAGGGATTGAAAATTTTTCCGGTGGCCAGGTCAAAGTACCTGCTGTTTCGATGATGATACTGGTGACAGAATAAAAGAAACAAACAGAAATGGCTGCCTACCGGCCAATGCAACACAAGCCTTTCATCTGATAAATTTAGATATGGACAAGATTAACAAATTGCAGGGAAGCAACAGGGGCAATTTATTTCCTTGTAAATCAGTTACGATGTGTTGTTAAACGTTGTGTCCTTATAACCATAAAAAGGCCAAAAGTTTATATTTCTGGTTATAAAATAAAAAGTCAGGTAATTGAACAGGAATTCAATTACCTGACTTTCAGTGAGCGGGAAACGGGGATCGAACCCGCGGCCCTCAGCTTGGGAAGCTGATGCTCTACCACTGAGCTACTCCCGCCTGAAGTGACGCAAATTTAAACTATTTCTTTAATCCCGGAATACGAAACAACAAAAAACTTTCGGAAAAATTTTACCTGTCGCTGCCGTCATTTTTCCTTCTGCAGAAATGTAATTTTTGTTCGTTCAACGAAAAAATATGACGTCTTCCTTTCAACTTCCCATTAAAAATGACCCAAAAACCACTCATTTTGACGTAAAATCCGGAATCGTTTTTTTATCAAAAACGGGGCCTTCATGTCGGTTCAGTAACACTTCGTCACGAAAAACGGGGTGTTCGTGAATTATCAATAAAAATGCTTTGTTATTTTGATTTTACATCTTAAATTTAGTACACTAACTTAATATAATAAAAGACAAAATTATATGATATTTCGCATTACTTTTCAGCGAACCGGGAAATACCGCATGCTCCCGGTTGATTATCAGTATTACCTGAGCGCCTGGATTTACAAAGTTATTGCCAATACCGATCCCGGATTTTCCGCCTTCCTTCATTCCGAAGGATATAAAGACGGCAACAAACGTTTCAAGTTGTTTGCCTATTTCCCTCTCAATCTCGGTAAACCGTTACTATGGAAAGAAAAATCGTTGTTCGAGCTCAGGGCCGACCGCATTTTCATGCAAGTAGCTTTTCATTTAAGCGATGCCGCCGAGAAATTTATCATTGGCCTTTTCAATAACCAGCAATTATATATCGGCGACCGGTTTAACGGGATTGACCTATGCGTTGTTCAGGTCGAACGCATACCCGACCCTCCGGTAAACAATGTCATGTATTACAAGGCTCTTTCACCGGTAGTAGTTTCGGTAATGACCGGGGGGGAAAAATATGCCCGCTACCTTTCTCCCGATGATGACGGATACGCAGAATTTATTAAAAATAACCTGTTGCAACGAAGGAAAGCAATACCGGGAACATTGCCCGTTGATGTCGTCGATGCTTTCAGCCTGAAACTGAAAACCGCTCCCCGGTCGAAGTTAATTACCGTAAAGCCTGGCACCAAGCAGCAAAGCAAAATACGGGGATACATTTTCGATTTTGAACTTAAAGCCCCCGAAGAATTTCACCGATTGATACTTTCTTCCTCAATAGGGGAGAAAGGGTCGACGGGATTTGGGTGGTGCGAGGTGATAACAAACCCAACCCCAAACCCTCAAGGTTTTCAAAACCTTGAGGGTTTGGGGTTGAATTCCATTAAAAATTAAACGAATGCCGGAACAACGAATTCCATTAGAACCAAATTATTTTTACCATATCTACAATCGTGGCATTAACGGTTGTCCTATTTTTCATGAAATCACTAACTACGCGCACTTCCTGTCAATATACGACAAATACATTTCGCCGGTAGCCGATACATATGCATGGGTATTAATGGGAAATCATTTTCATATATTGGTCCGGATTAAAACAACACCAATCTTAAACCCTCAAGGTTTTCAAAACCTTGAGGGTTTGGGAATAGAAAAACGAATCAACCAACAATTCTCCAATCTTTTTAATGCTTATACAAAGGCCTTTAATAAAAAATATAATCGAACGGGCAGCTTATTCGAACATACATTTAAGAGAAAAAGAATAGAAGACGAGACCTACTTAAAACAGACAATCCTGTACATCCACAACAATCCCGTGCATCACGGCTTTTGTGAGCATCCGATAGAATACCCATGGAGTAGTTATATGACCTGCATTTCGGTGAGACCTACCAAACTTCATCGTGAAGAGGTAATTGGATGGTTCGACAATGAAGCAAATTTTAAAACGATACACAATGAGCAAGTTGATATGAACGAGATTGAAGAATGGTTGAATTTATAAACACTAAACCCTCAAGGTTTGGAAAACCTTGAGGGTTTAGGTGAAGGTTAAAAAAAGAATAACATTAATCGGACAAATGGATGAAAACAAAATTTCAGTCGCACCCCCGGGGAATTTATAAACAAATAAAAATAATTCAACATGCCTGTTAAATTTAATGTGATCCAGAAAGGCCAGCCCGGAGTAGTCGGAGGCGGCGAAAAGAAGTATTATGCCTCGGCCTGTTCGAGTGGCGAACTAACCCTGACAGGGTTGACCAAACGCATCGAAAAGATCAGTACGGTGAGTGGTGCCGATATTCGTGCGGTAGTATATGCAATGGTCGATGTAATGGTTGATTCACTGTCCGAGGGACAGATCGTCCGCTTGGGCGAGCTTGGAAGCCTGCGTATAGGCATCAGCAGCGAAGGCAAGGCCAGTGAAAAAGAGGTCACAGCATCCAGTATTTCCGGTACACGGGTCATTTTCACCCCCGGAAAAGACATTAAGGGAATGCTGGCTAACCTCACTTTTGAGAAAACATCGGCCCAACCCGACGGAAGCGCCGAAACAGAGGAAACTCCGCGCTAATTTTTTGGACGGTGCGCAACGGTGAAAAAAACGGTGCGCACCGTTTCCCAAAAAGATGCTGTGCTTTTTGAAAATGATGCTGTGTGTTTTAAAAAAAGACAGCATCGCTTTCCGACAACACTACAAACCGCTACAACCTACAACCTTGAAGGTTTCTGAAACCTTCAAGGTTTAAATAAAAACGATATGAAACAAACCTGTAAAACGATTGACTACGACTGGCTGACAAGGCCAACCGGCAAAGTTACAACTAACACCTTAATTATATGATTAACGAAATCTGCCAATTTGTGGAAACACTGGAAGAGCAAGCTCCCAAGCTATTTGAAGAAGGAGCCAAGCTCAAAGAAGGTATTTACGTTGCTCTCGACATAGGTTTGGAGGAAGGTAAATATGTACTTAAGAATGTTGACGACAATGGAAATATCTTGGAAGAAGATATTGGACTCTTTACGAAAAAAGAGGAACTAACTCCTTTTTTCGTAAAATGCCGAATGATATTACAGGCTTCAAAGCCCGTTTCGGCAGCTAAGATTTTTAATCCCAACAAGAAAATTTTCAATGTTACGTGCAATCCTTATGCTGTAGGGTGTACCAAAAAGATCATTGACAAAAATCTTGAAAGCATTGGCAAAGAAGGAATTTTGAACGAACTAACGAAACAATATTTTAACAAGGCAGAGGAGTTTGTTGGAGAAGGAAATCCTAAAATTTGGTTTGAAGGGTTTAAAACCTTCTTGAAAGAGAATTTTTGGGAAATGCTTGAGATGATTGGTTATTCCGATCTCAAAGATGCGTATTCAATTATATTCTTCATGAAGAGCCCCGCCATTGAAGATTTTAAGATTCCATATCAAAAGTATCTTGGACAAAATGTATTCAATAAAGTCGATTACAATGCGGTCTTTGGAGACATTACATATGGAATTAGCGACAGCCTCAGTTCATTTAATGACAAAAAACGGTTTTTAAAGCATCAAACTGCAAGTTTTAGGTACAACTACCGCATTAATGGAAAAGAAGCCCAACTTATCTTAAAGTTTTATCAACTTGGACAGAAATTACCTAATCCTTTACCAATCTTTGTTGATAAAGAAGAAGCAAACCTGAATGTAGATGTGGTCAAGCTTTTTAATAACGAAGGAGTTTCTGGGTATTCTGAGATCATTCGTTCGCTATTGAATCTTCGTAGAACGAACCTTCAAAACTTCTATCTTTTGTTTGTCCAAAAAGGACAAATTATCGATTTGGATTTTGTGCCTGTTTTTAAATACACTTTAAAAGATAAAGAAGAATATGATTTCACTTTAAAGGAGATGTTTGGGACAGAGCCAGTCGTGTATTTCAACAGTAAAGATCACAACGTATTTGATTTTCAATTTATGGTTGTAAACCCCATTTTCAACAATCAGTTGGTTCAGAAAACCAAAGCTGGAACATTATGGCTCAAATATTTCGATGATTTAAAAGTTAGTCCCGAATATGGCTTAACCGATGCGATCTACAACCTCCTTTACAAATATCGTAAAGCATGGTACGACTTCATTTATAAATCGAAACAACAGATAATTACCATGACTATGATTGATGAGATGTTCATGGAATCGATTATTGATGATTTGAGACATGATGAAGGATTAAAAGAACCCGTACAAATACGAAAAAAGCTAAGCCTTTGGTTTGGCTTACAACCTTTGTTTGATAACAATTTTAATACAAATAGTATGACAAATAAAACCGTTGAATTACAAACGAAGATTCGAGAGATTGCCCAAACCGAATCATTTCACATCGCAACCGATGATGAATTCGCTTTTGCAGCAGGGCAACTTATTTGGAAATTATTGATCCAAAGTGAATCGGCGAACCGATCACATGCGCTACTTGAACCATTCTTGCAAAAAACAGAACCTATTTTGTTTAAACAAGCAATTGCAAGCACGTTCAATATGTACAAATACAAGTTTACACTCTACCCAACTAAGTATGAGTTCGACAAACTCTTTAGCGAAGTAATGGGATATGATCCTGACCTTTCAAATATGAAAGAACACCTACCAATGATTTTGGCAGGTTATTTTTCCGAATCGATTTTCAAACTACACTAATCATTAAAACAAATCAATATGACTTATTCAAAAAGAATTGTAAGCATTCGGTAAACCCCGTCTTGTTTTCATAGAAAACATCAACCCACTTTCAGAGTTTCTCTAAAATGTTCGGAGAACTTTGATAGGCTTAGGAGGTGGAACTGTTACAATGTTGGTTTT